>NZ_LQIX01000001.1 GCF_001500045.1 Mycobacterium sp. GA-1199
GCCGCGCCCGTACGCCGCGACGAACTCCCACTGGTCGAGGTCGCCCTCGATGATGTCGACCGCATCGTGATCGGTTGGCAGACCCAGCATCTGAAGTTTCACGTCGTACTGGTCAGACCAGAAGTAGGGAATTTCGTCATAGCTCTCGGCGTCCTGCGGACCGGCCAACAGCGTCTGCGCCGCCGCCTCGCCCTGGCGGTTGGCGACGTCCCAGTGCTCGATCCGCAGATGGCGTTCGTAGCGCGGATGCCACCACCGCGCCACGTCACCGGCCGCCACGACGCCGCGGGCTCCCTCGACTCTGCCGGTGGCGTCGCAGAGCACGCCGTCGTCGATGCGCACTCCGGAGCCCTCGAGCCAGTCGGTCGCGGGCGTGACGCCCAGCCCGATCACGACGAGGTCGGCCTTGACCCGGGAACCGTCGGTCAACCGAAGGGCCTTCACCTTGCGCCTGCCCACGAATTTCTCGACGCCGACTCCGAGCCGCAGGTCGACACCGTGGCGCCGGTGCAGCTCGGCCCAGTGCGGCGCCAGGTCTCCGCCGAGTGCGGACAGCAGCGGGTTCGAACTCCGTTGAATCAGCGTCACGTTCAGCCCGAGCGCCCTGCAGGTTGCCGCCACCTCGACCCCGATGAAGCCGCCGCCGACCACCGCGACACGGGGGCGCGAGGCGAGCCGTTCCCGGATGGCGAGGCAGTCGTCGACCGTGCGCAGCATCATCACGCCGTCGGGAACCGGACCGCCCGGCCACTCGCGGGGGACCGCGCCGCTGGCGATCACCAGCCCGTCGTAGCGCAGCGACAGCTCTTTACCCTCGTCCTGCACGCGAACTGTGCACGACTCGTCGTCCAGCCCGACCGCCGATGCGCCCCGGAACACTCTCGCGTCCAGGTCGAATTGCGGCGCCATGTCGATTCCGGCCCGATGGATCTCGCCGGACAACAGCTTCTTCGACAGCGGGGGCCGGTGGTAGGGGGGTTGACGCTCGTCGCCGACGATCGTCAGCGCACCGTCAAAGCCCTTCTGCCGCAGCGTCTCCGCCGCTCGTACACCGGCGACTCCGGCGCCGACGACAACCACGTCTCGCAGTCCCGCCGCCATGGTCAGTCCTTCACCAGGATCGCCCGGGTGGGGCAGGAGACCTCGGCACCCTTCAACTGCTGGCGGAGCTCCTCGCGGGGCGCGTCTTGAAGCACATGCAGACCGTCCTCGCGCACGTCGAACACTTCATGGCAGATGCTCATACACACGCCGTTGCCGTCACAGGTGTCCAGATCGACGATCACCTTCATCGCGCTCCGACTCCTTCCTTCGCCGCATCCTTTCGTCGGCTCGGGGATCCGGCGCGTTCGCGCGCGGCCCGCGCTGCCGGCGAGTACTCCAGGTAATCGATGGCCATCTGGGTGTTGGCCTCATGGCTCGGGTGGTGGCTGGGCCGCATGTATCGCAGCGGCACCGTCACGAGGAAGTTCCACGGACCCGGCAGCTTGTATTCGCGGGCGGCGCGAAGCCAGTCCCGGAACCGCCACTTCTGGTCGATGGTCGGGTCGTTGGCCATGAGGTAGCGCGCCCCGGCGATCCACCAGCCGACGAAAAGCGGGGCGGTCATCAGCATCGAGAACGCCCGGATGAAGTAGTTGCCGCAGACGTGCTGGTACACGTCGAAGACCAGCGAACGGTGCTCGACCTCCTCGGCGCCGTGCCACCGGAGCAGGTCGAGCATGACGGGATCGGTGCGGGCATAGTCCAGCCCGCGGTTCTGCAGCACCCATTGTCCTAGCACGGCGGTGAAATGTTCCAGCGCCGCGACGTCGGCCAACCGGCGATAGAGCCACCACCGTTTAAGCGGTGGCGGGAAGAACTTCGGCGGGTCGCCCAAGGTCATCGACAAGCTCTTGCCGAGCCGGTCGGTGTAGGGCTTGGTGTCGATGCCCTGCTCGGCCAGGTGGTCCAGCACGACCTGGTGCGCCCAGGCGTGCCAGGACTCCTGTTGGATGAACGGTTTGATCGAGGCCTCGAGTTCGGGATCGTCGACCAGAGACGACGCCTCGAGGACGGCCTTGATGAAATGCCGTTCACCCTCGGGCAAAAGCAGATGCAGGACGTTCATCATGTGAGTGGAGAACGGGTCGCCGGGAACCCAGTGGATCGGCGTCTCCGACCAATCGAAGCGGACCATTCGGCGGTACTTGGGATATCCGTCGTGGTGCTGCGCGACTTCGGGCATAGGTACCTCTTCCGACAACCGACGGCGGGCCGCCGGTTCCCTCCTCGTTGAAGGTCCGGTCGAACACCGCTAGCGACGTGCGGTGAGCGACCGTCCGTTAGGGCGCGTACCCCGCCGAACCGCCCCCTACTCACCTCAGCGGTGGCGGTTCGCTGTGAATCAGCTGCGGACTGGTGATTATTCTGCGAGCAGGTTGACTGCGCGGGTGAACACACTGGGCGCCGACGCCGCTGCTGGCACCAACCGCGAGCGAACCGACGGAAAGGCGGTGGCACGCACCAGTCCGGCGGTGAGCATCCGGTAGCGGCGCGACATGCGTTGCCACCGCCGCTCGTAGTCGGCGGGGCGGTCGTGGGCGATGCAGTCCACCAGTAATGCGGCGGCGCCGAACGCGATGCCCAGCCCTTCGCCGGTCAGCGCGTCGACGTAGCCGGCAGCGTCACCGACCAGGAGCACCCGCCCCGCGACCCGCCGCCGCACCTGTTGTCGCAGCGGTCCGGCCGCCAGCTCGGGTGCGTGACCGCGTTCCGCGACGCGGTCTCGCAGGGCGGAAAACGACGCGAGATGGTGGTCGAACCCGTTTCTTCGCGCGGTGAGGATCGCGACGCCGACGCAGTCGTCGGCCACCGGGGTGACGTAGGCCTCGCCGTCGTCGGACCAATACACCTCGACACAGTCGCTCCACGGGGCCACCGCGTAATGCCGACGGATGCCCCATCGACGCGGCCCGGACGCAGGTACGGTCAGCCCGAGCGAGGTGCGGATCGGAGAGTGCAAACCGTCCGCGGCCGCGAGGTAACGTGCGCGAAAGCCGTTACCGCGCACCGATTCCGCATCCTGCTCAACCATCCCGACGGCTCCGCTCTCCACGCGAACCCCGGCCTTCGACGCCGCCTCCCACAGCGCCTCGTGCAACACCGTCCGGCGGACTCCGCGCCCTGGCCCGTTCCGGAAGGGCCCAGTGACACTGTGTCGTCCGTCGCTGTAAGTGATCCCCGTGAACGCGCGCCCCGCCGGGTCGACACCGAGTCCATGCAGCTGACCCAACGTATGTGGCATCAGCCCCTCACCGCACGCCTTGTCGACGGGTGGGGCCCGCCGCTCGACGAGCACCACCTCGAGCCCGGCGCGAACGCCGTAGATGGCGGTGGCCAGACCCGCCGGCCCGCCGCCCACCACCAGCAGGTCGATCATCGAAGGGCGCCCAGCGCCGCGTTCTCGACCCGGATTCGCGTCCGCAGGAGCGCCGCGTTGAGCAGCGTGAACACCGTCGCAGTGAGCCACGCGGTGTGCACCAGCGGTAGCGCCAACCCCTCGATGGCGACCGCAACGTAATTCGGATGCGCGACAACCCGATACGGTCCTCGGGTGACTCTGGCGGCGTCGGGGATGACGACGACGCGGGTGTTCCACTGCCTGCCGAGCGTGGCGATGCACCACCATCGCAGCGCCTGGGCGGCGATCACGAGCGCCAACATCGGCCACCCCAATGCGGGGATGAACGGGCGGAACGGCGCCTCCACCACACAGCCGACCAGCAGACCGGTGTGCAGGGCCACCATCAGCGGATAGTGAGCGGCGCCGAACTCGACGCCGCCGTGCTCTCGGCTCCACGCCAAATTGCGCTGCGACACCACGAGTTCGGCGATCCGCTCGGTGGCCACCGCGGCTATCAGCAGCGCGTACCAGACCATCGTCAGTGCCAGCGCAACAGCAACAGCTCCGCGCAGAAGCCGGGACCCATCGCCATCATGAGCCCCTGGGTGCCGGCGGGCGGCGGCTTGGCGCGCGCATCACGCAAGATGTGCAGAACTGACGACGATGACACGTTCCCGATCTCGGCGAGCGATCGCCACGACAGTTCGAGCGCGTCGTCATCGAGGTCCAGCGCGGCCGCCATCGACTCGAGCACCCGCGGTCCGCCGGGGTGTGAGAGCCACGAGCCGATGCCGTCGACGGTCAGGTCATGGTCGGCGAGGAACCCGGTGACGTCGTCGGCGAAGTAACGCTCGATCAGGTCAGGTAGCCCGGCCGAGAGCACGAGCTGGAAGCCTTCAGCGCGGACGTCCCAGCCCATCGTGTCCAGCGAGTCGGGGTAGAGCCGGCTGCGTGTCGCGACCACATCCGGGCCGAGGGCCCCAATCGCTTCCGCCCGAGCCGAACCCACAGAGACGACCGCGGCCGCGCCGTCGGCGAACAGGGCGCTGCCGACGAGGGTCGGCATGGTCGGCGGCGCTGCGGGAAACATCAGCGAGGCCAGGTCGACCGACACCAGCGCGGCGACACCGTCGGGGTGCCCGATCAGGTAGTCATGCAGGCGTGACACCCCGGCTGCGCCGGCCACGCAACCCAAACCGAAGATCGGGATCCTCCGCACGTCGGGCCGCAGGCCGAGAAGTCCTGCGATGCGTGCGTCCAGCGACGGAACGGCCACTCCCGTTGCCGTCGCTGTCATGATCAGATCCACGTCTTCGGGTTGCAATCCCGCGTCGTCGAGTGCGCCCGACAGCGCCTCGCACCCGAGTTTCATGGCATGTTCGAGCCACACGTCGTTGGTTTCGCCGAAATCGCCGAGCGCCAGGTAGTCGTCCATCGGCATGATGAGGTGCCGGCTGTTGACCTTGGCGCTCGCATGCAGTTCGCGCACGATGGCTTCGAAACTGGCGAAGGTCGGGACCTGGACGAACCGGTCGGTGATCTCTTGCTGGCTGTAACGGTGCGAGGGCAGCGCGCCGTGCACCCCTGCGATGACGCTCATGGTGCTCACTCTCTAGGCACGGATGCGGAGGGTTGTGGGTTCAACAGCGTCGCGGGTTCGGGCCGGGCTTCCGGTTTTTCGCTGAAGCCCATGCGGCGATGCAGCCCGGCCAGCCGATCGGGTGCCCACCAATTCCATCCGCCCATGAGGTGCATTAAGGCGGGTACCAGCACCATGCGCACCAGAGTTGCGTCGACCAGCACGGCCAGCGCCAGCCCGAGACCGAACAGTTTGAGCACCGACACATTGGCGGCGATCAGTGCGGCGAACGAGATCGACATGATTAGCGCGGCCGCCGTGATGACTCGTCCGGTGTGGGCGATGCCGAGCGCGACGCTTTCGTCATTGTCGGCTCGCGTCATGCCCGAGCGCAGCCAGTACTCGCGGATCCGTGAGACGAGGAAGACCTCGTAGTCCATCGACAGGCCGAAGGCGATGCAGAAGAGCAGCACCGGGACATTGGCCACCAGCGTGCCGCTCGGCGTGGTGCCGAGCGCGCCGAGGTGGCCGTCCTGGAAGATCCACACCATCGCACCGAACGCGGCCGTGAGCGAAAGGATGTTCAGCACAAGCGCTTTCAGTGGGACGACAACGCTGCCGGTCAACAGGAAGAGCAGCGCCAGCATGATGACGGCGATGAGGCTCAGGACAAGCGGCAGCCTGGCGGTGATGGCATCGACGCTGTCGCTGTTGGAGGCGGCGGTGCCGGTCAGCAGGGAATCGCGGCCGTCGGGCGCCGGTACCGCGTCGAGGCGATCGAGTTGGGTTTCGGAGGCGTCGGAGAACAGCGAGGCGGTGCTGTCGACGGTCAGGAAGGCGCTGCCTTCGGCCTCGCCGGTGGGCGCCGAGGGTGGGCCGGCGAGCCGCCCGCCAATGAATGTGCCCGTGGGCGCGGACACGGCCGAGACGTCGAGCACCTCGGACAGCGCCGCGGCGTAGGCGCTGAACTCGTCGGGGGTGATGCCCTCCGCGTCGGGCAACACGATGGTCACGGCGGTGTCGGTGTTGGTGGCGAAGTCCTCGCGCAACTGGTCGCCGACCTGGTGTGCGGAGGCGCTCCTGGGAAGGACGCGATCGTCGGGCAGGCCCGGCCGCACACCGAAGAACGGCAAGCCGAGCACGATGAGGAATATGACGCCGGCCAACCCGAGCGGAACGGCCCGGCGCATGACGAAAGTGGCGCACCGGTACCAGAATCGGCGCTCGACCGGTTGCGGCTCGGGCTCCGGTCGGCCGAGGAGGCGGCGGGCCAGGCGGCGGACGTCGAGCGCGTCGATGCGAGGGCCGAGCAACACCAGCGCGGCGGGCGTGACCACGAGGGCGGCGGCCGCACAGAACGCCACCGTGGCCACACCGGCGTAGGCGAACGACTTGAGGAAGTGCATGGGGAACAACACGAGAACGGCCATCGACAGCGCGACGGTTGTCGCGGAGAACACGACGGTGCGGCCGGCGGTGGTCATCATGCGGATGAGCGCGACGTCGAACGAGGCGCCCTCGGACAGCTCGTCGCGGTAGCGGCTGATCATCAGCAGCGTGTAGTCGATCGCCAGGGCGAGGCCCATCGCGCTGGTGAGGTTGAGCGCGAAGATGGACACGTCGGTGCCCATGGAAATGATGCGCAGGACGGCGAGCGCGCCGAATATCGCCATGATGCCGACGGCGACCGGCAGCGCCGCGGCCAGCAGGCCGCCGAACACCCACACCAGAACGAGGAAGCTCAGCGGGATCGCCAGCGATTCCATCGTCACCAGGTCGCGTTGGGATTGGGCGGTGAGCTGCAAGTTGACCATCGCGACGCCGCCAGCGCGGACCGTGACGCCGTCGCGGTCGAGGTCCTTCGTGAGCTCTTCGGCGTGCCGCTGTTGGGTGGCCTCGTCGCCGATGATGCCCGCGACGATCAGACCCGAGGTGCGGTCCTTGCTGATGAGATCGGCGGCGGCCGGGGGTGGGACGGTCCACGGCGAGGTGGCATCCGCGACGTGCGGGGAGCGTGTCAAGTTGTCGACGATGTCGACGCCGGCCGCCCTGGCGGTCGGGCTGTCGACGCCGTCGGGTGAAGTAACGGTGATGAGGAGCTGCACGTCACCCTGATGGAACTTGTCGGTCAGCAGCTGGGTGGCTCGAGACGAGTCGGAGTGCGGGTCTTGGAACCCGCTGGGCGACAGCTTGTTGGCGACCGGGACGCCGAGAACGCCCAGCGCGACCGTCATCAGCGCCGCGACCGCGATGACGGTGCGTGGCATCCGAAGGGCCAGTCGGGCGATCCGGTACAGCAAGGCGGTCCTCCGATCCCCGTAGGGCGGTAATGAGCCTGTCAATCAATTTACGTCGCCGTAGGGCTAAAGGTTCACCTCTCGGCGGAGACAAACCTGTGACGGCGGTGGGGGACCGGGCGTCGGTGACCATGGCGGGAAGTAGTCCGCCGGCCGTTGGACGGTGGCATGCTCGGACAATGGCGGCCAGCCCGGAAACCGTCTACGCCCGGGACCGCGACGTTCACCTCGCCTATCAGGTGGTCGGTGACGGCGGGCCGGATCTTCTGTGGGTTCCCACGGCCACGTTCCCCATAGATCTGCTGTGGGACGAACCGACCGTCGCCGGTCACTTCCGCAGGCTGTCGTCGTTCAGTCGACTGATCTTGACCGACCTGCTCGGGGTCGGCAGCTCGGATGCGGTGCCGATCTGTGATCGGCCGGCGATGCAGTCGTGGGTCGACGGCCTGCTGGCTGTGCTGGATACCGTTGGTGCCGAACGGGTCTCGATCTTTGCGATGTCCGAGTCGGCGTTGCCGGTCATGCTGCTCGCGGCGAGCCATCCGCATCGTGTGAAGTCGCTGGTGCTGTGGAGCCCGTTCGCGAACTACGCCCGCACGCCCGACCAGCCGTTCGGGATGCCCGAGCCGACGCTTACCGACTACGTCCGGTGGTGCGAGGAGAGCGTGGGGCGAGGCAACGCCGTCCATCTGACACCGAGTTGGGAACTGGACCCGGCGAAGCGTCGCTGGATGGCGCGAGGTGAACGGCTCGCGGGTGGGCCGGGGTACTTCGCGGAGATCTTCGATCTGTTCGTGCGGACCGATGTCCGGCCGGTGTTGGACAGCATTCAGGCGCCCACGCTCGTGATGCACCGCCGCGGCGACCGGCACGTGCGAGACGGGCATGCGCAGTACGTCGCCGAGCGGATTCCGCATGCCCGGTTGGTGGAGTTCGACGGTGAGGACCACGTGTGGTTCGCCGGAGACGCGGACATCGTTGTCGACGAGATCGAGTCGTTCCTCACCGGTGGCCGCGGCACCGTGCCGACCAACCGCGTGCTGTCGACGGTGTTGTTCACCGACATCGTCGGATCGACCGAACGCGCGGCGCGGCTGGGTGTGAGGCGTGGTCGACGGCGCTCGCCGCGCACGATCGGGTCGTCGAGCGGCACGTCGCCGGTGCGCGAGGCTCGGTCGTGAAGTTCACCGGTGACGGCGCATTGGCCACGTTCGACGGCCCGGCCCGGGCGATCCACTGTTCGTGCGCGATCCGCGACGCGCTGGACGATCTCGGGTTGACGATTCGCGCCGGCCTGCACACCGGTGAGGTCGAGATGGCCGACGGCGACGTGCACGGCATCGCGGTGCACATCGCGGCCCGGATCATGGGGCTCGCGGGGCCGGGGGAGGTGTTGGTGTCCGGAGCGATCCCTCCGTTGGTGCTCGGATCGCGGATCGTGTTCGACGACAGGGGCGCCCACCAACTCAAGGGCGTGCCCGACCGGTGGCCGGTGTTGGCGGTGCGGGACGCCTGAGGTTGGTGCGTTAGTTGTAGTCCGTGCTGCCTTCGACGGGGCGAGTGGTGCTGACCAGCTTCGCGAAGCAGTGGTCGCGGTCGAACTCGTTGCTTCTGCACCACGCCAAGGCACCGTCGGCGGTCGGGAACGTAGCCCCCGCGATCGTCACCCAGAAGTTGGACTCCGAGAACGTCGACCAGTCTCCTGACCACAGCAACCGAGCACCGGGGTAGGCCTGACGGAGCCGCTGGTGCTCGGCCAGGATCGCCGAGTGTGTCCACGTGCGTCCTTCGGCGAATGATGCGAGCCGCTTGGAACTCAGTTGCGGCACCCAGGTATTGGCGAGAGTTGCTAGCACCATCGGGCGATCGCTCGCGGCAATCGCGCGCAGTTGGTTTCCGCTCGCGGTTTCGACATCGGGTTGTGAGGCCGGGTACGTCGGGGGTGCCGGCCGTGGGGCGGGACGGCTGGTGCTCTCGATGATGTTGGCCATCAGTGACGGCACGGTTGTCGACCCGCCGATCTGAGTGTCGTAGGTGATTGACCCCTGCACCTCGACATACATTGTCACCCTGTCCTTCTCGACGAAATTGGCGACCATGTCCGCGTCATGAGCGGTGACGAGGGTGTTCTGGTCATAGTCGTAGACATCCGTCAACGGCGCGGGGCCCGTGTCAGCGCGGAAAGACGTCGCGCCCGTCGCGGGGTCGAACTGCGTTATCACCCCGTAGACGACGATCTTTCGGCCGGCCCACGCGTCGGGATCCTTGGCCATGAGCGCGAACTCACGCGTAGTCAGCGATTCGTATGTCGACCGGTCCAGACGCGTGGGGTCGTGGGTAGGCCGCGGTCCGGCGGGTTCTTGCGGTACTGCGGGTGCCGGCGTGTTCGGGGCGCTCGCGACGACGGTCGGGGACACGCCCGTCGAGTCGGTGTCGGTGGGGTCGTTTCCGCTGAGCTGAAGACCGACCAGCACGCCGACCGCCAGCACGAGGACCGCGACGCCTCCGGACAGTGAGGCGGCGACGACGGGATTTCGCCTGCCGCGCTTGGGGTCTGAATCGTCATAGCCATCGGGCCACGGTACGGTCGGCTGCTGATGGTCGTAGTACGGGTTGGGGTAGACCATGGTGGCGTCCTTTGGGAGTGTCGGAATGGCGCGCGGCTAGCAGAGGCGTGTTGGCGGCGATCAGCACTGCCTGGGCTTCGGTGTAGGTGACGTTGTTGTTCCAGGCCACGTTGTCGACGGATGCCGGTGCGGCGGTTCCGACCGTGGCGGCGAAGCTCAGAGTCAGTGCCAGCGTGAGGCCGGCCATCGGTTTCTTCATGGCGGTATTTCTCGGTCGTACGGGTTCGTGCGGTGGATGCGTCGGCTTCGGACGAGACGTGGTGCCAGGATGAAGCGCCTTCGCGCAGCGGTGCGACGTCATGTGGGCCGTGCTCGTGCTCGGCGCGACACGGCGAGACGGTCGCGCTGATCGTTGCTGCGGCGAATCGTGGCGCCGGTCTTAGGCGCGCATCATGTGTTTGTTCACTTGTACTTGATTGCGGAAACTTCGACGAACACTCCCGTTTCGGCTTCCTCTGAGGTAAACGGTACGGAGATAGCCAGGCCGAGGAATCAGGGATTTCCCTATCATTAGTTTGTTGGAAGTCACTGACATGGGAGTCGATGACAGTCGTACCTCATGCGTCACAGGCGTAACGCCGAGTTGGCCGAACCACCTGGATCAGTAGAGCTCAGGCGTGCGCGGCAGCGCCCGAGTCTCGATTGGGGCCGCCTGCAGTCGCTGCGGCGCAGCGGCGCGCGGTCAGCGGAGGCCGGACTCGATGTCTGCGACTGCTTTGGACGCCTCGGTCCCGCAGATGGTGCGGAGGTCGACCGTTCCGGCGGCGAGGAGGGCATCGACGCGGTTCGTGAGATCACCGTCGACGACGTGGGCGTAGAGGTTCGCACCTGGACACGAGGTGTCGTGGCTGGCGTCGCGGTGCCCGGCGAGCGTGTCGGTCGGGATGTCGAATCGCTGTGCTCCCCAGGCGAAGGCGAGCGCAGCGCCGTGGAGCTGCTCCTCGGTGATCTCCTCCTTGTCGAAGTCGCCCTCGCAGACGACCAGGAAGTGACCGGTCGGGTCGTAGTTCGTGGCGGTGTCGCCGACGAGTTCGGGCTTTCGCAGTTCGTAGATGTTGCCGTTGCGGTCGACGCTGAGGTGATAGGCGATGTCGATCCAGCCCTGGGTGTCCTGGTGATAGTGCTGATGCTGGCGCAGGCGTGCCGGCGCGTTGGCGTTGTCACCGAGGGCCACCGCGGTGTGGTGGATCGTCATGCGGACGGGGGTGTGGGGTGTGCCGCCGGCGTGGGGCGGCTGAGCACCCCAGGCGTTGCGGCACAAGATGTTCGGAGTAGACGGAGCCGCTGTTGCGAAGGGTGGCGGTGCGACGGTGGCGGCGGCTGCCAGGCCGGACAGTTGCAGGAGGCGTCGGCGGCTGAGTGCGAAGCGGTCGTCGGCGCGCATGTCAGCCCATCAACGAGATGACAGCGGCGATTAGCACGGCGACGCCGAGCGCCGTCATCACCAACGATGAAGGGGCGCTTCGGCGTAGCACCGAGTTCATCGGGTTCTTCGGGTCAACCCAGACGTCGACGGTTTGGCCGGGTGCGTATCGCGAGGCTTGGGCGGAGGCGATACCGCCCAGGCCCATGCCGAATCCGAGGGGTGTGCCGAACGCGGCGCGCTGCCCGACGAAGGTCTGGCCGTTGACTTGGTATTGGTAGGCGACAACAGAGCGCTGCACGTTGGCGCCCATGCGTCCGGCGCCGGCCTGGGTCTGGTAGCCCGCGACGCCTGAGCCGAGCATGGTCCCGGAGGCGCGCTGCCAGCCGAGGGCGCCGAGCAGTTGCAGGACGCCGGGGAGCCCGCGGAACAGCAGGAAGATCCCGATGATCAGCAGCCCGATCTCGGTGACGTAGTTGGCCACCGCCGGAGCCTAACGCGCTGATCAGTGCCGGGCGGTCGTTCAGCTGAGTCGGCGGCGAAACGCAGTTCTCGATGTCGTCCGGGCGGCAAATCGGGCTGCGTCACATTGTCGTGCGGTACATGATCTGGACCACGAGCAGACTGTCGCTTGAGTTTGCTCTGAGTCGACTGGGTGTACCTTCCGGATGTCTGTGACATCTGCTTTCAGTGACAGCAGGGACAGAGGATTCGATTGCTGAAGTGCTGGTGGGCGATTGGTCAGCGTATAGGGGTGGTGGGTATCGTCCGCCGGCGATGGGAAGACACTCATCCACCAAGGCGCGGCGGCGTCCGCGCTTGGCGGTCGTTGCAGGCGTGGTTATCGCCGCCACATTGTTTGTGGTCGGCGCAGACAGTTATCCGCACGTTGGTGACCCGGTTGCGTGCTGCGACGTCGCCGCGGCGCCACAATTACCGCCACCGGCGGTGAACCTGATGGCCGCACAACCGCCCGCCCCGAGTGTCCCACCCGTGTTGCCGCAGGGCAGGGCGCCGGAAACGGGACTGCAGGTCGACACGATTTTGGCGGCGCGTGCGGTCAGTGCGGAGTTCCCTGAGATCCTCACCATCGGCGGCGTGCGCTCCGATTCTTTGAAATGGCATCCGCACGGGTTGGCGATCGACGTGATGATCCCGAATGCTCGCTCGGCGGCGGGGATCGAACTCGGAGATAAGGTCCTTGCCTACGTCATGGCGAACGCGGAACGCTTCGGCCTCGAGCACGCCATCTGGCGACAGACCATATACCGCCCCAACGGCTCGAAGAATGTCATGTCGGACCGTGGCTCAGACACGGCCAACCACTACGACCATGTGCACATCGCCACGGCCGGCGGCGGATATCCGCAAGAGGGCCAGGTCTACCTCCGCTGACTCGCACCGCGGGTGAAGTCGTCAATTGCCCAACGCTCCAGCATCTTTCGTGTTGATTGGCGAATCGGCGCTCTCGTGACACCGGTGTCGTTCGCGGAGGAGTCAGACGAGCGGCCTTGTTGCCTCACGCGAACAGAGATGGGCGCGTTGCGTTCTCGTTGCGCCCCAACCTCTCTGCGACCAGATCATCGTTGTGTCTGGCGGCCGCATTGGCGAGCTGCGGGTCTCGGCGTGGATGGGCGGAACGCGAACGTACGCTGAAGTGCGTGAGCAAGCAGGATCGCATCCGCTGGGAAGAGCGATACCGGAACCGTACGACGCCGGGTGTATCCGCAGCCGAGATTCCTGCGGTGTTCGCTCCCTTCGAGGCCGAGTTCCCCACTCGGGGTCGGGCACTGGATCTGGCATGCGGTCAGGGGGTCGCCGGCGTGTGGCTTGCCCGCCGCGGGCTCGATGTCCTGGGTCTCGACATCTCGGCGACAGCCATCGATCAGGCACGGGAGCTCGCGGCGCAGGCCGGCGTGGAGGAGCGGTGTCAGTTCGATGTGGTCGATCTCGATGACGGCCTACCGGCGGGCCCGGCTATCGACGTCGTCATGTGTCACCGCTTCCGTGATTCTCGGCTCGATCGGTGCATCGTCGATCGATTGGCACCCGCTGGGCTGCTGGCGATCTCAGCGCTGAGCGTGGTCGGCGCTGGGGCCGGGCGCTTCCGGGTGCAGCCGGGCGAGTTGACTGCGGCGTTCGCTCAGCTCGAGGTCATCGCCGCGGGCGAAGGCGACGGCGAAGCGTGGCTGCTGGCAAGGAAACCGGCACGATAGCGGTACCGTTCGTCCGGTCTGTCTGACGCGGAGTAAGCCGCGCATCGCGGCGGTGGGTGAGGCGCGGTTAGATCGTCCGCTGTGCGACGAAGTCGGCGAAGTGGCGAAGGTCGATGGCGCCTGCAGCGAGTGCGTCGCCGATCGTCGTCTCGCCGACCCGGTCCCAGATCGAGAGCCGGCAGAGCCGGGGAGTCTGCGCCTGTAGCGCCGCAATGTCTTTGACCGCATCGTAGAGCGCGCGTTGCTTCCATCGAGGTGAGCCAAGCCCGTCCAGAACACCGGGTGGACTCGGCGGCCCGAACATCGCCTCGCAGGACGGAGTCGTCCACCGCTTACCCCACTTCCCTGCGGCGAGGCATTGCGTCTCGAAGTCGCTGCACAGGCCGAGATACGTGTCGCGCCATGGAAGGGCCGTCGCCCACCGCCGATGGAGCGTTTGAGCCCGGTAGCGGTTGAAGTGCAGCTCCTCGTCGAGTTCGATCACCAGCCCGCCCGAGAACACCAGGTCCCACGCCCCGGGTCGCAATCGCGGCATCGGTGTCTGTCCGCCGAGCGACTCAAACAACCCGGCGACCCGCTCACGAGCTTGTGAGCCGAGGGCATCGAGCCGAGGAGCAGGTGGAGCACTAGTGGCCACAGTGAATCCGGCACGGGCCATGAGATTTTGCAGAGCCTGTGCTCGAGCGCCTGTGCGGACCACGGGGATCAGTGTGGCATCTCGGCGGGTTTACTCTCCGCGCCTACGCGCTGTTTGACCGCTCGGAAGGTTGAGGCGAGGTTTCAGCTGAGGTCGTCGAGCACTTGGTAGGCGGCGTTATATCCGGGGATGAAGGTGATACCGGGGCCCCCGTGACAGCCGGCGCCGCCGAGGTATAGCCCGTCGATGCCGATCGGTAGATCGCGGAAACCCTTCGGGCCGGGCCGGTTCGGGCCCATGAGGTCGGGGTGCAGCAGGCCGTGGCAGAAGTCGCCGGCGGGAGCGCCGAACATGGTGTTCATGTGGTACGGCGTGAAGGTGATGTGCCGGATTTGGATGTCTTTGAAGTTCGGCGCGTAGCGGGTGATCTTGTCGATGACGCGCTGAGCCATCTCGTTCTTCAAGTGCCCGTGCTGGTCGCGGGGCGTCTCGACCGGAAACGCGTAGGCGTAGGCGCTGGCGGCGTGCTTGCCGGGTGGGGCCATGTTCGGGTCGTGCACGGACGGGATCTGGACGCCCAGCGACGGGTTGTCGGGAACGATGCCACGGCAGGCGTTTTCCCATTGGCGTTGTTGTTCCTCGGGTGAGCCGAAGATGCCGACGGACGGCTGCATGCCGGGCTCGTTGAGCAGGTCGTACGGCGGGGCGAATTCGGGGAGGCCGTCGAGGGCAAAGTGCATCTGGACGAAGGACGCGCGGTGGTCGCGGTCCTGGAGTCGTTCGAGCAGCTGCGGTGAGAGGTGCTCGGGCTCAACGAGTTCGGTGAGGGTGGTGTCGGGGGAGAGGTTGGACACGACGATGGGTGCGGTGATGGTGCCGGCGTTCTTGCAGCGGACACCGGTGACCTTGCCGTTGTCGACGAGGATCTGCTCGACCTTAGTGCGGTAGCGGATCTCACCGCCGCGGCTTTCGAACATCTCGCGCAGGTGCTCGGTGAGGGCGCCGATGCCGCCTTCGAGTTTGGTCATCATTGCGGTGCTCTCGTCGGGGACGGCGAGGGCGAAGGCCAGGCAGGTCGCGCTGCCGGGGGTGTAGGGCCCGCGGTAGGTGGAGTTGATGGCGAGGAAGGCGAGCATGCCGCGCATGACGGCGTGGCGCTTGCGGTCGGGCAGGTAGCGGTCGATGACGTCCATTGCGGAGCCGAACAGTGTTTCGTGGACGGCACGTCGCTCGGATTCGTTTGTGGCGCAGGCGTACATCTCGTCGATGGTTTTGGGTGGTTTGCGGACGTCGAAGCGGCCGAGTGCTCGGGCGGGGCCTTGGCTCCAGGCGATGAGTTCGGCCATGCCGGTGACGGCGTCGGTGCCGTGCTTGTCGGCGAGGTGGGTCATCAGTTGCATGGGGTCGCGGTAGAAGACCATGGCTTCTTCGCCGGCCTCACCGATGTTGACCGACATGACGTCGGAGTCGACGGTGGGCAGGGTGTCAAGGCCGAGGTCCTTGGTGATCTCGCTCGGGGTGGGGAACTGGACGGACCCGGCGATCTCGTAGCGGAAGCCTTCGATGAGTTCGACGGTGGCGGCCATGCCGCCGGCGTAAGTGTTGGCCTCGAGGCACAGGGTGCGCAGGCCGGCGCGTTGGAGGATGGCGGCGGCGGTCAGCCCGTTGTGGCCGGCGCCGACGACGATCGCGTCGAAGTCGCTCATGCGGGGCAGGTTATGTCAGCACTGACATGATTGTGGCGGTACTGACAAATTTGTGGGATACGATCGGCGCACTATGGCAGCACCGGTCAACCTGCATCAGCAGCGCAGTCAGGCGACCAAAGAGGCGCTGCGGCGGGTGGCGTTGGCGCGGTTCGCGAAGGACGGGTTCGCGAACGTGACCGTTTCGCAGCTGGCCGAGGAGGCCGGCGTCACCGAGCGGACGTTCTTCCGGCACTTCCCGACGAAGGAAGCGGTGCTGTTCGCGGACTACGAGACGCACCTGGAGTGGCTGGCCGAGGCGCTGGCGCGGCGGCCGGCGTCGGAATCGCTGTTCGATGCGGTGATGGCGAGTGTCGGAAGCTTCCCGCACGATCTGGAGGTGGTGCGCCAGGCGGCGCTGCTGCGAGCGAGCCTGATCGGTGAGCGGGCGGCCGGTCACCTGCGGGTGGTGCAAGCGTCGTTCGCGGCGGTGATCACCGACTTCGTGCGGACGCGATATGCCGGCGTGGCGGGAATCGAGTTGAAAGCCGAGGTGGCGGGGGCCGTGCTGGCGGCGGCACTTGTTGTGGCCGTGGAGAACTGGGGGCGGGGTGGATGCGCTGGGGAACTCGGGCAGACCGTCTCTGACAGCGTGGGGTTGGTGCGATCTGGGCTGGCGCCATTGCAGTAACCCGACGGCTGGAAGGTCACCGAGGCGTAGTCGTGTCCATGGTCGCCACTTTCGGATACCGCCGCTGTGCATCTGCGTACCTACGGGCCGCGTTCAGCCAATTTCAAACCTGGGTACCGCACAACTGAGGGTTCGCGACCGCGTGTTCCCCCGGCGATATGCAGCTCCCATCGGGACTTCGACCGTTCAACGACAACGGTGTGCACGGTTCGGTGCCGATGAGCATGCCCCGTGTTAGCAGCAAACGCCTAGTCGCGCGCCTCTTGAAGAGTGGATGTCCGCATCGACGCACACGCGTGACATAGATACGTACCCGCGGACGGTTCCGGACGGATCTCGCATAGATCAGCGCTGCGCAGCAGTCGCACGCCACAATGCCGTCATTGCATGCACTGCAATAAACTTGGCTGCAATATCCGCATCGGACTTAGCGGCCTGATCCAGGAAAGGCAGGTCGAAGCGGAGCAAATGTGACCGACAAGAGGATCAATATCCGCTAGATGCGTCGTCAGCGAGCGGAGGGCTACCTCGAGCGGGACCGGGTCGTTGCTGGCTGGAGTGGGTCGTATGACTCCATCGGGCAACTGGACGGTGAGGTCCAGGATGGGACTGCCGTCCAGTCGGCTCAGGGCGATCTCGGTGATGAAATCCTGAGCGCGGTTGAGTCCGGTTGGTTCCAAATCCAGGATGGCGACGCGGTGCGGCGCCACGCGCTCAGGGCGCGGGACGTCACCTTCAACACGGCCTGCGACGGACGACGAACTGGTCCCTTCTCATGGCAAACCAGTGGTCGCATAACGCTGGCAGGCGACAGGGCGGTCCTTTCGAAGCTGCTGCAGCGATGTCAATGAATTGCCCGCCGATCGGATGATTGAACACTACCTGGGCGGCAACCAGCTCTTGGGGCGCCGGGTAGCGATGACAGCGGTTGAACACCCGACCTGTCGAGACGCTGTGCGGGTCTCGGAGACGATTACCTACCTCTGTATCAGGAACGCGTATGCAGCTGATTCTCGGCGAAAAATTCGCCGCCGCTTCGGTTCAACTTGTACGCGTCTAGGGCGGAGGGCCTCACCATTGTGACAGCATGCATGCGATGCAATCAGGGGGAGCGGTAACGGTAGGGGAGTGAGCGACATGATGTTCAATGAGCGCACATATTCCTTCGGGCTGTCGTCTTTGAC
The DNA here is from genome assembly GCF_001500045.1 of Mycobacterium sp. GA-1199. Lineage (GTDB taxonomy): Bacteria > Actinomycetota > Actinomycetes > Mycobacteriales > Mycobacteriaceae > Mycobacterium. Next base: position 17,665 of record NZ_LQIX01000001.1, read on the forward strand.
GCTGAAGTTCGCCAACATACTCGACTCAAATGCAGAAGTCCTCGTCAGTTCGGACGACTTCATGCTCAGTATGGGCGGTGGTGTGTCGAAGGCAATCGCTCGCGCCGCGGGCAGCGCGATGGTGCTCGACGCCATGAAAAGCGTTCCTCGCAAGCTGGGCGATGTTGTTGTCACCAGCGCGGGCGCGCTCGATGCGAGGTATATCTTTCACGTAGTCACAATTGGCCCTGAAGCTATCTCCGCGGAGAGTCCCGAGGAATTCGTCAAGCGTGCGACGCAGCGTTGCATGGATCTGATGGAAGTCCTCGACTTAGTTTCCATCTCATTTCCTGCCCTAGGAACCGGTGTCGCCGGGATATCGATGGAGGGATCGGCAGCGGCGATGGCGGACGTTGTGTGCGAACGTCTATCTACGTCAGACCGTGCGTATTCCGTTTCGTTCTGCTTTCATGCGGACGCCAACATCGACTCGCGAAGCTACGTTGCCTTCTTCGAAGAATTCGCGCGGCTCAAGCCGAGAATCGCGCGGCATGAGTCGAGGCATGGAGCTGGCCAAGCCGCATCACGACCACCTACGACGGAGGCAGCGTCTAGACTGCTTCAGCTCGAGCAGGAACGACAGGTGTTAGAGCAGCAGATCGTCATGCTGAAGTCAGCTGACGATGTCGCGACGGCGGAGCGTCTCAGTGAGCGACTGATACAGAATCAGACGGCCCGGTTGGATGCTGCGTATCAGGATAGATCTTCGCGCGATCGGCCGGTCGGCGTCTTTATCTCGTATGCCCGCGAAGATGCACCGTTTCGTGAGCAGCTGACGCTTCACTTGTCAAGCCTCGAACAGCAGGGGTTGATACACACTTGGACTGACCGAGAAATCGGACCCGGAAGCGACTGGGATAGCGAAATCAACGAGGCGATCAACTCGGCCGAATTGTTCATTTTTCTTGTCAGCGCGTACTCCATGAGTTCCGATTACATCCGCGGAGTGGAGATGACGCGGGCATTCGAGCGAGCGAGGACATCAGAAGCGACGGTGATCCCTGTCCTCGCTCGCAGTTACGATCTCGCGGACTATCGATTCGCCAAGTTGCAGCATCTACCTAGCGATGGTCGGCCGATCGACTTGTGGGGGAACGAGCATGATGCGTACGTCGACGTGATCCGCGGGATACGTCGCACCATAGAGACGATCCGGAGACGGCCAAGAAGCTGACGCAGACAGTGCTGCCGTGTATTGCGCCACCGCGCTCGGTGTTCGCGTTTCCTATCAGCATCACTCTTGTCGACAGTTCGCAGATACGGACGTGCTCACGAGCGTCAAGTGTGTCCAGCGTTTCACCGACTGTTACCGTTCCCTTCAATTTGTCGGGACGGGGAGATGCGGGCACAATTTCACATAGGGGACATCCGGCGACACCCAGTCGCGCCATTGGCTTTCGCTCATGTTGGCAGCGAGCTTTTCGCACATCATCCCTGCATTGGCGGTGGTGGGCCATAATCGAAGGGTACCGTCGCGGCTGCCGCTGATGAGGCGTTCGCCATCAAGGCTGAACACCACACTCGACACTTCAGCGTCATGCCCGACAAATGGATCCGCGATTGGTCTGCCGGACGGCACATCCCATAGTCGGACAGTGTGGTCCAAGCTGGCGCTGGCGAGTTTCGTGCCGTCAGGGTTGAACATAACGCTAGCTATTGGACCAGTGTGCTCGTTCATTGGAGGGCCTATTGCCGCGCCGGTCCCAACATCCCATAACCGAATCGTCTGATCTTGGCCGCCGCTGGCCAGGCGAAGACCATCCGGACTGAAGGCGACGGTATGCACCCTTGCGGTGTGACCCTCCATTAGTCCTTCGAGGGATTCACCTGTGTCCGGGTCAAGCAGTTCCACGGTCCAAGTCGCATTGGCGACTGCTACGCGACGACCATCCGGACTGAATGCGACATCCATGACCCAATTTGTCGGAGCACCTCCGCCAGGGCGTATCTCACGGAGTAGACGGCCGGATCGCGGGCTCCATAGCTTCACAGTCCCGTCATAACTCCCACTGACCATGTGGCGACCGTCGGGGCTAAACGCGACGCTAGTAACAGCGTCGTTGTGCCCTGTCAGGGGGGCGCCGAGAGACGCTCCCGTCTTCGAATCCCATATCCGAAGAGTTCCGTCTAAGCTGCCGCTTAGCAGGCGCTTCCCGTCAGGGCTGAACGCCACACTTGTGACAACATCAGTGTGTCCGCTCAACGGCGGTCCGATCCGCTCTCCAGTGTCGATGTTCCAGACCCGCACTGTCTTGTCTCCACTGGCGCTCGCCAGCTGTCGTCCGTCGGGGCTGACGGCAACGCTCGTCACGGTGTAGGAATTGTCAGTCAGAGGCCATCTCGCATTCCAGACGCGGAACGTGCCATCTAAACCGGCGGAGACCAGGCGTGTGCCATCTGAGCTGTATGCTACGGCTTTAATACCGGCCCAATGACCTGACCATGGCGGTCCCAATGCGAGGCCGGTTTTTGCGTCCCATATTCGTGCGGTCTTGTCAGCACTAACCGATGCCACGTTAGAACCGTCCGGACTGAAGGCGACGTCCCAGACTACGTCCTTGTGCCCCCTCGCAACCCAGAGTTCTCTGTGTAACTCAACGTCCCACAACCGTACGGTCGAGTCGTCGCTGGCGGATGCGATTTGCCGACCGTCGGGGCTGAAATCCACTGACCAAACTTGTTTCTCGTGTCCTACAAAGGGTTCACCAATGGGTTGACCGGACTTAGAATCCCAAATTTGTAAGGTACTGTCGACGCTGCCGCTGACTAGCCGGCTTCCGTCGGCGCTGAACGCAATGCCAAGCACAACGTCGCTGTGGCCTCTGAGTGGTTCCAGGAGGGGACCCCCGGTGTTTGCGTCCCACACTCGTACTGTGTGATCGTAACCCGCGGTAGCGAGCCGGGACCCATCAGGGCTAAAGACGACGCGCCATACCGCACCAACGTGACCGGTTATGAGTTTTCCGACTGGCTGGCCATCTTGTGCGTTCCACAGTCTAACCCCGTCTGTGCTCGAGCTTGCGAGACGTCGCCCGTCGGGGCTGAAGGCCAGACCAGTAACAACACCTGTGTGGCCGCGAAGGGGCTCGCCCACGAGTTGCCCGGTGTTTGCATCCCACAATCTCACGAGGCGGTCTTGGGTACCGGTGGCAAGCCGAGTTCCCTCAATGCTAGAAGCGACGGCATAAACATCCGCTCCTGCATCGACGGTCTTCAAAGTGTTAGAACGTTGCGCCAGTGCAGAAAGTAGCGGCCCCTCATCAAGCGCTGGCGACAATGAGTGCGCTGCAAGCAACAATTGAAAGGCTTTGGCATCTCCACCGGGAGTGAGACCGGCCAGCGTGGAGCGCGCTTCAATACTCAAGCGTTGAGCGATTGCGAGATCTCGCTGTCGAGTGGCTTCTCGACTTTGCCCGAAGGCGAGCAGTGCCGCCACGCACGCGCCAACGGCCAGAATGGCGAGCGAAGCGATCGCAGCGGCGCGCAAACGCAGATATCGGCGCTGTTCGCGGAGGTCGTCGCCACTCAGCGCATCCTTGGCTTTGCCATGGATGGGGGCCGCGAGCGAAGTGACTTTGTCGCGGAACGTCGGCGAATGAAGGTCCCAAGGTGCGTCGGATGTGACGTCGACATACACCGGTTCCGATGGGAAAGCCCCGCGGGTGGTTAAAACGGGTGGAGCTGCATCGGACTGGTCCCGGCTGAAACAGCGGTTTTCGTTGTCCCAGCGAACCCGACCGCGAGCGAGCACCAATAGCATCTGGTCGCCGCTGCGATTTGTAAGCCAGTGAGTGATTTCGCGGTTAACCCAGATAGAGCTGGCTGCGTTAGGCGAAAGCACGACTACCAAGAACCGAGCGTGATCCAATGCTGCCGCGATTCTTCCCCACAGATTGGGACTGGCCTCGAGATTCGTGTCGTCTCTGAATACCCTCAATGCCCGTATTTGACCAGTACGACGTCCGATCTTGTGTAAACCCTTTTGAATGGCCGCGGCCACTTGCCGGTCGTCGTGGTCGTATGAGAGAAAGGCGTCATACGTCGAAGCCTCGACTTCAGGAACCGCGGCACCTTCCGTGAGCGTCATCTTCGAAAAATCTCTTGCCATTCGCGGGAAGCCGTTCCTCCGAACATCCGGACTTAATCGCCAGATTGTTGCACCCCAGGCGACGGCTCGAGGTGGAGTCGACGAACTACGTTCCGCGGGAGGACGATCGGTTAGCGGAACTCACTCATCGATGAGGCGAGCGGCGTCAATCGGGCTCTCGGGGGCGGGTACCGATCAAGTACCAGAGACGAATTACGGTGGACCGAATTTCGGTAGCAAGCAGCCAAGGACAGGTGAACTGGGCCAAGCGCGGAACCTTCATCACCAGCTTCAAACGAGCTCCATCCTGGATCCTGCCTTGATCTATGTGTTATCGATGGGATCATCGGTGTGCACCGCTGCAGAGGGGAATCGGATGCGTGCTGCGCGAACTATGCAAGCAGTCTTGGCCGCGCTATCTCTAGCGATTGTTAGCTACCTAGTGGTTCTCGCTTTTCGTCCCGAATCCCGCCCACCCGAGCCCTTCGGGTGGTTCGGTAAGCCCGCAGAATGGCGAACGATCACGATCGCAGTCGCCGTCGTTTTAGCCCTTTGCATCGTCACCTACCAATTGCGACAGAATCGGACTTCGGCCACGGTCCCCGTCGCAATTGTTGTTGGACTTTTCGCGATGGGGTTCGTCCTGGGACTCGCCTCGTATTGGTACTGCAGTGGTCCAGCGAATCCGACCTTTTTCACCGCCCTCCAATGGACCGTGTCCCTAATCAAAGGCGGCTTAGACGAAAAGTCGCTCCGCGAAGGTGTCTGCCCGATCGATCCACCGGCAGCGTTGGACGTCGCGCGATTGGTGATCTTGGCGGCATTCGCGGTCAGCATCGTAGGCGTCACCGCCTCTGTTTTTCGTCAGCACGCCGATCGATTTCGTGCTGGCTTTGCTCGATCAGTCACTGCGGTGGTCGACGTGGACGACGAAGCCCAATCGATGGTGAACGCCATCGCGCGGTCCATTCACCGAAGTGCCGCGTTGGTTCTGCTGACGACCACTCCTGACAGCCGAGCCATGCAGGAGTGCCGCACCTTGGGCGCCCGCATTCTCCGCGCGGACTTTAACCGGCCTGAAACTGTTGGTATGCAGCGACTCTGGAGGCACCTTGATCGGCTGTATCTGCTGGCTTCGGACCCCTCGTTGAATTTGAGCAGATTACGAGTGATCAACCAGAGGATGGCAGAGGCCGGCCACAAGCGACGCACACCGCTTATCGTCAGAATCGATGACCCCTGGCTTGCGAAAGCCTGGAGGGCAGAGCAGTTCGGCGGGTCCGATACCCGATGGGCCGCTGACGCGGTGGGAATCTACGAGGTGACGGCACGCCGACTGCTCGATCACATCGTTGAAGTCAAATCTATCCGCAGGGTGTTGGTCTGCGGAAGTTCGCAACTCACCGTGGCTATCTGTGCGGATATGGCGCGTCGCCAACTAGAACGAGATTTCTACGCAGCAGAGGCTGACCCGGCTCTGCCAATTCTCAAATTGGTTACTGAGGATGCCGACGAATTCAAGCGCGACCACGAGTTCCACGAATCCCGTAGGCAATTCGGAAATGTTCAGTTGCCGATCGAAATCGTAGAGGAATCGCCGTCGTACGCCGTGCTCACCAGTCTCGTCTGTGACGTCGAAAACACAGATGCGGTGGTTTTTGTCGACTCGGTTATGGACCCAACGATCGGTACGCGCTTGGCCGCTCGTTTCCCGAATCTTCTCATCTATGTTTGGGATTCGAAGGCAAGCGTCGCCGCAGAGGCAACGCCGATAGTGGGTCAACTTCGCAGTTATCGATTGGGAATCGACCTTCCTTCGGGTCAGGCGCAGGATAACTGGGAGCGCGCCGCGAGGCTGATTCACGAACGATACGCTGCATCGACGCAGCGCGACACCCCCGCGACGGTGTCTTGGAATGCGCTCAGCGATTTCTATCGAGAATCGAACAGGCGACAGATCCGCAATGCCCTTTGGATGGTGGAACAACTGGCGGGCCACACGTGGAACACCTGGAACTCACTGCCAGACCACCTGTCACCTACCATGCTGCGTGACAACCCGCCGATAAAACAGCTTCGCTTGCTGGGTTTCGACGATGACGCTTCCTACGCAATGGCCCGCGGCGAGTGGGAGAGCTGGCGACGTCACTACGTCGATGCGGGCTGGAAATACGGGCCTAACCGGGACTACGAGCGAAAAACTCACGAAAAGCTTGTAGCCAACTGGGCCGCGACTCAGGCGGATCCGAAGCTGCTCGACGCCTCCTTGCGCAGCCTAGCCATGACGCTAATCCACCTGCGTGAATTAGGGTATCGCTCCGAGCCCCTCTGGCGTCCCTACCGGCGAACTGGCGTAGTCACTGCCAGACGCCGCTGGAGGCCGTGGTCATGGCAGGCATCAACCGGCGACGCGATGAACGCCGGAATGGGTGACTGGGAAGTCCGTGATGCAGCCGACGAAGTTTGGTCTGTTCGGAATGATGTATTCCGGTCTTCTTACCGGCGCCGACGAAAGGACCATTGGGAGGCGACGGGGATCGTGTTGGCGCGACCAGCGCGAAAGGGCGAAACCATAGACACGCTCGAGGGGCCGGTACCTGCGAAGGAGGGTGATTGGATCGTTCAAGGAGACGCCGGCGAGCAGTGGCCGGTGGCAGCAGCGAAGTTCCAGAGTCGATACGAAGGACCCGTCTCGTTCTTGGAGCGGTACGAAGCTCTACCGTGTAGCGCCATGATGGACTAGACAGTGTCAGCGGCACGTGAATTCTGACCCCGGCGGGGCAACTGAAAACTGACCCCCTGGTCCGGTGGCCTGGCTCTAGTCGAGCCAGGAGGACCAGAAGGGAATGTTGTCTGTGGAAGATTGGGCTGAGATCCGTCGTTTGCGCCGGGCCGAGGGCTTGCCGATCAAGGTGATCGCTCGGACGTTGAACATCTCGAAGAACACGGTGAAGTCGGCGCTGGCTGACGATGGGCCGCCGAAGTACGAACGACCGCCGCGGGGTTCGATCGTCGACGAGGTTTGAACCGCGGATCCGGGAATTGCTGCAGATCTATCCGAGGATGCCGGCCACGGTGATCGCCGAGCGGATCGGCTGGCAGCGTTCCATTCGGGTGCTGTCGTCGCGGGTGGCCGAGTTGCGGCCGGTGTATCTGCCACCGGATCCGGCGTCGTGCACGGCGTATGTGGCCGGGGAGATCGCCCAGTGCGATCTGTGGTTTCCCGACGTGGAGATCCCAGTCGGGTTCGGCCAAACCCGCACTGCGACTCGGCTGCCGGTGCTCACGATGATCAGCGCCTACTCCCGTTGGCTGTTGGCGATGCTGCTCCCCAGTCGCCGTGCCGAGGATCTGTTCGCCGGCTGGTGGGAGCTCATCGGTCGGTTGGGTGCGGTGCCGCGAGCCCTGGTCTGGGACGGCGAAGGGGCGATCGGGCGCTGGCGGGGCGGGCGGGTCGAACTGACCAAGGAATGCCAGGCGTTTCGCGGGGTGCTGGCCACCAAGGTGATCGTGTGCCGGCCCGCAGACCCCGAAGCCAAGGGGCTCATCGAACGCTCCCATGACTATCTGGAGCGCTCCTTCCTGCCCGGCCGCACGTTCGCCTCGCCGGCGGAATTCAACACCCAGTTGACCGACTGGCTGGCCGTGGCCAACACCCGCACCCGCCGCGCCCTGGGCTGCGCTCCGGCCCAGCGGATCGACGCGGGCCGGGCCGCGATGCTCGCGCTGCCGCCGGTGGCGCCGGCCGTCGGATGGTGTTCGGCGCTGCGACTGCCCCGGGATCACTACATCCGCCTGGACGGCAACGACTACTCGGTGCACCCGAGCGTAGTGGGGCGCCGGGTACTGGTCCGGGCGGATTTGAATCGGGTGCAGGCGTTCTGCGACGGACAGACCGTCGCCGAACATGACCGCATCTGGGCCGCCCACCAGACCCTGTCTGACCCGGTCCATGTGCAGGCGGCGAAAGTGTTGCGGCACCGACGCATCCAGATCCCACCACCACCGCTCGCCTCTGAGGTGCCGGTGCGAGACCTGTCTTCTTATGACACCGCGTTTGGGGTCGATCTCGACGGCGGGGCCGCTTGATGGCCACCACCAAAACCACGGCCACCACTGGCCGGGATATGACCGCTGAGTTGGCGTATCTGACCCGTGCGCTGAAAGCACCCACCCTGCGCGACTCCATTGTTCGGTTGGCCGAACGGGCCCGGGCGGAGAACTGGACCCACGAGGAATACCTGGCCGCCTGCCTGCAACGCGAAGTCTCCGCCCGCGAGTCCCACGGCGGCGAGGGACGTATCCGGGCGGCCCGGTTCCCGGCACGAAAGTCATTGGAGGAGTTCGACTTCGACCATGCCCGCGGACTCAAACGTGACACCATCGCCCACCTCGGGACGCTGGACTTCGTCACCGCCCGCGACAACGTCGTGTTCCTCGGCCCGCCCGGCACCGGCAAGACCCACCTCGCGATCGGGTTAGCGATACGGGCCTGCCAGGCCGGCCACCGCGTCCTGTTCGCCACCGCCGCCGAATGGGTCGCCCGCCTCGCCGAGGCACATCACGCCGGCCGCATCCAGACCGAACTGACCCGCCTGGGACGCTACCCGTTGCTCGTCATCGATGAAGTCGGCTACATCCCGTTTGAACCCGAAGCCGCCAACCTGTTCTTCCAGCTGGTCTCCGCTCGCTACGAACGGGCCAGCCTGATCGTGACATCCAACAAAGCCTTCGGTCGCTGGGGCGAAGTGTTCGGCGACGACGTCGTAGCCGCCGCAATGATCGACCGATTCGTGCACCACGCCGAAGTCATCACCCTGAAAGGAGACAGCTACCGACTCAAAGACCGCGACCTCGGCCGCACCCCTGCCGCCAGGGGGTCAATTTTCACCTGCCGTCGACAGCTCGGTGTGCTACGACCGGGTTCGACAGCAGGTTGTGACAATGTTTTATCGTCGGCCCCAGAACCGCGACCGTCGTGTCGTACTCGTTGCAGGGATTTGAACGGGTAATCGTTGGGGCGCTATTGCCCGACGTTGGCGTCGACGACGCGCGCCGGCACGGATTTCTTGCACGAGAACGGGCTTCAGGATACTGGCAGGCAGACCATCTATAGGACCCAACGGCTCGAAGAGAACGGTGTCGGACCGCGGCGAAGGCACCGCCGACCATCACGACCACGTCCACGTTGCTACAAAATGGCGACGCGTAACCCGCAAGAGAGTCAGGTCTACCTCCGCTGGTCCGCGGTCTCAGACGCTATCCGCTCGCAGCGGCGTTGCGGCGAACGAAACGTTCCGTGGCATGCAGTTAACAAGAACCCGAGGGCAGGCTCGGACCCGCACCCCTGAGCCAGTCCGCGACAGTATTAATGGCGCTCACTCCGTCGTCGAATGAGCCAGAATTCGGCGTTGCCGCAATGGCGACTGCAGCACGACCTGTCGGGGTGTCGAGAACGCCGATCTGGCGCACCATGTAGTGCCCAGTACTGTCCGGTCCCCAGCCTCCTTTGATGGATGCGCCGGGATTCGAACCCAGCCCCCATCGTTGATCAGCCGCGACTTGGGTCATCAGATCCAAGATGGCACCGTTCTGTGGCGCGCACGTTGTTGCCGCCAGGAAACGGGCTTGGTTCGTGAGGGACCACTCGGTTTGCCCGAACGCGGAGAACTCAGGCCTCACTTTGCGAGACTCGACGGTCGTCGGATCACCGACCTCGCGCAGAACGGCTTCGACGCTTGCCGCTGCTGTGTCGGGATCGCCGAGGCTCTGCCACAGCGCGTCGGCTGCGGCGTTGTCAGAGCGAGTGATCGCGGCGGCGGCAGAATCGATCAACGACGGCGACTGGCGCAATGCTGCGATCGCCAGCGGCACTTTGATCGTCGACCAGGCCGGCCCCACTGTCCAGTCGCCGTAGGACTGTAACTCGGATTCGGTGCCGAGCGGCGCGATCGCCACGCCGATCTGCGCATCGGTGGTCTGCTGTAGCTGAGCGAAGGAGGCAGCGAGGTCGTCAGGGGCGGGCGCGAGCGGTTGAGGTGAGACGTCGGCTGGAAAGACAGTGGCGGACGCTGGTGCGGGAACAATCTCGGCCTCGGGAACGAGAGTTTGAGGGGCGGGCTTAGCTGTGGTCGTTGTGTCGTTCGAAACCAGGGCCAATGCCGTTGCGACGGCCGCCACCACCAGCAGCGCCAGAAGGAAGCCGGCATAGCGCAACCACGATTTCTGTCCGTGTGACCGAGCAGTCTCGCGGTCATAGATGCGCACTACTTCGGGCCTCCATGTCTAAATAGCTGCTTCAACCGTAGACGGGGAATGAACCCTGTCACATCAATTTTGCTGACAGCGCTCTCCAGTCGACGTGATACTCGCCTGAGACGTCCCGCTCGTCCTGGATGAGTAGGGCGGTAGAAGCCAATGATGAAGCAAGGGGGCCCGGTGACGGACCAACCAGGCGATGAGTGGGATGGGCCCGTTCACCCGTATCCGCCTGACCACAACGATAAGACGTCGGCTGACGTGAAACGGTTCCCGTTCAACGCAGCAGGCGGCTTCCTTGCGGCGCTGCTGTTGGTCGCGGTTGGCGTGGGTATCTACCTCGGCGTCTCGGCTCTGACGAGCAATGACGAGGAGCAACCGTTCACACTCAGCGGGACGCTGTCTCTCCGCACCGACAGCATTACCACGGCGGGACTGCCGGACGATTTCGAATGCGCTGGCAAGGGCGGTTACAACGATATCGGGCCCGGCACTGCGGTAACGGTGAGCGATGAATCGGGCACTCTGCTGGCTAAAGGCACTCTTGGGAGCAGTTTCGGTGAGAACAAATTGTGTGTGTTCCCCTTCGACGTCGAGAATGTTCCGTCCGGCGCGAAGTTCTATAAGGTCCAGGTCTCTCATCGCGGCGAGATGAGCTATACGGAGGAAGAAGCCCGCGGTCGCGTCGAGGTCAGTCTCGGCGACTCGTCGTCAGACGACAGCTCCGCGCCACCGGCGCCTCCACCTCCGCCGCCGCCCGCGGCGGCGCCTGCTCCTGCTCCTGCTCCCGCTCCGAGGGGACCAGTGCCAGCCGACCGCCCCGACACCGTGCCGGAATATTCCACTCAGTGCAGTCCGGGGGTTGCGGTGGGCAGTTCGAGGACGTCGTGCGCGTTCGCCCAAGCCGTACGGAATGCCTATTTGTCGGAAGGAGGCGGCGGCACGGTGGTCATCTACCCGTACAGCCCCGTTACCGGCCGGACCTACGAGATGACGTGCACCGGACGAAACGTCATCACGTGCACCGGTGGTGACAACGCAGTGGTCTATCTGTATTAAGGGCGCTCGCGGTGACTGGGTAGAAGGCCGGGCGATCAGCTGGCTGAAGCGTCCCTTCCAAGGCCTTCTTGCTCGGTTCGCTGGCCCTCCTCGTTCTCACGGTCCCTCGAGCCAGCGACGGAGCTCTCTCCGGTCTGTTGGCCCGGCACTTGCTCCGAAGAATCATCAGCCATGCTGCGTTGTGTCATAGCAGGGGACTACCCAAAGGTGTCTGAGCACTACACGCCGACAGGCTCCTTGGCCGCCGTCTGGCGCATGGCCCGCTGAGCGATGTGAACTTCGCGATCGTCCGAGTGGCAACGGTCGTGACTGAGTGGGCGTAGCGGGCCGTCGCCCGGTTTTAGAGACCATCACCACACTGTCGATGGAAGGCTGGATCACTGTCCCGTTCTGCACCGTCGCCACACCACCAGCTGGAAGCCGAACTTGCGGAACGACGACAGCGTCTGCTGCGCGAAGTGCGGATCCGACTACTGAACGCCTCGTCGAGCTTCAACTGCGGGAAAACCGGACATCTGTCAAGCCGAGAAGGTTTTGGCAGATAAATCGCCAATCTGCCTAGTATCGGCAACGCGGATCGTGTTGCGTCGAGCCCCATTCGGAGGCGGCGAACAGTGAGTAAATAAGATCGTATTCAAGACACATTCCGAGGCTGTCATTCGACGTTCGACCACAGACCAGATGTGAAGTCCGACTGGGCGGGTCATGGCCGATCGCTGGCAATCGCGGCGATGTATAGATTTGACCACCACTGTTGATTGCATGCTACGCGGTTCAGGCCGCTCGAGACCGGCTGTGGCTTAGGCAGTCGGTCATCCTGTTGGCGGTCGCGGGACCCCGAAATCAAGCAGGAGTTGGGGCCGCAGTCCTAACGTCTAACGCATCGACCGTCTGACGGGCCCCGAGCCCTTGTCAACGCAGCAGAGCCAAACATGACCCGCGCGTCTTCCTGTAATGTCTCACGCCGCCGATATCGTTGTCCTATGTCAAAGGCCGCGTCAGCAGAGTTGCGAAAAGCTCAAAGCTACGGCGTCAAGCTCGTGCGAGGTCCGTTCGTCAATCTTTCGCCCCACCGGGAACACACCGACGACCCAGAGGTGTTCCTCAGGTACGCGGCTCGGCTGAAGTCCTCTGGTGCGCGGCTCGCCGCCGACTTCTTCAGCGGAGCCGGTGGATTGAGCTTGGGCTTGGAGAAGGCTGGCTTTCGGGTCGTGCTCGGTGCTGATCACGAGCCCTTCGCGATCCGTACCCACGCCCATCACTTCGGCGGTATGTCGGTTGATTGGGATCTCTCCGATCCAGGGGCCATCGCCCGGGTGTCCGAACTATGCACTCAAGCAGGTGTCGAGCTAATCGCCGGCGGCCCGCCCTGCCAGCCGTTTTCTCGCGCCGGCCGTTCGATGATCCGACACAGAGTCGAAACGGGGCTTCGCGAACCGCGCGATGAGCGCCGCGACCTGTGGCGTTCGTTTCTCGAGATAGTGCAGAACGTGCACCCGAGGGCTGTCGTAATGGAGAACGTTCCCGATATGGCGCTGGATCGCGAGATGTTCATCCTACGCAGCGTGGTCGAAGCGCTCGAACAGATCGGGTACAGCGTCGAAGAACGCGTCGTCGACACTTGGCGATACGGCGTGCCGCAATTTCGTCAGCGCCTGGTACTTGTAGCGCTGCGGGACAACGTCAAGTTCACATGGCCGAAGGAGTCGGCGCGAAAGGTGACCGTCTGGAACGCAATTGGAGATCTCCCCGAAGTGGAGGGGGGCTGGAGGCCCGAAGGCGGAGAACATGGCTGGGCCGACTACTCCGGGCCCATCACCGAATACCAACGCGAAATGCGTGCAAAGATAGGCATTTCCGATGCCGGAAAGGTCTATGACCATATCACTCGTCCAGTCAGGGAAGACGATCGGCAAGCATTCGAGCGGATGACCCACGCCACCAAGTACACCGACTTGGACCAAGAGCATCAGCGCTATCGCGGTGATATCTTCGACGATAAGTACAACCGACTGAACGAGAATGACTTGTCGCGGACCATCACTGCCCATATCGCGAAAGATGGCTATTGGTATATTCATCCGCGCCAGAGCAGGACACTCACGGTGCGCGAGGCGGCACGTCTACAAACATTCCCTGACGACTTCCGTTTCGACGGTCCACCTTCGGCTGCGTTCCGGCAGATAGGGAACGCAGTTCCACCCCAGTTGGGATTGGTCCTTGGCCGGGCTGTGCTTGCTTCGCTCGACACCGACGAACCCGCAACCACAAGTACGCGTGAGACCGCGAAGGTACTGTCCCAGTGGATGGTTCGACGGTCATCGTGTTTGTCGATGCCGTGGCTCCGCGCGAAGACACGTTGGCAATTGGTCGTTGCTGAATTGCTACTGGATAGAGCGTCGCCATCTGTATCGAAGTCGATGTGGCGCTTCCTTGAGACGAAATGCATGGACCCGGAGGCCTTGAACCCGAAGGCGAATCCCGAGTTCATTGAACAACTCATCGACCTAGCCAGCGGCGTTGGTCGTCGCGCGCGTGCGGAGAAAATTATGGCCATCGCCGAGCGATTGAACTTCGACTCGTCGGCCCTCAACGGCTCAGCTGAAGAGATCAAGAAGGCCACCGGATTGACCGATGCCATCGCCGACTTGGTTGAGCTCGCTGTAGAAGTAGACGCGACCCCCCCAGCTGAAGAAGACATGATGTCGGGCGAGCCCGTTCTGGTTACAAAGGGCATTCTGCGTGTCGCGAGGCGCTTTCAAGCCAACACGGTTGACCGCAAGAACAAGATGACCGACGGCCGTCTCGCAGTTGCCCGCATGATTGGGTTCGGCCCAAAGTCGCGGGAAGCGCATCTTGGCTTAATTGAGCTCGCGAATAGCATCTGCCGGCCGGAACTTCCGCTTTGCGGGCAGTGTCCGATCGCTAAGTACTGCGCGCGTGATGGAGTCGTTGAACCTGTCTCGCACTAGCCGACGTCGCGCCTAAATTCCAAGTGCTGCCGCTATGTTGGGGTCGTCTTTGCGCAGCACTTTGGCGATCTTCTTGAAGGCTGCATATTCGTCCGCTTGAATCGCTGCTGCTTTAAGCGCCAGCCCGGCCTCGGCGCCGGCCGTGAGGTTATCCCCACCGCTTTTGCGGCCTTCCTCAGAAGGCTTGTTGCTAGAAGACTTCCGGTACCGCTCATCAGCAGTTGCGCACATCTCGTTTATTGGGCGCTCGATCATCTGGCGCAACTGCGCCGGCAACGCCACACGCATTTTTGCGACGTTTATGTTGAACGCGGCATCCAGATCGGTATCGAAATCGACGCTCGCCCGGGCGAGCTTGGTGTGCTCATCTATGCCACGAACCCCAGCCCATCCACCCCACTGAATAAGTCGGTGCGCCCTGTATGTGTACAGGCCTTGTTGCCGGTTCCACTTCAGCGGACCTGAAAGGCGCTCGAACGCGGTGTGGGAACTGAACTGGTCACGGCCAGGCAGCACAAATCGACGGAGTCTGACTAGCCCTGTCACATCGCCGTGCTGTATCTCGAAGACTTCTTCCGAAAGCTCAACAGTGGCTTTTTCGTTGCGAGCGAAGGGGTCCCAAGGAAGTACTTTGGACCCGTTGACAGTGATTGCCACTGTCTCGGTGTCGGCTTCGCCTGCGAGAAACCGGTGAAAGACCATTGCGAGGTGTTCGGTGGTCTTCTCTGCCAGGGTCTCGAACCGGCGTCGCGCCCAGCCGCCCATTGAGTTTTTGGCAGGCACGACTCGGTCAAGCTTCTCCCAAATCACGACGGTACCTTGGCCGTCCTGGAGGAGATTCCGTGCCCTTTGAATGGTTGACGTGCGCTCCGGATCGATGATGAGCCAGTCGTCAAACTCAGCGACCAGATCCAGATCGAGCTGACGAGTTTGTATGACTTGTCTGCCGGTCGCTCGTCGGGTAACAACTGTGAACGCTCGGCCCTGTGACAGAGAAGCTGTCTTCAGGCCGAGGCCGTACCTTCCTAAATCACCTCGGCCGTAACTGCGTCGGCTCCCGAATCGCATGGCCTCAGTAAGGCCGTTCGTAGTCATTCCCTGTCCGTTGTCGGCAATGAACACGCGGGAGTCTTCCCCGTCGAACTCGATGAGGACGTCCACCTGTGTCGCTCCGGCCGTAATGCTGTTATCGACTAGGTCCGCGATGGCTGAGCTGAAGTCGTAACCGATATCGCGGAGCGAGTCCGTCAAGCGCGCTGCCGAGGGCGTTACGCAGGATGTGCGTCGTGCCACTACATTCTCTCTTTCGTCTCGAACACCATCTCACCTGGGCCGCGTGGATGGCTGGAGCCTCGCCGGAGGATTGGTTCTATCCCGCCAGAGCCTCTTTATCGACTCGGCAGACTCCGCGGGGTCGTCATGCTCCCAGACGTGCACAGGAAGCCATCCCAGATCTCTAAGTTTGCTGTCGTTTCTGCGGTCACGAGCGACATTCTCGTTTAACTTCGCGAGCCACCATTCACCGTTGTTCTTGGGTTCGGTGCCGTGGGAGGGGCACTTGTGCCAGAAGCACCCATCGACGAATATCGCGATTCGTGCGCGCGTCAACACGACGTCCGGCCTGCCTGGCAGAGTTCGGTCTTGGACGCGGAATCTTAGGCCAAGTCGATGCAGCGCGCGCCTGAGTGCAATTTCGGTGCCAGTTCCTTGAGTGGGCATCGCACTCATCTGCTTGCGGACCACCTCATTGAGTGGTGCGGGGCTGCGCCGGCCAGTTGAGCGATGCGCGGCGGGGGTCATGACCGTAATCTTTCAGCAACCCACTGACACGCGCCGGCCGCTCGGACGCTGTTAACACCGCCTACCTTCAGCGGCAGTTCCGGCATCGCGTTCTTAATGCCGGAAGGCCGCCGCGTGGGCGTCAAGATCGTGTGCTTTCATCAGCTGCCGCTTCGGCCAGCACGTAATAGGTCCCTCGGCGGACGCCGCGCCGGGCGAGTGCTCCGTCACGAACCAATGCCTGAAGCACCTCACGTGCCTCCCCCGACGTTATGGCAGCCATCTCGCGTAGGTTCGTGTTTGTGACGCGGCCAGTGGTTCGGGCAATCTGAAGAGCCTTCGAAACGGCGCCGTCGAAGTCTTGGTCATGCGCTGCATCGGCTGCGGGCCTCGGCGGAAAAGCGACGTCGTAAATCATCAATCGCGGGATCCGAAGAACGCCGGCGCTGGGCTGCATGAGCCGCCGCGGCGACGATTGCGGCGTTTCCTCCAACGCACGGTGGCGTCCGGCGGTACCCGCAGGTTGGTCTGTGATGCCGACTGCAGCTGCGTTGAAGATTTCCTCGATTGCTGATTCCAGTTCGTTGTCGTCAAGTGCAGCGAAGGACACCACCGGAGTCAGCCGCAGAAGCCTTTTCATCGCGTCTCGCATGAGCTGCATGCGAGATTCCGCGGCACCGCGGTCTACACGTGAAAGAAACTCCCTGGCCACACCTCGGGCAAGGCGCAGGTCTGCCGCGATTGTCGGGCGCTCCATGATGTTGACCAATTCGTCTTCGCCGAGTTGCGTTAGGTCGATATCCGGCCCTAGGACTTCTGCGCGCCACCACAAGCGCCGAAATGTGTTGCGGTTTATGTTGCCGATGAATCGCCGGGGATCAGCTTGTGACCCGAACCGCCATACTGCGACATCGAGTAGCCAGCAGCAGGTGAGGTAAGTCCATACCTCTTCGTGCGAGGCCTCGTTGGGGCTAATGTCCAGGCGCTGACGGAGTAGGCGCGCGGCGCGACCTTCGAACTCCGATGGATTCTGGATCGGGTACGGCATGCCGTGTTCACGGGCCAAGGTGACGAGTTCATCCCGCAGGGTGGACAATTCGCCATCCGAGATTCGTGTTCCTCCAACAGGTGTATATGTCACCGTCTGACCTGTGTCGGGCATCGCCGCAGCGAGTTGCTTCAGGCCCGAGAGCGGGAGAGTTGCAAGCAGCTGCAATGCAGGCTCACGCGCGAGGCGGGGTAGAACGAGCATTAACCGATCACTCCAAAACGCGCCTGTAACTCGGCATTGAAGCGTGGAGATTCGTCAACGCTTCGCGACCGCAGCGTCGACACTGGAACGCCTGGCCAGCAGGTCGCAATCAGGTCAGACAACAGACGGCCCACGGAATCCTCTTCGAAGGCGTCTGGATTCTCGACAAAGCGGTCGTTTCCGAGCCCTCCCAATATCAGCGATCGCGCCACGTCGAACATTACGAACGAGCGCACGACATGGGTCCGCAAGTCAGAACTGCCCGAGCGGAGGAGATTCGGAAGCACGTCATGGTGTGAATTGACGATCAACCGTAAGCCACCAAGTACTGGGGCTTCGAGGTCGTCTGGGTTCCAGTCGAGCGCCCATGCCGCATTGTCTGGGAAGTGAGGAGTCTGTGAAAAGTCGACAGCGGTAATCGGGAAGCGCGACGCGCCGCCCTCCAGAGCGACCTGCGATGTCTCGACCCAGAGTATTGTTCCCGGTCGGCGTGGCGAGATTGGTGAGGAACCGTCGCCACGATGTCGGAGGACAAGCCGGGTTGCAAGGTTAAGTCGGCCACCCGCCATGGCTCCGGGAATGGCGAGTTCGAGGGTTGTTCGGATCGCCCCTTCCTCCGCGCCGAGTTCGACGACGCGACCACTTCCGCCCAATCGCGTCGTGGTGCAGCTCCACGTTGCGGTTATAGCGAATGACGCCTCTCTCCCCAATAGACAAGATTCGCGAACCATATCTAGGTCGACCTCGACCGTCCGTATCAGTTCGAGATCGGTGAACGGATCCCAATGATCGAGTCGGTCGACCACCTCGGAGCCGTCGGCGGTGCACCAAGGGAGGCCGGCCATCGCCGTTTCTGGCGGAAGTAGATAGGGCGCGGCCGCGGGGGTCCTCATGCGCTCTCCGCGCTAATATCTAATTGCATCATTTCCTCGCGAAGTTCAACCTCGACTGTCCAGAGACCATCCACTCCGTCTGGGCCCGTGCTGATCTCCGCAACTGAATAGCGTTCGCCTGCCGGATTGATCCAAGCCCGAACACTTGGCGCGACGTACCCTGCGGGCGCTTCGGATTCGACTTGGCCGCCGTCATTTGTAAGGATTTCGACTGTTGCGGACAACCGAACCCGGTTGCCCCGCGTCCGTAATTCAAAGGGATACCTGACGACTGGTACGCCATCTGGAGCGATTGTCGGCGATGGGTCGCCTCCGGATCGCGTCTGAGGGGGCCGTAGGGAGCGTGACATAGTTTCCGCGCTTGCGCCGGAACGTTCGTCTCCCGGATGATTTGGTGTGTCTGAACGCCTTTCACCGTCAACCCACGTTTCCTCGGCAGCTCTGTCGATATCGCGGCTTCCTGGCGCGCGGCGCCGCCTGCGCTTGGCTTGGGTCTTCTTCCCGGCAGCAGGGCGTCGTGCACCAGGTCCTTCGTGACCGGGCATGAGTGCGGCCAATGCGTCGGCGAATTCGCCGAGTGGAATACCGTCGGCTTCGTGGACACTCTTGAGCGAGGTGTCGTATCCAGCGGCACTCCGGCAGTGCGTCTGCACCCGTTCGAGTGCAATCTTGACGAATGATCGCCAACGGGGGTCGTGGACGAACCGGTAGATCCAATCGTCATGTGTTGGCGGCTCAGCAGCTTTGAACATCTCGTCAACATCAAGTGCGCATTTGAATACACCTGAGTAACCGATTTTCCCGATCACGGGCGTTGCACCCGGCATGTAACGGACCACGAGCTCGGGCGTTCGCATCAGTGCGATGTGATGCACGGATACCGCAGTCATCCGAGCGCCTTGAGGAACTGGACGATCCGGCAAATCGACCGGTGCTATCGGACCCTTTTGTATAGTCAACCGTCCGAGCGTCTTTGCGGGCCGAAGTGCCTTGATAGGTTTGTCGATTACCAGTTCGTCCTCATCGCCAGGTTCGCGACGCATTACGTCCATTGCTTCGACGAACCCCCGCAGTCGCGGGTGGTGCCGTGGATTCGGAATACGAACAGATGCGTCGTTATCGACGACTGCGAATTCCATCGAGCGTCGAGCGCCCCCGGGCGTATCGATCATGCGAGGCCAGAAATTCCACGCCAACGCTTCTGCGATGAAGTCCATGGTGGCGTCGATCCCGTCCGAACTCTGCACAGTGACGGCTGGTGCGACGACAACGACGGTGGTTCCCATCGATTCGGAGTCTTCCCGGTCGGGAAGTCCGAGTTCGCGAGCGATCTGTGCCGCATCCTCGCCGAGAAGCGGCTCGGGAACACCTTGGCTGATTCGTCCCCACCAGTGACGCCCAGTGTACGGGCGACCTTCGATCTCGAAGGTATCCCCGAGACCACACGCGAGTAGGCGTCGTTCAAGCTCACCGTGTCCCGTGTCGCAGAGGGTGTCAACGATGATGGTCTGTGCCCGGCTAGCTATGTAGAACGCGGCTTTTCCATACCCGAATGAGCCTCCACCGAACTCCTTATCAGGTGGTTGTCCGATGTTTCGGAGAAAATCGACGAAGTCGCGCGGTTCCCCGTGACCGTCTGCCCGGGTGGGTCCTCCGAGGCCATGGGTTCCGAAGTCGGCAATGTACAAAGTTTGCATGCCGTCTACGAGCTGCTCGCCGAGGCGAAGGCCCAGCGGCGGGTCAACCAGGATTCGTTCGCGCAACGTGCTGATCTGCGTCGGATCGAGAACTCGACGTCCGACCTCAATCCGAATCCCATTGACATCGGGCCGCTTTGCATCCCAGCAGTTCTGGATTGCTTCTCGGACTAGAACTTCCAACGGTTCTGTGTCGGGCCGACCCAGTTGGTTGAGCACTCCAACTGCAGCCAATCCACCCGTCGCGTTGTACGGTTCGGAATATCGTTCTAATCGAATCATTCCGTTGGACCAGATCCCATCGCTTGAAGAAGCTCGCTGTATTCCGCCGCTGTTAGAGCGCGGTCGAGCAGGTTCTCCAGGTCGACGACGTAACTCAGGTCAAGAACTCCAGTCGGCCGCCTGCCTCCAACGAATGACTTGGGAATGATGCGCGGCATACGATCGTCAACCGGCAATGTGACTCGCTCGCGAACTTCATAGGTGGCCTCCGCAGTGGACGCCAGATCGGCGGCGAGGAACTTGGAGTCAGCGAGAGCCTTGAATAGCTTATCCGCTGAAACACCCTTACCGAGTATGTGATTCACCAATGACGCGACCGAATGTCCACTACCTGGGACACGTTCGAGTCGCACGATATGCAGAAGTAGGCGTCCGCCATCCGGCGGCAGGAGCTGGTCCTCACCGTGAACGGTGATCCGGTAGCTGGTATGAGTTTTGGTCGTCTTGACCTCCATGGCGGTTGGGCCGTGCCTGAAGTCGTGCCGAGCGCCGAAAGGTCCTACCCACGAATTAAGTGCCGTTGCGCCGCCGGCATCGATCGCATCCATTAGCACAAGCAACTCACCAATAAGCGTTGCTATCTTCTCGTGGCTCGGAAGTCTCGGCGATGCAGTCAAGAACTGCCGCCACTCCAGCAGTACCGCATCCACCGCATGGCGGGGGCCCCGCCGTCGCGTTCGAATTTTTCAATGACCCCGACGATGAAGTAGTCGAACACTTCGGCAAGCGAGGGTAAGAGGCAGACAACATCGATCAAGTCTCTATGAACGCCATTGATGAGCAGCTCTCGCGGTGATACCGCAAGAGTAGCGATGTCGGTTGTCGGTACCGTGTCGTTTTTTCGCGCTAAGAGCACATGCTGACGTGATTGCTCATCGAGCCCGACGAATACCCCCTCGGCCGAGGGGATTTGCAATACAGACAAATCTGTTCCTGACGGACGCTTTTGGGAACGAAGCGCTGTGAACGCGAGCCTGACATCGTCGATCACTCGGCCTCCCGGATCTCGGGCTCTTCCGGAACGTCGTTCTCGTCCGGAGCTTCAACCTCGACCCCGGACATCGCAGCAACGTCTGCGGTTACATATTCCACATCTGCTCTTGATGAACCGCTTTCCGGAAAGACTATTCCGACGCCGAGTGCATGCTCAACGGCGCCCAACGCGGCGCGCGTGCTAGCTGATCCTCGGACTGGCTTGCTGTCTTTCGAAACGGGGTACAGCAGCAGAAGTCCGGAGCCGTCACCATAGCCGCCGGTCGGTCCACCGGGGGCGTTGCGCAACTGCACTAAGCGGGCATTAGACGTCTTCTCCGTCAACTCACCTTCGGGCAATTCAAGATCGATAACTCGATCATTTCGGCTCATGAGTGCCTTGATGTCTGCGTACGTCTGCCCGCCTACCACGTCAAGTCGGGCACGATTGATGCAGCCGACCTTGGCGGACAGCCCAAGATCTAACTCACCGAGGTAGTCCGACTCGCTACTGCGTCCCATTACAGCGATGTTGAACTTCAGCAACTCGCCCTCGTCTCGGCGGCTGAGTATGTACCTGCTGATGAGCTCACCATCAAGATCCCGGCTGTTTTCGTGGAAGTTGTACGCCGATAAGAAGCTGATGATGTGCTGGCTGTCGACGCCACGGATAATGGATAATCCACCTTTGGCATGACGCTCGGCTCCGTCGACTGATCGCAGGAGCGCCCGCGCGGCGTCTATATTGCTCGAAAGCCATTCCTTGTCTTTATGATTGAACAAGATGGTTTGTAGTCGCCGGCCGGCGTACGAAACTTGGGCTCGTTGCGCGTGCTGCATTTTTGCCGCGGCTGTAATCGCCAGTTTGGGATGCGTACGGATCCGGACCCCAAACTGCTCCGGCGTCAGGTGTTCGACTTCGAGGCGCTCAATGTCGTATCTGATCTCCTGCTCCACGGTCGCGAGATGGTGGAACCACTCGCGCATCTCGTCGGTCATCCATATGCGAGTCAAGTCTGCGTAGCCGTTTCGGTAGCCAAACCATCTACCCATCTGCAGCAATGTGTCATAGGCGGATGCGGTTCTAACGAAGAAGGAAACGGCCAATCCTTCGAGGGTCAATCCACGGGAAAGTGTGTTGCCCCCGACAGCCACGATGATTCGTGGATTCGCGTCGTCGAAGTTCAAACGTTCGAGACTGCGGGAGTTATCGGTGATGACTTCTGTGGCTTCGGCGACAGCTGGTAACTCGTCTCGAATATCGATCCACTCGACGGGCTCAACCCCGAATGCATCCGCGCGGACTTGTGCACACTCGTCCAGCCACTGTTCCTCCAAAGTGGCCAATAGTTCTGAGTCGTGACGCGCTAGTCGTGTCGATAACGACTTAAGGTGAGCCTTAATCTGTTCGGCAGTGCGTTCGTGTACATCGATATGCTGTGAGGAATGCACGAGGGCAGTTGCGTGTAGGTTACCCTTGCGGCGTATACGCCTAGCGGCGGTGCTCATCAGAAAGTACCTGAGGGCTGAGTTCAAGCTCTCCGTGATCTGGGGCTCGAAGAGGTGGCGTTTGGCAGCGCCTTTCGGCCGGAGGTCGTCGATCTCATCGTCAGGTACCGATCGCACGAAATTGTGGCCGTCGTCGCCGACATCGGTGTCGTCGAAGTTTAGAGGCTCCCTCCCGAAGATAGCCTCTGGTCCTATGTAAACCGTTGGCCGCGGAAGGTCGACGATGAAGTCCCGTGGATATAGATCGGCATACTCCTTCGGATCAATTAACACATTGGCAAATGGAGTTGCGGTGTATCCGACGTAGGCCGATTTCGGCACACCGTTCACGATCGCGCGAATTAGGCCGTTGATGCGCGTCGGCTGACGATCCGCCTTCGCAGTATTGACGGTGGCCTGATCTGCCTCGTCATCGATTATCAGGACGGGGCATCCTGCGAGCACCTCCGATCTTGCAGCGAAAAGCCAATTCTTCAGAGCTCGAAGGCGTGGTCCATTCTTTTTTACGACGGCCAAGACGCGTTGATCACGCGTCGACAGCAGGGCATCGACGTTGTCGGTCGGCCGGAAGTCTTGTTCGTTGGTCAGTCGGTGCCACTTTTCTGGCAGGGGCTCCCAAAGTTGTTCGTTCAGGCGGTCCTGGGTCTGCTGGCGAAGCGCGTCGTGAATACCCGAGAGCACGATGAACATCCTGTAACCAGCATCCGCGGCTTTCGCGATGACCGCAGTGAAGTTCGTC
Organism: Mycobacterium sp. GA-1199; assembly: GCF_001500045.1. Classification (GTDB taxonomy): domain Bacteria; phylum Actinomycetota; class Actinomycetes; order Mycobacteriales; family Mycobacteriaceae; genus Mycobacterium. Next base: position 41,203 of record NZ_LQIX01000001.1, read on the forward strand.
GTCTTGCCGCTCTGAACGTAGCCGAGGACCAACCCCCGGCACTGGTACTCACCCTCACCCGCAGGATTGGGAAGGTTTGCTACAACCTTCGTAGAGGACTGGTTGAGATCATGGATCATATCGTCGCTCCACCCCTCACTGCGGAGAATTTCCACCAGCGCGGACCAGTTTCGGTCCTCTTCCCGTGGACCCGGGTACCACGACTCGATGTTGCCGGCTACGACGCTTGTTGGCGTCTGAGCTTGTTGTATCTGCTCGTTTAACTCGCGGATCCTACCGGCTGCCACCTGAACTCTTGCGGGATCTACGAGCTGAGAGAGTTCGGTGACTGCTTCATCCAGCGTTGATGGTTGTCCGTCTCGCATGATCCGGGCGAGCTGGCGTACTACTGGGTCTTCGGCCGTCAGCTGGTCAAGGTCGGTCACAAGATCGCACTCCTATAGTCAGCTGCGCGGAAGGACAACCGCTCTCGAAGCGGGCTGAGGTTCGCCTGTATGTCCGCAGGTCATCGCATGGTCCGACTCGCAACGCGATTAACAATTCAATCGAGAGCAGGAAAGACCTCTTTGATGATTGTGAGGAGATCTTTCGCGCGCTCCATATCCAGCTGGATGACTTGGCTGGTTGTGCCGTCGGATGCATACGTTTCCAGCTGGAGGATTCTCGTCTGATCGTTGGATCGGTCGTACGTCCAACCGCACTCCACCCGCGTCCTGAAATGAACCATCCGGTCGTTCCTGTAACGGAAGCTAGTGATCAGCGCCATCGGTCCCTATGCAGCACTTTCCATAGATGTGGGAGTTGTTTGCTCGATGTTAACGGTGCTCGAGAGCGTGCGTGGCAAACTCGGGTAAACGAGCCGTGTCCGTGCCTGTACGTCGCGTTCCCTCAATGTCAGTTTGCTTGGTGATAAGCGGCTTGCTCAGTCAGGTAGAGACGGATGGTGCTCGCTGCCGGGATCTGTGATCAAGGACGCCCGCCGCATGTTTGACTAAGTCGACAGAGCGCAGTCACGCCGTGCTGATCTCGCAACAATGCGAGCGAATCGAGTCCTACATGAAGGAGCTTCAGATGGGGTTCGAGCGAATCGATGACCTAGTGAACGGGGTGACGGCCGACGGCTCACTCCACGGGGTCGCCGCCACCGTGGTCGGCCGCGACGGCGTCCTCTACGAAGGCGTGGCCGGTGATGCCAAGGGCGACAGCATGTTCCGCAACGCATCCATGACCAAGGCCGTCGCCACGACCGCCGCGCTGCAGCTCGTCGAACAGGGACGCATCGACCTCGACGCGCCCGTCGCCTCGATCGTGCCGGAATTCGGTGACCTCCAAGTGCTCGATGGCTTCGAGGGCGGCGAGCCGGTCCTGCGTGCACCCAAGGCGCAGGCGACCGTCCGCCAGGTGATGAACCACACGGCCGGCTGCGGCTACCACTTCATGAACCAGAAGCTCTTCACCTTCTGCACCGAGCGAGGCTTTCCCACTCCGCTCGACGGACTCAAGCAGGGCATCCACGCGCCGCTGGTCAATGATCCCGGCACGGTCTGGGAGTACGGCGTCAGCACCGACTGGCTCGGCGTGGTCGTCGAGGCCGTGAGCGGACAGACGCTCGCCGACTACCTCGCCGAGCACGTCTACGAACCACTCGGGATGACCGACTCGACATTCGCCCCGAGCGACGAGCAGCGTGCTCGCTTGCTGCCCATCCGCTTTCGGGCGCCGGACGGCAGCCTCGTACCGACCGACCTCGACCTGCCCGCCAACCCCGAGTGGGACGCCGCCGGCCACGGCTCCTACGGCACGATCGCCGACTACGGACGATTCGTACGCGCCTGGCTCAACGGCGGCGAACTCGACGGAACGCGCATCCTCAAACAGGAGACCGTGGAACTCGCCCTGCGCGACCATCTCGACGGCGCACCACTACCGAAGAAGATGGAACCGACCGTCCCCGAGCTGGCCAACCCGGTCGAGCTGCTCGACGTGCCGCAGGGATGGGGCCTCGGCTTTCACCTTTACCTGACGGATCTACCCGGGATGCGCAGCGCGGGCTCGGCCGACTGGTCAGGACTGTTCAACAGCTTCTTCTGGATCGACCGCAAGGCGGGGATCGGCGCCGTCATCGCCACGCAGTTGCTGCCGTTCTTCGACGCCAAGATGGTCGAGACCATCCTCAAGTTCGAAGCCGCCGTCTACGCGGAGCTCGGTGCGGCGGTGTCCTGACGCCGTCATAGACCTGTCCCGCACTCGCAGGCGTTGTACAGGCGGGTGTCGGCGACGCGCGTGTTCTCATATCTTTCCCGCGGCGTCTTCCCATTCCTCGGGGCGGGACTTCGCAACTTCGTCGCGGGCGCACGGAATTGTCGGCAGGTCCCGATACCGTCGAATCAACTTCGAAGACGCCCCGCCTCAGCCCGGCCCGGTGTCTCGCCTGCCGAGGGGAGCTGGCCTTGATTCGACCCAACAACGCGACCGCACCACCGGTCATCGTGCTCGGCGACGACGAAACCGTCCGCCGCTGTGAACAATTGACGGCCCGCGCCGAGCCGGGCTCAGCCACGATCGCGGCGATGTTTGCTTTCGCCTCAGGCGCGCCCGCCTCGCACGACCACTTGACCGAGGTCGAAGCCGTCGTCGCAGCGGTAGCCCGGGCGATCGCGACCCGGCTGCCGATATGGATGCCTGATCCGCTGGCGGACCTCGGACGCGAGCAGCATTACCGTCGGTTGAGCCTAGTGCTGCAACGGCACGGACTCGACCTGCTGGTGGGCCACGATTTCTGGCCCGTCCCAGACGCGGGTGGCATAAACGAAATCGACCACGCGTTGCGGTGCGAGGTGCAGGCCGTCGATGCTCTCGATCGGGCGGCGCTGGCCGCGGCAGGGGTGGACAGCCTCGAGAGGGTCGTCGCGCAGGCTGCGACTGCCATGCCAGTGGGCCCGCACGAAAATGATTGGCCACCAACACTTCCCCAGGCCGGGTTGCCATGGCCCGAGCGCCGCCAGGCTCTCCTCGGCTATGTGTGTTGGCTGGTAGAGGGGTGCGGAGTGACTCGCGCAGCGGCCGCGCGGGTGCTGAATTCGTCGGGTCAACGCGCTCCTGACGGGCGCGCTTGGCAGTCAAGAAGCGTGACGGCGTTGCTCGACAGCCGTTACGGCTGGGAAGCGACCGCATGACCACCGTGGAGTACCTATCGGCGTCTTACTCGGTCGGCCATCTATGTGCTACATAAGTGCTACGCTCGTAGCATGTCCACGGTGGCCTCCCGCGAACTGCGAAACGACACGGCCGGCGTGCTTCGTCGCGTTCAAGCAGGCGAAGAGGTGACGATCACGGTGAATGGACGAGCCGTCGCGGTGATCGCCGCGGTCGAGCCGAAACGTCGGCGGTGGGTCTCGAAGGCAGAATTGGTCAAGCGGCTCCAAACCAGCCAGGCGGACCCCGGCTTGCGTGATGACCTCGCGATGCTCGCCGGTGAAACCACCGACGACCTCGACGAGTTGTGACGACCGATCGGCCCGTGGCCGGCATCCTCGACACCTCGGTCTTCATCGCCGACGAGAACGGGCGGCAACTGGAGACGTCACTGATTCCGGAGCAGCTGGCCACGACGGTGGTGACTCTCGCCGAACTGAATGCAGGTGTCCTCGCGGCGCGGACCTCGGAGATCCGGGCGCGTCGCCTTCGCACGTTGGATGCGGTCGCAGATATGACCGCGTTTCCGGTCGACGAAGAGGCGGCTCGACTTTGGGCGCTGCTACGCGTCCACGTGGCCGAGGCGGGCCGACGGGTCCGGATCAATGACCTATGGATCGCTGCAATCGCGGCCGCCAGGCAGCTGCCGGTAGTCACGCAAGACGAGGACTTCGATGTCCTAGAGGGTATTGCGGGTCTGACGATAGTCCATGTCTGACAACGACTCTGGGTGACGGCCCGAGCTGGTCGGCCCGCACTGCGAGGCGCGCCGCTGAGGCGGCTGACGTTGAGACGCTTAAGGGGCCGGCCCATTGATGAGTTCGTCGCGGTAGGGGAGCCGCAAGTGATACCGCACCATCTCGCAACCATCTCACCCGCGGTAGTTATCGCGGCCGCGGATTAGGTCAGCGCGGCCTCCGGAGCAGGAGACGTCAGCCCGGATGGATCAGCCCGAGCGCGGCCCGTAACCGGTCACTGTCCATGCCCCCGCGCGCGGCTTCGCCGGCGGGGAGGGTACCGAGCAACCTGATCAAGTCGTCTCGTCGCGTCGGATCATCGGCGGCCTGTCGAGGCGTGTAACCGTCCAGAGCGGGGATCGGCTCGTCGAGCCACTTGGTCTCGTACTCCCGGATGAACTCGGTGAGCGCCTCGCCCACCTCCGGATCGGCCGCGTCCAGCGTGCCCTCGCCGGTCTGCGGCATCCGCTCGGCAAGTGCGGTGGCCTCGCGGACGGTGGGCACGGAGACGCGGGCGTCGTCGAGCACCTCCACTTCCGGGTCAAGAGCCGCCAGAGCAGCCAGCACTCGGTCCATCCGCTGCTCGCTGTTGGTTCTGACCCGCAACGCGTCGCCGTCGAGCTCAAGCGTGGCCCGTACCCGCCGCATGCCATGGGTCACAACGTGTTCTAACCACAGCGGCGACTCATCCGGTCGGTCGTAATTCTCGTCGAGCGCTGCCTCGATCCCCGGTCCGACTCGCACCGTCGCCTCGCAGAGGACGGTCGGTTCGCCTTCGGTGTTGGTCAGCCTCGGCGGCGCGAACCGGCGGCTCAACTGTTCCACCAACGTGGCCGGGTCCGGCTCGTTGTCGAGTAGCTCGATCAACGCATCTCTCTCGTGCAGTGCGACGGGTTCGACCGATCCGGAGAACTGCATGGTGTCCCCGGCGGGAATCACCCGCGCGCAGATCAGCTGTCCGGGCTTCAGGCCGCGGCTGGCCTGGCGCTCACGAACGTCGTAGGTGTCGCCGGTGCGCACGTCGCGCACAGTGAGACCCCGGCCCGGGCGGACCTGCTCGACGTCGAAGACCGATCGGTCCGACAGCAGCCACTGCTCGGCGAGCAGTCGCTCGTCCTCGGGCAGCAAGAATCCACGCACCTCGAGGAAGTCGGCCAACGCCCCGCCCTCGAACAACACCGCGTCCATTACCAGCAAGTCGGATATCGCCGCGTCCAAGGCCTCGCGCGAATCACCTTCGAAGTATTGGCTGCGTTCGAGGGCGACCTCGAAAAGCACTTCCTCCCAGTCGGTCATCGACACGTGCTGGGCGGCCTTCGCGAATAACCAGCGGACACGGTCCTGCAGCGGCAGCGCCTCGCGGCCGAGGTGACATTTCTTGTACTTGCGCCCAGAACCGCACCAGCACGGCTCGTTTCGGCCGATGTCAGCGCGCGCCTCGGCCCGGTGCTGCTCCAGTAACTGGACCAAGTGGTAATCGGGCGGGATACCGGCACGGTCAAGTAACGACAATCCGCGTTCGGCGTCGCCGCGATCGGACGCGAAACGCGCCAGTTCCAACAACGTCATCGGCCAGTCGGGATCCATCGATTCGGCGGCCAGAAGTTCGCTTTCGGCAGCCTCGACTTCGCCGAGCTGCTCCAGGGCCAGGGCCCGCAGCCACCGGTAGGCGACGCGTGCGGCGCGAGGCACCTTCGGCTCCAGCGTCTCGGCGAACAGACTCAACGTGGCCGCACCGCGGCGCCCTGCGCGGAGCGTTCTGTCCGTGAAAACTGCTGCCAACTGCGGATCGGCAAGGACACCCCCGACCTTGGCCGTCAGCGCGAAGAGCGACTCAGGAACGGATTCCTCGCCTGACTCCAGCGCCATCGACATCCGGTCGAAGATTCTGATCAGCGTGTAGAGGGCGACGGCGTCGTCCTGATCGAGGTCATGCTCTCGGGCGAGCATCTTGCAGTTCAGCTCGAAACGCCAAGCATCGAAATCGAATTCGGCCGGTGCCAGCAATCCGGCCTGGTGGATGAGGCCGCTGTCCTCGATGATTTCACCCAGCGGCGGTAGCGGCTTGGCGAATGCGCTCGGATCTTCGACGCACTCCGTCCACACCGCGTCTTGGAGGGACACGGGCTCTTCGGTGTCGTCGACGATCGCCTTGAGCCGCGCACCGACAGTCGACGCCTGCGCGGTCGCGGCGATGCGCTCGACCACCAGCCCCTGCGACTCCAGTCGCAACCCGACCAGCTCGCCCTCGCGCATGCCCAGCCTTCCCAGCGTGCCCGGCGCGAGCAGCAGCACTCCGGGCTCGTCGATTACGTCCAGCGGAATGCGCCGCTCCTCGAGCAGATCATCGTCGTAGTCGGGCATCGCCACGTGCGCCGCTGTGCCGTCAGCGAACCGCTGAAATTCCGCGTACTCGCAAAGATCGGTAATGGGGTCCAGGTCCGGGTACACCCGGAGGAAGTCATGGGCCAGCTCGTCGGCGTCTACACGGTGCGTGAACATCCGTGCATCCACCACCGCTGGCAGCCACATCCAGCGCTCGTCGATCAATTGCCTTACTGGGCTCGCCATTTCGTCGAGCAGCCCACCGACGGCGTCCTCAGCGTCAGCCACACCGCTGTCTTTCAGGCGCGCCACGATGACGTCCTTGCCGAGCGGGCCGTTCTCGGTCAGGATCCGGACCACGATTTGCATCGGGTCGAGCGTGTCTGCCACGGCGACCACCCTATGCCGGGCTGGGGCAGGCCGGGAAGCTGTCACGTCCTCAGAGACGGGCGGTGCGCGGGGTCCCTACCGGCCTGGGCCATAAAACGAATGCGATGAAGGGCTAACGGCGCACCGTGCCCCTGTCGCCGCCGAGCGCTTCGGTCGTTAATCGAGCGCGAATCGCCCCTCACGAAACCGCTCGGCCGCACGGTGACCCACCAACTCCATCCGATCCTCGGGATGTTTCCAGTAGTGGCGCACCATCCAGTAGAGCGGCACTCCAGTCGGCACGTACAAGTTCAGTCCGCCTATGACTTCCTCGGTGCCGTCGCGCAAGCACAGCACCACCGCCCTACCGGCCTTCCTTCCGTCCTTGGTGTCTGAGTGGTCCTTGACATCGACAACGTCGTCCCACTCCAAAACTCTCGTCTTCAGAACGTCGGCGATCTCGACCATCGCCGGGGTGAACTTGAGGTAGCCGATGCCGCCACGCCGCACCCACGCGACGAGAGCGATGACGGAGAACAAAGCTGTTAGGGCAAAGAGCGGTGGTGAGAAGATCTGCAACCCACGGGACATCGGAATGTCGATTGCTCCTCGCGGCAGATAGAGCGCCAGAAGGGCACCCGATGGGGCCATGACAATCAGCCCCACGACGTACAGCACGCCCACCCGCTTGTCCGGCCAGACGGTGAATCCCGTTGGATCGTTGGATGTTCGGGTCTGCGTCCTGCCTGTGGCGGCCAGCAGTAGGCCCGCCATCATCAACACTGGAAACGTGACGAAGCCGATCAGTAGTACGGTCGTCAGGTAGTTGCCTCGGAGGCCGGCCAAGATACCGCGAACGACAAAGTAGAGCAGGCCCGCCGATACGCCGATGACTAGCCAATACAGGCGTCGGTTGACCTTGGCCCAGTTCGCGGGTTCGGGAAGATTCAGTACGGACACACGACCTCACCAATGAACTTACCCATTTCCACGCCGCCTACAGTTCCGGCGACGGCCCCGATAATGGTAAGAAGCGGCACGGCTCCTACCGCCAGGGGACCAGTCGCTGCGCCAGCTGCCGCACCGAACTCAGCGAGGCCCCAGCCTCCACCACTACCGGCCACCCCGGCCACCAGTGCAATGCACCGATCTTTGTCCGACTCGGCCATCACCATGTCAAAGACCGTTGTCGCGACTGTCACTGCCGGTCCGCCGAACTTCATTGTCTTTCCGATATTTTCGGCCGTTTCCGCGGTGACCATCGGCAAGGATCCGCCACGGGCGATGTGCTTCTCCAATCCCGACGTCGCAGCTGTGGTACCCGTCGATATGTTGTCGATCAGCTCGACGGGCACCGCACTGTGTCGACCGTCTGAGGTAGTGAAGCCGGCCTGTCGGTGGCCGGTGGGGTCCATCGACATCGTCCAGTTCGAGCCATCGGCGAAAGTGATTGACGTGTAGTCACAATCGTTGGACAGGTCATGCCACGAACTGGTACGCGCTACAAAGTCACCGTTCTTGTCGAACTCCTCGAGCTCGTAGAAGTTCTGCTTGCTGGGCCACTCGAACGGATCCATGCGGGTGGTGACGGCCTTGCTGTCGTCCTGTTTGATCACCGTCGTCACCTCCTCGCCGTACGCGTTGGTGGACTCGACGACTTCCCGCACATTCTGCTGCTGATCGGCGGAACGAATCGCTTCCTGCGCCACCGCGCCGAAGGGTGTTCGGGGATCGGCCACCTCATCGGGTGGTCGCTGCGCCGTGGGTAGCAGGATGCCGCCCAGATCGGCAGGCAGTCCCGCCTCAACGAACCCGAACTGGCTACCTGCGGCCGTCACCGCGTTCGCTGTCGCGTCGTCGGCGTCACCGACAGCGATCAGCATCGCGTTGACGGTGGCCTGCTCCTGCAGAGCCAACGCCTGCAGCTTGGCCATGTCCTCCTCGGACATGTAGACCGGGTCGACGAGCACGACCCATTGGTCACTGACGCTCAACGGACCCGCGTCGAGCTCGTCGGCCTTGGCCAACAACGCTTTACGCGCACTCCCGATCGACTCGGCACCACTACTCAATGCCGCCGAGACCGCCTTGGCGTAATCCGAGAACGTCGACGCTTGGCGCTTCGCCCGACCGAACATTGCGCTCGCCGCGGCGTGCGACACGCCTGACCACGCCCGCGTTTCCGGCATCCGCGTGCATGCGTCATCGATGCCCGACACGCCATCGACGACTGTCTGCGCCGCCGTGGCAATCGCCGCGGCCGACGTCGCCAACGACTCTGGATTCCAACTCTGGAGAGTCGGGCGAGAGGGCAGCATCGGATCAGAACAGCCCGTCGAATTCGCCGGCCAAGGCTTCGTCCGTCACCTCGAAAGTGTCCCCGGCACCGCGCACGGCCTTGCCCATCCGAGCTACATCCTGCGCCAGGTTCTCGGCCACCTCGGTGAAATGCTCACCGACCGAACGGGCCGCCCACTGCGTTGTCGACCCGGGCAACCCGTCGGCCGCCGCAGTGGTCGTGGGGCCCACCGCGGCACCGGTGATGCGACCGGTGATGACATCGACGTGCGCGGCGAAGGCCCGCAGGACCTCCGGATCGACCAGCACAGACATACCCCGCCTCGAAATGATGGTGTTCTAGATTCTTAACACGCCCCCGGCGCACCGGGACGCACCAATTTCGCTTCTGGGACCGCCCCGGAGGTCTCGCACCGAGGCTCGGTATCTAGAGAACTGCCCGGGTGCATCGCGATCAGCGTGTCACCCGGGCGCAGCGTGTCAAGCGTCAGGCGGCTTGCCGTTCCAGCTCCCTCGTCGACTCGGCGGGCATGGACGTGGCGGCATCCAACAACTGTTCGTGGTTATCCCGCGCACCTCGGTACGTCGACAGATAGTGGTCGATCTGCTCGCGGCGCAGCGGTCGCGCCCAGATGTTCTCGCTGGGGATCTCGATACCGCTGTCGTTGGACTCTGCGCGCTTGCGGGCACCAACGCGGAAGCCCGCCACTGCCATCACCATCAACACGACCATGCCGGCCCCGATGATTCCCGCCACCGCACTTTGAGCGGCCAGCGCGTAAACGAAGGTCCCGAGCGCCGCGAAACTCAGCAGCAGGCACACATAACCAACCGCAGTCGGCGGAATCCGTCCTAGCGCCCTCAACATCGATATCACCTCTCGTAAGCTTCAGCGAAACGCTACGCATATCGTAGCGCTACGTTTAGTGTAGCGTTTTTCCAGCCGGAGATATTCCCGGCCAGAGGAGGTGCGATGGCACAGCGACGCGACGTCGACGACGGTATTACCGAGGCCACCCTGGCGCTCCTGCGCACCAAAGGGCCCAGCTCCGTGACCGTCGAGGCGGTGGCGGCGCGCTCCGGCATCGCCAAGACCACCATCTACCGGCGACATCGCGACCGCCGCGACATGCTTGCCGCCGCGCTGACGCGGGTGACCTCTCCTGAACCCCTCGCCGCATCAACCGCGGCACCGGATCGGTTCCGCTGGCTCATCGCAGAGGCGGTCAAGGCCATCGAGGTCGGCATCGGCTTCGGCGGTCTCGCTGCCATGCTCACCGACGACGACCCCGACTTCACCAAGCTCTTCCGGCGCATCCTGGCCAAGGAGCGGGCCGAGCTGGCATCGGTGATCGACGCGGCCAAGGCCGACGGATCGTTTCGCGCCGACCTTGACGGCGCCACCCTCATCGACGCCGTGGTCGGCGCTGTCATCGCCGAGCGCGCTCGCACGGGCCGCATTGCGAACGGCTGGGAGGAGCGACTGTTCGACCTCCTCTGGCCGACGTTGCGGGCCTGAAGCCACCGTTACTCACGACGCACGCTGCCGCCCGCCTGACGCGGGACGGTACGACCGTCGACTCCGGCATGTCCAACTGGCAGGATGACGACCAGTGGCCGCGCAGATCCGAGGTTCAGATGTGACTAATCGTCCTGTCGCCGTTGATTTTCACTTCGACGTCATGTGCCCGTTCGCGTATCAGACATCGCGGTGGATCCGCAAGGTGCGCGAGCACAGCCGCCTGGAGGTGAACTGGCGCTTCTTCAGCCTCGAGGAGATCAACCGCCAAGAGGGCAAGAAGCACCCGTGGGAGCGGGAGTGGTCGTACGGCTGGTCGATGATGCGCATCGGCGCGCTGTTGCGCCGGCAGTCGATGGCCGACCTCGACGCATGGTACGAACGCGCGGCACGATCGCTGCACGTCGAAGGGCACAAGCCACACGAAAAAGCTGTCGCCCGAGCACTTTTGGAGGAACTCGGCTTCGATCCCGGGCTCGTCGACCAGGCCATCGCCGACCCGACCACCAACGACGAGGTGATGGCCGACCACCAGCGCGTCGTCGACGCCGGCGGCTACGGCGTGCCGACGCTGTTCTTTCCCGACGGGCAGTGCCTGTTCGGGCCGGTGCTCATCGACCCGCCGGCAGGGGAGGCGGCGCTACGGCTGTGGGACGCCGTCGTCGCGTGGACCGAGTTCCCGCACCTCTACGAGCTGCAGCGGCCCAAGACGCCCGCCGACCAGCAGGCCATCACCGAGACCTTCCGTCCGTATCTGGAGGCCAGGGACTGGGTGTCGATCAACCGGGGCAAGGTCGTCTCGTTCGATCCGCCGGGTTGATACGGCGCCCGAGGACTGCGAGGTCTACGCCGCCACCAACGACCCCAGCTTGATGTCGGGGTTGTCGCGCTGGAAGCCGTCGAGCCGCCACGGCGTCGAGAACAGCACGAGCATGACGCCGTCGCTGCGGGTGAGCACTTCGGCCGACACCTGCTTGTCCATGAACTCGGCGTCGGCGGGGTCGACGACCCGCGCCACTTGATACGGCAACGACTCCAGCGCAATCGGGGTGCTGAACTCGGTCGCCATCCGGTGCACGGCAACCTCGAACTGCATCGGTCCGACCGCGGCCAGCACCGGTGCCTGATCGCCGCGCCGGTCTGAGCGCAGCACCTGCACGACGCCTTCCTGCTCGAGCTGCTCGATCCCGCGACGAAACTGCTTGTGCTTACTCGGATCCGTGCCGCGCGCAACGGCGAAATGCTCGGGGGAGAAGCTCGGGATCGGCGGATATTGAACGGCCACATCGCGATACAGCGTGTCACCCGGGCGCAGCGCGGCGGCGTTGGCGAGCCCGATCACATCACCCGGCCACGCCGTGTCCAGTGTGGCGCGCTGCTGGCCGAACACCGACTGCGCATACTTCGTCACGAACGGCTTGCCCGTCGCCGCATGAGTCAGGACATCTCCACGCTCGAAGGTGCCCGACACCACCCGCGCGTACGCGATGCGGTCGCGGTGTGCCGAATCCATGCCCGCTTGCACCTTGAAAACGAAAGCGCTGAACGGTGATTCGACCGGGCGACGCGCTCCCTCGACGTCGACGGCTCCGCTGGGCGCCGGCGCGAGTCCGACCAGCACGTCGAGAAGCTGGTTCACGCCGAAGTTCAACGCCGCCGACGTGAACAGCACCGGTGAGGCCTCGTCGCTGAGGAACTGCTCGCGGTCGTAATCGGCGCCGTCGGCGGACAGCAGTTCACTCTCCTCGACGGCGGTGTCCCAGTCGTCGCCGGCAGCAGCGTGGGCATCGGCTGCCGCGATGTGCTCCTCGGGGGCCGCGGTGGCACCGCCCGCGGTGCGGGTGAACCGGATGAAGTTGCCGCTCCGCCGGTCGAGCACACCCTTGAAGTCGCCGGCGATGCCGACCGGCCACGTCAAAGGCGTGGGGCGCAACCCGATTCGCTCCTGGATCTCGCCCATCAATTCCAGGGCGTGATGCCCGGGACGGTCCCACTTGTTGATCACTGTGATGATCGGAATCCCACGGTGCTTACACACCTGAAACAGCTTCAAGGTCTGGGGCTCAAGACCTTTGGCCGCGTCGATGAGCATCACCGCCGAGTCGACGGCCGTCAGCACCCGGTAGGTGTCTTCCGAGAAATCGGCGTGGCCGGGGGTGTCGAGCAGGTTGATGACGCAGTCGCGGTACGGGAACTGCAATGCCGTCGAGGTGATCGAGATGCCCCTGGCCTTCTCCATCTCCATCCAGTCCGACACCGTTGCGCGCCGACCCGCTTTGCCGTGCACCGCGCCGGCCTCGGTGATCGCCCGCGCGTGCAGAGCCAGAGCCTCGGTCAACGTCGATTTGCCGGCGTCGGGGTGGCTGATGACGGCGAACGTCCTGCGGCGGCCGGCCTCAGCGGAGATACGGCCAGGTGGCGCGGCGTCGGCGCTCGGCGCAGCCGTCAGAGCAGTGTCGGTCATAGCGGTAGCCATGGTATTGGCTCCGTGGCGCAAACCAGTAATCGGACGTTGCATGGCAGACGGCGTGTTTGGCCGGCTCGCCGAGCGTCAGCCCTGATCGCCGATGAGCCTTTCCAAGAGGTCAACGATGTGCTGTTGGCCTGCGGCCGCTACCTCGAGTTTTCCGCGCATTTCGCTGCGCAAATCAGTCATGTCATCGCGCAAGGCGTTGAAGCCGGAGACAGTGGCCCGACGAAAGTCGCGAAGCTCTGTGTGGAATTCGGTGACGTCGCGGTCGGCCGCGCCGGCGAGGACACGGGCCGCTGCGGCGTCCTGCTCACTCGCCTGTACCCGCTGCGCAAGCCCACGCACCTGGGTTTCCAGCGCTGACACGCGGGCTTCAAGATTGTCAGGCTCCACGCTCGAGAGCCTACCGCCGGCCCAGCCCTGTTTGACACATAAAATCGTGGCCGTTTCGTCACGGCAATAGCGGCGGCCCCTCACGACGAGCGGAGGTTTTTCGATTGCGTCGCCTGCTGCCGGTTCGCGTAGATATCGGCTAAGAAGTGCTCGACAGCGACGGCCGCGTGGGCGGCGCGTGCCGAACCGAACATGTCGAAAGCGTGCTGTGCAAAGGGCAATTCGGCGTATGCGACCGGCTGGGCGCTGACGTCCCGCAGCTTGGTGACGAACGCGCGCGCCTGCTCGACGGGAACCAGCGAGTCGTTGGTCCCGTGCAAGACGAAGAACGGCGGCGCGTCGGCGGTGATGTGGTTCACCGGTGACGCCTCGAAGTAGGTCTCGAAGGCCGACTTCTGCGGTTGCTTGATGACCATCTGCTCGAGCAGTTCGGGCATCGACGGATGCATCGCGTCCTCGAAGCGGGTGAAGTCGTAGACGCCGTAGAACGGCACCGCGGCCTGCACCCGGGTGTCGACGTCTTCGAAGCCCGGCTGATACCGCGGGTCGTTGGGCGTCAGCGCCGCCAGCGACGACAGATGCCCGCCGGCCGAGCCGCCGGTGATCGCGATGAAGTCCGGGTCACCGCCGTACTCGGCGATGTGCGTCTTGACCCACGCCAGCGCGCGTTTGACGTCGACGATGTGGTCGGGCCACGTGTTGCGTGGGCTGTGGCGGTAATTGATCGCCACGCAGATCCAGCCGAGCTCGGCGAGATGACTCATCAAGGGATGTGCCTGTCCGCGTTTGTTTCCCGTCACCCAGGCGCCGCCAGGGATCTGGAACAGGACCGGTGCCTTGCCGTTTCGGTCGAGGTCGGGACGACGCCAGATGTCGAGCTGGTTCGCCCGGCTGTATTCGCCGTAGCTGATGTCGCCGTCGTGGGCGTAGTCGCGGTAGATGCGCATCATCCGCAGCGCGCCCGGCGTCTTGGCGGTACCGCCGCCGGCCGGCTGGCGCCACAGGCCCGACGAGTCGGTGCGGCGATCGGCGCCCAGGCCGCGGTCCAGCGCCTCAGTCAGCGGGGCAGCCGCTTTGTGGCCCGCGCGGTTGAAGTTCAGCAGCCCGATCGCCGAGATGGCGGCCACCACCCACGCGACCACGCGCACCGGACGGCTCAGGCGCCGAGTGGTCAACGCCAGACCGCCGATCTGGCTCACCAGCGTCTGCAGTGGGAACTCGCTCACCACCAAACCGAACCCGAACGAGAAGATCGACGGGTAGCCCTTACGCACCAGCGGTCGGTAGCCGTTGAGCGTCGAGGCCGCGGTGACTGCCGTGACAACTATTGCCGCGACCTGCTGGGCGATGCGGCCGATTCGCGCCTTCTTCATGCGGTCACCATACGAGCCGGCGCCGGTGCGGTGACACGGCCATACGTGCGCAACCCGACGTCCGCGAAGAACGGCCGACACCCCGCTGTGGGAGAATCGGCGGCATTCGCATGGCGTGATGGTGCGATCCGCGGGGGGTTCCGCCTGGCACTACACCGACAGGGCCGTCGGTAGCACTCTTTCATGCCTTGACCTGCACGTTTGGAGTTTTAATGGGCGTCCACAGGAGTTCTGAGGTCGGCACTGCCGCCTCGCCGATCGCGTCAGGCCTCATCTGGCTCTCTGGCGGCGAGCCGCGCGACGTGGCTGCCCGCCACGAGCGGTCCACCCTGGTCAGCGCCGGTGTGGTGGTGCTGGTCACGGCGCTGCTGGCGTGGCTTGTGGCCGCCTCTGCCCTGGCCGAGTCGACATCCTGGTCGTTGGCGACCGTCATTGCGGTGACGTCGGTGTTCGGGGTGTTGATCGGTGCTTTGAGCCGCGCGATCGCCGCGGGGGCCGTACGTGGGTCTGGCGTCGCGGGACGCACCGCGGTCGCGGTCGTGGTCGGGCTTGTGGTCGGTGAGCTTGCCGCCGTCGTCGTGTTCTCCGGATCGGTCGATCGTCTTCTCGACGAGCGGGCGGCGCGCACGGCCGACTCCAGCCCGGCCGTCGCGAAGGCCGCGGCCGACGTGGACCGCAGCCGGGCCGCGCGCGGCGAGCTCGACGCCGCTGTCGAGCGGGCCGTGCAGCGCCGGCAGGACGCGCTGGTGGTGGCGCGCTGCGAGTTCAATCCCCGACCCGAGTGCCCGCAGACCGTCATCACCGGCGTGCCCGGCGCCGGACCCGAGAACCGGACGGCGAACGACTTCCTCGCCGACGCCCAGGAGAGCCTCGACGCCGCGCTGGCCGAGCGCGATCTTCGTGCGCCCGCGCTCGATGCCCAGGTCGCCGACGCCGAGCAGACGCTGGCGCAAGCCCGGCAGGCCGCGACGGCCGATGCGGATCGGGGACTCGGCGCACGGTGGGTCGCGATGAATGACCACACGCTGGCGAACCCGGGGGCGCTGGTGTTGCGGATTCTTGTCGACGGCTTCTTCGTCCTGCTGAGCCTCCTGCCGCTGATTCTTCGGCGGTGGCGCGGTGAGACGTCGCAGGATCGCGGGATCGCCGCCGACGTCGCGCGGGACCGCGCCGAGCTGGACGCCGACACGGCGGTCGCGGTGAAGCGGGCCGAGGTGCGTGCGGCCATCGACACGATGTGGGCTGAGCAGCAGCTCGCGAGCGCCCGCATGGCTGTCGAGGCGCAACTGGAGATCGATCGCGAGCAGCAGCGCCGCCGAGTGATGGAAGCGGTCGACACCGCGATTCCTGCACGTGCGGAACGCATTTCCGAAACCGAAGACGTGTACTTGCCGATTGCTGCGGAGGCCGAAGCGGCGAGCTTGATTGCAGGGGTACCGGAAGTGGAGGAGCCAGAGAACCTGCCCGCACCCGTCGAGGAAGACCGCGCGGTGGAGCCCGCCAAGGAGGCCGGACGTCCGCTGATCCCGGGCATCCCGGATGTCACGCGTGCCGCCGCGCGCTGGATTCGCCCGCTGGTGCCGCCGATCATCGTCAACGCGATCGACACCACCACCAAACCGCTGCGGAGCGCACGGCAGGTCCTCGAGGAAACCGAAGAGATCCACTTCTCGCTCAAGCGCACCCGAAAGGTGACCACTCACCTCGAAGAGGGCGAAGACGTTGCGCGAGAACGCGGTTCTGATGCGACGGCTCGCGCACGGACGACCTCGACGGTATGGGGGGACGTTGACCGACAGGGCTACGGCCGGCTTGGCGGCGGTGCGGAGCACTCGTCGCCGGCAGTGGCGAAAGGCGACCACCGCGCCGAACTCACCGGGGGCGGCCCTTGTGAACTGAACGCACGCAGCGGCCCCCGGGAACTGCCTCCCGGCGCTTAATCCTTGGCGGCGGCGCGCACCTGTCTGTCGATTCGGTCGATGAGGTCATCATCGACGACAACCTCTAGCACGACCGTGCCGTAATCGACATCGCCTGGCGCGTAACGCGCTACCGTGGGCATCTCCTCGACCAGCTCGACGAGTTCGTCGATGAACGCGTGGAAGCCGTCGAGCGGAACATCCATCAGCAGCTTGCAGTCGGCGAGCAGTCCGGTGTACGCCGAGGGCACGCGGACATCACGGCACCGCTCGGCCAGCTCGAGGAACCGCTCGTAAGAGTCCATCAGCCGGTTGGCCGCGTGCACGATGCCCTCGGCGTCGGCGGTGCTCTCGTTATCACCGAACACGTCCATGAGCGCCGGTGCGCGGATGAACGATTCGACCTGATGGGCGAGTTCGTAGAGGTCGTCAAGGCAGTCTTCGACGAAAGCAGCCACCTGCGGGCCGTTGCGTGCGTAGGGACCCCGCGCCGTTGTGTAGCCCAGGTCGAGATCGCGTAGCCGCGGCCGCACATCCGCGAGACGTTGGACGAGAACGGACACGAACGCCGCCCACCGCCACTCCGTCCGCTTCTCAGCCAACAGCCTGTCGAGTTCGGCTGAGGTATGGACGATCTCGGCGAAGTCATGGTTCTCGTCGGGCGCATCGGCCGACGGTACTGAGGGCTGTGGCGAGAGCGAGCCCATTAACTTCGCGCCCTCGACGCCGTAGATCCCCCTGGCGTCGCCGCGACGCGCCCAACGATGCTGACGGTCGGCACGGTGAGCCAGGATTTCGGCCTCGCGGGCGGCCGCCAGCCGACGCTCCTGCTCGCGACGGACAAGCGCCCGGATCGCGAAGAACAACCCGATGGCGACGCCGACCCCGATGATGATCCAGTAGTAGGTGACGACCACCCAGATCAGGAGCAGCAGGCCGAAGACACCGGCCACTCCACCGGAATCCGCACCGCGGCTTGCCATCACGACCGCCCGTACACCTTGGCGAACATCTCGAGCACCTACAGCGGCTGCGTGTAGCCGATCCCGCGTGCCCATTCGACGACCGCCGGCTTGGCGTCCAGGCACATCGTGTTGACTGCCGACAGCAGCACGATCGCCGACTCCGCCGGCGCGAACCCCGTTCGTTGCAGCTTGCCCAGCACCGCCGGCGGTGGCACCCCGAAGCGAAGCTCGTGACAGAGCTCCTTGCCGATCTCGATCATGTCGACCATCGAGCTGTAGTAGACGCCCATGTTGTCGAGCTGCGCGATGAAGTCGTACTGATCGGCGTGCGCCGGAGTCGACGACAGCACCAATCCGCAGACCGCGAGCGCACCCGCGATTACCCCACGTCCGCGCATGATCCCCCCTTGATTTAGCGCTTGAGGAAGACGGTAAACCGGACCACCGACAAATCCGCGGCACCGGCCTCACCCGGAGTGACGGACCCCGTGGCTAACATCGAGACCAAGCTCATGGGGGAGGGGTTCGACATGCGGTGGTGGCATCGACGCACGGCACGGAGGGGCCGATGACGATCACCCCCACCGACACACCGCGGCTGGCCAACCGCGCCGAGCGACGCGTCTACCAGGCTCTCGTCGAGCAACTCCAGCCCAACGACCTCGTCATCGCCGGCCAGCGCGTCACCGACCATCTCAAGGATCACGAGGTCGACTTCGTCGTCGCCATCGAAGGCGCGGGCATTGCGTGCCTGGAGGTCAAGGGCGGCGAGGTCTGGCACGACGGCGCGAACTGGCGTCAGAAGCGCGGCGGGCGCGAGTGCACCATCGAACCCGTCCGCCAGGCCCGCGAGGCCTGCTACGCCCTGCGCGACTACATCGAGAAGGACCCCCGCTGGACGCAGGGCCGTCTACGCTGGGACCACGTCGTCGTGTTGCCGAACACCGAACTGCCCGCTGACTTCGCCTTGTCGGACTGCCCCCGCTGGAAGGTCATCGACCGCAACGATCTCAAGGACATCGACGGCAAACTGCGCCACATCCTCGTCAGCCAGGAACTCAACCGTCCGCTGCTCAACCGGGACGGCATCGACCAGATCATCACCGCGCTGAGTGGGCGGGGACTGCCGCAACGCGACGTCGTCGCTCGGGCACTGGACAACGAGGATGCGGCCGACGCGCTCACCGAGCATCAGGCCGTCATCCTTGACGCCACCCGCTTGCTCAACCGCATCGAGGTCCGCGGCGGTGCGGGCAGCGGCAAGACGTTCCTCGCGATGGAGCAGGCTCGCCGACTGGCGCAGCGGGGTCAACGTGTCGCCCTGGTCTGCTACTCCCATGGCCTCGCGTCGTACCTCGAGCGCATCACCGCTACCTGGCCGCGGCGCCAACAACCCGGCTACGTCGGCGAATTCCATGCCCTCGGCGTGCAGTGGGGCGCACCGGAGGGGCCCGACGAGTCGCTGCGTACTGAGGAGACGGTCAAGTTCTGGGAGCACGATCTGCCGGAGCAAATGGCGGAGCTGGCAACGCAATTGGACACCGGGCATCGCTTCGATTCCATCGTCGTCGATGAGGCGCAGGACTTCGCCGACTCCTGGTGGGAGCCGCTGCTGATCGCACTGAAGGATCCGGATGAGGGCGGCCTGTACGTGTTCACCGATGAGGGGCAGCGCGTCTTCAATCGCTACGGATCCCCGCCGGTGCCGTTGGTGCCGCTGATTCTGGACCACAATCTGCGCAACACCCGCCAGATCGCGAACGCGTTCCAACCGCTCGTCGATCACCCGATGCGGTTCCTCGGCGGGGAGGGGCCCGCGGTCGAGTTCGTTGCCTGCAGCCGTGAGGATGCACTCGACGTCGGTGACGATCAGATCGAGGCACTCCTCGAAGAGGGTTGGCGGCCTGAGGATCTCGCGCTACTGACGACGGGCAGCCGGCATCCCGAGCAGGCGGAGCGTCAGAAGGCCGGCCACAAGGCGTACTGGGACAGCTTCTGGGACAACGACCAAGTGTTCTACGGTCATGTGCTCGGCTTCAAAGGTCTCGAGCGGCGCGCGGTCGTCTTGGTGGTCAACGATTCGGGCCAGTTCGAGCGCTCGCGCGAACGGCTTTACGTCGGATTGTCTCGGGCCCGCGACCGACTCGTGGTGTGCGGCGATCCCGAGTTCATCCGCGAGGTGGGTGGCCCGGATTTGGCGCGTCGGCTGAACATCGAAGAGGCGAGATCCCAATAGGCCCCGTCGGCTCGGTCATGGACGCGAGGTTGAAGTCGACCACCGGCGACTCATGACATGAGCGCGGCGGAAAGTAGTCGCCGTGATGCTAATCGCTTCTAGGCGTGAGAATCACTGGACTGGCAGTCAATGGTTCGATCACAACACCGACGTCCTTCATGGGCTCGATCGAGTGATTGGTGTCCATCACGGTCTGTACGTCGCCCTCGAGGATCATGTATGCGGCGCGGTTCATCCGACCGTAGAACTCTTTCATCGAATCCACGCTGCGGAAGACCGGCATGTACCGGACACCCTCGCGCTCCAGTAAGAACAGCCTCTGCTCGCCGTCGTTGGTGTTACCGAACGGAGTGGAGTAGAAGACCTTGCCCTCGGCGGTCGCAGCTGTATCGGGCTGCTTCTGGTTCGTCTTCTTCAACAGTCTCACCGTACCTCCTTGCTGTACACGCCAAACGGCGAGTGAAAGACGACGCCGTAGAAACAGTTCGGGTCGCCGGTTCCCACCAAAGCGAGGTCGCCGTGCCGTCGGAGGTATCCATGTCTGCTCACGAGGCCACCTTTCGACCATCTGTCATCGGTCCAAGACGTCGCAACGCCCCGCGAAACGCCGGGTTCGGATATGCACCTGGCAACACCGCGACGACATCTCGCAGTGCTTCTTCGACTCCGACGCCCTTCAGCCGCGCCCCGTACAAGGCGCCGATGGTCGGCGTGCGGCTGTACGCGGCCACGCAGTGCACCAGCACTGTGTGTCCCTCACTCCGTAGTTCCTCGAGCAATCGCACCGTGTCCGTCAAAACGAAGTCCAGGTGCGGGTTTTCGTCATGGCTCGTGCGGTCGATCAGCCGTACCTCGATGTGCGGGAGGTCGTGGCGCACATCATCGTCGGCCAATCGACACAACGAGAACACGGCGTCGACTTCCGTAGGAAGTTTCCTCAGGACGCCGATCCCGCCGAGCAAGACGCCCTCGTCATAGGGGTGACGTGCGCAGGTACTGATCGACGAATCGGAGTACGCGTAATCGAAAGGGTCTGGTTCACCACCACGTTCGATGGCCGACGCCAGCGCGACCAGGTCATGCGCGCCCATGCCAGGCCACCCGTGCAGCACCCGCCGCCATGCACTCGGAATCGCCGAAGCCCCATACGCCGCACCGAGCAGACCGCCCGCGATGGCCGCCACCGTGTCGGTGTCGTATCCCGCGCGCACCGCGGCGTCCAATGCCAGCCGAAGATGGTCTGCGCGGAAGATGCCCGCCTCCGGGTCGTCCTTCGGCACGGGGGTCGTCGCAATCGCCGACCACGCCGCCTGCATCGCTGTGACCACCCAGCCGTTGTTGGGAAAGGACGCGGGTGCTGCGGACTCGGCGGCGTCCAGGCGGGTGGCCCAGAGGTCGCGACGCTCGCCGGCGATGTGACGTAATCCGACACGCGCATCGAGCTCGCCGGTGAGCACCGCGTGCCGTATGGCACAGCACCACAACACGCAGGCCTCACGGGCGTCCTCGTCGTGGTGGGTCAGCTCGCTGATCGCGCGCGCCGCCTCGACCATCGCGTCCTCGTCGTCGAGGTAAGCGAGCGCGATGGGAGCCGTGCGCATCAGGGAGCCGTTTCCCGCCGTGCGGCCGGTCTGGCGGTGAAGGGCCTCGGATGCGCGCCGCGCGTCTGCCGCGGTGATGCGGCTATCACGAGACGCCGAGCGCAGGACGGAACCCGTCTGATTGCCAACATCTTTGGCTGTGCGCGACCATTCGAGCCATCGACTCACGATCGCATCTTGCGATGCGGTATCTCGCAGATCTGCACCAGTAGCCGCTACCTTGGCGATCGCAACCGCCATCGCGGTGTCATCAGTCCATTCGCCGCGCTGCCACGGTCCGCCGCCGACCATCGCCACGTCGAGTTCTGGTGCGCGTGGCGGTTGGAACTCATATGGCGCACCCAGCGCATCCCCCGCGGCAGTGCCCAGCAGTACACCTTCAACGCGGTCATTGTATGCAGTCATTTGGCCCCCTCCAGGTATAGTTTGCGCAATTATGCGCTAAATGTCAAACACTGTACGCTGAGGCTCCGACATGAGTGAGAAGGCGTACCGAGACACCAGCGGGCGGAAGCTGACCGACTACCCGCGACCCTCGGTCGCCGTCGACACGGCGTTACTCACGCTCGATCCGCACGCGGGACTGGTCGTGCTCGAGGTCCGCCGTCCGAAGGGAACGGGCTGGTCGCTCCCTGGCACGTTCGTCCATGAGCGCGAAACACTCGCGCAGGCCGTTGACCGCTCGCTGCGGATGAAAGCCAACGTGCGTGGGTTGCATCCACGTCAACTTCGCGTCTTCGACGACCCGACGCGCGACGATCGCGGGTGGGTGATGTCGGTTGCCCACGTGCAAGTGGTGCGTCTGGACCAACTGGCTGATCGATTCTCGGAGAAGACGAGGCTCGTCCCAATCGACGCACCCGGACGGCTGCCATACGACCACGCCGACATCATCAAGTTGGCAGTCGAGGACGTCCGAAAGCACTACCTAGACAAGCCGGATCCAGATCGCCTTCTCGGTGAGACCTTCACCCTGCGGGAGTTGCGCATGGTCCACGAAGCGATCGCCGGACAGTCGCTGCAGCGCGACACCTTCCGGCGTGCGATGGAGCCGCACCTCATTGCCACAGGCCTGAGCAGTACCAGCGGCCGGGGCCGGCCCGCGGAATTATTCCGTCGTCGCAGTTGATCGCGGACGCGGTTAACCGTGTTAGGACAGTCCGCGTCAATCCCCGGTTCCGAATCGCCTCCCGTCGCCGGGTCGACAGCCACGCTCGGACGAGTCGCGTAACACTTCGATCGGCGATTCACCGTTGCGCGGATCAAATTCGACAATGCGGGTCGCTATCCGATGCCTTGCCGAATCATCTGATCCAGTTCATGGAGAGGCATATCCAGTACGTGGCTGAACACTGGAACCTTCGAGGCTGGCAGGATTGCGACTCCGTCACGCAGACGCAGTTCCATTACGTACTCGCGGTCCGTTGGGAGTACTTCGACGCCTGCTTTTACTCCGAGTGAGTGAAGTTGTCGGCCAAGCTGTTCCGCGCCCAACAGGGAGCGGGCTACCGACGCCCACGTCCATATCAAATAGCGCTCGACTAATTCGAACGTGGAGAACCTGGCTGTACCCGGGTACCGTTTCCCGCGGTCATCGACTTCGTCAAGCACCCACCAGCCATCCTCGAGTCTCAGATAGAAGGACGCGTCGTCGGAGGTGAAGGCCATGTCACCGTCGTCACGACTGTCGGAAGCGCCGACATGAGTCAATTGCGCTCGGTTAGCCCACTCATCCCAGCTCGTAGCTAGCCTCGAAAAGTCTGGCTGCATTATCCAATCTCCTTGAGAAACCCAGAATCAACCAAGCCTTGTGTCGTGGCTCGCTCACCTGGCGGAGCGATGATCCGAAACTGCGTACCCCCGCCCGGTTGGTGAAACCATGGTGCCACCTGTGATTGTTCGATGCTCCAGCCAGGCGGAAGCGCGGTGGGGTCGTCGACGACGTAACGGTAGTACGGCTTCGCGGCGCTCTCCATAGGCAGCGATAGTTCGGCGAAAGGCGTTCCTTCTGGGGCCAGGTAAGCGCCGAACGGGGAACCGAAGCGCCCGAGCTCGGTGCCTGCCGGGAGCTGTGCCTCCGGGATCACCGTGCCCGGGACTGCGTAAGGCTTGCTTTCTAGATCCTCATCGGGATATATGAGGCTGCCGTCCGCGTTGGTGAATTGCGGCCCCGGGGGTATCGGCTCATAGCCGTCGAACAGCGGAGAGTCTGGCGGTAGTGGTCTAGCCGCGGGAATATCCGGCGACAGGGTTCCCGGGTGGTCGCTCGTCGCGGGGCCAAGCGGAGTCGAGTGCTCGACTGTGCCTGTGTGACTTGGCATGTCGATGACATCGTCGGGTATGGCACGTGCCGCGAGAGCTGCTTCGCCACCGAACATCGCGCTCGGCGCGGTCAGGGCCGTACTGCCGGCTACCTCACCCAAGTAATGCCCGGGGTAGTTCGTCAGGTGCTCGATGTCCTCTTTCATCGAGTCGATCGGGTTCGTCACCCGTTCCCAGGTGCCCTTGGCCAAGTCCGTCCACGACTCTTTCAAGTCCTCCAACCCGTTCGCTCCGATGAGGTTCTTGATGCTCTCTTCGGTGCCGAACCAGCCGTCGGCGAAGCCGTCCTCGAAGCCGGGTTTCGGCATTGCATCGCGTTCGGGCGTCTTGACTGGGGCAAGCGGTTTGTGCGCTGCGGCGACCATCGCGTCGAGCCGCTGTTCGATCTGCTCGGGCGGAACTCCGCTGCGCAACAGCGTCTCGCGCGCAAGGCTCTTGAACTGCTCTACCTTCGCCGGGTCCAACCGCACCGGCTGCGCTGGTTGGCCGGGTTCGGCGATCCGATTCAATGCTTCATCGAGATTCTTCGGTGTCGACGACTGCTCGTCCGGCTTCGGTTCGTCACGCCGCCCGCCAGTTGCAGGCAGCAGCATGTCCTCCAGCGACCCCGCCGTCTTCACCACCCGTTCACCGCTCGCCGCGGTGATCGCACCCGCCAACTCGGTGTCGATGCGCTCACCGTCCGCGAGCGCATCCGCGATGCGCTCCCTGAGGTCGGTGACCTTGGCCGCCACCTGGGCGGCGTACTCGTCTGTCATGTGGCTGGTATCGGGCGGGATCACCTGATTGGTGGACTCATCGATGCCCACTGCCGGTTGGGCGGCGGCATCGTCGAGGATGCCCTTGATGGTTTCGGCGAGGGCCTCCGCGTCGCGGTGAACGTTCTCCATCCTTTGAGCCGCCGCGCCGAGATTGTCGGCCACCGCTTCGTGGTCTGCCGCCGTGGCCGTCATCGCCGACTTCGCGGCCTCCGCGCCCTGGCCTTCCCAGGTCGATACCGTGATCAGCGAACGATAGAACTCAGCCGAGCCGGTGTGATTGTCCGCGGCCTCGCGTGCTGCCTGGGCGAGATCGGCGATCTCGGGAGGCCACTGTTTGAGCTCACCAAGGCTCAGCGCCATTCCCGCACCTCACATCGCAGAGCCGGCGTCCTCTACCGCCTCGGCGCCGCCAACATCGGTGCGCACGTAACTGTCTGCCGCCTCGCGGTGTCCCTGCGCGTGTCTGACGAAATCACCGGCGAACCGTGCGCCGTCGGCCTCCCACGCCGCCAGCATCTTCGGCAACGCGGCGGCTGCCGACCCCGATCCGAGAGCGGTGTTACCCGCATGTGAATGCGCCGCCTGGTGCGCTGACCGAAACCCGCTGGCCTGGCCGTCGAGCCGGTCTGCGGCCATGCGCAGCTCGGTCGGATCGACCTTCAGCGGCTCGTTCGAGTCAGACATCACGCCCCCTTTTCCAGCATCAGCCGCACACTAACACCGCCCGACGGGCCGCCAACGCAGCAATTTCGTCCCCGGAAACCTCCGGGCGAAGCGTTAAACTCACCCCATGGAACTACTACGCAACGTAGTTGTACTGCTGCACATCGTCGGCTTCGCGATCACGTTCGGCGGCTGGGCCGCCGAGGCCCTGGCCCGACGCTTCCGCACCCCCCGCGCCATGGACTACGGCCTGTTGCTCTCGCTGCTCACCGGCCTCGCTCTCGCCGCGCCGTGGCCCGCCGGCATCGAACTCAACTACCCGAAGATCGGGATCAAACTGGTCATCCTCGTGATCCTCGGCGGCTTCCTGGGCATGGGCAGCGCTCGCCAGAAGCGCACCGGCAACCCGATACCGCGCCTGATGTTCTGGGCGATCGGCGTCCTGTCGTTCGCCGCCGCAGCCATCGCCGTCCTCTGGTGACCTACCCCGCTCAGCAAACGCATGAATCAGTGAATTGTCGTATGCACCTGGAATAATGGTGCAGTGACGCAAACTGCAATCGAACGTCTTCACATCGTCGAGGGAGCCGACTGGAAGGACGCGGTGATCACTCTTCTGGAGGATCGCTCGTCGTACCGGCCGTGGCGCTACGGCTTCGGCGAAGCCCACATCGGCGACCCGGTGGCCATCGTTTTGAACACCGATCCGCCGTCGGTCATGACGCGACTCGGCCGCATCGGTCCCGACGGGCGCTTCGACCGCGCCGAGATCACCTGGGGCCTGCCCAGCCCCGGCCTGGTGGACCTCGGCACCCTGGCGCGGCTGGTCAGGCTCGCCGGCGACGACGACCCCCGCAAGGTGTGGCAGCTTCGCGGCGACGCGGCCACTCGCATGCTTCTCGCGCTGACCGACTGCGACGCCGACGGCAAGCGTTCGACGCGGTTCGGCCATTCGACGATGGCCGCGGCCGCCACCCTTCTTCACTCCCGCGGCCTGTGCACCGGATGCGGAGCCGTCCTCGACCTACTCGGCGAGCAAGCCCGCGACGCCTTCCGCATCCGCACGGTCGACTTTCCCGAGCGGCCGCAACCCCAGCCGGTGATCATGGAGGCCACCAACGTGCCCAGCTACTTCTATGGGCCGATACCCGACAAGTGTTGGCTGCCAGAACTTCCCGCCGATTGGCCCGGTGTGCTGTGTCTCCGCTGCGACGCCGCCATGCGCGACGGCGGCTTCACAAGCTTGATCGACTACCTGTTCTCCCAGCATCCGCGGTGTCCCTATTGCGGCGCCCAACGCACGCAGAGCGCACAGTTCGGAGAGGTCTTTCATCTGGACTTCCCGCCGTGGGACGACTACCGCGGCTGCGTCCGTCGTAACGACAACTGGACCTGCACCGTATGTGGCAGCCAATGGTGACCCGGTCAAGGCGAGTCCGCTGGCCGCCTCAGTCATCGCGCCCGAATGCTCTGCGCCACCTCGCCGTAACGCTCGAACCGTGCCGGATCGGCCAGCGCGTTGTAGAGCACCACGCGTGATGCCACCCCGCCGTACCGTGAGATCAACGCGTCCGCCAGACCGTCCCACGTCGACTCCGTGGCGAACGTCGCGATGTGCTCGTCGGTGATACAAGCCGCCATGCCCTGGTAGTCGCCGGCCTTCTGCTTCTCGCGGATCCGCGCCGTCGTGCCCTCGAACCCGGCCTCGTCCCAGATGAAGGCGTAGTTCGGTGTGCTGCCGTAGAAGCTCATGCTCGTGCGCACCAGCTCCCGCTCACGATCGCGTTCCGCGTCGGTGTCGCCGACGATCGTCATCACCGGCACGATCACCGCGATGTCATCGACCGAGCGCCCCGACTTCGCGGCGCCCTGCGCCAGATTCGGCAGCACATGCCGGCCGATGTAGCCCGGCTCGCCCAGCGGATGCACGTGGATTCCGTCGGCGACCTCGCCGGCCATCCGCAGCATCCACGGGTTCACCGCCGCGACATCCACTTTGGGATCCGGCGCGTCTATCGGTCCCGCGCTCCACTGCGGCGTGATGAAGTCCAAGCTGTAGAAGTCACCGCGATGCTCGAGCTTGCCCGTCCGGAACGCATGGAAGCACGCCTTCACCGCCAGCACGTAGTCACGCAGCCGTGGACCCGGACGCTCGAACTCCATTCCGTAGCGCCGCACCACGTGCGTGCGGACCTGCGTACCCAACCCCAGGCGAAAACGACCGCCGGTTGCCTCCTGCAACTCCCACGCCGTCGCCGCCGAAACGAACGGGCTGCGCGGAAACGCCACCGCGACGCCCGTCGACAGCTCCAACCCCGGCGCGGCCTGCGCCGCCACCGCCGCATTCATGTACGGCGTGCGGCCCGTCTCGGTGAACAGCAATCCGGAGAACCCGGCCGTCTGCGTCCGTCGGGCCAGCTCGCCGATGTCCTGAAGCGGTTGCGGGGTTGTCATCGCGTCGACGTGCACAGTCGCACCCTAGCCCGACCACCCGTCTGCCACGCCAACTTTGGCTAGCCTTTGCTTAACAACCGCCAAGGCCGACGCGAACTCTGGGAACCTCCACCACTTTCGCGATGCTTTCGTTACTTTGGCTACACGCTGCGATCGTGCATCCGATGCCGTCGGAAGGGATAGCCGTGACAAACCAGTTCTTGGAGCCCGCGCCGAGCAAGGCGGAACTCGCCATCTCCAAAGGCTGGGTCCAGGGCGTCGCCCTGGTCATGGTGTTCGGCTTCCTGATCATGGGTATGCTGGCCGCCCGCACCTACTCCGACTCGATGCCGCAGCCACAGCGCGTCGTCGGACCCGACGGCCAAACGCTCTACACCGAGCAGGACATCACCGCCGGACAGCAGATCTTCCTGCGCCGCGGGTTGCAGCAGTACGGGTCGGTGATGGGCCACGGCGGCTACCTCGGACCCGACTACACCGCCGAATACCTTCGCTTGTCGGCCGACCACGTCGGCCAGGAGCTGCGCGACGCCGGAGTGCAGGATCCGACCGCCGCCGTCGTCGAGATGATGCGGACCAACCGCTACGACGAGGCCACCGGAACGCTGCAGTTCACCGCCGAGCAGGTGAGCGCATTCGAGAAGATCCGCGAGTACTACGCCGACTTCTTCGGCACCGACTCCACCGAGTACGGCCTCATCCCGCAGGTCATCACCGACCCGCAGGAAATCAAGGAGCTGACAGCATTTTTCAGCTGGACCGCCTGGGCCAGTGCCGCCCAGCGTGACGGCCACTCCTACTCCTACACCAACAACTGGCCGCCCGAACACCGCGTCAACAACACGCCCACGGCCGACATCCTGGTCTGGTCGGCGATGTCGCTCATCGCGCTGCTCGCCGGGCTCGGCGCGCTGTTCGCCCTCTACGGCCGGTGGAGCCGCAAGATCGGTTGGCACGCAACCGAAACCCCGTCCCTGAGGTTCCGCCAACCCGGTGAGGTCGCGATCACCCCGTCGCAGAAGGCGACCGCGTGGTTCTTCCTCGTCGTCGCGGTGCTCTTCCTCGGCCAGGCGATACTGGGCGGCGCGATCGAGCACTACCGCGCCGAGCTGAGCAACTTCTTCGGTCTGGACCTGGCCCAGATTCTGCCGTTCAACCTGGCGCGGACCTGGCACGTCCAGCTGTCGTTGCTGTGGACAGCGGCGTCCTTCCTCGCCGCGGGAATCTTCCTGGCACCGATCATCTCCGGCCGCGAACCCCGCCGCCAGTCCTGGCTGACCTACGGGCTGCTGGGCGCGTTGTTCGTCGTCGTCGCCGGCACACTGGTGGGCACCGCGCTGAGCACCTTCGGTGTCGACTGGGCCAAGGGCTCGATCTTCTTCGACCAGCAGTGGGAATACCTTGACCTGCCGCGCTTCTGGCAGGCGCTGCTCGTGATCGGGCTGTTCCTGTGGATGGCGATCATCTTCCGCGCGATCCGCTCGCGGCTGAAGACCGAGAGCAAGCTGAACATGCCGTGGCTGTTCTTCTACGCCGGGCTGGCAATCCCGGCGTTCTACGCCGTCGGCATGCTCGCCGGCACCGAAACTCATCTGACCGTCGCCGAATTCTGGCGGTTCTGGGTGGTGCACCTGTGGGTCGAGGACTTCCTCGAGCTGTTCACCACGGTCATGGTCGCCTACATCTTCGTGATGCTGGGCGTAGTGCGACGCAAGATCGCGATCCAGCTGATCTTCCTCGACGTCATCCTGTACTCGATGGGCGGCGTGATCGGCACGATGCACCACCTGTACTTCTCGGGAACCCCGGTGGAGCACATGGCCCTTGGCGCGTTCTTCTCCGCGCTGGAGGTCATCCCGCTGACGTTCCTGACCGTCGAGGCGTGGACATTCCTGCAGCTGGGTTCGCGGCAGCAGTCGCGCAGCAGCGCGCCGTTCCCGCACCGGTGGGCGGTGATGTTCCTGGTCGCCGTCGGCTTCTGGAACTTCGTGGGCGCAGGCATCTTCGGCTTCCTGATCAACCTGCCGATCGTGTCGTACTACCAGATCGGCACCGCGCTCACAGCCAACCACGCGCACGGCGCGATGATGGGCGTCTACGGCATGCTCGCCGTCGGGTTGGCGCTGTTCGCGCTGCGCTACATCATCCCGCCGCAACGCTGGCCGGAGAAGCTGGCGAAGCTGTCGTTCTGGTCGCTCAACATCGGGTTGGCGTGGATGGTGTTCGCCACGCTGCTGCCGCTCGGTGTGCTGCAGCTGTGGCACTCGGTCAACGACGGCTACTACGAGGCCCGCACGTTGAACTACATCACCCAGTCGGGCAACGTCGTGCTCGAGTGGCTGCGCATGCCCGGTGACTTCTTGTTCATCCTCGGTGGTGTCCTGCCGTTCCTCTGGATCGCTTGGCTCGGTGTGCGTTACGGCATCAAGGCGACCACGCACACGCTGCCCGCCGAGACGTTGTTCGTCGAGGAACACGCCCACGCCGAGGAGGACCGCACCGGTATGGCGGTACCGGGACGCAGCCGCTATGCCTCGGACCGACGGGTGACGCCCGACGAAAGCGGTGAGGGCCCGTGATCGCCGGCATCGGGATCGCCGCGTGGCTGACGATCGGCTACGCGGTCGTTCTCGTCGCCATCGCTTACGGCATCGACACGTTCGCCCGCCGTGCCGCGGCCAAGGTCGAGGGGCACCGCACGGGCGCGTTCGTCTACCACGAAGACCACGATGCCTGGCAGTGTCCGGAGGACCAGTGGTTGTGGCCCACGTCCTTTGACCCCGACAACCGGGTCATGCGTTACCGGGGGACCCCGTCGATCTGCAACGCCTGCCCGGTCAAGCACACCTGTACCTCGTCGCACGACGGTCGCGAGGTGAGCCGCGCGATCGACAGTTGGCCGGCGTCGGAGGCCGCGCGCTTCCACCGCGGAATCGCCTGCGCCGTCAGCGCCATCGCGGTGATCCTGCCGTTGGCGACGGCCCTGGCTGCCGACACCGCACCGGAGGCGCTGCTGCTGTTGGGCTCCGCGGTCGTGGTCGGTGTGATGAGTCTGCCGCTGTGGTCGCACCTGCGACGCACCCCGGCCGTTCCTGACGGGGTGGTGTTCCAGTCGCTCGACGAGAACCTCGAGGAACGAAAGCGGCTGGCCGAAGCGGAGATCCGGCGTCGTAGTTCGTATGCGTCCGACCGGCGGAATGAGCCGCGGGAGGTGCTCTGATGGACCCCTGGATGGTGGTTGTGGTGTTCTTCGCGATCGTGCTGCTGGCGGCGGCGGTCGCATCGATACGCGTGGTCAAGGAGTACGAGCGTGGTGTGGCGTTTCGTCTCGGCCGGCTGCGCGGACCCCTGGGGCCGGGCATCGTCGTCGTGCTTCCGGGCGTCGACAAGCTCGTGCGCGTCGACCTGCGAACGGTGACGCTGACGATCCCGCCGCAGGAGGTCATCACCCGCGACAACGTCACCGCGCGCGTCAATGCCGTGGTGTTGTTCCGGGTGACCGATCCCATGAAATCGGTGATGGCCGTGGAGAACTTCGCGATCGCGACGTCGCAGATCGCGCAAACCACGCTGCGTTCGGTCGTGGGCCGCGCCGACCTCGACACGCTGCTCGCGCACCGCGCCGATCTCAACGAGGACCTCGCGGCGTCGATCGCCAAACAGACCGAACCATGGGGGATCGTCGTCGAGGTCGTCGAGATCAAGGACGTCGAGATCCCCGAGATGATGCAGCGCGCGATGGCCCGCGAGGCCGAGGCCGAACGGGAACGGCGCGCCAAGGTGATCAGCGCGCGCGGCGAACTGCAGGCGTCGACGGAACTGCGCGATGCGGCGATCACGCTCAGCGAGAGCCCGGCGTCGCTGCAACTGAGATATCTGCAGACGCTGCTCGAACTCGGCGCCGACCAGAACTCCACCGTCGTCTTCCCGATCCCCATGGACATCGTGCGCCCGTTCCTCGAAGCTTCACGGTCGGACAAGGCCGTCGACGCCGGCGGCCCCAGTGAGGCGGTTCCCCACATCAGGAGGGTGAAATCCGATGAGTAACACCACACCTGACCCCGCGACGGTCGGCGAGACGGACGACGCCTTGGACGACGGCCGTCCCGTCGTGCTCGAGCCGACGCCACCCGGGCTGTGGCGGGCACTGCTGGGAACGGCGGTCGCCGTGCTGGCGCCGCTGTTCGGGTTTCTGGTCGGCGGCATCTTCGGAGCCGGAACCACCGGCGACTCCGTCGATCCGATGTTCCTGTCGCTGTTCGCCGGCATCGTGATCGGCGGCGTCGGGGTGCTCGTGGCGCTCTCGGGTGGCGCGCGGTTGTGGCGGCACTTTCACCGGCAGGACGCGCTCCAGGAGACCGAGGGTATATAACAGATCTCGACCGAAATCTACGGTGTGACAGTCGAAATCGCATCGCTCGCCGACGTGATCCGTTCGAAGCAGGCCGCCAACCGGCCGAAGGATCACCGCGTTTTGCCGACGCTGCGGGAGCTGCTCGCCCGCCGCGGCGAACGGCGGTAGTCAGGTGTCGAGCAGCGTGACGCCCTCGCGCCAGGCGGTGAGGACATCCTCGACGCGGTCGTACACCCGCGCCCTGGCGGCATCGCGGTCGACACCCGACATCAGCAGGTCGTCGTATTCGGTGTCGATGTGGCGGATCGACGCGGCGACGGCAAGTCGGACCGCTTCGGGTTCCAAACTCCGTGCCGCAGCGCTGCGGCCCACCCTGCCGCTGCCGCGGGCCGCGGTGTGCATCGCGATCGCCTCCGCACGGTCCGGGGGACACCCGGGGAACTGCTCACGGATCGCGGCGGCGAACTCGCCCTGGAAGCGCACGTCTTCATCGGCGCGACGAATCCTGTCGCGATCGCGGCGCCTTGCCCGTAAGTCCGCGTCCGACAGGCATTCTCGCGCGGCCTGTTCGATGGCTGCCGACTCCACCAGGACGCCTTGTCGTTCGTAGCGATGACGTCGCCTGGCCCAGCGCACCACGACCGCGGACAACCGGCTGGCCTTCTTGGCGCGACGGGTGAGCGCGGCGTCACCGGACGGCAGGAATTCGAGATGGCCGAGGTCGGCGCAGTCGAGGCACAGGGTGCCGGCCGTGCCCTGGACCAGCAGATCGCCGGGGTCATGAGCGTCGCCGCACGACGAACAGTCCCAGGGGTTGTGCGGCGAGATCACGACGATGTCGCGGGGACGCGGTTGTCCGCGCACCGGCTCGACGTGGCCCGCCGTCGCCCAATACGTGCGGTAGGCCTGTTCGACGTCGGGGTCGCCTTCGGCGGTAAAGACCAGATCGCCATAGGTGGCCTCACGCTGTTCGAGCCCGCGCTCTTCGGCCCAGCGCCGCAATGCCTCCGCGGCTTCCACGACCTTGTCCCCGCCGACCTGTACGCACATCTCCAGCCGCGGAACTCGGCCCCGCTCCCACCGCTCGACGTTCGGTTGCGCAAGCCAGCCCAGTTCCACGAGAACGTCGATGGTTCGGACCGCTCCTCATTCGGCCAGCACCGCATCTGCCGCGCGGGCGACGCGCGTCTTCACGTTCGCCATGAGCCGACGTTACTTCTCGTGGGTGACATCGCCGAACGGGACGCGTGGTATCAAAGTGGTATCGTCACGCGCATGGGCATGACATTGCGGACCAGCGAGAAGCAGGCGGAAGCGCTTCGCCGACAGGCCGAGGCCGAGGGGCGTTCCATGCAAGCGGTGGCGCTGTCAGCCATCGACGAGTATATCGAGCGCCGCGCGCATCAAAACGACGTAAAGACAGTGTTAGACAAGGTAGTCGAACGTGAACAAGGTGTGCTGCGGCGACTCGCAGACACATGACCGTCTACCTGGACCTCGATGACTTGTTGCTGATCGCGGCGCGGGCGATCTCCAGTGAGGTGGTAGTCAGGGACTACGGCTTGCTGGAAGCGGCGGTGGCGCGGCCCAGGACCACCGTCGCCGGGGCCGACGCCTATCCCGACATCCACACCAAGGCGGCTGCCGTGCTGCATTCCCTCTGCCGCAATCATGCACTCGTCGACGGCAACAAGCGGCTGGCGTGGACGGCTTGTCAGGTGTTTCTCGGCCTCAACGGTGAGTGGGTGATGGCAGGCGAGGACGCTCGTTTCGACTTCATGATCGCTATCGCTTCGGGTGCGATCGACGACGTACCCGAGATCGCGACACCGTTGAGGACATGGTGCGCCTGAAACCCGGTTAGCGATCGGCCAGCCACGCGAAGAACTCCTCGGCGGTGAACACCGGCTTGCCGTACTCCTGCGCCTTGCGCGCCTTACCCGACTGCGTGCCCGCCTCGGCCGTCACCAGCACCTCGCACCGCGTCTTGGTCACCGACCGCACCGGTTTCAGGCCTGCCTTCGCAGCCATCCGCTCGATCTCGTCGCGTTCCACCACGTGGCCGTTCGGGTCCAAAGCCGTTCCCGTGAAACAGATCCGCGCGCCGGGCGCCAGTGCTTCGCCGATGTCGTGGCGGGCGACCAACTCCGCGTCGCCGACCACGTCGACGCCCAGCAGCTCCGACACCGCGTGCAGGCGCGCCACCACGTCGTCGGGCAGCAACGTCCGGGAGGCCGCCGCACGCAACTGATCCGCGACCGTCGACCGCGCCGCCGCATCCCACGACGAGTCGAGGTCCCGGTGCACCGATGCGCCCAACAGCACCGCGCCCACGTCGCGGCTGATCCTCAACAGCGCCGACAACCCGGGTAGATGCTCGGCCGTCGGCGTCGGCACGTCCGGGTCGCGGCTGACCAGTAGGCCCGAAACCGACTCCGCCGGTTCGGGTTCCTCGAACGGCGACGAACCCTCCTCGACGTCCGCGGCAGCCAACGCCCCCAGCGCCGACCGCGCACGTTCCAACGCCGTCCGCCCTGTCACGCGCGCTCCGCGCAGTTCGACGCCCAGCGGCATCGGCGTGACGTGGCCGAGGCGTTTGAGCTCGAAGTCGATCAGTCCGAGCGTCTCGTCCACTCCCGGCGCGACGGGCGTGCAGCCGGCCAGCATCGGGGCGATCACCGCCCAGGCTTCGCGCAGCGTCGGCGCCAGCAGCACGTCGGACACGCTGATGCCGTAAGCGTTTCGCGCATCGGCCAGATCACGCTGGGGGTTGACCAGCGTGGAGACGGCGGTACCGTCGTCGAAGGCCACCGCCAGCTCCACCGGCCGCGGCCGCGACATCCGTCCTTCGTCGCCGACGGTGAGCATGCCGATCGCGCAGTACTTGCGCGCCGCGGCACCGCCGATCGAGCTGCGCAGGAAGCGGGCGATGCGCCGGTCAGTCTTCAAATCCTTCGGCAGCACAGGACGTTTCAGCACCAGCCCCGCCAGCGAAGTGCACCGGCTCAACGCCACGTACAGCTGACCCGTGGAGAACATGCCGCCGGTGAGATCGACGACGACCCGCTCCAGCGTCTGCCCCTGGCTCTTGTGGATCGTGATCGCCCACGCCAGCTTGAAAGGCAGCTGCGTGAACGTGCCGATCACCTCACGACGCAGCGTGCCGCCGTCGACCACCGGGCGCGTCGCCTCCCACGTGAACGGCGTGACCTCCGCGCATGATCCGTTGGCGAACTCGACCTCGACGACGACGCCGTAGCGGTCGTAGCCGACGCCGACGACTCGCCCGATCGAGCCGTTGACCCACCGGTCGCCCTGGTCGTTGTTGAGCATCATCACCTGCGCGCCGACCTTGAAGCGCAGTTCGTCCTCGATAGGTTTGTCGAACAGCGACAGGTCGCCGGACTCGCGGGCGCGGTGCATCATCTCGTCGCCGTCGAGCCGCTCGAGATGCTGGCGGTTGCGTGCGGTCACGAGCCGATTGGTCGGCGCGAGCGTCAGCCAGAACTCGCCGTCGGGCGGGATGAAGTCCTTGTCGGCGCGGGCGTTGAGCTGCTCCTCGGCGTGGCCGAGCAGGACGCCTTCGCGAATCTCGTTGAGAATCGCGGTCATCCGGTCGTCGCCGAGCTGGCGGAAGACCGTCGTCAACGAAATGGTGGGGAAGTCCTCGCGGGCGAAATTGCGGGCGGAGAAGAAGTAGGGCGTCTCGTGGACCGTCGAGAAGTAGGCCTCTTCGCCGTCGCCGACCACCGGCGGAAGCTGGTAGAGGTCGCCGACGAGCACGATCTGCACGCCGCCGAACGGCACGCCCGGCTCCGGTCCGTGGCGCTCCAGCGCCGTGGCGACCATGTCGAAGACATCGGCGCGGACCATGGACGCCTCGTCGATGATCAATGTCTGCAGCGACGCCAGCGTCCTGGCGAAACGGCCCGGCCGGTACTGACCGCCGGTGACGTCGCCCAGCGTCGTCGTCGCACGGAAGCCGAACAGCCGGTGGATGGTGTAGCCGTCGACGTTGAGCGCCGCGATCCCCGTCGGCGCGACCACCACGACGTTGCGGTCCGTCTCCGCCATGAAGCGACGGATCAGCGTCGACTTGCCGGTGCCCGCCTTGCCCGTGAGAAACAGATGCTTGCCGCCGGCCAGGAGCGCCAAGGCCTCCCGGAACTCGTCGGTGAGGATCAGATCCCCGCTCACGGGTCGGACAGTACCTCGTGGCTTCAGCGCGCAGTTGGCGACGCTCGACTCTGGCCTGGCGCATCTGCACAGCGACGTGGCAGTCCTCATCGCCTGATCTACGCGGCGGATGGGCGTCGGTTCTGCCGACTCCCGCCCGCACGCGGCACACTGGAGGGCGTGGCGGAATTGCTGATCGCGGCGAACCCGCAGCCCGACTCCCGGCTGCGGTATCTGTTGCGACTTCCACAACCGGGCGGGGATCTGGTGTTTCGGACCTCGGGCACGTGGCCGCGGGTCAAAGCGCTGTACTGCCACCCGATGAGTCTTGACGATTGGCCCGCCGACGCCGAGGTCATCGAACGGCTTCCGTTGCAGTCGTGTCAGCGCCGGGGCGCGGCCATCGATGTCATTCTGCAGCGGGGGCGCGAGAACCGCTCCCAGATCGTGTTCACCACTGCCCGGGGCCGCGAGATGGTGTTCTGGCAGTCGCCGCGCACCCGTAAACAAGCGCGCCCCAACGTGCGAACGCCGACCGCGCGCGCTCAAGGCATCGAAGAGTTGCAGGTGCTGGTGGATGCGCATGAGCGGTACGCCTACACCTTCAGCTCGCAACAGGTCAGCATCGTGAAGCGGGCACTGCCATGCGGTGACTACGGGATCACCGTGGACGGATCGCTGGTGGCCAGCGTGGAACGCAAATCACTACCCGATCTCGTGTCCGGTCTGACCAGCGGCAAGCTTCGCTTTCAGGTCGCCCATCTCTCGGCACTCCCGCGCGCAGCGGTCGTGGTCGAAGACCGCTACTCGCAACTGTTCCGGCACAACTTCGTCCGCCCCGCCGTGGTCGCCGACGCCCTCGCCGAGCTGCAGATTCGGTGGCCCAGTGTGCCGGTCGTGTTCTGCGAGACTCGCCAGCTCGCCGAGGAATGGACTTACCGCTTCCTCGCTGCCGCGCACACTTGGGCACTCACTGAAGAAGCTGCGCAACAACGCATCTCGGGGGAGCGAATCGACAATCCAATACCTGGGCCGGCGGGTGCGGAGTCCGAACCGAGCACCGCCGAAGTCCGCGCGTGGGCGCGCGACGCAGGCCTGCCGGTACCCGACCGCGGTCGGCTGCGCCCCGAAATCTGGCAGGCGTGGCGCGATGCGCACGACCCCTCGGTCAAGCCATAGCCATCGCTTCGCGGGCCATGACCTCGGCCGCGGCGCGCTCGCCGGAACGCACGGCCCCGTCGATGAACCCGTACATCACCGCTGAGGTCTCGGTGCCGGCCCAGTGGATCCGTCCGCACGGCTCGCGCAGCGCGGGTCCGAACTCAGTGAGCACCCCCGGCGGGGCGTGCGCGATCATCCCTCCGCCGGAGTACCGCTCGATGGTCCAGTTCTGTTCGACATAGTCTACCGGTGAAAGTGCTTTGTCACCAAGACGTTCCGCGACAGCGCCCAGCACCGCGCTTCTGCGCTCGTCCTCGCCGAGGTTGGTCAACCGGCGCGCTTCGGGCCCCTCAGTGATCACCGTGAGCATCCCGGGAGTGCCGGTGTCGGTGCACGAGTCGATCGTCAGGCTCGCCGGCGATCCGGGCCCGAACGACTGCCCCGAAAGGCCGTCGGCCCGCCAGAACGGCTCGTCGAACACCAGCGCGATCTTGTAGACCGCACCGCTGGGCATGCGTTGGTGCAGGAACGACCGGTCGACGGGAAGCATTGGCTCATAGGAGATCTGGCTGGCTATCGAGATCGGCACCGCGACGATGGCCCGTCGCGCGTTGACCACCATGTCCTCGGAGCGCACGACCACCCCGTCGGCATTCTGCTCGATGCTGCGCACCGGCTGCGACAGGTGGATGACGTCACCGAGTTCTGCCGCGACCGCACGATGGATGGCGCCCATGCCGCCGACCGGACGCGCGTCCTCGGCCGCGTCCTTGACGCCCAACACGAAGCTCGGTCCGCCGGCCGAGGCCATCTGGTACAACACGAACAACAATGAGATCTCCGATGCCGCAGACGTATACAGCCCCGCAACAGCGCTTTCCAGTAATTCGCGGGCGGGTTTGGACAGCGTATTCCTGTCCAGCCACGCCGCCCAGCTGGTCTGGTCCCACTTCTGCGCCTTGCGTGCGGTCCACGGCGCCTCCACCGGAATGGTTTTGCACATCTGAGTGAGCTCGAGAAAGACCGTGCCGATGTTGGCGACCGCCCACGGACTCATCGACAGCGGAATGGTTCCGGTGTACCGGTACTTCTTGCCGTCGACGAACATCATCGCGTCGCCGTCGGTGTACTGCTTGTAGCTCGGCACCCCGAATTCCTTCATGAGCGCGTAGATCGCGTCCTGCCCCGGACCGATCCACGCGCCGCCGCGGTCGATCCACGCCCCGTCGTCGCGTACCTCCGTGAAGGTGCGACCACCGACACGGTCGCGGGCTTCGAGCAGCGCCAACGAATGACCCGCTTGCTTCAAGCGCAGCGCCGCGGTCAGTCCGGCGAACCCGGCACCCACGACGCAATAATCCACGTCTGCCATGACAGCCCCTTCGGTCGATTTGCGCGGGGCCGGGCGGCCGGGTGCAAGCCTCGGCGCGCCCTCATACGGGTGCGAAGGCACCTAGACTCAACGCCTGATTGCCGCTTCTGTCAATAAACCGTTGCGTCGGGAAGGTTTTCGTGAGGGTGGGCAGCGGGGCGCCGATGTGCGGTTTGGCGCCCTACGCGTCAAAATTGTTGTCGCTCAGCGGATCCTGCTGCCGTTGTCAACGGTACGACGCGCAGTCCTTCATACGCCGCGCGCACCAACTGTTCGTCGGTGAAGCGCGGACGGTCGAGGTGCGCACCGGGTATCAACAGGGCAATCTCGTCGCGCAGCGCCCACAACACGCTTCGCGGCGGTGCCTGTACCAGGAACCGCAGCGGTTCAGTCTCGGACTCCTCGCGGACGCGTCGCACGACGTCGAGGATCGCCGTCTCGACCGAATCCGCCCGCACGCTTCCGGTCCAGCGTTGTTTGCCCGAGCAGGCCGAGTAGCGGATAGCGGATCCGCGTGGACGGGCCAAAGCGACGGCGACCGTAGTAGTCATGGCTGGCACTGTATGTGCGGGGTACGACAGGTCGACCTGTCAGGCGATGCAGCGGAACCCGATGTGCGTGGTGGCGCTGTCCTGCGACTGGGACGACCGCGCGGCCGGGCGGTAGCGATGGCAGTACTCGGGGGCGCACAGGTGTGAGCCACCCTTGAGCGTTTGGAATTTAGACGGGTCACCGGTTGGCGGCGCACAGCAGCCTGACTTCTGGGGGCTGTGGCGCGGCGAGTACGTCGTCGTCGTCCATTCCCAGACGTTCCCGATCATGTCGACGACATCGAATGCGTTGGGCGGGAACGTGCCCACCGGCGAGGTGCCGACCCAGCCGAGCGCGCCGTCGTTGCGGTAGGGGAAGCGGCCCTGCCAGGTGTTGGCCATCAGGCGTCCGTCGGGCTGCACGTCGTCGCCCCAGGCGTAGCGGGCTTGGGATCCGGCCCGCGCGGCGTACTCCCACTCCGCTTCGGTGGGCAGTCGGCGCCCCGCCCACGCCGCGTAGGCCGCCGCGTCCGGATACGCGACCTGCACCACGGGGTGGTCGGGGCGGTCGTCGATCGACGATTCGGGCCCGAACGGGTGGCGCCAGCTGGAACCGGGCACCCAGGTCCACCACTGCCGCCAGTCCCGCAGGTTGACCGGGCCGGGGGTCGGCCGGAACACGAGCGCGCCGGGAACCAGGTCCTCGGGCGAGGCCCCCGGGTAGGCGGCCGGATCGAGTTCCTGCTCGGCGAGAGTGACGTAACCGGTGTCGGCGACGAACTCGGCGAACTGCGCGTTGGTGACCGGGTGGCGTTCGATCGAGAACGATTCGACCGTCACCTCGTGGACGGGCGCCTCCTCCGGATAGAAGTCTTCTGATCCCATCCGGAAGGTGCCCGCGGGCAACTCGATCAGTTCGGTCAGCATCACTTCAGGCTAAGCGCTGCGGTCGATCTCGCGACCGGAAGGCCACCGCAAGTGCCACGATGAACCGATGACCGATGACAAGGCCGCCGAGCGCGACTTCAACGAGCGCAACATCGAGGAGTTCCGCCGCAACGGCGGCAAGGTCGGCGGCCAGTTCGAGGGATTTCCGCTGCTGCTGCTCACCTCGACCGGCGCCAAGAGCGGGCAGCAGCGTGTCAACCCTGTCGCGTACTTCGACATCGACGACCGCATCTACGTCGTCGGCTCTTCCGCGGGCCGCCCGGCGAGCCCGGGGTGGGTGTTCAACCTGCGCGCCAACCCGACCGCCTCGGTGGAGATCGGCGCCGATCCGCCCCGGCAGGTGACCGCCCGCGAGCTTCCGCGCGACGAACGCAACCGCATCTACCGCATCGTCGTCGAGCGCGCGCCCGGTTTCGGCGGGTACCAGCAGCGCACCGACCGCGTCATCCCGGTGTTCGAGCTCATCTAGCCGCCGCGAATGCGGTAGGCCCGCTTCAGCGGCGGGGAATGTGCTCGGCGTCGCAGCGGTTGGGCCAGACATGGCCAAGATGACGACTGGTGAGCGCGAAAAGTTCCTGTCCGACGTCCACGTGGGCGTCATCGCCGTTGAGCGCCCCGACCGGGCGCCGTTGAGCGTGCCGATCTGGTACGGCTACACGCCGGGCGGCGAGGTACTCCTGTGGACAGAGTCAGAGTCCCTCAAGCACCGGCTCATCAAAGAGGCCGGCCGGTTTTCGATCACCGCGCAGGACGAGGCGCCGCCGTATCGATACGTCACGGCGGAGGGCGAGGTGACCGGTATCGGACCGGCTGAGGATGCGATCGTGCGGGAGATCGCCATTCGCTATCTGGGCGAAGAGGAAGGCAACGCGTTCACCGATCAGAACCTGACGCCGACGTCGGTGATCATCCGGATGCGTCCGCAGCGCTGGCTGAGCTTCGACTACTCGACGGAGTAACCGCTTCTTGCGCACCGTCGTGGCCCGCGAGCGTCCCCGAAATGCCGGCTATGCGCGGCGTGTCGGGCGCAAACACGGTCGCTCGCGGCAGAATTAGATCTGACCGTGGCGCGGCGGGGGCTTGCCCGACAGGGTGTAGCGGCCGATGTGTTGGATCTTCCACCGCGTCGGGTCGTGCAGCGTGTGGGTGCGAGCGTCGCGCCAGAACCGCGACAGGTTGCCCGACGCCGAAGCGCTTCTGGTTCCGCCCAATTCGAACAGCACGTTCGACGCGTCCAGCGATGCCCGCACCGCGGCCACCTTCGCCGCCGCGACGGCGATCGACGCCTCGACCGCCGTCTCGTCGGACAGATGGGCCTCGGCGTGGTCGACCGCCCGCGCCGCCTCGACCAGGAGCGCGTGCGCGCCGCGCACCGTGACGGCCAGCTCTCCCGCGACCGTGATCAGCGTCGGGTCGTCCACCGCGGCGGCCACGCCGGCCTCGAAATGCGGCCGCGCCCGTTCGGCCTGGCGCACACCGGCCGCGAGTGCCCCGGTCGCGATGCCGACGTCGATCGCGCTGTGCAGCAACTGTGCTCGCGCACCGTATACGGACGGTCCGCTGAAGATCGGCGAGAACGGCACCACGTGTTCGACGGGCACCGCGACGTGGTCGAGCGTCACCGTGCCCGACGCCGTCGTGCGTTGCCCCATGCCGTCCCAGTCGTCGACCACCGACAACCCCTCGGCGTCGCGCGCGACGAACGCCACTGCCTTCGGCGTCTGCGCGGTCGGCACCTCAGAACCGTCGGCCAGCGACGCCCGCACCAGCACCCAGTCGGCGAACAGAGCGCCCGTTGAGTAGAACTTGCGCCCCGACAACACATAGTCGCCCGATGGCTGGCGCACCAGCGTGGTCGTGTCGACGTCGACGGTGTGCGGGCCGCGCTCGGACTGCGCATTTGCCAGCAGGGCCCCGTTGCGCACCCGGTCGTAGAAGTACGACTTCTGCGTATAGCTGCCCTGTAACCGCAGCGCCTCGAGAAACACGAAGTGCGAGTGGGGAATCTGGGCCAGCGAGGGGTCGGCGTGGGCGATCCGGCGAAACACCTCGGCCAGCACCGTCGCGGGCGCCGCGATGCCGCCGTAGTCGGTCGGCACCGTCAACGCCAGCAGCCCGGACTCCTTGAGCGCCTGCACCTGATCGTGTGGCAACCGCCGGTCGGCGTCGCGCGCGGAGGCCTGGGCGTCGAATTCGGCGGCCAGTTTCGCCGCGACCTCGAGCGCTTCGTCCGGCGACGCGATCGGGGTCATCGCGAACCGCTCACGAACGGGATCGACGCCGGCGCGGCCGTCGTCGCCGTGCCTTTGTACAGCCCGCGCTCACGCAGGATCGGCACCACACCCTCACCGAACCAGTACAACTCCTCCAGATGCGGGTAGCCCGAGAAGATGAACTCGTCGATGCCGATGTCGGCGTATTCGGCGATGCGGTCGGCGACGTCGACGTGGCTGCCGACCAGCGCGGTGCCCGCGCCGCCGCGAACCAGGCCGACGCCCGCCCACAGGTTAGGCGCGATCTCCAGCGAGCGCGCGTCGCTCCAACTGCCGTTGCGCCGGTGCTCCTCGTGCAGGGCCAGCATCCGCTTCTGCCCCTCGGAATCGCTGCGGTGCAACCCTTTCTGCGCGTTGCGCACCGTCTCCTCGTCGAGCGCCGCGACCAGCCGGTCGGCCTGCGCCCACGCCTCGTCGGAGCTGTCCCGCGAAATCGTGTGCAACCGGATACCGAACCGCACCTCCCGGTCCTCCTTGGCGGCCAGCCCGCGGATCCAGGAGATTTTCTCGCGCACCGCCGACGGCGGTTCGCCCCACGTCAGATACACGTCGGCGTGCCGCGCCGCGACCGGCCCCGCGGCCGCCGAGCTCCCGCCGAAGTACAACGGCGGCACGGGATTCGGCAGTGTCGGCAGCGCCGCCTCCTCGACACGGATGTGCTCGCCCTGCAGTGAGACGGTCTCGCCGGCCCACAGACGGCGGACCACTTCGAGGAACTCGTCGCAGCGCTGGTAGCGGCCGTCCTTGTCGAGATAGTCGCCGAACGAACGCTGTTCGTGCGCCTCACCGCCGACCACCACGTTGAGCAGGATGCGGCCGGGTGCATGCCGAGCGAACGTCGCGGCCATCTGCGCCGACAACGTCGGGCTGACCAGCCCGGGCCGGAACGCGACGAGGAACGCCAGCGACGTCGTCTCGCGGGCAAGCAGCGACGCGGTGATGAACGCGTCCTCGCACCACGCGCCCGTCGGGATGAGTGCGCCGGTGAAACCGAACGACTCGGCGGCCCGCACGATCGAGCCCAGGTAGTCGATCGACGCGTCGCGATCGCCGTGGGCGGCTCCGGCTGGCATGCCGTGGCCACCACCGACGATCAGCCGGCTGTCGCCGTACGTGGGCAGGAACCAGTGCAATTGGATTGTCACGAGGATGACTCCTCAACCAGCCGGCCGGGACGCCACCAATGCCGAGGACGACGGGTGGGTGGACGAACGGTCGATGATGGTCGACAACGGATGTTGAAGTGGATCACACAAGTCACCCCGAAATGCTGCCTACGCGCGACGGAGACGTCATCGGTTAGGTTCAGCGCGATCAGAACCGCCTTCTGCGCAC
This sequence comes from Mycobacterium sp. GA-1199, assembly GCF_001500045.1. Classification (GTDB taxonomy): domain Bacteria; phylum Actinomycetota; class Actinomycetes; order Mycobacteriales; family Mycobacteriaceae; genus Mycobacterium. Next base: position 84,952 of record NZ_LQIX01000001.1, read on the forward strand.
GCTCGCGCGCGGCGAGCGTCCGCAGAAGGACGAAATTATGTGGCGTGTCGCGCGCAAACACGGACGCTCGCCAAAAGGGGGGAGCGCGCTCGCGCAACAGGGGGCAGGCTTGCGGAGATTTCGATGACCTGCGGCGTGATAGCCTCGACGCGGATGTTTTCCTACATCCGTTCAGAATGAGAGAAGTTGAAAAGTATGGCACAGGGAACTGTGAAGTGGTTCAACGGCGATAAGGGCTTCGGCTTCATCGCTCCCGACAGCGGCGAGAAGGACGTTTTCGTTCATTTCTCGGAGATCCAGGGAAATGGATACCGGTCGTTGGAGGAGAACCAACGCGTTCAGTTCGAGGTCGAACAGGGCGCCAAAGGACCTCAGGCAATCGGCGTGACCGCCGTCTAGCTTGCACGACGACTGTGGGCTGGTGGGAATTCCCACCGGCCCACTCTTCGTTTACGGGGGAAGGAAATCAGGCCCGAGGTCACGACCATTGGTGTCGATCGGTTGAACCGCTGACCAGCGGCGTCGACACCCCGCGGCGAGTTCTCTAGACTGGCGGCACGCCGACGCACTGCGTCGTCTCCGTCGATTTCGGCCGGTGGTCCGCAATCACGCCGGGTTCATGTACGAGCCCGTCCGACCACCCGAACGACCAGGACACCTCTTGGCAATCACCGACGTCGGTGCGTACACCCATTTGACCGAGGCGGACATCGAAGCCCTCGGTGCCGAGTTGGACGCCATTCGCAGCGACGTCGAAGAGTCGCTCGGGGAACGCGACGCGGCCTATATCCGCCGGACCATCAAGTTCCAGCGGGCGCTCGAGGTTTTCGCCCGAGTGGTCATAGGCACCAGTCGGTCCCGTACCACCTGGTGGGTCGGGACGGCCGCGTTGGCGTTCGCCAAGTGCGTCGAGAACATGGAGATCGGCCACAACGTCAGCCACGGCCAGTGGGACTGGATGAACGATCCTGAAATCCATTCCACCACATGGGAATGGGACATGGTCGCCGTCTCGGCGCAATGGAGGTACTCGCACAACTACCGCCACCACATGTTCAGCAACGTGGTGGGTGTGGATGACGACCTCGGCTTCGGCATCATGCGGATCACCCGCGATGAGCCTTGGCAACCGGTCCATCTGCTGCAGCCTTTACGAAACCTGTTGTTGGCGGCCATCTTCGAGTGGGGTATCGCGCTGCACGGCGTTCATTCCGAACGCGACCGCGCTGCGGGGGACGCCGCGCGGGTGACCCGCGAGAGAAAGAAGCTGCTCCGCAAGATCGCCCGCCAGGGCGTCAAAGACTACGTGCTGTTCCCGGCGCTGAGCGGACGGCGTTGGCGTGGCGCGCTGGCCGCGAACGCGGTGGCCAACCTGGTGCGGAACCTGTGGACGTATGTGGTGATCTTCTGCGGACATTTCCCCGACGGAGCCGAGAAGTTCACCGCCGACGCCATCGCGGAGGAAAGTCGCGCGGACTGGTATCTGCGCCAGATGCTCGGCGCCGCGAACTTCAAGGCGGGCCCGCTGCTGGCGTTCTCGAGCGGCAACCTGTGTTACCAGATCGAGCACCATCTGTTTCCCGATCTGCCGAGCAATCGGCTGGCGGAGGTCTCCGTGCGGGTCCGCGCGGTGTGTGAGAAGTACGACCTGCCCTACACATCCGGATCGCTTGTGCACCAATACCTTCTGACACTTCGAACGATCCACAAGCTGGCGCTGCCGGACGAGTTCCTGACGGCCACCAGCGACGACGCCCCCGAGACGGCGTCGGAGCGCAAGTTCGCCTGACGGTCGAACGCGGATTTACTTTCGGGAGCGGCGCGGCGAGTACGGCCACGGGTGGTTGCGCTCGGGTACGGACTCCGCGCGGGCCTGCTTGAGCTGCATGCGCAGGTGCTGACGCAGATCGTGCAGATCCGGATCCGCCCACCGGTTACGGGCCTCGGCCGGGTCGTCGGTCAGGTCGTACAGCTCCCACTGGTCGTCGAGCGGGGACGTCCGGTACGCCTCGCCGCCGAGACCGTTGGCCGCGAGGTGACGCACCCCCGGCTCCGTCCACGTCGCCGGATCGTCGAATGTCCGCACCAGCTTCCACAGATGCCCCTGACCGCCGGCCTGGTCGACGTGCAAGACTAGCCCCTCGAAGTTCGACGCGACGTGCGCGGGCACCCTGATCCGCAGGGGCGCAGGGGGTTTCGTCGACATCTTCAGTTTGCGGGCCATGCCTGACGCGCCGGTGTCGCCCTCGAGCACGTTGTCGCGGGTCATCAGGTACACCGCTCGCGATTCGTCTGCCGGGCCGCCGTCGACCACCGGCATCAGATCGCGGCCGGGCAGGTCGTGCACCTCGGAGAAGGTCTCGGCCAGTTGTGCCGCCGCCGCCTCGACGTCGACACCGGCGGCGCCCAACAACGTCGGGACGATGTCCACATGCGACGTCGGCGCCGTCACCGTCCGCGGTTGCGTCGCCTGCTCACCGATTCGCGCCACCACGAACGGCACCCGCGTCGCCTCGTCGTAGAGGTTGAACCACTTCTGGTGCAGGCCGCCGTGGGCGCCGAGCAGATCGCCGTGGTCCGAGGTGCGGACCAGCACCGCGTTCTGCGAGCCGTCCTCGGTGACCGCGCGTCGCACACGATCGATCGGGGCGTCGACCTCGGCGTGCAGCCGGTAGTACAAGTCCCGGTATCGCTGAGCCTGGCGGGTGTAGGTGCGGTCGATGGCCGGCGCCGGTCCATAGCCGGAGTAGTAGGCCTCCCGGTAGGCGATCTGTGCGGCGGGCTTGGTCGACAAATCCTCGTCGGCCGTCGGCGCAGGCGGAACCGGCGGCGGATCCAGCGGCGACGGGCGCACCGGGCTGCGCCGCTGCCACGCCGGGAACAGCACGATGTCGTGCGGGTTGACGAAGCTGGCCACCAGTAGGAACGGCCGCATCGCGTCGACGTCTCCGGCACGACGCCGGTCGTAGCGGTCTCTGAGCCACGCCACCACGCGGTCGGCGATCAGCGGATCGCGCCGGATTCCCGCGTTGGCCAAAGGGGCGCCGTGCGGCTCCGGGCCGACCCAGCCCGAAAACCCGTACGGCTCAAGCGGATCGGCGTCGAGGTAGCGCTGCACCGCCCTCGGGTCGACGACGCCGTCGGCGTCGTTGGTGGCCAGCGGCTCACCCGTGGCGGGGTCGGTCAGGTCGGCGTGCGAGATGTGCCACTTGCCGTCGTAGTGCGTGTCGTAGCCGGCCGCGCGGAACCAGTTGCCCAGCGTCGGCACCTCGTTCGGGCGCAGCCAGCGCATCCGGGAGTCGTCATAGACCTTGCCGATGCCGTCGGTCTGGGTGACGCCGTGCAGGTCGGGGTACTGGCCGGTGAAGATCGTCGGGCGGCTGGGCACGCAGGCAAGCGACCCCGTGTAGTGCCGTTGAAAGCTCACGCCGTGCTGGTCGAACCAGGCGCGGCCGGCGAGCGTGTCGCGGCGCCAAGCCAGGACGCTCGGCGCCTCGTAGGGCGGCACGGCGCGCTCCTCGTCGGTCATCACGATGATGATGTCGGGCCGATCTGTCATGTGGTGTTCTCCAATCGCTTCGCCAGCGCGGCGAGCATGGTGTCGGATCCGCGGGCCAGCGCCCGGGTGGCCAACCGTTCGACGAGTTGCTGCGTTCTGCCGCGGCCCTTGCGCACGGTGCTGGTGATCGTCACGACGGTCTCGCCACCGCTGGTCGGTTCGAGCTTCCAGCGGTTGCTGACCGTGCCCAAGAATTTGGGCAGGCCCTCGATCTCGTAGGCCAGGACGTACTGCGGATCGCATTCTGTGACGGTTTCGACCAGGGTGTTGCGCCCGATCTGCACGCGCCGCGCGGTTCCGACCAAGCCGCCGTCGGGCCCCCGCGTCAGGATGCAGGAGTGGTCGACGTCGAGCCATGTCGCGATGGCGCCGAAATCGGCGAGTACATCCCAGATCTGCGTCGGGCTCGCCGCGACGACGCGGCTGCGGTCGAATTCGGCCACGGTCCCACCGTACGTGAAACTGACGATGCCGTCAGGCGAACCTTGGTTGGTGGTGTGCCGAAAGTACGGTTGTTGCACGTAAGTCACGGATTTCAGTGCAACAACCGTACTCTCGGCGGCGGCGGAGGGTCATGCGCGGCGGGGACCGGCCTTTCCACGTTTCGAACACCGAGAGATTGCGCAACCCCTCGGCCGTCTCCCCGCTGGTGCGGGACCGGTGCGCTGCGGGCCTTGGACACCTCGTCGAGTCTGCTCGGGTTCCCAACGCGCAACGTCGGCCAACGTCATCCCCACGGGTCAAAGCCCCATGGTGCCCAAACGCAATCCCGCAGAGTCGATTTCGGTAGCGGCAGTGTCGTCGGTGCGAACATACTTCGCCGCTGCCGAGCGCAGATGCTCGGCGTACTCGAGAAGTGCGGTGTAATGGGCGGCGGACTCCTCTTCCCACTTCGCGGTGGTTGCTGAGAGCCCCGAGGCGCTCGAGCCGATCCAGCCGGGCTGGGCGGCGCCCATTCGCTCGTGCGCGGTGCCGTGTGCGGACCGCAGGCTGTCGGCGGCAGCGTTGACGTGGTCGGCGGCCATCCGGACCTCCAGCGGGTCTACCCGCAGATTGTCGCTCATTCGCCTTCCCAAACGTTCGCCGAAAGTCCACCGGACACGGATGTTTGCTGGGCAAGATTACCATCGCCCGGACACCCCCTGGTGCACGAATTTTGGGGGGCGCCCAGCGGTGTACCGGTGATATTTGAAGTTTGCTGGGCCGGTTACTTCAGCCGTGCGACGAGCGCGTCGGTGACTTCCGCGGTCGACGCTCGCCCGCCCAGGTCCCCGGTACGGGTCTCCGGTGCGGCCAGCGTCGACTCGACGGCGGCCATCACCTCGTCGGCGGCCGCCGCGTGTCCGAGGTGCTCGAGCATCAGCGCCGCCGACCACACCGCGCCGATCGGGTTGGCGATGCCCTGTCCGGCGATGTCGGGGGCCGAACCGTGTACGGGTTCGAACATCGACGGGTACTGCTTGGTGGGGTCGAGGTTGGCCGACGGGGCTATTCCGATCGAGCCCGCCACCGCTGCCGCGAGGTCGCTGAGGATGTCGCCGAACAGGTTTGAGCCGACGACGACGTCGAATCGCTGCGGCTGCAGCACGAACTTGGCGGCCAGCGCGTCGATGTGCTCGCTGTCGAGCCGCACGTCCGGGTAGTGCGAGGCCCGCTCGGCGACCACCTCGTCCCAGAACGGCAACGTGTGCACGATGCCGTTGGACTTGGTCGCCGACGTCACGTAACGGCGACGGGTGCGGGCGAGCTCGAACGCGGAGTCCGCGATGCGGCCGACACCGTTTCGCGTGAAAACCGACTCCTGGACGGCCATTTCGTCGGGAAAGCCCCTGTTGAGCCGTCCGCCGATCTCGCTGTACTCGCCTTCGACATTCTCGCGCACCACAACGAAGTCGACGTCGTGCGCCGTCCGCAGCGGGCTTTCGACACCGTCGAACACCCGGATCGGTCGCATGTTCACGTACTGGCGGAACGCGCGACGGATCGGGATGAGCAGCCCCCACAACGAGACGTGGTCGGGGACACCGGGCCAGCCGACCGCACCGAGGAGGATGGCATCGAACTCCCTGAGGGTTTCGATCCCGTCGACGGGCATCATCGCGCCCTCGTCCGCGTAGCGTTGACACGACCAATCGAATTCGGTGTAGGACAACGCGATTGCGTGCTTCTTCGCGACCGCGTCGAGCACCGCGCGCGCCGATGCGATCACCTCGGTGCCGATCCCGTCACCGGGAATGACGGCGATGGACGATGAGCCGCTTGCGCGAAGAGCATCAGACTCGGTCATGTACCCAATCCCAAGAGGCTGATCATCAGCGGTAGCAAAATGATGATCAGGATAGCGCCCGCGATGTCGAACGCGACTCCGGAGCGGATCATCTTCGTGATCGGGACGACACCCGAGCCGTAGACGATGGCGTTCTGCGGTGTGGACACCGGCAGCATGAAACCGAACGACGCCGCGAACGTCGCCGCCAGCGCGGGCACGAAGGGGTTGACGCCCGCGGCCACCGCCACCGGTATCACGATCGGCACCACCACCGCGGCAGATGCGGTATTGCTGGTGGTTTCGGAGACGATGATCGCCAGGATGACCGCGAAGACGGTGATTGCGATGGTGCTCGTCAGGCCGAGCGCGTCGTTGACGGAGGTGCCGATGGTCTCGGCCAGTCCGGTCGAGGAGATCAGTGAGCCGAAGATGATGCCGGTACCGAACAAGATGATTGTGCCCCAGTCGATTTCGGCTGCATCCTTCCAGCGCAGAGTGAATTCCCTGCTCTGCCAGTCGGTGGGCAGCAGGAACAGCAGCGATGCGCCGAACACCGCGACGACGCCCTCGTCGAGGCGGTCGCTGACAAACTCGTAGGTGGTGGACTCGGTTCCGGTGATCAGCGCGACCACACCGGGCAGGATCCACAGCGTCACCGTGATGCCGAATGCGATCAGCGTGTTCTTCTCCGCCCGCGACAGCGAGCCGAGCTTCTCGCGCTCGCTGGCAACGTATTCGGCCACGCCGTCGATGCGTTTGATCTCGGGTTTGTTGAGCCGCAGCAGGATAAGCGCCAGCAACAGGAACATCACGAAGCAGATGGGGATGGCCATCGCCATCCACTGCCCGAAGCTGATTCGCTCTTCGGTGGCCTCTTCGATCAGCCCGCGCCCGATCAGGTTCGGCGGGCTGCCGACGGGGGTGAGCAGGCCACCGACACTGGCGCCGTAGGCGAGCATCAGCATGAGGGCCGCACCCACCCGCAACCGTTGTGGGTCGAAGTCGGGTTCGACGTCGCCGCGCTGCTGCAGCAGTTTGGCGATGACCGACAGGATGCCGATCGCGGTCGGCAGCAACATCGCCACCGTCGCGGTGTTCGAGACGAACGCCGACAGCAGGCAGGTGATGGCGCCGAACGCGATGATGACGCCGGTGGTCGAACGGCCGGCCCGCGGCAGCGCCAGGATGCGGAACGCGAAGCGCCGCGCCACACCGTGTTTGAGCATCGCCTGGGCCAGGATGAACGCTCCGATGAACGTGAAGATGGTCGAGGATCCGAATGGGCCGAGCACATCGTCGACCGGTGCGACTCCGAGGAACACCGCGACCGCGACGCCGAGCAGGCCGCCGATCGGGATCGGCACCGCCTCGGTGATCCACAGCGCGATCACGCCGAGCAGGACCGCGCCGAGCACCTGTTGTTCGCGCGGGATGTCGAGCGGCAGGACGAGGAAGACGACGGTCAGCAGCGGTGCGAGGAACAGGCCGGCCGTGCGGCGGCCTTTCTCGAACCGTTCCTCTCGCGGCGAGAGCTTCTGTTCGCCCAGGCTTCGGTAAGTCGCGCTGCCGAGCAGTGCCTTGTCGACGTCGGTCGGTGTGACCTGGTTTTCCGTGCTGCTCATTGCCGGCTCCGTCCACCCGGTGGTGTGTCAACGCCACAATCGCCGGGAAGGAGTGCCCTGTACTCCGGTGACGCTAAACATCAGACCCCTCGCCGAACGTGGATTACCCGCACATATTCGGCGCGGAAAGCGTGCGGGTAACCCACGTTCGCGCCGGAGGGAAAGGGGCGTCAGTTGCGGAGGCGGCGCGCCAGGCCCGATGCGCGCACGGCCCGGCGCTGTACGGCGGCCCGCACCGAGGCCTGCGGGCCGACGACCCGGATCTTCTTCTTGGCTCTGGTGACCGCGGTGTAGAACAACTCGCGGGACAGCAGCCGGGAATCCTCCGGCGGCAGCAGCACCGTCACCTCGTCGGCCTGGCTGCCCTGGGATTTGTGAATCGTCATCGCGTGCATCGTGTCGACCTCGGCGAGCCGGCTGGTCGCGAACTCCAGTTGCTTCGTGCCCGCGACGACCGTGCGGAGCACCCCGTCGCGCAGCACCGTGACACCCGTGTCGCCGTTGTAGAGGTTGAGCCCGTAGTCGTTCGCGGTCACCAACACCGGCCGCCCCGCGTACCACGTCGACCAGATCGGCTCGCCGGTCAACTCCGACAGCCACCGCTCCACCTGGTGGTTCCAGTACCGCACCCCGAACGGGCCGCGGCGATGCGCGCACAGCAACCGATGGTCGGCCAAGATGCCCAGCGCCGCATCGGCGTCACCGAGAACCGCCGCCGTTCGCAACGCAATGGCGTTTGGCACCAGCACTTTACGAAGATGCTCGGACGGCTCCTCGGTGTCCACCCATTCGATGTGCTCTCCGTCGGAACGCAACACGTCGATGACGGTGTCCTCGTCACCGGCGCGAATGGCGCCGGCCAGCCGCCCGATCGACTCGCCGAACCGGTGCGACGTCTTCAACTCCGCGATGCGGTCCGCGCCGAGACCGTCGACCAGGTCGGCGAGGACCGCGCCCGCCTCGACCGACGCCAACTGGTCCGGGTCGCCGACCAGGATGAGCCGGGCCTCCGGCCGCACCGCCTCCAGCAGTCGCGCCATCATCGTCAGCGACACCATCGACGTCTCGTCGACGACGATCACGTCGTGCGGCAAGCGGTTCGCCCGGTGGTGCCGGAACCGCGCCGACGTGTCCGGGCGGCTACCGAGCAGGCGGTGCAACGTCGTGGCGTGCAGTCCCGACAGCGCATCGCGGTGGGCCGCGTCGAGTTTGTCCACCTCCAGTTGCACGGCCTCCTGCAGCCGCGCCGCCGCCTTCCCCGTCGGCGCCGCCAACGCGATCCTCAACCGCGTCCCGCTCGTGAGGAGCGCGAGCAGGCGCGCCACCGTTGTCGTCTTCCCCGTTCCCGGCCCTCCGGTGAGCACCGTCAGACCCTGCGACAGCGCCAGTTCCGCGGCGGCACGCTGCTCCTCGAAGCCCGGCGGGAAGAGCCTGTCCAGGTCCGGCAACGGCTGGGCCGGCCTGGCGGCGGTCATCGACAGGATGTCGTCGCGCACCTGTTGCTCTTCGAGCCAGTACCGGTCGAGGTACAGCAGATCACCGTCGACGTGCAGCGCCGGTGGTCGCCCGGTCAGCGGATGCGCGGCGATGGCGCCGAACCAATCGTCGACGGCGGGCCACGGCAGCCCGTCGAGGCCGACCTGCTGTTCGACGGTCCGCAGGTTCAGGCATACTGACCCGTTGCGCAGGGCGCGCACCACGAGAGCGATCGCGAGCGAGACCCGCTCGTCGGGCGCCTGGACGAGATCGCAGAGCCGTTGTGCCACATGTACATCCGATGCTTCGAGAACTTCCGCGTCGGTGAAGGTGCGCAGCAGTCCCGTGGCGCTGATCGCCCGCCGCCACTCCACGCCGGTCACGCTGCGGCCCTGCCCGCGTCGAGCAGATCCGACAGCGCGGTGATCAACGCCGCCGACGGTTGCCAGCTGAACACGCCGGCGGGATGGCCGTCTTGGGTCGGCGTGTCCGGCCCGCACATCCCGCGCAGGAACAGATACAGCACGCCGCCGAGACGTTCCTCGGGCGTGTAACCGGCCAGCCGCCACCGTAAGAACCGGTGCAGCACAACGCTGTACAGCAGCGCCTGCAGCGGATAGTCGGAGTGCAGCATCGCCTCGGCCAGCCGCGGCCGGGAGTAATCCGCCGCGGTGAGGGGGCGATTGGGGTCGCCGAGCCAATTCGTCTTGTAGTCGACGACGAGGTAGCGGCCGCCGATACGCAGCACCGCGTCCACCGAACCCGACAGGTAACCCTTGAGCGGCTGCGGTCCCAGGGCCGCCCCGGTCAGCCGCTCCGCGTACGACGCCAGCGGATCGTCGGCCGGCAGGTGCGCGCGCAGTAGTTCACCGACGTGGGCGAGCCGGATGTCGGGCGCGGTGGCGCGCAGATCGCCACCGGCCAACGGGAATTCGAAGTCCATCTCCCGCATCCGGTCGCCCAATCCGATCTGCCGAAGCGTCGCGCCTTCGGCCAGCGGTCCGAGCGGTGTGTCGTGCATCGGCACCATCGCCGCCGCCAGCTCACCGGCGTCGACGTCGACCGGCCACCACGCGGAGTGCTCACGGACCCGAGCCTGAAGTTCCGCGGCGAGGTCGGCGGCCAACGGATCCGCGGTTTCGAGCACCGCATGCACCAGCGAGCCGAACTTCGCACCGGTCGGCAGCTCGGCCATCGGTGAGGGCACGTCGGCACCGACCGCCTCGGCCGTCAACGGGATCTCGGCGACCTCGTCGTCGAGCTCGACGACTTCGGGTTCACTGCTGACCGGCGTCGCCTCGACCGCGCGGATCAACCCGCTATAGGACGTCCGGCGCCACGCCGTGTCGATGGGGCGGTGGAAGTGTCGGGCCTCCACCTCGACGGGGGTTGGCGGCTCCGCACGTACCAGCCTCGGACGCGGCACCGACTCCTCGATCACCGGACCACCGACGGCCTCCCACTCTTTGAGGCGCGCCAGCGCGTCGTCGTCGGAAACCTTGCCGGGGACAACGACATCGGGGACCATTGATTCGCCGGGGCGCCGGCCGCGCAGCAGCCGTGACAGTCCGCCGTTCGGCTCGTCGCGGGAGGGCGCCCACCAGGCGACCAGCTGCGACTGCGCCCGCGTCATCGCGACGTACATCAGCCGGCTGTCGTCGCTGGCGTCCTCCTCCCGGCCCACCTTCGACACCGCGTGAAAGTCGGGGCTGTCGTTGCCGCCAATGTGCAGGCACCGCGTATCGCCTTCGTGGTAGAGCACCAGGTCGGGTTCGAACACGTGACGGTTGAACGCGAACGGCAGGTAGACCACCGGGAACTGCAGGCCTTTGGCGACGAACACCGTCATCACCTGAACGGCCGCGGCGTCGTTGTCGAGGCGACGGAACCGCTCCGCGGCGCCGCTCCGCTCGTCGCGCTGGGCCCGCAACCAGTCCCGCAGCGCAGGCAGCGTGAAGTGCTCGCGGTGGGCGGCCTCCTGCAGCAGTTGGGTCATGTGGGCCAGGTCGGTCATCTGGCGCTCACCGTTGCGCCACGACAGCACCCGGTCGCCCATGCCGGCGAGTTGCGCGGCCTCGAAGATCGCCGCAACCCCGCGCTCGCGGGCGTGACCGGCCCACTCCCGCAACGTCTCCGCGATGCGGTCGGTCAGCTGGTCACCGCCCGCGACGAGCGACTCGGCGGTCTCCCCGAAGAACATGGTCGCGGCCGCCGCGCGCACGACGCCGGGCCGGTGCGGCTGGTCGAACGCCTCGAGCAATGCCAACCAGTCCTCGGCGGCGTCGGACGCGAAGATGTCGGAGTCGCCGGTGTACACCGCGGGGATGCCGGCGTCGCACAGGGCGCGGTAGCAGACCCGGGCATCGCGGTGGTTCTCCACGATGACCGCGATGTCGCCGGCGTCGAGAGGGCGACCGTCGAACGTCGCACCCGCGTCGATCAGCGCACCGATGTCGGCCGCCAGGTCCTTGGGGATGTGGGCGCGGAGCTGATCGATCGGCAGGACGCTGGTTCCGCTGCGGCCCAACGTGTTCCGACACACGACTCGCAGCCGGAACGGCTCGTCGCACGGTGCGCCGGCCAGCCGCGAACCTGTGTGCTTGGCGGCGACGTCGTGCACGACGATCTTCTCGTGGCCCAGTTGTGCGCCGCGCAGCACCGCCTGCAATCGGGTCACCAGCGCCTCGTCGCTGCGCCAGTTGATGGCCAACGTTTTCTGGATGTCGGCCTTCGAGGCCGCGCTCAGGTAAGTGACGATGTCGCCGCCACGGAAGGCGTAGATCGCCTGCTTGGGGTCGCCGATCAGGATCAGCGTCGACCGGTTGGTGAACGCGCGGTCGATCACCCGCCACTGCACGGGGTCGGTGTCCTGGAACTCGTCGACCATCACGATCGGCCAGCGCTGGTGCATGCGCAGCTGCGCGGCCGAGCCGTCGGCCTCCAGCGCATCGGCCAGCCGGCTGAGCAGGTCGTCGTAACCGAGGATTCCCTTGCGGCGCTTGCGAACCTCCAGCTCAGCGAGAACGTTTGTGGCGAAGCGGACGCAGACCTCGGCGCGCGAGTCCGGTTCTGGGTTCTCGGGCCGCAGTTCGGTCGCGGGGTGCTCGACGACCTCCTTGGCCAGCCGCAGCGCATCGCGATAGGTCAGCAGCGGATTGTCGCGCTCGCGGCCGAAGTGATGCAGGTACAGGTCGTCGACGATCTCGGTGACCAGCTCCTCGAGGCTCTCGACCAGCGTTACTCCGGAGTCGCTGTCACCCGCCACGCCCAGCGATTTGAGCACCAGCTGACAGAACTGGTGTGTGGTGGCGATCGTCGCGGCGTCGAACGCGGCCAGCGCGTCGCGCAGATGGGTCTCGCGTTCGGCCAGTTGGTCTGGGCTCCCGTCGAGCAGGTACTCGATGATCTCGTTGGCGTCGACGCTCGCCGGATCGGCGAAAGCCTGTACGCCGTCCGCGATCTGGCGCCTCACCCGGTCGCGGAGTTCCTGGCTGGCCGCTCGGCTGAAGGTGATCAACAGCATCTGGTCGAGCGTCGCGACACCCTCGGCGAGATAGCGCGTGACCAGCCCGGCCAACGCGAACGTCTTACCGGTGCCTGCGCTGGCTTCCAGCAGGGTGGTCGAGCGTTCGGCGGGCAGATCACCGAGGAGATCGAAGGGTTCCATCACGTCTCCAGCGCCCGCAGCATCGGCAGCCACAACCGACCGGAGTACGTGTCGAGACCGCGTTCGACGAGGTGCTGCAACCAGGTCGGCTTGCCGAACGCCAGTTGATATGCGGGCTCCTCCTCTTCGCCGGGATAGTTGCCGGACCGCCACTTGTAGCCGGCCCGCTGCTCGGGGTCCCCGTGGCCGTGCACGGCTTCGGCCCACGCGTAGGACGTCTTGACCGGCAGCGGTAGCGGTTCGCGGCGACCCTCGTCGTACATCGCCACCAGGTCGGCCAGCAACTCCCGCGCCGACTCAGGGGGTCGCCCGATGAATTCGACTCGCGGATTGGTGCCGCGGCGGGCCCGCCCGATGCTGATCGCCTTCCACTCGCGTCGGGGTTCGTGAGCCAGCAACGCCAGCAACAGGATCCAGGGTTGCAGCAGGTGCCGGCCGTCGAGCTTGGAGTACGTGACCGAGACCAGCCGCTCGCCGTAGTCGGGTGTCACAGTACCAATGACGCGGCGGCCCCCGCCGATCTCGACGTCGATGTCGACCGCGGACGGATCGGCACCCCGGTACGGCCGTGCGGCGTCGGAGATGAGCGAGGCCTGGTTACAGATTTCGTTCGCGCGACGCCATCCGAGATGGCCGGGAGGTAGCGTGCCGCGGCGCCACTCGGCTTGGCGGGCCTGGTCGGGATCCATGCCGCTCAACATGTCTCGCAGCACGCGATCGCCGACCGTCCACTCCTCGAGTGCATCGATGTCGACGGGCATCGCGTCCTCGACCCCGTCGACCTCCCACGGCAACGTGTAGTCCAGCGCGCGGAAGAACCCCTTCACGGGATCGCGGAAGAACGCGACCAGGTCGGCCAGCACGATGTCGTCGGCCGCGGGTGCGGGCAGGGGTCCCGAAACGAATCCTGGCCGTTGCGCGCGTTCGGCCGCGCGGGTCAGTGCCGCGCGTTTGACCGTGGAGTCGAACGTGAACGGCACATCCGGTATCAGCTCGCCCGGAATGACGTTGCGGGTGTCGAACGGCTGCAGTGGATGTCGCACCACGATCCTGTCGCGGACCGGGTGTCCGGTGGTGCGGTCGAGCGTGTCGAGCAGTTCGGCGAGCGGAACGGCGGGCGGGCGTTCCTGACCGGAGTACTCGTTGGCGCCGGTGTAGGTGATCACCAATGTCTCGGCGGCCGCACCGATGGCGTCGAGCAGCAATTGCCGGTCCTCGGAACGGATGTCGCGTTCCCCTGTCATCGGCTCGCGGCCGAGCGCGTCGTCGCCGTCGACCACACCCAGCCGGGGGAACACTCCGTCGTCGAGCCCGACCAGGCACACGACCCGGTGGGGCACCGACCGCATCGGCACCATTGTGCACACCGTCAGGGTGCCGGTGCGGAAATTGGCGCGGGTCGGCCTGCCCGCGAGGTGGCGGCCGAGCAGCGCGCGGATATCGCTCAGCCGCATCATCGTGTGGGCCCGAGCGCCCGCGGTGGCGAGCACATCGGCGAACTCGCGCTCGAGTTGCGCTGTCTGCCAGGCATCGTCGTCATTCACCCGGGTCAACAAGCAGATGCTGTCGGTCAATGCCTGTAGCCAGTCCGCGAGCGGCTTTGTGCCGGTGAGGGATTGAACGGCGCATCGCAGGCGGTCGATGTACTCGGCGAGCCGGCCGGCCAGGTCGACCCGGTTGCTGCTCACGTCATCCAGCGGGAGCGTGGCGTCGAGCCAGGCGTGGGAGTCGTCGGACATGGCCACCCCGGCTAGCACCCGGTCGATGCCGAAACGCCATGTGTTCTGGACGAAGTCGACGCCGTACGGTTTGCGGTGCTCGGTGTCGAAGCCCCAGCGGATGTTGGCCTGTCGCACCCAGCGGGTGATGTCCTCGAGGTTGTCGTCGGTGAAGCCGAAGCGCGCCCGCACGGGGGCGGCCTGCGCGAGGTTGAGCACCTCACTCGAGGTGGCCCGCCCGCCAGCCAACGCCAGCAGTTGGGAGGCGACCCCGAGCAACGGATTGGTCTGGACGAGGGACCGGTCGGCGAGCCGGACGCGGAGCTGGTGTGCGGGATGCACCCCCTTGATCACGTCGCCGAGTCCGAATCCGGCCACGATCAGCGGCGCGTAGGTTTCGATGTCCGGGCACATGACGAGGATGTCGCGGGGTTCGAGTGTGTGGTCGTCGGCGAGCAGTCCGAGCAGCACTTCGCGCAGCACATCGATCTGGCGGGCCGGCCCGTGGCAGCTGTGCACCTGCACCGAACGGTCGGTGGCCGAGTGCACGCGGCCTTCTCGCCGGATCGTGTTGCCGGCGATGTCGGACTGCAGCCACCCGAGAAGTGTGTCCGAGTGCTCGCGGCCGCCGAGATATTCGTCGGTGTGCGCATCGTCGGGCAACGCGCGCTGCAGTTCGCGAAGATCGCGGCCGAGGGTGGCGAGCAGGGGATGGCCGACTCGGCGGTGGCTGGTGTCTTCGCGACGGGGGATCTGCCCGTGCGTTCCTTTGAGTTGCTGCCAGAGATCGTCGCTGGGATGCGGCAGCCACAGGTGCAGCTCGTGGTGGGTCGACAGCGCGTCGAGCAATTCGATCTCGGTGCTGGGCAGGCGGGTGTGCCCGAACAGCGACAGCCGCTCGGGCAGTTCGGTCGCTGATTCTCGCAGCCGCACAACGGTTTTGGCGTGGCGAATGTGCGGCGTATCGGTGCCGATGCGCTCGATGAGAGCGCGCCACAGCGGCGGCTGCCAGGCGAGATCGGTCGGAATGTCGCCGTCGGCGCCGTTCTCCCAGTCGACCAGCAGGTGCGGGCGTTGGCGGGCGTAGGAGGCGAACAGCCCGGCCAGCCTGCGGGCGACGGCGTAGCGCCGGCCCTGCCGTAGTTCCCTCTCCTCACCGGTTTCGAAGTGACCGAGGTGAGTGGCCAGCGGCGTGCACCAGTCCTCGGCGCAGGCGGCGTCGATGACCTCCATCAGCGGCCACACCATCGCGTCGGGCGACCACGGGTCGTCCCGCTCGGTGTCGGTCAGCTCGGCGATCAACGAGCGGGGATTGCGAAACGCGATGCCGGCGCAGACACCGTCGGCGCGCGCGCCACGCCCGAGCGCGTGACTCAGCCGCTGGCTCAACCAGCGCTCGACACCCTTGGCCGGGACGATGACCAGTTCCTCGGCGAACGGGTCAGGTAGGGGGTCGGAAAGCAGGGCCCCGAGCCCGTCGGCGAGAAGATCGGTGCGTTCTGCCCGATGGATGTGAAGCGCCATCGCATCCAACGATAGGAGGTCGGTCCGACGCGGCGCGGGGTTTACGGTGGCGGTGGACGTTTGCAAGCGAGGAAGCCAGGGAAGCCAACATTTCGATGATTCGTTCGATGGCCGCGATGATGACCATGGCCGCCTGTATCCTGTTGGTCGCGATGCCGGTCGCCAACGCCCAGCCATCGTGCGGTCCGGACCAGGCCGGCGCGCTGCGCCTGGCGTTCGCGCAGCTGCCGTTCGAGCCGCTCACCGGCGCCAAGTGGGACAGCACACCCGTCGACAGCAACTACGACCCGTGTGCCGAACTGTCGACCATCCTGGTGACCACCGAGGGCGGCACCGGAAGCTCGCCCGTGCAGGCGCTGCTGTTCCATCGCGGCGAGTATCTGGGAACGGGCACCTCCAAGGCGTACGGCTTCACCTCACTGGACAGCGCGGCCAGCAGTGACGACATGGTCGTGCTCAATTACAGGGTGCCGGGTGAGTGCAACGCCTGCGAGCCCGCGGCCATCCACAGCGCGCGGTACCGCTGGAACGGTGACCGCGCCGTGATGCTCGATCCGCCGCCACCGACGGCCTGAGGAAGGAGCGCGAAGTGAGCGAGACGACGTCACCGCGCCTCGGCCCGAAATTCCAAGAGGCGCTGGGATTCGCCGCCGAACTGCACCGCACCCAGACCCGCAAGGCCAGCCAGGTGCCCTACGTCGGACACCTGCTGTCGGTCGCGGGCCTGGTGATCGAAGCCGACGGCACCGAAACCGAAGCGATCGCCGCGCTGCTGCACGACGCCGCCGAGGATCAGGGCGGAGACGTGACGCTCACACAGATCGAGGAGCGTTTCGGGCCCGAGGTCGCCGCCATCGTCGAGGAGTGCAGCGACACGGTCCTGACGCCGAAACCGCCGTGGCGTGAGCGCAAGCAGGCGTACATCGAGCACCTGAACACCGCCTCCGACAGCACAATTCGCGTGTCGACGGCCGACAAGCTGGACAACGCCAGGGCGATCCTGCGCGACCTGCGCCGCTTCGGCCCGAAGGTGTGGCAGCGCTTCAACACCGATGACCCGCACGAGCATCTGTGGTACTACCGCTCGCTGCTCGAGGTGTACCGGCGTCGCAGCGACAGCTGGCTGGTCGACGAACTCTCCCGCGTCGTCGAGACGTTGGCCGAGGAGATCGGCCCGCCGGTCGCCGCTACCGTCTGAGGTATGAGCGCACGCGACACGGTGTGGATCTCGGCCGCGGAGGTGGCGCGGCGACTGGACGCGGGTGAACCGCTGACGCTGCTCGACGTGCGGTGGCAGCTCGGGAAGCCCGATGGCCGAGCCGCCTACGAACAAGGACACCTGCCCGGGGCGGTGTACGTGTCGCTCGAGGACGAGCTGAGCGATCACACCGTCGAAGGCCGCGGGCGGCACCCGTTGCCGACCGGATCCGCGCTCGAAGCCGCCACCCGCCGGTGGGGCGTGCGGGCCGGGGTGCCGGTCGTCGTCTACGACGATTGGAACCGCGCCGGGTCCGCACGCGCCTGGTGGCTGTTGACCGCGGCAGGTATCGACGACGTCCGCATCCTCGACGGCGGCCTCGCGGCGTGGACGGCGGCCGGCGGTCAGCTGGAATCCGGCGTCGTCGAACCCGCACCCGGGGATGTGAGCGTCGCCCACGACGATCTGTATGCCGGGGCACGTCGGACCGTCACCGCCGACGCACTATTGGAACCGGGTCGGTCGATACTCGACGCGCGGGCGCCCGAACGGTTCCGCGGCGACGTCGAACCGGTCGATCCGGTCGCCGGCCACATTCCCGGTGCGCTCAACGTGCCGAGCACCCGCCTGCTGACCGTCGATGGAACACTGCTGCCCGAGAACGAATTGGCCCGGGCGTTCGGGGAGGTGGGCGACGGCGAGGTGGCGGTCTACTGCGGGTCGGGCGTGACCGCGGCGGTGACGATCGCGGGCCTCGCCGCGGCGGGAGTGGATGCCGCCCTGTTTCCCGGCTCGTGGTCGCAATGGAGTTCGGACCCGTCGCGCCCCGTGGCTCGCGGCTCCCGGCCATGACAGAGGCCCGCCAGGGATGGGCACTGGAGGGCCTCTGTGATGACTGGCTGTGGAGTCAGGGATGGTAGCCGGGCTGGACCTGCTGCAGATGGGGAATGCCGTGAGTGTGGGGGACGCCGGGAGCCGGGTGCGCGGTAACGGTCGGCGTCGCGACGATGCTCGGTCGCGGCGCGGGGTTCTGGGAGTAGGTCCCGGCGTTGGCGGCGCCGGCGAAGCCGAGGGCCCCGGCCAGGATTCCGGCTGCGACGATCGGCAGGGCGAAAAACTGGGCGATGCGGCGGGTGGTGTCGTTCATGTCGGAATCTCCTCGTCGAGTCCGGTTCTGCGCCGGTGTTCCGGCTATGACTCAACAGTGCAGCACCGCGGAACCGATGTATGTCGACCGACCGGCGGGTGAACCGGACGAATCATGTGTCCACCGATCGGGGGACAGGTCGTAAGCTGCAGGAGGCGGATAGGAGCATCCATGGACGTTCTGCGCACGCCCGACGACCGCTTCGATAACCTCGCGGGCTATCCCTTCGCGCCGCGCTACGTCGACGTCACCGCGTCCGACACTGAGCCGCTGCGCATGCACTACGTCGACGAAGGCCCACGCGACGGTCCACCCGTCGTCCTGCTGCACGGCGAACCGACGTGGAGTTACTTGTACCGCACCATGATTCCCCCGCTGGCCGCCGGCGGCTGCCGGGTGCTGGCACCCGACCTGATCGGCTTCGGGCGCTCCGACAAGCCCAGTCGCATCGAGGATTACACGTATCTGCGTCACGTCGAATGGGTGACGTCGTGGTTCTCGGCGCTCGACCTGCGCGACACCACGATCTTCGTCCAGGACTGGGGTTCGCTGATCGGACTGCGCATCGCCGCCGAGCAGGACGAGCGCATTGCGCGCATCGTCGTGGCCAACGGCTTCCTGCCGGCAGGACAAACCTCCGCCAACCTACCGTTCAGAGTTTGGCGGGCGTTCGCGCGTCATTCGCCAGTGCTGCCTGCCGGACGCATCGTCGCATTCGGCACGGTCACCGACGTGCCCGCGCGCATCCGGGCCGGATACGACGCGCCGTTCCCCGCCAAGCGATTTCAGGCCGGTGCCCGGGCGTTCCCCGCGCTGGTGCCGACAGAGCCGGACGACCCGGCGTTACCGGCCAACCGCGCGGCGTGGGAAGCGTTGGGCCGCTGGGAGAAACCGTTCTTGTGCGTCTTCGGCGCCAAGGACCCGATCCTCGGCCGTGCCGATCGCCCGTTGATCGAACACATTCCCGGTGCAGCCGGTCAACCCCATGCCCGCATCAACGGCAGCCACTTCGTGCAGGAGGACTGCGGCCCCGAGTTGGCCGAGCGAATCCTGCAGTGGCGCAACTAACCTCGGCTGACGGTATTTCTCGAGGTGGCGTTCACCTCGGGATCACCGGAGTGATAGACCACCTGGTTGTCGAAGCCGGATGCGCCGATCTGGTCGACGCTGTCGATGGTGACCTGATTTTCGACGCCCGAAACCGTCACGCTCAGGCAGTGACCGAGCAGCGTCACGGTGTTGTCGACCCCGCTGACGGAGATGTTGCTGCCGTTGCACTCGATCGTCTCGTTCTCGTCGACCCCGGACACGCTGTAGTGCCCGCCGGCGGGCGCGACGGCTACCTTCGGCGGCCCGTCACCCGGAAGCTGCGTCGGCGCCCCGCGCGACGGCCCGATCGTCACGCTGCCGCCGCGGGGGTCGTCCCCGGTCGCTATCGAGATCCCCGGGCGGCCCGCGCTCTCCTCCGTCGCCGACGACAGCGTCCACACGAGCGCGCCGATGCCCGCGACGATGACCACCACGACGACCCCGATCAGACCGAAGATCAACCCGAACGGCGCGCCGCTCTTCGTCGGCCCCGGCGGAAAGGAGACTCCGAATGGCGGCGCGCTGTAGGGCGACTGAGCGGGGTAGGGCGGCTGGTGCGGGGGACCGTAGACCGGCGGGGGCAGGGCCGATGTCTGGTAGTCGTTGCCGGGCGGCTGCGACGTGCCCAATTCGACGGCGCCGTAGTCGGCCAGCGGTTGCTCCAGCTGCCGGATGCGCGCTTCCGGGTCGTCCTCGGGTTTCATGCGCAGATGGTGCCACACCGTCGTTTGCACCGCCTGAATACCGGCAACCCGACGATCATGATTGGCACGTTGCGATCGACCGTCGTCGACTGCCGGGACCCAGTGGGGCTGGCCACCTTCTACGCGGGCGTCCTCGGCGGACAGATCGAGAAGCAGGACGACACCTGGGTGGTGCTCACCGATCCGCAGGGCCGACGGCTGGCGTTTCAGTTCTCGCCGGAACATGAGCCGCCGCGCTTTCCGGATCCGCGCGGTTCGCAGCAGTTCCACCTCGACATCCGGGTGGATGACCCCGATACCGCCGAACACGAGGTCCTCGACCTCGGTGCCACCCGAGTGTCCGACGCCGAGGAGGACTCGAAGTTCCGGGTGTTCCGCGACCCGGCGGGGCACACCTTCTGCCTGGTCTGGGGCATCGCCGACTAACGGCGAAGTCGATTTGCTGACGCACGGTTATCGCGACGCCGAAGTTGGTACTCCCAACCCGTGGTGGCACCAGGGTTCATCGCCGTGGGCAGCGGTCCTGCCGGGGTGAGCGCCGCGGAGACGTTCCGCAGCAAGCACCCCGACATCCCCGTGCGCATCCTGACCACCGACCCGGCGCTGCCGTATGCGAAACCACCGCTGAGCAAGGATTTCCTGTGCGGCCGCGACACCAAGCTCGCCCTGCACAGTGAGCACTGGTTCGAACGCAACGCCGTCGACCTCGTCCGCGGCATCAGGGTCGAGCGCATCGACGTGAACCGCCAGCAGGTCGTGACGGCGGGTGGTCAGCGCTATCCCTACTGGCATCTCGTCATCGCCTCCGGCTCCGTGGCGGTGCGACCGCCCATTCCCGGGATCGAGTCGGCGTTGACGCTGCGGTCGTTCGCCGACGCGGTGGCGCTCAAGATGGCCGCCCGTTACTCCGACTGCGCCGTGGTCATCGGCGGCGGCCTGATCGGGTGCGAGGCCGCATCGTGTCTGGCCGAGCGCGGGGTCGCGACGATGGTCGTCGCCGCCGAACACGTCCCGTTGCAGCGCCGGTTCGGAATCGAGGCCGGTGAACGCGTCGCGAAACTGCTGTCGGACAACGGCGTCCGGTTCGCCGGTGAGACGACCGTCGCCGCGGTCGAGGACACCCGCGTGGTGCTCGACAGCGGTGAGGCCGTCGACGCCGACCTCGTCGTGTGTGCGACGGGTGTGCGCCCCGACATCCGCCTCGCTAAAGCCGCCGGACTGCAGACCCGCGACGGGCGCATCGTCGTCGACTCGCACATGCACACCTCGGCGCGCAACGTGTATGCCGCGGGCGATGTGGCGCTGGCGCACAACGTCACCGCCGGCAGGCCCATCCCGGCCGAACACTGGCGCGACGCCGCGCATCAGGGCCACGTCGCCGGCCTGACCGCGGCCGGTTTCCCCGCGGCTTGGGACACCGTGCCCGGGTTCTCTTGCACCATCGGCAGTTCCGTGCTCAAGTACCGCGGTTGGGGTGTCGACTTCGAGCAGGCCCGATTCGTCGACCACCACACCGGGTTCACGGTCTGGTATGAGGCGGGTGGCGACGTCGTCGGTGTGCTGACCCTCGACGCCGACGACGACCAGCGCCGCGCCGGCGAGCTGCTCGGCGCGCGCTGACCCGGTCAGCCCGACGCGAGCCCGTGCTCGAGTGCGTACATGCTCGCCCCGATCCGGTTGGATACCCCGATCTTGGCGTACACGTGCTCGACGTGGTTGCGCACCGTCTTTTCGCTGAGCACCAGTTTGGCGGCGATGTCCTTGTTGCTCGCGCCCTGTGCGACCAGTCGCAGCACCTCGACCTCTCGGACCGTGAGGCCGTCCGGCCCCGCTTGACGCCTACCCGACGCATGCCCAGACGCGTGCAGGACCGCATCGGCGGCCGCCGAGTCCAATTGCCCCTCCGACACCCGTTGCCGCAGGCGCCTCGCCGCTCCCGCGGGTCCGAGAGCCTCGCGGTACGGCCGCGGTTCCAGCGCACTCTGATAGCTGACCGCGCACGCCAGCAGCCGATCAGGCATCGTCAGCTGTCGCGCGGCCAGCCCCCGCGGATACCCTGAGCCGTCGAGACATTCGTGGTGGTTGGCCGCCACCGACGCAATGCCTCTGAGGGCCGGTACCTGCGAGAGGATCCGCTCGGTGAGGTATGGGTGCAGCCTCATGCGCTCGAATTCCGCCATGGTCAGAGCCGTGGGTTTCGACCAGACCTGATTCGATACGCCGATGCGGCCGAGATCGTGCACATACCCGGCGCGCCGTGTCGTCGCGACCGCTTCGTCGTCAAGGCCGAGCGTTTGGGCTGCGGATGCGGCGAGATCGGCCACCGAGCGTGAATGCCCCAGTGTGAACGGGCATTTGAGGTCGACGAATTCGCCGAGGGCCATCAGTAACGTGTCGAGCGAGCCGGAGTCGAGGCGCGTCCCGCGGTCCGGCGCGTGCCGCAGTGCCGTCGCCCACACGTCTCCGGTCGACGGGACCGACAGCACGTCGACCGGATCGGCGACAAACGCGTCGACGACCGCGGGGTCGAACTGGCCACCGCGCCTGCTGCGGGCCATCGCGAGAGCACCGTCGACGCCGTATTCGCGCTGGTGCACCTCGACCATGTCGGCGACCTGAGCCACCCGCATCTCGACCGGTATCCCGTCGCCGGACGCGCCGGTCGGCAGCCCGCCGCCGTCGTAGCGTTCGAAGGTGTACCGCAGCGCACGCTGCACGTCGGTGTCCAGCCCGATACGCTCGGCCAGCAGGCCCGCCGACGTGCAATGCGAGTGGATGAGCTGCGAGATGTGGCCGCGCGCATTGGCATACAGCGTCGCCACCGTCCTCAACCGGGTCAGCAGCGACTCACCGCGGCCGACGTTGGTCAGCAGGAAGCGTTGATACGGCAGGCCGGACCAGTCGACGAGGTACGAGCTTCGTCGTACCGCGATGTCGTCGCCGAACCACCGGGCGTACTCATGTGAATCGGCGTGACAGCCGATCCACATGATCAGCGTCGTGTAATAGATGCAATCGCGCTGCTGCGCAGTCAAGTTCAGCCGGTCAGCCAGCCGTATCGCGATCAGCGCGGATCGCAACATGTGCTCGGCGGGCTGCCCCAGTCCGAGGTCGACCGCGACCGACAGCGCCGCGAGAACTTCCGCCCGGGTCGGAAGTTCCTGCGACGGGGTGCGAGCGCCGGTCACAGCCCGATTCTGCACCGTCTGCGCCGCCGGATCAGTGCGATAGGTCAAGACGGTCCGCATCGCGGTGACGGGCCACGTCGAACACCTCGAACCGCCCCTGGGCGACGACGCAGATACCGCGCTGCGGGAGCTGGAAGTCGGCCAGGTTGCCTTGTACCGGATGCGGACCGACGGGACCGAGGTCGACCCCCTGCACGACGGCCGACGAGTCGGTGACCGCCCACACCCGCCGGGGTGCGATGCGGAATTCCTGACCGTTGGGCAGGTTGCCGGTCAGCCGAACCTTGCCGATGCCCAGCACCGGTCCGACGATGCGGCTCATCGCCATCAGCGTTCGGCGGTTGCGTGCCGCGGCGGCGGGTATGCGTGATCCGACGGCGCTCATCAGACGGGTGGCTGGGGTTGTTGCGATGTCGACGCGCCAATCCAGCACTGCAGCAATGGAAATGGACAGTGACCATGGCGTGAGCCAGTCGGCGTCGATGGCGCAGACAACCGGGTCGACCGGTGTCGCCGAGCTGAAGTACCGCGAGCAGCTCTGCGGGCCCGGCGTGGTGGCGTAGAACGTCCACAGCCCGTCCGGCGTGCGGTGCCACACCGACTTGTAGGAGGGGGAGAACGACGTCTCGGGGAAGTCGCGGTAGGCGAGGTAGTGGCCGTTGGCGAAGGGCAGTCCCATGACGCCGAAGCCGACGACACGCTCCTCGTCTCCGTCGGGCAGGGGCATGGTCTTGGTGGCGGCCGCGAAGGCCTGAGGTGTCTTGGTCATGGTCGTCATCGTGGGGTAGCGGGCCGACCGCCCACATGGGGCAAACACCCCAAACTGTGTCGCGATTTGTGAGTGATTTCGATCGGTGAACGAACGGGATCACTCACAAATCGCCTGGGAGGGTGGGGCGCAGGCCTCTCAGTAGGGAGCGCACGCCCAGGCGCCACCGCTGTTCGATCGACGGTGCGGACGACCCCAGCCACCGCCCGAGTTCCTGGACCGCCAGCCCCTGGGCGAGCGCCAGCAGCACGTGAGCGATGTCGGCGACGTCACCGGTCAGCAGTCCCGCGTCGACGCAACGCTGGATCCGGCCAGTGAACGCTGCGCGCACCGAGGCGCCGGCGGCCTCTTCGTCGGGCCCGGGCTCCAACTCGGCGAACGGCCGCGCGAACATCAGCTGGGCAAGCCGGGGATACGACCGGCAGAACGACCGGAAGACCGGAACCAGCCGTTCGAGATCGGCGAGTGGATCCTCGGTAAGCGAAACGGTCTCCAGTTCGGCGCCCAGCAGCCGGAAGCCCTCGAAGACCATCGCCCGTAGCAGTCCCGCCTTGTCGGAGAACAGCTCGTACACCGCAGGCACCGACGTGCCCGCTCGCTCGGCGACACGGCGCGTGGTGAACCCCGAGATCCCTTCCTCGGACAGCGCCGCGATCGCCACCTCGAGCAGGTGGTCCTTCAGCTCGGGCGTGCGCTGCTTCGCCCTCGGCACCGTGCCGGCCTAGCCGAGACTGAATTCGGTTGCCAGCCCGTCGATTCCGGCCCTAATGGCTTGTAGCGCCGACTCGCGGGCCTTCATCTTGGTCGCGACGTGCGCGCTGGTGTGCACGGTGTTCGCCAGTTCCGCGGCCACCTCCTGCGCACGCGCCAACACGCGATCGGCCTCGACGATTTCGTCGAGCCACCCGCCGTAGACGGCTTCGTCGCCAGCGAACGTCGACGCCAGCGCCGCGCCCCGCTGGTAGACCGCCGGGGTCAGCCGGAACCGCATGATCTCCAGTGCGGCGACCGGGATTGTCATGCCGATCGCCACCTCGATCGCCTGGCAGCGGGTCTTCGGCTGGCCGACCCGGTGGTCGCCGGACAGCAGCAGAAACGATCCCATCGCGATGGCCGGACCCGTCGCGGCCATGACGACCGGCACCGGGAAGGTCAGGCACCGCACCGCCAGCTCGAACCCGCCCGCGAGCATCCCCAGCGCGCCCTGCGCGTCGCCGGACTGAAACACCGTCAGGTCGAAACCGCCGCTGAAGACGCGTCCGTTTCCCGCAAGCACGACCGCCTTGGCGCCATCCTCCTCGGCGCGGTCGAGCGCCTCGTTGATCGCGGTCTGCATGGCCGGTCCGAGGACATTGACCTTGCCGTCGTCGAGCGTGATCGTGGCGACCGATTCGTTGTGTTCATAGCCAACGGGGCTGCTCATCGCTTCTCCTTCGAACGCGGAAGGTTAATCGTACCGATGTTACGAAACGTCGATACGAATGCCAAGGGTTTTTGGGGTAGTCGGCTACGCGCGACGCCCGACCGCGGCCCTCGTACCGTTCGAGAAGCCCGGTAGCGAGGGGTTGCCGGGCTCCATCGCACCCGCCCGGGCTCACGCGATACGGTGCCGCGCCGTGTTGGTCTTGAGGATCTGGGTGTGCGCTTCCTCGAACTCGGCGTCGATGTCGATCGGCCGACCCGGAATCGCTCCGCTGCGTGGTTTCCGCTGCGACCCTTGGGTTTCCGTGCGATACCGCTCGCGGATCTCGTCGACCGAGGACCGCACCCTATTGATCTCCTGGCGCAGGACGTCTTCGCGGCTCTCGTTGGCCGCGTAGTGGTAGTAGGTCAACAGATGACGCAGCAGCTCCAGCTTCTGCTTCTCCTGACGGGCAAGGTCGTGCGTGGTCAACAGCTCTAGCCGCTCGACCGGATGCAGCGTCGACCAGTCCAGCACCGCCGTCGAGCGGTACCGGTGGCGTGAGCCCTTCTTCTTGGCGTACCCCTGCCGGTCGTAATAGGTGACCGCGCCGTCGAACCGGGATGCGATGGCCTCGCCGAGCTCGCGACGGTCCAATGCCGAATCCCAGACGATGCGCCATTCCTGTCCGGGAGCCAGATACGGGATTTCGGCGGGCAGGTTCAGCGGTGCGATGTCGACATAGCGGTCGTCGTAGACGTTCTCGTACTTGGCCACCGTCGGCGGATGCGCGAAGTCGAATCGAATGTTGTAGGCCGGCGTCCGGCCGAAGTTCTTGACCACGAGCTCGATCAGGTGCCAGTCGTTGGCCGCCGGCTCCATGAACATCGCCACGTTGGGCTGCATCAGCTCTTCGCTCTGCCGCCGCGCCCGCTGGTACTGCCGCCAGGCGTAAACCAGGGCGGCGATCCCCACCACGACGGCGAGCCAGGCGGCCAGCGCCGTCCACATGCCGGCCGAGAGGCCCAGAACCCCATCCGCATCCACGCACGGCTGTATATCACGCAGCCGCGGATCTGACACCCTTTGCTATTTGGCGTGCGCGTCGATTGGAAGGCCCGTCACCGACGATCTGGACCGGCGCAATTCGTCACGACCGGGTTGCCGGGCTCAACTCCGCGGTATTGCTGATCAGCTCGCCGAACGACGCGGCGAGCCCCATGTCGGCCATCGCTCGATCGGCCGTCCTCGGGTGGATCAATCGCTCACCGCGCGCCGCCCAGTCGAGGTCCGACCATGTCACGCGGCTCGGTAGACGCTTCCAATACTGCGGATGCTCGCGCAGGTACAACTCGACACTGGAGTGGACGGCAGCATTTTCGGGGAGCCTGCGCAGCGAGATGGTGTGGGCGGTTTCGGCGAGCGCGTCGTACTGACCGGGTGTGGGCAGCGTGTCCATGTGCTCGTCGGAAATCGACAGCCCGGCGCTCAGCGCGCCGTCGAGCATCCAGTCGAAGCTGATCACGGCCAACGGGATGCACGCCCCCGGCCCTCCGGCGACGTCGCAGTGGGCGCCGCGGAACCAGATTTCCTCGATGTGCTCCGACGCCGAAGTCGTCAACCGTTCGCCGGGGCGACCGTCGATCGCGACCGCGTGTCTGCCGGATTCGACGTTGGGCATCGGCGCCGGCATCGTTCGGCGCGTCAAGCCCGGGATGCTCACCGCATCCCAGATGCCCAAAAATCGCACAGGGACCGGGAATTCGCGCTGCTGCTCCAGTCGAGCGGCGATCTGCGTGACGCGCGTCCAGTCTTGTTGGTCGCGGCCGGTCCGCGGCAGGGCGTACGCGCCGAGCACGAAATCCGTCAGCTCCGGCAGCACGCCGACGGTGGACAGCAACCGGGTCAGGGTCTGAGCGCAGTAACCGCCGCGACCGACGCCGAACAGATAAATCGGGTCACCGGGTTCCCAGCTGTCGACCAGGAACCGATAAGCCTCGGCGATGGCACCGCGAGCATCGTCTGCGGCGGTCCTGAAGGGCCGCAGCGTCCTGCCGAGGCTCGCCGTGGCTCCCGGGTGATACCAGGTGAGCTGCTCGGGGACGTCGTCGAGAAGACGAAAGAGTCGATGCGCATTTGTCGTCGTCTGGGGTTCGGGATAGCCACGAGTCCGGTCGAAGCACAGCACTAGCTTCTTCATGGTGGCCCCCCGGCCCGATTATTTGACGCTAGGGTCTACAAGTTTGCCCCCGTGGCACTTTCGTGTCCAGAAATTCGTGTGATTTGACCGGTGATGCCGTAGACACCTGCGAAAAAGTCAGAAGCCAAATCATCGGCAAAGAATATGCCGCAGTTGCCCGACGGTGGCGCGCCCGACGGGCACCACGGGCGGCGAGGTAGCCGGTGAGCAGTTCGCGATTGTCGTTGGAGCGTGGTTCGGCGAAGGTCAGCCGCCCATCAACATGCGCCACTGATCGAGGTTGCTCGCTCGGTAGACGTAGTTGGTCTGGCGCACCTCCGACAGGGAGGCGCTGGGCTCGGCCGAGTACCAATGGCCGGGAAACACCGTCGGGTCACCGGAGAGCTTGGCCAGCGCCTGCAGGCTGCGGAACATGTCGTCGACGTTGCCGCCGGGGAAGTCGGTGCGCCCGCAGCCCTCCAGAAAGAGGGTGTCGCCGGCGACGAGCCGCCCGTCGAGCAGGAAGCACTGGCTGCCGGGGGTGTGGCCGGGCGTATGCAGCAGTTCGATGTCGAGGTCGCCGACCTTGACGACGTCACCGTGCCGGTGCTCGGTGAGCTCGCTGCGCGCGATGCCGGTGACCTTCGAAACCCAGTCCGCCTCAAGCGCATTGACGTGCACGGGCACGCTCGTGCGCTCGAGCAGTTGGGCAAGCCCCTTGAGTTCGAACCCCATCATCGAGCCGCCGACATGGTCGGGGTGGTGGTGGGTGACCAGCACCCCGGACAGCCGCATGCCGTCGGCCTCCAGCGTGTCGACGAGATCGCCTGCGGCGTAGGCGGGGTCGACGATCACCGTGTCGCCGGTCTCGCGGTCGCCGATCAGGTAGGCGAAGTTGCGCATCTGCTGGGCGATCATGTCGCCGGCCGCGAAGTCGCGACCGGACAACAACTGGCGGAAGTAGAGCCGATCCGAAGCCATGACCGTCAGCGTATCTGGGTCCGAATGTGGGGGCTCAGTCCTGGCCGCGCAGCCGCACCATGCGGATGGTGCTGCTCTCGTCGAGTTCGACCAGGTCGGTGTGCGAGCGCAAGAAGTCGCTGAACGACTTGAACCCGAGGGACTTCTCCGAGAACGACGGGTCCATGCGCCGCATCTGAGCTTTGACCGCCGAGTTGTGCAGCCAGTCGGAGTCGTCCTTGCCGTGCGCGATGCGCAGCGCCCGTTCCAACAGCGCGGTCGCGGCGGCCTGCGGGTCGGGCTGTTCCGGTTCCTGTTCGGCGTCGGCCTTGGTGCGGCGCCGCTTCGGCGCTTCCGACTTCACCGCCGGAACGCCGGGCAGCGCGTCGTAGGAGACGTATTCGTCGCAGGCGGCGGTGAGCGAGCGGCTGATCGATCCGGTGATGCCGATGCCGACGACATAGCGCCCGAGGCGTTTGCACCGCTGTGCGAGCGGGATGTAGTCGGAGTCGCCGGCGACGATGACGACGTGGGTCAGGTCGGGCAGCCGGAACATGTCCTCGACGGTGTCGACCGCGAGTCGGATGTCGGCCCCGTTCTTGCTGTATGCGGCGGCCGGGAACAGCTGGACCAGGTCGACCGCGCGTCCGACGAGCTGATCGCGGTAGTCGGCGTTGACGTCGGTCGACCAGTCGGCGTACGCCTTGGTCAGTACCAGCGTGCCGAACGACGACGCGTAGTCGATGATCGCGCCGACGTCCACGGTCGCTTGCGTCAGCCGGCCCGGGTTCTTGTGAAAACCCGCGGCCTTGTCGCGCTGGAACGAGTTGCGCCCGTGGATCTGGTCATACCGAGAGATCACAATGTTGTCGAAGTCGAGGTACACCGCCACACGGGTTGCGCCGGGTTCGGTCACTGTTCTGTCCTATCATTCGGCGACTAGAGTCGAACAGTAACGGTTGCGGTGATCAGCGGTTTGGCGCGGCAATCGGCGAGACTGTACCCTCTTTAAGGCTCGCGCCGCGGTGCGCGAACCCCGAAGCAGGCAGGCCCCCTTAGCTCAGTCGGCAGAGCGTTTCCATGGTAAGGAAAAGGTCAACGGTTCGATTCCGTTAGGGGGCTCGGTGAGCGGGCGGACCTCCGCCCGGATCCCGGGGCGGTGTAGCTCAGCTGGTTAGAGCGCACGACTCATAATCGTGAGGTCGGGGGATCGAGCCCCCCCACCGCTACAGGCAACATCGAACGCGTAAACGAAGGACGAAGAACGTGGCCTCCAGTACCGACGTACGGCCGAAGATCACTTTGGCTTGCGAGGTGTGCAAGCACCGCAACTACATCACCAAGAAGAACCGCCGCAACGACCCGGACCGGCTCGAGATCAAGAAGTTCTGCCCGAACTGCGGCAAGCATCAGCCGCATAAGGAATCGCGCTGAGACGAGTCGGCCCGCAGGCGTCGCCCGGGTGCTAGGTAGGTCACCAACTGTGTCGTTGTCCGAGCGGATCGTCGGGATGCAATACCGGTACCCCGACCACTACGTCGTCGGCCGCGAGAAGGTTCGCGAGTACGCGGTCGCGGTGAAGAACGACCATCCCGTGTTCTTCGATGAGGACGTCGCGACCGGACTCGGCCACAAGGCGCTGCCCGCACCGCTGACGTTCATGAGCGTCCTCGGGTACATGGCGCAGGTATCGTTTTTCGAGCACGCAGGCGTCGGGATCAAAGACGCCAAGATCGTGCAGGTCGACCAGGTCGTCAAGTACCACAAGCCGATCTTCGCGGGTGACAAGCTTTACTGCGAGGTGCAGGTGGACGCCGTGCGGCAGGCGCACGGCACCGACATCGTCGTGTTGAAGAACATCGTCACCAACCAAGCCGGTGACGTGGTGCAGGAGACGTTCACGACCCTGGCGGGTCGGACGGGTGATGGAGAAGAGGGTTTTTCAGATGCCACTGCGTGAGTTCGCCTCGGTGAAGAAGGGTGACGAGCTTCCCGAGAAGGTGATTCCGCTGACGCGGCAGGACCTCGTCAACTACGCCGGGGTGTCGGGTGACCTCAACCCGATTCACTGGGACGACGACATCGCCAAGCAGGTCGGCCTGGACACCGCGATCGCGCACGGCATGCTCACCATGGGCCTGGGAGGCGGATACGTCACCGAGTGGGTCGGCGACCCGGCGGCGGTCACCGAGTACAACGTGCGGTTCACCGCTGTGGTGCCGGTGCCCAACGACGGCATCGGGGCGGAGATCGTCTTCAACGGACGCGTGAAATCCGTTGAACCCGAGACGAAATCGGTAACCATCGCGCTCTCGGCCACCACCGGGGGCAAGAAGATCTTCGGCCGCGCGGTGGCCGTCGCGAAGCTGGCGTAGCCGTGGCACTCAAAATCGATATCAAGGGAATGGTCTGGAAGTACCCCGAGCCCTATGTCGTGGGACATGAGCAGATCCGCCAGTACGCGAACGCCGTCAAGGCCCATGATCCGCAGAGCCACAGCCTGGAGGCAGCCCGGGCCTCGGGCCACGATGCGCTGATCGCGCCCCCGACGTTCATGTCGATCTTCGCGGTCATGATCCAGCGGCATTTCTTCCAGCACAACGATGTCGGCTTCGAGACCATGCAGATCGTGCAGGTCGACCAGAAATTCAAGTTCCATCGACCGATCAAGGTCGGTGACGAACTGACCGGCACGATGGAAATCCTGACCGTTGACGAACGGTTCGGCGCCGACATCGTCACCACCCGCAACAAGCTGGTGGACCAACACGGCGAGCTCGTGATGGAATCGTTCACCACGCTGATGGGCCACGAGGGCGACAACTCGATCTCGGCCGGCTGGGATCCGGAGACCGGACAGGTCGTGCGCAAGCCCGTCGTCCACGATCCCGCCGAGGATCCCGATGGCGGCGATACCGTGAACGGCGAGGCGTCTGTCGGCTGATCGGCTCGCCGGTGGATTAGTAACTCGGACGGGTGGCGCGCTACACTCGGTCCTCGGGGTTTTCCCAGTCCAGCGCGCTGTCCGTCGGTTTGAAGATCGACCGATCGGGGAGCGCGCGAATTGTGTGAGCCCCGAACGGGTGGCCTCTCGCAGTGCCACTCTGAAGGGGCGTAGCTCAACTGGCAGAGCAGCGGTCTCCAAAACCGCAGGTTGCAGGTTCAAGTCCTGTCGCCCCTGCTCAACTGAATACTCGACAAGTGTGGACACTGGAAGGTGACCCACAAGACCAGATGACCAGACAAGGGAGCATGCGGTGAGCGACGAGCACGACGATGCCGGCTCCGACACCGAGAACGGCCGCGGCGCCGTCGTGACCCGACCCACCCGACCGTCGGGCAAGCGGACCCGTCGGGCAGCCGCCGGCGAAGACGCCAGCGAAGCCGTCGACCTGTCCACCGGCACCGCAGCCTCACCCACCAAGAACGGGTCGGGCACCGCGAAGAAGGCCGCCAAGAAGCGCGCCGACGGACCGTCGCGGAACCCGTTCCTGTTCGTCTGGAACTACCTGAAGCAGGTCGTGGCCGAGCTGCGCAAGGTGATCTGGCCGAACCGCAAGCAGATGGCCACCTACACCGGCGTGGTGCTGCTGTTCCTGGCCTTCATGTTGGCGATGATCGGCGGCGTCGACTTCGGCCTTGCCAAGCTGGTCTCGTTGGTGTTCGGCTGACCAGTACGCGCGACGGATGAGAACTTTCGAGAGGACTGACAAGTGACTAGCTTCGAGGGCGACACGCCTTCGGCCGAGAGCGTTGACCTGATCGACGAGACGACGGGGGCGACGACCGGCGCGACCACCGACCCGGCGACCGAGGACGCCGACGTCGCCGGTGATGCCGTGAGCGAGGAGGCGGCCACCACGGAGGACGCGGCCGGTGAAGCGCCCGCCGCTGAAGCCGAGCCCGAGGAAGAGGATCCGGCGGTCGCGCTCAAGAAGGAGCTGCGGACCAAGCCGGGCGACTGGTACGTCATCCACTCCTACGCCGGTTACGAGAACAAGGTGAAGGCCAACCTCGAGACCCGCGTGCAGAACCTCGACGTCGGCGACTACATCTTCCAGGTCGAGGTGCCGACCGAAGAGGTCACCGAGATCAAGAACGGCCAGCGCAAGCAGGTCAATCGCAAAGTGCTGCCCGGCTACATCCTGGTGCGCATGGAGCTCAATGACGAGTCGTGGGGCGCGGTGCGCAACACGCCGGGAGTGACGGGCTTCGTCGGCGCGACGTCGCGGCCGTCGCCGCTTTCGCTGGACGACGTGGTGAAGTTCCTGCTGCCGCCCGCCGCGGCGAAGAAGCCCGGGAAGGCCGCCGCCGCCGCAGGTGCGACCGCCGCGGAGGCCGGGGGCATCGAGCGCGCGCCGATCGAGGTGGATTTCGAGGTTGGCGAGTCGGTCACCGTCATGGACGGCCCGTTCGCGACGCTGCCCGCCTCGATCAGCGAGGTCAACGCCGAGCAGCAGAAGCTCAAGGTGCTGGTGTCGATCTTCGGTCGCGAAACACCTGTCGAACTGACCTTCAATCAGGTCGCCAAGATCTAGCTGCGATCTGCGTGCGTTGAGGAGCGCTGAGCGCTCGAAAGCGAACACAAATCGCTGAGTAACGAGAGAGGAAACACCACACCCATGGCCCCGAAGAAGAAAGTCGTCGGGCTGATCAAGCTGCAGATTCAGGCCGGGCAGGCCAACCCCGCCCCGCCGGTCGGTCCGGCGCTCGGCCAGCACGG
Source organism: Mycobacterium sp. GA-1199 (assembly GCF_001500045.1). Classification (GTDB taxonomy): domain Bacteria; phylum Actinomycetota; class Actinomycetes; order Mycobacteriales; family Mycobacteriaceae; genus Mycobacterium. Next base: position 118,146 of record NZ_LQIX01000001.1, read on the forward strand.
CGTCAACATCATGGAGTTCTGCAAGGCGTACAACGCCGCGACGGAGAACCAGCGCGGCAACGTCATCCCCGTGGAGATCACCGTCTACGAGGACCGCAGCTTCACCTTCAATCTCAAGACACCGCCCGCGGCCAAGCTGCTGCTGAAGGCCGCCGGTGTGCAGAAGGGCTCGGGCGAGCCGCACAAGACCAAGGTCGCCAAGGTGTCCTGGGATCAGGTGCGCGAGATCGCCGAGACCAAGAAGGATGACCTGAACGCCAACGACATCGATCAGGCCGCCAAGATCATCGCCGGCACCGCCCGGTCGATGGGGATCACGGTCGAATAGCTCGACCGATCCTCGTGGGAGGGCCAGCTGCGGCCCGGCGATGAGCGCTCACGCGAAGAGCGTTCATCACAGACCACAACTCAGCAACTAGGAGAAACCAATGAGCAAGACGAGCAAGGCATACCGCGAAGCCGCCGAGAAGGTGGACCGCAGCCGGCTGTACACGCCGCTGGAGGCGGCGAAGCTGGCCAAGGAGACGGGATCGAAGAAGCAGGACGCGACCGTCGAGGTGGCGATCAGGCTGGGCGTCGACCCGCGGAAGGCCGATCAGATGGTGCGCGGCACCGTCAACCTGCCGAACGGCACCGGTAAGACCGCCCGCGTTGTGGTGTTCGCGGTCGGTGACAAGGCCGAGGCCGCGGAGGCCGCGGGCGCCGACGCCGTCGGCAGCGACGACCTGATCGAGCGGATCCAGGGCGGTTGGCTGGACTTCGACGCGGCGATCGCGACGCCCGACCAGATGGCCAAGGTCGGCCGCATCGCGCGCATCCTCGGCCCGCGTGGCTTGATGCCGAACCCGAAGACCGGCACCGTGACGCCAGACGTGGCGAAGGCCGTGTCCGACATCAAGGGCGGCAAGATCAATTTCCGGGTCGACAAGCAGGCCAACCTGCACTTCGTGATCGGTAAGGCCTCGTTCGACGAGAAGGCACTGGCGGAGAACTATGGCGCCGCGATCGACGAGATCCTGCGGGCCAAGCCGTCGTCGTCGAAGGGCCGTTACCTCAAGAAGATTGTCATCTCGACCACGACCGGTCCGGGCATACCGGTCGATCCGTCGGTGACGCGCAACTTCGCCGAGGCCTGAACGTAGGAGCCCAGGAAAGATTTGCGGCAGTCCTCGGCGAGGGGCGCGGTCGCGCCCGAGCCGGGGTCCTCGGGCGGCCGCTGAGCGGGGCGAGGCCGTAGCTGGCGGACGGTCTGCGGACAGTAGTGCGCAGATCTAGTCTGCAGCCGGGCTGGTCCAGCTTCGCGCTTCAGGATCTGTCCCTGCGGTGATTGAGGCTGGTGGGACGCGAGTTAAGCCGAGTCCGAGTCACCGACCATCCGGTTGCCGACTCGTTCCGCGCACAGGCGTCAATCGGAAGAACTCCTGCTGCGAAGTTCGCTGTTTGGGCATGGCAGCCGTCGAATCTGTGTGAAAGTTGACCCATGCGTAAGTGCATTCGGGTCATCGTTTTCTCTTTGCTGGGCTTGCTGAGCACCGCCATGCTCGGTGCCCTGACCGCCTTGATGGCGGCGGTGAGTCTGGCGGCCACCGCGCTGATCGTGCCGGGCACCGGAACACCGAACGCGAACGTGGTCGGGGACTACCGGGAGAACTTCCGCGATTACTACATGCAAGACACTCCGTGCACCGACGACACCAACTGCGCACCCAACAACACGGGCAATCCCGCGAACGAAGGCATGCTCGGCATCAACTATCCCGCAACGTTCTGGCCGATTCCGTTGCCCGGCTGGTGTCCGAACCTGTCATGCGACAAATTCGACGTATCAGTGGGTAAGGGCGCCGACAATCTCGAGGCCGCGCTTCAGGCCCTGCAAAACCTCGGATATGAGGGCGACATCGTGATTGCCGGCTACTCTCAGGGTGCCCGCGTCGCCACCATCCAGAAGTACAACATGGTCAACGGCGCGTTCCCGGACCTGGCGGACCAGGTGTCGTTCGTGTTCATCGGCAACCCGAACCGTCCCAACGGCGGCATCCTGTCGCGGTTCGCCTTTTTACGGCACATCCCGATTCTCGACGTAACGACTGGTCAACCCACTCCCACCGGACTGCCTGACTATCCGAGAGACTTCCCCACCGAAGACTGGGCAATACGGTGGGAGGGCATCGCGGATTGGCCGCAGTATCTGTTCAATCCGCTGGCGGTGCTCAACTCGATCCTCGGTTTCACCTACGACCACGGCACCTACCTGGCGATCAACGAGGGCAGCGATCCCGGTGAACTCCCCGCCGGTTACGACGTCGACACCTGGCGGGAGATCACTTCGAATCCCGAGCTCTATCCCGGGATCGTCGATATTCAAACGTACGGCGACACCACTTATTACACCGTCACGCCGAAGGTGTTGCCGCTGGTGAGGCCGCTGCATTCGCTTCCGTTCATCGGCAAACCGATCGCGGACCTCATCGAGCCCGCGCTGCGCGTGATCATCGAAGAGACCGGATACAACCGCGACATCCCGTTCGGCCAGTTCAGCCCGACCGGGCTGATCCCGTTCTTCAATCCGATCACGCTTGTTCTGAAGCTGATTCCGGCTATCTTCCAGGGCATCAACAACTTCCTCGCCAATTTCGGGCTGGCAACGGAGATCCCGCTTTCTCCCACGACGCCGGTGCCGGCGCCACCGCTGACGAACGCCCAGCAATCCGACGAGCCCGAACTGGCGAGGTTGATGAGCAACGATTTCGATGGGTCGACGACGGGCAAGCTGACGTTGGTCCAGGGCAATGGTGACGTCAAGCAGGAGCCGGCCGGTGACGGGCAGATGGTGGCCACCAACACCGGGACCGGCGGGGTTTTCACGCAGCCGGAAGGTACCGAGACACCGGTCGTCGAGAACGCAGACAAGCAGCAGGAGACCGTGGTCGAGCAGACCGATCCGGAGATCGCCGCGGGGGGCGGTTCAGAAGGGGCCCAGGTTAACGCGGACGGCACCGTCGTTGCGGTCGACAAGCTTGACGAAAGCAAGGATCCGGAGGAGAACACCAACCCGGCCCAGAACAGGGTCGACGCCAACGGTGGCAGCGTGTCGCTGAGCTTCTCGCCGGGCAACACCCCCGGAGGCGCGACGACTGGCGGCGAGGGCGCCGAACCGTCCGAGAACCTCACGAAGAACCCGGAGCCGGCCGACGGCCCCGAGAATCCCGCGACCCCCGCGGGCGCCGACGGCTCGCAAGACGCGAAGGACTCGGCACCGGCGGCGGCCTGACCCGGCGAGCTCACCCTCCGGACCAGTCTGCGCGAGCGCCAGTTCGCTGTGTGTCACGATTGGGCGCGTGAGGGGCATCATCTTGGCGGGCGGGAGCGGCACGCGTCTGCATCCGATAACCCTGGGTGTATCGAAGCAATTGATGCCCGTTTACGACAAGCCGATGGTGTACTACCCGCTCTCGACGCTGATGCTGGCCGGCATCCGCGACATCCTGGTGATCACGACACCTCACGACGCGGACGGTTTCGAACGGCTCCTCGGTGACGGCTCGCGCTTCGGCGTGTCGATCACATACGCGCGGCAACCGTCCCCGGACGGACTGGCACAAGCTTTCACGATCGGTGAGACGTTCATCGGCACCGACAACGTGTCCCTCGTGCTCGGCGACAACCTGCTCTACGGTCCCGGGCTGGGCAGCCAGCTCAAGCGCTTCACCACCATCGACGGCGGCGCGATCTTCGCCTACTGGGTGGCAGACCCGTCCGCATACGGCGTGATCGAGTTCGACGACAGGGGCTTGGCCATATCCTTGGAGGAAAAGCCCGAACGTCCCAAGAGCAACTATGTCGTGCCGGGCCTGTATTTCTACGATAACGACGTCGTCGAGATCTCAAAGGGCTTGAAGCCCAGTGCCCGCGGCGAATACGAGATCACCGACGTCAACCGCTGCTATCTCGAGCGAGAGCGGCTTCAGGTGCACGTGCTGCCCCGCGGAACCGCGTGGCTGGACACCGGCACCTTCGACCAGATGACCGACGCCGCCGAGTACGTACGCACCATGGAACGGCGCACCGGGCTGAAGATCGGCGCTCCCGAGGAGATCGCCTGGCGGCAGGGCTGGATCAGCGACGACGAATTACGGGATCGTGCCACGCCTTTGGTGAAGTCCGGCTATGGCAACTATCTGTTGGATCTCCTGGAGCGAGGACGCTGATGTCGCGACTTCTCGTCACCGGTGGAGCGGGATTCATCGGCTCGAATTTCGTGCGGTACGTCATCGACCGCACCGACCATCACGTCACGGTGCTCGACAAACTCACCTATGCCGGCAATCGCGCCTCACTCGCCGGATTACCCGAAGATCGAATGACTTTCGTGCACGGCGACATCGCGGACGCCCCCCTCGTGGACGAGTTGTTCGCCGATGCCGACGCGGTCGTGCACTACGCCGCCGAATCACACAACGACAACTCGCTGGACAACCCGGAGCCGTTCCTGCACACCAACCTCGTAGGCACCTTCACCTTGCTCGAGGCCGCGCGCAAGCACGGCACGCGCTTCCATCACATTTCGACCGACGAGGTGTACGGGGACCTGGAACTCGACGACCCGCGCCGGTTCACCGAGCAGACACCGTACAACCCGTCGTCTCCGTACTCGTCAACGAAGGCGGGAAGCGATCTGCTGGTACGGGCCTGGGTTCGATCCTTCGGTGTGGCCGCGACGATCTCGAACTGCTCCAACAACTACGGTCCCTATCAGCACGTGGAGAAGTTCATCCCGCGACAGATCACCAACGTGCTGCGCGGGATTCGTCCCAAGCTCTACGGCGAGGGCCGCAACGTGCGGGACTGGATCCACGCCGACGACCACTCCTCGGCGGTGCTGACCGTCCTCGACAAAGGCCGTATCGGCGAGACATACCTGATCGGCGCCGATGGTGAAAAGGACAACAAGACCGTCATCGAGTTGATCCTGACCCTCATGGGTCAGCCGGCCGACGCGTACGACCACGTCACCGATCGAACCGGCCACGACTTGCGGTACGCCATCGATTCCACCAAGTTGCGGGACGAACTTGGCTGGCAACCGCAATACCAGGACTTCGAAAGAGGTCTGACCGCAACGATCCAGTGGTACCGCGACCACGAAGACTGGTGGGCCTCCGCCAAAGACGCCACCGAGAGCTTTTACGCCCGGATGGGTCAGTGAAGAAGGCCCATTTGTGACTGAGTTCGGTAAACCCCTGCGCGCCATCACGACTCCCATACCGGGGCTGGTCGTGTGGGAACTGCCCGTACACGGAGACAACCGTGGATGGTTCAAAGAGAACTGGCAGCGCGAGAAGATGGTCGCGCTCGGTCTACCCGATTTCAAGCCGGTCCAGAACAACGTGTCGCTCAACGAGAGTGCGGGCACCACACGCGGGATTCATGCCGAGCCGTGGGACAAATTCATCTCCGTCGCGACCGGCCGGATCTTCGGGGCGTGGGTCGACCTGCGTGACGGCCCCACGTTCGGCGTCACCTTCACCACCGAAATCGACCCATCCAGAGCGGTTTTCGTACCTCACGGTGTCGGCAATGCGTTCCAGACCCTGGAGGACAGCACCGCCTATATCTACCTGGTGAACGATCACTACTCGCCCGATGCCCAGTACACCTCGGTGAATCTGGCCGACGAGACAGTCGCCATCGAGTGGCCGATCCCACTGGAACGCGCGGAGCTGTCGGCGAAGGATCGTGAAAATCCCAGGCTAGCTGACGTCAAGCCCATCCCGCCACGCAAGACTCTGGTCCTCGGCGCCGGTGGTCAACTGGGTCGGGCGCTTCGCGAGGTGTTCGCCGACACTCCCAGCGTTGAATTCGCCGAACGCGCTGATATCGATCTCACTACCCCCGGTATCGAATCCGCGCGCCGCTGGCGCGAATACGAGACGATCATCAACGCCGCTGCCTTCACGGGTGTGGACGCGGCCGAGACGCCCGAAGGTCGTGCGTCGGCGTGGTCCACCAATGTCGCCGGTGTCGCCGCCCTCGCACGTACCGCTGCCGACAACAACATCACGCTGGTGCACATCTCCAGCGACTACGTCTTCGACGGCAACGCCTCCGAGGCCTACCGCGAGGACGATCCGGTGTCACCACTGAGTGTGTACGGCCAGACCAAGGCCGCCGGTGACCTCGTCGTGGCAACGGTCGACCGGCACTACATCGTCCGGACCTCATGGGTGATCGGAGACGGGAACAATTTCGTGCGCACGATGCTCTCGCTCGCCGACCGTGGGGTCAACCCATCAGTAGTCAACGATCAACACGGCCGCCTGACGTTAACCTCCGAAATTGCGAGGGCAATAAGGTATTTGATCGACACACGGGCGCCATACGGCACGTACAACGTCACCGGTTCCGGGCCCGTGAGCTCGTGGGCCGACGTCGCGAGGCGGACGTTCGAACTGGCCGGTCACGACCCGGGCCGGATCACCGATGTCACGACCGAGCAGTACTTCGCCGACACATCGAAACTCGTTGCGCCTCGGCCGGCTAACAGCGTCCTCGATCTCGCCAAGATCCAGTCGGCCGGTTTCGAGCCCGGAGACGCGGACGCGTCTCTGGTCAACTACGTTCGACGGGAGTCCTCAGGAAACTCCTGAGGCTCAATGGTTCTCGCCAAAGACGCGCCCCAGTTCGGCCCTTGATCGGATTCCGAGTTTCCGGTAGATGCGAGACAGGTTCGTCTCGACCGTCTTGGGGCTGATGAACAGCGCGGTGGCCACGTCCTTGGTTGTCATACCCGACGCGGCCAGTTCAGCGACGCGGTGCTCCGACGGCGTCAGGCCCAAGTGTCCGTTGCTCGATGCGCCGGCTCGCGCGAGTTCGGCGCGCGCCCGCTGCGCCCACAGCGGAGTGCCCAAGCTCTCGAACACGCGCAAGGCCTCGGTCATGGTCGTGCGCGACGCTTCCTTCTGCCGCTGACGCCGCTGTAACTGGCCGAGCAGCAACAGGGTTCGAGCGCGCTCGAAGGGCATCGGCAGGCGGTCGTGGTGGGTCAGCGCGCGTCTCGCCATGTCGGCCGCATCGTCGACCTCACCGCGGGCGGCAAGCCAGAGACTGCGGCACCGTGCGGCCATGGCCAGCATCCACGGCCTGTCCAGCAGGTGCCCGTTGGCTTCCAGCGCGTCGATCATCGGCTGGGCTTCGGAGGCGCGGCCGAGCGCGACCAACGCCTCAACCGCGTCGGGGACGAAGCCCGCGGTGATGATTTCCGTGCCGGGCAGGAACGGGAGCCGGTCGACCAACGGCTGCAATATCTGCAGCGCCTGCTCGTAATTTCCCAACGACACCTCGAGGAATGCCAGGTTGACCGAGGCCCAATCCGCTAGTCGGGGCGAACGGCAACGCTCGGCGAGGTCGATCGCCTTCCGCGCGACGGCCCGGGTCTCGTCCTGCCTGCCGGCATACGCCGCGACCGCGGACTGGATGCTCTTGGCGACCACTTGCATGTGTTCGCCGCCGAGTTGTTGTGCCCGCTCGACGGTCTCCTCGGCGATGCGGGTCGCCTCCTCGTAGTTTCCTCGCCAGATCTCGATCAGCGCACTGAACACCGCGACGAAGATCAGATCGGTTTCGGCCCCCCGCTCGACGCAACGCCGGCGCACGAAGGCCATCTGATCGATCGCCTCATCCAACCGTCCCGCGAACGCCAGCAGCAGGGCGTGATTGGGTCTGGCGCGGAAAGCGATCGGCGCCTCGCTGGTCAGATCCTGCAGGGCCAAGGCTCGGCCGATGCCCGCCCAGTCGACACCGCGACCGCACATGCAGGCGATGTTGGTGCGTACCGCCAGAACCTGACTCGTGAGGTCGGCGATCCCCACGTCTTCCGCGTACGCGGCCGCCCGTTCCGCGCTCTGCAGCGCTGCCCCGAACTCGCCGGCGTTGAGCCGTGCATATGCCAAGAGCAGCAGCGTGCGGACGCGAACCTCGCGGTCGCCCTCGTCATGGTCCAGCGCCTGTTCCAGGAGAACGACGGCATCGGTGAAGTTGTTGTGCTGAATGTGCATGCTGGCCAACAAGTTCAACGCCATCGCCCGGTGCACGCCACCCGTTACGCGCTCTGTCAACCCGTCCAGCAGTGAACGCGTGCGCTCCAGATCGCCGGCATGCAGGTAGTGGTCAGCCGCGCGAATCCGCCGCGCCGGCGTATCACCGCCGAGACCGATTGCCAGCTCGAGTAATTCGCCGGCCGCGGCAGGCGCGCCGCGTGCAACCGCCGTATCGGCCGCGATGTCGAGCGCCGCCAAGGTGGCCGGGTCGGCGCTGGCAGCTGCCAGAGCCATATGCCTGGCTCTCGACTCTTCGAGTACCACTGCATCAGCCAGTGACCGGTGCATGGCGCGTCGCTCACTCGGTTTGGCATCGGTGTAGACGCTGCGTGCCAACAGCGGGTGCGAAAACGCCACGGCGTCGCCGTCGATGGTCAGAATGCCCTTGTTTCTGGCTTCGGTCAGCAGTTCGGCGGTGCGATCACGCGTGCCGCGGGTGACCCGCGCCAGCAGGTCGACGGTCGGGGCGGCCTCGCACGCGGCGGCCAGCAGCAGGACCTGGGTCTCGGGTTCCAGACGGCCGATGCGTCGGCGCATCAACTCCGCGAGCGTCGCGGGCAACACCGACTGGGAACCGCCCGCGTCGATCGCCCGTGCCAGCTCGAGGGCGTAGAACGGGTTGCCGCCCGAGATCTCGGCAATCCGGACCATCGTCGGGCGAGGAAAGGTCCGGCCGAGCCGCGTCGAGATCAGGGCGTGTAATCCGCCGAGACTCAAGGGACCCACGTGTACCCGGCGCACACCGGATTCGTCGCCCACCTGCAGCCAATGCGCCGCGCCGGGTCCCTCGTGTTCGGTGCGTTCGGTGACCAGCATGCCCACGCGGCCGCTGAACCGCCGCGCGGCGAAGGCCACCACGGCTCGGCTGGACGGGTCCAGCCACTGCACGTCGTCGAGGGCGATGAGCACCGGCACGTCCCCGCAGAGTTGCTCGACGGCGGCGGTGAAGGCGGCCGCCACCGCTCCCTGGTCAGTCGGCGGGCCGTCGCCGTCAGCGCGAAGCAGCACGCGATCCACAGCGAGGCACTGCAGGTCCGGCAGGTCGGCGAAGACTTCAGAGGGTATGTCGCCGAAAAGGTCGGCGACGGCGGCATATGCGAGGGTGGTCTCCGCCTGTCCGGCTCGCGCCGTCAGCACGCGGAAGCCGCGTTCGCGGGCCGCCGATATACCCGTCAGCCACAGGGTGGTCTTGCCGGCTCCGGCATCGCCCTCGATGACAAGTGCACAGGGCCCGCTGCCGGCGGATTCCAGGAAATCGCCCACCGCCCGAAATTCGGCCGGACGCTCGATTACGCCGGACACCAGAACCACACCCCTCATCGACAGCAAATTGAGGATATCCGCTGACGTATGAGCGCAGAAGTCGTAGGTCCGGGGATATGCAGCTAAGAGGTGTGCTTAATTGGCGGGAGCCGGGAAGGGCGCGAAGTACGGCAACGTCATGTGCGGTTATGGCGCCGAATCCGGGTGCCCACCGGAGCGGACAGCCGCTGGTGTGGCGCACCCGCCGCGAGGCAGGTCCGGGAGACGACCTCTCGGGAGCCGGCGCCGAAGACGCCGTAGAGCACCTCGTCGCTGGGGACGGCCAGCGTGATCAACAGCTCGACGGGCGTCCCCTCGCCCGTGGCGGCGGCCGCCGCGGCGTCAAGACGCGCGACGAGATCCTCGACGGATTGCTCACTCAACTCGGGCAGGTACCACTCCGCCAGGTAACACGCGGACTCCCGACTCCCGCTCATCTGTCGAACGGTAGCGATTCCTCACACCGGGCGAATCAGGTATTTCCCTACGTTCTGTCCCTACGCGGCTGCGCCGGACTTGAGGTAGGTGACCAGGCTGACGTCGATGCCCTCGTCGATGAAGTACCACTGGCAGCCCTTGAGGTAGCGCATGTAGCGGTCGTAGTTCTCCTCGCCGGCGGCCGCGATCGCGGCGTCCTTGTTGCGCTCAAGGCGGTCGGCCCAGATGCCCAGCGTCTTGATGTAGTGGTTGCGCAGCGAGATCGCCTCGGGAACCTGAAAGCCGGCCTTCTCGCCGTGCTCGATCATCATCTGCGTCGTCGGCAGGCGCCCGCCCGGGAAGATCTCGGTGATCATGAACTTGATGAAGCGGGCCATCTCGAAGGTCAGCTTCTTACCGCGTGCCGCCAGGTCGTAGGGGTGATAGCCAACGCTGCTCTGGATGGTCATCCGGCCGTCGTCGGGCAGGATGTCGAAGCACGTCTTGAAGAAGTCGTCGTAGCGCTCGAACCCGAAGTGCTCGAACGCCTCGATGGAGACGATGCGGTCGACCGGGGAGTGGAACTGCTCCCAGCCCTCCAGCCGGACGTCATAGGTGCGCTTGGTGTCCAGCTTGCTCAACAGCTGGTTGCAGTAGGCCTGCTGGTTCTTCGACAGGGTCAGCCCGATCACGTTGACGTCGTACTTCTCCATCGCACGCTGCAGCGTGAGACCCCACCCGCAGCCGACCTCCAGCAGGGTCATACCGGGCTTGAGGTCCAGCTTGTCGAGGTGCTGGTCGACGTTGGCTATCTGCGCCTCCGACAGCGTGACGTTCGGGCCGGTGAAGTATGCGCAGCTGTACTTGCGCGTCGGATCCTGGAACACGCCGAAGAAGTCGTCCGACAGGTCGTAGTGCGCCTGGATGTCCTCGAAATGAGGCCGCATGTCCTTCGTGCCAGTTGAGTTGTCAGACATATTTCCCCTGCTTGGCCTTTCTCAATGACGTGACGCGGGCCTGCACGCCGTCACGCGATGATCTGGTCGACACCATATCGTTCGGCGCTTGCCAGACCCTAATTCGGCTTGCCGCCACGTGGGCGGCGATTTGTGGGGGCCGGGGCTATTTCTGGAGCGTGAACTGGTTGACGTCGATGTATCCGACGCGGAAGCCGTGCGCGCAGCCGGTCAGGTAGTGCATGTAGCGGTCGTAGACCTCTCGGGATTGGATGGCGATCGCTTCGTCCTCGTGGGCTTGTAGCGCCGCTGTCCAGCAGTCGAGGGTGCGCGCGTAGTGAGGCTGCAGGCTCTGGCGCCGGGTCAATTCGAAGCCGGCCTTTTCGGCGTGCTCGCCGACCAGTTCGATGGTCGGCAGATAGCCGCCCGGGAATATCTCGGTGAGGATGAACTTCACAAACCGGGCCACCGAGAACGTCAGCGGCATACCCCGCTCGGCCATCTGCGGAAGCGTGAGCGCGGTGATGGTGTGCAACAGCATCACCCCGTCGTCGGGCAGTACGCGGTGAGCCATGGCGAAGAAGTCATCCCATCGGTCCCTGCCGAAGTGCTCGAATGCGCCGATCGACACGATTCGGTCAACAGGTTCGTCGAACTGTTCCCAGCCTTGAAGCAGCACCCGCTTGGACCTCGGGCTGTCGGACGCCGCGAAGACCTTCTCGACATAGGCGTGCTGGTTCTCGCTCAAGGTGAGTCCGACGACGTTGACGTCGTACTTCTCGAGGGCCCTCATCATCGTCGACCCCCAGCCGCAGCCGACGTCGAGCAGTGTCATCCCCGGCTCGAGGCCCAATTTGCCCAACGCGAGGTCGACTTTGGCGCGCTGAGCTTCCTCGAGCGTCATGTCCTCGCGCTCGAAATAGGCGCAGCTGTAGGTCTGTGTCGGATCCAGCCACAGCCGGAAGAACTCGTCCGAGAGGTCGTAGTGCGCCTGCACGTCGGCGAAGTGCGGTGTCAAGTTGCGTGTTGCGGCCACGATGGTGCCTTTCTGGGCGGAATCAGAGCTCGCGTCGCCTGTGACAGTTCAAGCCCGAAGCACTCGGCACGAATGTACGCGCAGCCGTGCCGGCAGGCCAATCGTGGAACGCTTGCGCCGACGTCAAAAAGTCGCGGCGAAAATGGCTTTCAGTTCACCGATGATGTCATCCCACAGCGGTTCGGGCAGTTCGTGACCCATGCCGTCGAACAGCACCAGCCGGGCGTTCTCGATGGCTTTGGCGATCGCTCGCCCGCCGGACGGTCGCATCAATTTGTCGGCCTTGCCGTGCAGCACCAATGTGGGCGCCGTGATCTCGCGGTCGTAGGGCAACAGGCTGCCGCTGCCTAGGATCGCTGCGAAATGCCTGCCGATCCCGGCCGGGTAGTAGCAGCGGTCATAGTCCTCGATCGCGTCGGCGCGCAGCCGATCCTCGGACGCGGGGAAACCCGGGCTGCCGATGGTCCTGCTGACCCTGATGGCGTTCTCGATGACCGCCTCGCGCGTGTTGCCCCTGGGCCGGCGCAGAATGGCGAGCAGCTGCCGCGGACCGGGTGGCGGCAGCAGCGCTTGGTTGTTGCTCGAGAAGATGATCGCCAACGACTGGGTGCGCGGTTTGTGCCGGGCGGCGAACACCTGGGCGATCATCCCGCCCATCGACGCGCCGACGATGTGGGCGCGCTCGATCTCGAGATGGTCCAGCAGGGCGGCCGCATCATCGGACATGTCTTCGAGTGTGTAGGCGGCCGGGCTGCTCAGCCCGAGCAGCGAGCGCAGCATCCGCGGCACCAGCGGTGCGTCGGTGTTCAGCCCGCGCAGTTTCGACGAGAGGCCGACGTCGCGATTGTCGAACCGGATGACCCGCAGGCCCTGGTTGATGAGCCGCTCACAGAAATCCTTGCGCCACATGACAAGCTGCGCGCCGAGTCCCATGATGAGCAGCACCGCGGGATCGTTCGGGTCGCCCATGTCCTCGTAATGGATGTCGAGATCGCCGGACTTGGCATCTCTCGACGTGGCGATGCCGGTTCGGACCTGCATTCAGTTCCGAACCTCGCTGTCGAGTTCCGCGTCATGCTCTCGGCTGACCTCGACCATGAAGTTGGCGAAGTAGCCGGTCAGCTGCGGATCCGACATCATCTGCCACTTCGGCGCGAGCAGTTTCATGTAGCGCTCGACGTAGAGGAACTGCTTGCCGATCAGCACCAGTTCGCGCGGCAGCTTGACGTCGTAGGCCTCGGCGAGGGTCGACAGTTGCTTGCCGATCTCGGCGTAGCTCATGTCGCCCAGCGTCGACATGGTCAGCGGTGTCGCGAACTTCTCCAGGTCCTTGGCCGCCTGCGCCTCGGGCTTCATGGTGCCGACGGCGCCCATCAGCACGACGATCTTGCCTGCCGCGGCGTGGTCCTTCTTGACCAGCAGCGCATACACCAGTTCCCGCAGCAGCCAACGGGTGCGCGGATCGATGCGGCCCATGATGCCGAAGTCGAAGAACACGATTTTGCCGTCGTCGTCGACGTAGAGGTTGCCCGCATGCAGATCGCCGTGGAACAGGCCGTGCCGCAGGCCGCCCTCGAAGACGCTGAACAGCAGGGCCTTGACCAGTTCGGTTCCGTCGAAACCCTTCTCGCGGATGGCTTTCACGTCGTCGATACGGGTGCCCTGGATGCGTTCCATCGTCAGCACCCGTTCACTGGTCAGGTCCCAATACACCTGGGGCACACGGATGTTCTTGCCCAGCGGCGAGGCGTGCATGTGCGCGACCCACGCGTCCATCGACTGCGCTTCGAGCCGGAAATCGAGTTCCTCGGCCAGGTTGTCGGCGAAGTCGGCGACGACATCCTGGGCGCTCAGGCGCTGACCCAGCTTGGCGAATTCGACCAGCCGCGCCCCGCGCTTGAGGATCTGCAGATCGGCGGCGACCCGCCTGCGGATGCCGGGCCGCTGGATCTTGACGACGACCTCTTCTCCGCTGTGCAGCGTCGCATAGTGCACCTGGGCGATCGACGCGGATGCGAACGGCTTCTCGTCGAAGCTCTTGAACAGGTTCGCGGGTTCGTCACCGAGGTCCTCGACGAACAGCTTGTGCACCTCTTGGGGGTCCGCAGGCGGAACCCGGTCGAGCAGGCTGCGGAACTCCTTGGACAGCGGCTCGCCGAACGCGCCGGGGCTCGAGGCGATGATCTGGCCGAACTTCACGTAGGTGGGTCCGAGGTCGGCGAACGTCTGCGGGACCTGCTTGATGATCTTCTGCTGCAGCGAACCGCGGCCGGTGATCTTCGAAACGACCCGCGCACCGGTTCGGGTGATCTGCCAACCCGTGGCACCGACGCGGGCAGCCTCGATCGGCAGGGGGACCCTATCCAGTTTGGCTACATCGCGGTGCTGCGTCTTTCGCGTGGCACTCATGGGAGCCAGTGTCTCAAAATCCGCGGTGGCACGTAAAAACCTGTGGACGGGCTCACAATCGGCCTTCTGCGGGGCCCTGTGGCGCCGAAATTGCATTCCAGCAGGCCGCTACCCGTACTTTTCCTGCTGGAATGCCAATTCGCGGCGGTCTTCATGCCTCGGCGAAACTGCGCTCGACCTCGTCGCGACTGAGGACCTGGTCGTCGCCCAACCGGTATGTCGGCAGGGTGTGCGGCACATCGGTGCCCGACGCCACCCTGGCCTGCGCCTGGCGGAACTCCGGTATCGGGCCCTGCGCGACGTGCAGCCCGTTGATCACCGACCAGACGGTCGCCCGGCGCGCGGTGCGCTCGAGGATGTTGGGGTCCTTGTGCTGGATCAATTGCTTGGCCCAGCGCGGCATCGTGTCGCGGATGGCCCAGTTGATCGCGCTCTGCGCCAGCGGCAGGCCCGGTCCTGTGGCGAGCGCCGTGCCGTGCGTGACGGCCAACCGCGGTAGGTAGGACTCGAGGCAGTCGGCGACCTCGGCCTTGGTCTCGGGCAGGTCGGTGCCGCCCAGTGCGTGGCCGACCCGCACGAACTCTCGGTAGTAGCGGTCGATCTTGTTGCCTCGCAACGGGTTCGGATGGTAGAGCTCGTGCGCGGTCGCCAGGCCCCACACCACGGTGGCGTAGTTCCACCGCAACCAGTCCGGGTCGTCGGCGTCGTAGCGGGCGCCGTCAGGACGCGTGCCTTTGATGGTGTGGTGCATCGAGCGGACGGCCTTCGCCAGGCGCTCGGCCGTCTCGGTTGAGCCGTAGGCGGTGCCGATGAAGAACGCGATCGAGTGGCCCAGACGTACCGCCGCGCCCCTGGGGTCGATCTCGGGAACGGCGACCCCTGTTTTCGGGTCGCGCTTGACCAGCCGTGAGTGGTGCATGCCCATCCAGTAGATCGACGGATCGAGCCGCTCCATGAACGCCGCGCACTGCAGGCCGAAGATCAGCGCCTGCATGTGCGAGTGCACATGCCAGACCGCGCTGCCGGGGCCGAACCAGCCCGGATCGCCCACCGGCGCGGCGAACTCCATACCGCGGAAGTAGTTGCGCCGGATGTCCTTGTCGAAACGCTGGTTGAGGGCCTCTCCGAGGAACTGGTGCGGCAGCAGAATCACGTCGGCTCCTAAATCCAAACTCTGGTCACGGCTGTAGCCAGAATACATTTTGGTCACGTATGTGACCAGAGTTGGCGCGATGCCGCCTAGGCTGGGATGGTGTCCAGTCCGACCCGATGGGCGGGCGTGCCGCTGACGGACCGCCGCGCCGAGCGCCGAGCACAGCTGATCGACGCCGCCTTCCGGCTGTTCGGCGATGGCGGCGAGACCGCCGTGTCGGTGCGGTCGGTGTGCCGCGAATGCGGGCTGAACACGCGGTATTTCTACGAGAGCTTCGCCGATATCGATGACCTCCTCGGGGCCGTCTACGACGAGGTGAGCGCCCAACTGACCGATGCGATTGAAGGGGCCATGTCGCAGGCCGGCGAATCGCTGCGGTCCAGGACGCGCGCGGGGATCGCCGCGGTGCTCGGGTTCAGCTCCGAGGATCCGCGACGCGGGCGCGTGTTGTTCACCGATGCGCGATCGAATCCGGTGCTGGCGGCTCGGCGTGCGGCGACACAGGATTTGTTGCGCGAAGGCGTGCTCACCGAGGCCTGGCGGCTGCAGCCGGACACCGACTCGGTGGCCGCCCAGGTGGGCGCGGCGATGTACACCGGTGCGATGGCCGAGCTGGCGCAACAGTGGCTGGCGGGCAGGCTGGGGACCGACCTGGACGCGGTCGTCGAGCACGCCGTCAGCCAGGTGCTGCGCTAGGCGGGGTACACCTGTTTCTCTGCCAGCCTCTGAGCGACTTTGTCGCTGAAATGATGACGGCCGATAGTAGATGAGCGACATTGTCGCTCCGAGGCTGGCAGAGAGGCACATACTCCCGCAGGGCGCTGGTTATCCACAGGGCCGGCCACGACGGCGGTTTTGTGTCGGTGGCCGATGCCACCGTCGAGGTATGACGCGACGGAAAGTGTTGCGCGGCACCGAGCTACGTCACGTGTTGACGATGTATCTCGCGGTGCACGGGGCGACCAGCGTCGACGCGTTGATCCGGTTACTCGACCACCACTTCTTCACGGTCGACGGGCGGCCCTCCAAAACGGTGTCCGACGCGCTGCGGTGGGAGGTCCGGCGTGGCCGCGTCCGTCGGCTCCGACGCGGCCACTACGGCCCCGGCGCGATGCCGCGCTCCACCGAGCACTACATCCACCAGCGTGTGATGGCGCTGCGCGAGGAGGCCGCCGCGCTCGCGACCGACGACGAGTCCGACAGTTTCTGGAACCGGCTGCGCGGCGATGAGCTATGACGCCACGGCGGGACGCCACCGCTTGACGAAGTCGGTCTCCGGCCACTCCTCATTGGCGGCCATCAGCTCGTACATCGTTGCGCCGTCGATCGATTCGCGGATGATGTCGGCGTGGCCGGCGTGTCGGGACAGCTCCTCGATGAGGTGCAGCGCGACCCAGCGCACGTCCCAGTGGTCGATGTCGTGCGGAAACCATGGCACCTCGTGCGGAATGGGAACCGGTGCCGACAAATCGGCTTCACGAAGGACCTGCAGCGTCAACTCGTTCTGTGCCCGCAGCGTGTCGAGCAGGCCGACGAGTGTCTCGTCGTCGCGCATCACGTACTGGTCGGCGTACTCGGCCATGATCTCGTCCATCGGACGGTCGTCCTTCGGCGGGAAGTGCGGCGCCGCGAGGATCCGCTCCGTCCAGCCCTTTTGCACACCGGCGGCATGTTTCACCAAACCGCCGATCGACAGCGTGCTGACCGACGGCGTCGACCGTGCCTGCTCGTCTGTCAGTCCGTATGCCACCGAGAAGAACGCGTTCTGCTGGAAGGCGAGGAAGTGCACCAGCGTCTGGCGTTGGTTTGCGGCGGGCGGCGGCATTCCTGGCATGGCTAATTTCCCTTTCGATCGGTGTGAACGTACAGGTCTCGGATACAAGCGATTTCGGCGCCATGGTGGATGAACTCGCGATTGATGTGGAGGACGAGCGCGATGATCGGATACTCGGCGTACGGACCTTCTGCCGGACCGCACGGTCGGTTCAGGTCTTCGTCGGACAGCCCGCGCACACCGTCGATCCAGGTTTGGAACTGCTCGTCGAGCTGCCGCAGCGCCGTCGCGGCGTCGGTGGCGTACAGCCAGGACTGGTAGTCGGCGGACGGGGCGCCGAAATGGCCGTGGTTGCGCATCGCGAACACGCCGACGATCACGTGTGCGAGGCGCCAGGCGATGGTCGTGAACGGTGGTGGGAGCGGTTCGGGGTAGTCGAAGTCGATCGACCCGTCCGGGTGCACGGTCCAGCAGTCGGGGACCGGCTGCCAGAAGTATTCGTCGTCGGTGAGCCCCTCGAACCGGGGTCGCAGGAAGTTGGTCCAGTGGAAGTCGGCCTGTTCGGCCAGCTCGTGGGAGATCCTCGTCGGCATAGGATCACTCTGACAGGGTTATAGGACAGTTTCAGTCCTCTGAATGAGGCAGGCTGCGTTCATGTCGGAGACGACGAGCCGGATACTGCAGCTCTTGGGCCTGCTGCAGTCGCGGCGGGTGTGGACGGGTGAGGAGCTCGCCGAGCGGTTGGCGGTGACCACCCGCAGCGTGCGTCGCGACATCGAACGGCTCCGCGACCTCGGCTATCCCGTCCACGCCAGCAAGGGCCACGGCGGCGGATATCAACTCGGCGCCGGTGCGGCGTTGCCGCCGTTGCTGCTCGACCCCGACGAGGCCGTCGCAATGGCGGTATGCCTGCGCCTGGCCGCCGGCGGAACGGTGGCGGGCGTCGGCGAATCGGCGCTGCGGGCGCTGACCAAGCTCGATCAGGTGATGCCGTCCAAGCTCCGGTCGCAGGTGGCCGCGGTGCACGAATCGACCGTCACGCTGATGGCCCCGACCTCCGATACGCCGGTCGAACCCGACGTCTTGATGACCCTGGCGCGGGCCTGCCGCGACCACGAGCACGTGGCGACCGGCTACGTCGACATCCGCGGCAATGCCACCCAGCGTCGGATCGAGCCCTATCAGTTGGTCACCACCGGGCGGCGCTGGTATCTGCTGGCCTACGACCGCGACAAGCAGGATTGGCGCAGCCTGCGACTGGACCGGATGAACGACGTGCGCGCGCAGGGCAGCACCTTCGTGCCGCGCGAGGCGCCCGACGCGGCGGCCTACGTGCGGCGATCGATCAGCAGCTCACCGTACCGATACGTCGCGCGCGTCCACTTCAGCGCACCGGAAAGCGTTGTCGCACAGCACTTCTCACCGTCATCGGCAATGATCGAGCCTGACGGACCGGACGCATGCCTCGTCACGGCCGGCGCCGACGACCCCGAACGCATGGTGCTCTACTTCGCGGCGGTCGGATGCGATTTCCGAGTGCTCTCACCGCCGGAGGTGATACAGGCGGCGGAGGCGGTCTGGAAGCGTCTGCGACGAAGCGTCAGCCGGTGAGCCCCAGGCGGTCGGCCAGCATCAGAAACGCCGAGGCGAACGGGTTGTCGGCGGTCTCGACGCGCAGTTGCTCCCAGTCCAGCTGTTCGCGGACCGCACGCACCGCGGGCAGCAGTGCGGCGAAGTCGCAATGGTGTTCGTTGAGGGAGTTCAGCTTCTCGCGCATGACCTCGGTCGGCGCCAGCACACGCATCCGGACCGCGAGCACGTCGTACTCCTCGGCCGCCAGGATGCTCTCCTTGTCGACCGGAACGCCGTTGAGCCGGTGCAGGACGTCGATGACGAAGTCGTCTTCGACGCACGCCTTGAACAACCAGTCCTCCGGCGTGCGCTCGACCCGGAAACCCGCCTCCTCCAGCGTCGCCGCGGCCTTCTCGGTGTCGGGCTCGGCGACCACGAAATCGACGTCGTGCACGGGTTCTGGGCCCCCGAACACCCAGAGCGCGTAGCTGCCACCCAGCGCGAAATCGGGGCCCTGTGCGCGCAACGCCGACGCCGCACGTTTGAGTGCGTCGCGCAGATCATCGTTTCTCTGGGGCACTACTCTCCTGGGGCCGACTGATCGGCTGGCAGCCATTGTGGGTAGCTAGTACCCATGCAGATGCGGATGGCCACCTTCAACATCTTGCACGGACGCAGCGTGCACGACGGGCTCGTCCACCGAGACCGCCTCGTGGAGGCCGTCCGGGATCTCGACGCCGACATCCTGGCGCTGCAGGAAGTCGACCTCGACCAGCCGCGGTCGGGGATGGCCGACCTGACCGCGGTCGCCGCCGAAGCGATGGGCGCGGTGAGCCACCGGTTCGTGGCGGCGATCTCCGGCACGCCCGGAGCCACCTGGATGGCGGCCACCGGCGACGAGCAGCCAGGAACCGCCGCCTACGGCATCGCGCTGCTGTCGCGGTTTCCCGCCGAGTCGTGGCAGGTCCTGCGCCTACCGCGGATCCCGGTGCCGTTTCCGATGTATCTGCCGGGACCGAATCGGGTGCAAATCGTCAACGAGGAGCCTCGGGCGGCGGTGGTCGGCCAATTGAACACTGCGCTGGGACCGCTGACCGTCGCCAACACGCATCTGTCGTTTGTGCCGGGGTGGAATCGGATGCAATTGCGCCGATTGCTGCGCGACCTGCGTGGCTTCCCGTCGCCGCGAGTGCTGATGGGCGATCTGAACATGGTGCCGCCAACGATCCATCGCTGGACCCGGCTGCGACCGCTCGGCTCGGCGGCCACGTTTCCGGCCGAAGGGCCCGACCGCCAACTCGACCACATCGTCACCGACGACCCCGGCCTGCGGGTGGAGCGGTGCTGCGCGCCATCGCTTCCCATCTCGGATCACCGCGCCCTCGTCGTCGACATCTCCCGAGCCTGATTTCCACCGCGATGCGGGGGTGACCGCACGTAGGGTTTGGCTGTGCGGGTCATTTCGGCGGAGTCGACGGATCTGTTCGTCGGGCCCGCGGACGCGCCGTCGCAGATCGTGCGGGTCACCTATACCGATGGCACGGGCGAGGTGCGGGTCGACGGTGACGGGCTGGTGGGCCACGCGCAAGCGGCGGCCGGGGACGGCAGCGTCGAGGTGGCGGTCATGGTCACCGACGCCGTTCCCGGTGAGCAGCGGCGGGCGCGGGTTGTCACGGGTGACTGCATCACACCGTTCGTGTTCACCGTCGCCGAACCCGGCTGGACGATGTACATGATCAGCCACTTCCACTACGACCCGGTGTGGTGGAACACCCAGGCGGCGTACACCAGTCTGTGGAGCGAGGACCCGCCGGGCCGGTGCCGGCAGACCAACGGCTTCGATCTGGTCAGCGCCCATCTCGAAATGGCCCGCCGGGAACCGGAATACAAGTTCGTGTTGGCCGAGGTCGACTACCTCAAACCGTTCTGGGACACCCACCCCGAGGATCGCGACGATCTGCGCCGCTTCGTCGCCGAGGGCCGCGTCGAGATCATGGGCGGAACGTACAACGAGCCGAACACCAACCTCACCGGTCCCGAGACCACGATCCGGAATTTCGTGCACGGCATCGGGTTTCAGCGCGATGTGCTCGGCGCCGACCCGGCCACGGCCTGGCAGCTCGACGCGTTCGGCCATGACCCGCAGTTTCCGGGTATGGCCGCCGATGCCGGGCTGACGTCGAGTTCGTGGGCCCGTGGCCCACACCATCAGTGGGGCCCGATGGCCGGCGGCGGCGACCCGGAGCGCATGCAGTTCAGCAGCGAATTCGAGTGGCTCTCCCCGTCCGGGCGCGGACTGCTGACGCACTACATGCCCGCGCACTACGCGGCCGGCTGGTGGATGGATTCGGCACCGACGTTGGAGGCGGCCGAAGCCGAGACCTATGGACTGTTCACGTCGCTGAAGAAGGTGGCGTTGACTCGCAACGTCCTCCTACCGGTCGGCACCGATTACACACCACCGAACAAGTGGGTCACCGAGATTCACCGGGACTGGAACGCCCGATACACCTGGCCGCGGTTCGTCTGTGCGGTGCCCAAGGAGTTCTTCGCCGCGGTCCGCGCCGAACTGGCCGAGCACGGTGTCGAGGCGTCGCCGCAGACCCGGGACATGAACCCGATCTACACCGGCAAAGACGTCTCCTACATCGACACCAAGCAGGCCAACCGGGCGGCCGAAGACGTCGTCCTCGACGCCGAGAAGTTCGCGGTCTTCGCCGGGCTTCTCGTTGGTGCGACGTACCCGCAGGCCGCGCTGGCCAAGGCGTGGGTCCAATTGGCCTATGGTGCGCACCACGATGCGATCACCGGCTCGGAATCCGACCAGGTGTACCTCGACCTGCTGACAAGCTGGCGAGACGCATGGGAGCTGGGCAGGACCGCCCGCGACCATGCGCTGGCCGTGTTGTCCGGGGCGGTCGACGAATCGGTCGTCGTGTGGAATCCCGTCGCGCACAAGCGCACCGACGTCGTCACCGCCCGCATCCCGCAGGCTGCCGGAGCGGTGCGGGTTGTCGGTTCCGCGGGTGAGGAGATACCCGCTCACGTCGAGCACGGCGGACGAACGGTCACCTGGCTCGCCGGTGACGTGCCTTCGATGGGGTGGCAGTCCTACCGAATCGAGCGGTCGGACGGCTCGGCGGCGGGCTGGAAACCGGTGAGCGGGAACGAGATCGGCAACGACTATTACCGGCTGCGGGTCGATCCGTCACGGGGCGGTGCGGTCGAGTCGTTGGTCGAATGTGGTTCGGGCCGGTCCTTGATCGCTCCCGGCCAGGTCGGCAACGAGTTGGTGGTGTACGACGAGTATCCCGCGCATCCCGAAGCGGGCGAGGGGCCATGGCACCTCCTGCCGAAGGGCCCGATGATCGGCTCTTCGTCATCGCCCGCCACGGTGCAGGCTTATCGCGGAGCGCTCGGAGACCGCCTGGTCGTCGACGGTGCCATCGGTGGTGTATTGCGCTATACGCAGATTCTGACGCTGTGGCACGGCGTGGCGCGCGTCGACTGCCGGACCACGATCAACGAGTTCACCGGCGCCGACCGGCTTTTGCGGCTGCGCTGGCCATGCCCGGTGCCCGGGGCGATGCCGGTCAGCGAGGTCGGTGACGCGGTGATCGGACGCGGGTTCGCGCTGCTGCACGAACGCGGCCGGGACACAGCGCTCGACGTCGCGACGCATCCGTGGACGCTGGACAACCCCGCATACGGCTGGTTCGGGCTGTCGTCGACGATGCGGGTCCGGGTCGGCACGGCGTGTCGGGCGGTCTCGGTTGCCGAGGTGATCACACCGACCCAAAGCGACTCCGCGGTGGCGCGACCGTTGATGGTCGCGCTCGCGCGCGCCGGCGTCACCGCGACGTGCAGCGGCTCCGACAGGCCGCGCTACGGCGATCTCACCGTCGACTCGAACCTTCCCGACGTGCGGATCGCACTTGGTGGCCCAGACCAGAACGGCTTCACCGCAACCGTTCTCGACGCCGTCGATTCGTCGTACGCCGAGGAGATGAGGCGACAGCTCGACGCGACCGGCGCGGCCAGGGTATGGGTACCGGCGGCCTGCCGCCTGGAAGACGCGTGGGTGCCGAGCGCGGATCTGCGCGATGTGCGGGCGCTGCCGGTGCTGATTCTGGCCGGGTCTGCGCTGGACCATGTGGTGCAGGGGGTTGTCGACGACTTGCGCGGTTGGGAGATCGTCGTCGAGCAGGCGGCGCCGGCCGAGATGGAACCGTTCGAAGACCGGACGGTTGCGCTGCTCAACCGCGGTGTGCCCGGCTTTGCCGTCGAATCCGATGGAACGCTGAACCTTTCGTTGATGCGGTCATGTACCGGTTGGCCCTCGGGCACGTGGATCGATCCGCCGCGGCGCACCGCACCGGACGGGTCCAACTTCCAACTGCAGCACTGGACACACACGTTCGACTACGCGCTGGTCTGCGAGGACGGTGACTGGCGCCGGGCCGGTGTCCCGGCTCGCAGCACCGAGTTATCGAATCCGCTCGTGGCGGTGACGGAGAAGTGGGGAACGGTGGGCGGTTTGCCGCCGTCGGGTTCGCTGTTGGAGATCCAGCCGGCGGGCTCGGTGCGGCTGGCAGCGCTGAAGGCCGCGGGCAACCCACTGGCGAGCGGTAGTGCGCGGCCGGTCCACCCCGCTGACGGTGTCGCGATGAGGCTGGCCGAAACCACCGGGAGCACAACCGAAGTCACCGTCACTTCGGGTTTGCGCCGGGTGTCCGCCGCGGTCCGGGTGGATCTGCTCGAGCAACCGCGGGTGCGAGAGGTGACGCCCGAAGGCCTGTCGTTGCACGGTTTCGAGGTCGCCACCGTTCTGGCCCGGTTCAATCTGCCGGAGGTTCTACAGGCCGATCATGTCGCCCTCGCACCAGAGGCGGAGCAGGCCCAGCCGCTGTATGCCAGGTACTGGCTGCACAACCGTGGTCCGGCCCCGCTTGGCGGCCTGCCCGCCGTCGCCCATCTGCACCCGCAACACGTGGTGGCATCGGATTCCCCGCTGCAGCTACGTCTCACTGTGGCCAGCGATTGTTGCGACGAGATTCTGCATGGCCGGGTACGGCTGCTGTGTCCGGATGGCTGGGCGGCAGAACCCGATGTGTTGCCGTTCATGCTGCCGCCCGGCGAATACCTGGACACCACCGTGAGCGTGACCCCGTCGAATGCCGTGTCACCCGGGCTGTATCCCATACGCGCCGAACTCGCGTTGACCGGTGCACACGTCTCGATCCCGCCGTCGTGGCGCCAGGTGGTCGAGGACGTATGTGTCGTCGCGGTCGACGCGCCTTCGGACGACGCCTTGTTGCGCCTCGTCGCTGGACCGAAGCCGGTCGACGTGGTGGCCGGTGACACGGCCCGTGTCGGGGTCACCGTCGGCACCGACGCGTGGGCAGACGTTGCGGTCGAAGCGCACCTGATCAGCCCGTGGGGTACATGGGAGTGGTTGGGCCCGGCGGCATCCGGCGTCGAGCTGACCGCTCGGGGCACGGCCGAGATCGACTTCGACGTCGCCCCGCCGGAATGGGTCGAACCGGGGGAGTGGTGGGCGCTCATCCGATTGGCCGCCGCCGGACGCCTCGTCTATTCACCCGCGGTGAAGGTGACGGTGCGGTGAGCGAGTCCGCGTGGTCCGGCGTCGCGGCGACAGTGGACGGTGTGCCGGTGTCACTCGACGAGGTCGATGCGCGCGAAGCCTGCCTGCGCGCCTCGCGGATCGCCTCCTCGCTGCCGCGCCCGGGCACCAGCGAAGGTCGACAGCTGCGGCGTTGGCTGACCCAGCTCTTGGTTGCCGAGCGCGTCGTGACGACCGAGGCCGCGGCACGCGGATTGAACGTCGATGACACGCCGGCCGAGGCCGAAGTGCTGCCGGACATGACCGTGCGGATGGAGATCGGCAGTGTGGCTGCATCGGTGCTCGCCGACCCGCTGGCCCGCGCGGTGTTCGCCGAGGTGACGGCCGGTATCGACGTAACCGACGACGAGGTGGCGTCGTACCGGGACCGGAACCCGTTGCGCTTCAGCGATACAGCTTCGGCCGCCGCGCATCTGTGTGCCGCCGCACGGCGCCGGGCCTTCCGGCTCTGGCTGGACGCCCGGTGTGCGGCGGTCGTCGAGCTCGCCCCCGGCTACGAACATCCCGGCGATCCCCGGCAACCCGACAACACCCATCGGCACTGATGACCGACCTCGTTCTCGCGCTCGACATCGGCGGCACGAAGATCGCCGTCGGTCTCGTCGACGATGCGGGCACGCTGGTGCACAGAGCCACATTGCCGACACCGGACGGTGATGCGGAAACGATCTGGGCCGTGACGGATTCGCTGCTCACCGAGGCCTTGGCCACCGCGGGCGGACGGGTCCGCGGCGCCGGGATCGCCTCGGCCGGACCGATCGATCTGTCGGCGGGCACCGTCAGTCCGATCAACATCGGCTCCTGGCAACGGTTTCCGATCGTCGAGCGGGTGGCGATGACCGTCGGCGCACCGGTGCGACTCGCCGGCGACGGTTTGTGCATGGCGATGGGGGAGCATTGGCGCGGCGCCGGCCGCGGCGCCGACTTCCTGCTCGGAATGGTGGTCTCGACCGGTGTCGGCGGCGGGCTGGTGCTCGACGGCGCCCCCTACGACGGCCGGACCGGCAACGCGGGGCACGTCGGGCACATCGTCGTCGATCCGGACGGCGCACCGTGCACGTGTGGCGGGCGCGGCTGCGTCGAGACCATCGCCGGTGGCCCGCGCATGGCGCAGTGGGCCCGCGAGCACGGGTGGGTGGGCCCTGCCCATGCCGACGCCAAGGAGCTGGCCGATGCCGCCAATGCCGGAGATGCGGTGGCGCTGAGCGCATTTCGTCGCGGTGCGGTGGCTGTGGGTGCGATGATCGCGTCGGTCGGCGCGGTCTGCGACCTGGACCGGGTCGTGATCGGCGGTGGCGTGGCCAAGTCCGGGGCGTTGCTGTTCGACCCCGTCCGGGAGGCGCTCGCGTCCCACGCCGGGCTGGACTTCATCCGTGGCATCGAAGTGGTGCCGGCCGAACTCGGCGGCGACGCCGGCCTGGTCGGTGCGGCCGCCCTGCTGTGGGAGCACACGGGGGACGGCTGACCTAAACCGGGTGCGAGTCCTCTTGTGCCTGCCGGGAGTGTTTGCGGGCCATGTGGTTTCGGCCCCAGTCGCGCAGGCTCTGCAACACCGGAGCAAGCGTTATGCCGTATTCCGAGATCGAGTAGTGCACACACGGGGGCACGGTGCGGGCATCGTGGCGGTCGATGATGCCGTCGGCGACCAACTCGTGCAGATGGCCCATGAGCATGCGCTCGGTGATGCCGGTCCTCTCAAGCTGCCAAATGTGTCAGTACCTTGTTTTGTGTCAGCGTGATGGGCACGGTCGAGGTATGGACGCAATTGTTCACGTGCTGGCCCTGCTGATCGTCGGACCGTTGGTCGGGGTCGAACTCGCGGTCGCAGTGTTCCTTAACCCGATGCTGGGCCGGCTGCCCGACGAAGCGTTCGCACAGGCCCGCAGCGACAGCGGGCGGGTACTGGGAACGGTGATGCCGTTCTGGTACGCCGCGGCGCTCGTGGTTCTGATCGCGGCGGCCGTGCTGTTGCGGACGGATTGGCTGTTCATCACCGCGGCCCTGACCATGGCGCTGGCAGTGGTGGCGACCGTGGCACTGATGGTGCCGATCAACAACCGCATCGGGCGCTGGTCCTCCGGCGCCGATGTCGACCGCGGGCTGGCGCGGCAGTGGGACCGGCTGCACTGGCGGCGAGTGGCCTTACTTGTGGTGGTGTTCGGGCTGGTGGTCGTCGCGGTGGCGGGGGTTTAGGCGCTTTGTGCACGCTCGCGACCGGGCGAGGGTGCGCGAGCTGCTGGAAAATCGCGGTGTGTCGTGGGCAGACGCGCACGGTCGCGCAAAAAGTGGGGAAGGTGCGCGCGTCGCGGGGATGGGGTGCGTTTTGGCTGATGAGCAGGTGGTCGGCTATTCTTGACCGCGTTCCACCGAAGACCGTCGGTCACCGAGCAATCGGTTGAAGGTCCCGGACCACCCGGGCGGCCCACGCAGGAGGACGAGGCTACAGCTATTGCGCGCCCCGACCTGTCTGCGTCGGGGCGTTCGTCGTTTCCGGCCCCGCAACCCTTACTCGGCCCACGGTTCCCATCCACGAGGAGGCATGCATGGCCAAGGCTGACAAGGCCACCGCGGTTGCCGACATCGCCGAGCAGTTCAAGGAGGCCTCGGCGACGCTCGTCACCGAGTACCGCGGGCTGACGGTGGCCAACCTCAAGGACCTGCGCCGTTCGCTCGGTGATTCCGCCACCTACACAGTCGCCAAGAACACGCTGGTCAAGCGTGCCGCGGCGGAGGCGGGCATCGAGGGGCTCGACGAGTTGTTCGTCGGCCCCACCGCGATCGCGTTCGTCAAGGGCGAGGCCGTCGACGCCGCCAAGGCGATCAAGAAGTTCGCCAAGGACAACAAGGCCCTCGTCATCAAGGGCGGCTACATGGACGGCCGCCCGCTGAGCGTGTCCGAGGTCGAGCGCATCGCCGACCTGGAGTCGCGCGAGGTGCTGCTGGCCAAGATGGCCGGCGCGATGAAGGCGAACCTGTCCAAGGCCGCCGGTCTGTTCAACGCCCCGGCGTCGCAGGTCGCACGGCTGGCCGCCGCTCTGCAAGAGAAGAAGGCCGGCGAAGGCGAAGAAGCCGCATAACCACCCACCATCCCCGCGGTTTGTGGAGCCGCACCGGCGCTGACCGCCGGTAACACTCCACAAATCGCATTGAAAGTAAGAATCAGAAAGGACCACTCATGGCCAAGCTGTCCACCGACGAGCTGCTCGACGCGTTCAAGGAATTGACGCTGCTGGAGCTCTCCGAGTTCGTCAAGAAGTTCGAGGAGACCTTCGAGGTCACCGCCGCTGCCCCGGTCGCCGTCGCGGCCGCCGGCCCCGCCGCCGGTGGTGCGCCCGCCGAGGCCGCCGAGGAGCAGTCTGAGTTCGACGTCATCCTCGAGGGTGCCGGCGACAAGAAGATCGGCGTCATCAAGGTCGTCCGCGAGATCGTCTCGGGCCTGGGCCTCAAGGAGGCCAAGGACCTCGTCGACGGCGCTCCCAAGCCGCTGCTCGAGAAGGTCGACAAGGCTGCCGCCGACGACGCCAAGGCCAAGCTCGAGGCCGCGGGCGCGACGGTCACCGTCAAGTAGCACCGTGCCGGCGTGCCGGCAATATCACACGCCGGCGAGCCGGCAATATCACACTGTGGGGTCGATCCAGCAAAACGGGTCGGCCCCACAGTCGTGTTCTCGATGGGTCACAATCGACCCCAGACTCCTGTTTTGGCCAGGAGCGGTAGGCTACAGTGACTCAAGCCACAAGCGGTGAGGCGTGTGGCGTGACGAATATTGGCGGAAGGATCTCGCGTGGGCATTGGTATCCAGATTGAAGGACTGACCAAGTCCTTCGGCCCCCAGCGAATCTGGGAGGACGTCACTTTCGACTTGCCGCCGGGTGAGGTGAGCGTTCTGCTCGGCCCCTCCGGTACGGGTAAGTCCGTGTTCTTGAAGTCGCTGATCGGGCTGCTGCGCCCGGAGCGCGGCAAGATCATCGTCGACGGCACCGACGTGATTCAGTGCACCGCCAAGGAGCTCTACGAGATCCGCACGCTGTTCGGCGTGATGTTCCAGGACGGCGCGCTGTTCGGCTCGATGAGCCTGTACGACAACACCGCTTTCCCCTTGCGTGAGCACACCAAGAAGAAGGAAAGCGAAATCCGCCAGATCGTCATGGAGAAGCTCGAGCTGGTGGGTCTGGCCGGTGACGAGAACAAGTTCCCCGGCGAGATCTCCGGCGGTATGCGCAAGCGTGCCGGCCTGGCCCGCTCCCTGGTGCTCGATCCGCAGATCATCCTCTGCGACGAGCCTGACTCTGGCCTGGACCCGGTTCGTACCGCCTACCTGAGCCAGTTGTTGATCGACATCAACGCGCAGATCGACTGCACGATCCTGATCGTGACGCACAACATCAACATCGCCCGGACGGTGCCCGACAACATGGGCATGCTCTTCCGCAAGCACCTGGTGATGTTCGGTCCGCGCGAGGTGCTGTTGACCAGTGACGAGCCGGTGGTGCGGCAGTTCCTCAACGGTCGCCGTATCGGGCCGATCGGTATGTCCGAGGAGAAGGACGAGTCGACGATGGCCGAAGAGCAGGCCATGATCGACGCCGGTCACCACGACGGCGGTGTCGAGGAGATCGAGGGTGTGCCGCCGCAGATCCAGGCGACGCCCGGTATGCCGGAGCGCCAGGCCGTCTACCGTCGGCAGGCCCGGGTGCGCGAGATCATGCACACCCTGCCGCCCAAGGCGCAGGAAGCCATCCGTGCCGACCTCGAGGGCAGTAACCAGAACGCCTCGAACCAGTTCGGTGACGCCCCGACCCGACGGCATCGCACGGTCGACGAAGAAGCGCCGACCGGCGCCATCCCGCGCGCCCAGCAGTAGGCCGCCCGATGTGAACGTCGTGAACGCTCGCGCTGAGAGATGACGCGCGAACACCAGCCGACGTTCTGCCGGATCTGCGAGCCGCTGTGCGGCATGATCGCGACCGTCGAAGACGGCCGACTGGTCGAACTGCGCCCCGACAAAGACCATCCGCTCTCGTCGGGCTTCGCCTGCCAGAAGGGCATCGCCTTCACCGAGGTGGTCAACGACCCCGACCGGGTCACCACGCCACTGCGGCGACGCGCTCGCGCTGACGGTCTTCGCGCAAGCGGTCCCCCGCAAGCGGGAGGTGCCCCCACATCCGAAGGCGGTTTCGAACCCGTCGGGTGGGACGAGGCGATGGCCGACATCGCCGCCCGGCTCACCGACATCCACCGCAGGCGCGGCGCCGGGGCGATCGGCTGGTATTTCGGCAACCCGGGCGCGTTCAGCTACTCCTACACGCTGAGCTTGAGCATGTTGATGGGCGGATTCGGACTCGGTCTTTTCGGTGGTCCCGGCCGGGGCCTGCACGTGTTCACCGCGGGCTCGCAGGACGTCAACAACCGCTTCGTCGCCAGCCAGTTGCTCTACGGGTCGCCGCTCGCGCTGCCCGTCCCTGATGTGCTGCGCACCGATTTCCTCGTGGTCATCGGCGCCAACCCGGTCGTTTCGCATGGCAGCGTGCTCACCGCGCCGCGGATTCGGGACCGCATGCACGACATCGTCAAGCGCGGTGGCCGCGTGCTGGTCATCGACCCCCGCAGGACCGAGACCGCGGCGCAGTTCGAGTGGCTGGGCATCGTCCCCGACGGCGACGCCTATCTGCTGCTGTCCCTGCTGCATGTGATGTTCGGTCAGGACCTGGCCGACCGTCGACGACTCGCAGAGCAGGCCGACGGCGCGGACTGGCTCGAGCGGCTGGCCAGACCGTTCAGCCCCGAAGTCACCGAGGCGCGCACCGGGATCGACCCCGAGACCGTCCGCGCGCTGGCCCGCGACCTGGTTGGTACCGAACGGGCCGCGGTGTACGGCCGTGTCGGCACCAGCATCGGCGAGAACGGAACGCTGACGACGTATCTGCTGGACGCGGTCAACCTGGTGGCCGGCAACCTCGACGTGCCGGGCGGCAGCATGTTCGGCCGGCTGGGGCTGCCGGGCGAGCGGTGGCTCAACAAGGCCGGCGGTGCACTGCTGCGCGCCGTTTACACGCGCAAACGGTCGCGCATCGGCGGTTTCCCCTCCGTCCTCGGTTCCGAACCCGCGGGGGTGATGGCCAAGGAGATCGTCACGCCGGGACGCGGGCAGGTCAGGGCCCTGTTCGTCGGCGCGGGCAACCCGGTGCTTTCCGTGCCCAACGGTGACGAACTCGAGGCCGCGCTGGACTCCCTGGAGCTGATGGTCGGCATCGACCTCTACCTCAACGAGACGCTGGCGCACTGCGACTATGTGCTGCCGGCGACGTCGATGTACGAACGCGACGACTTTCCGCTGCCGTTCCAGACGCTGCAACCCACGCCGTTCCGGCAGGCCACCGAGGCCGCCATCGCGCCGGTGGGGCAGGCCCGCGCCGAGTGGGAGATCATAGACGACCTCACGGCCAGGATGTGGCGGGCGACGCCCGGCCTCGCGATGCTCGCCGGTGTGCGAAAAGCGTTGTCGGCGTTTGGTGTTCGGCTCGGCCCGCGGATGCTCGCCGATGCGGTGATCCGGTTGGCCGCGGGCGGCGACCGGTTCGGCCTGCGGCGCGGCCTGAGTTTCTCGAAACTCACCACGAACCATCCGCACGGCACCGTGCTGGCGGACCATCTGCGGGCCGGCGTGCTGCGGGACATCGTCGTCTACCGCGGTGGCCGGGTGCGTCTGCGCCACGACGAGGTCGCCGCCGAAGTGGACAAGCTGTCGCGCCGCCGCGTCGCCGACGACTATCCGATGCGGCTGATCGGCATGCGCGAGGCGCGGTCGGAGAACTCGTGGATGCACAACTCGCCGCTGCTGATGCGAGGCGAGCGTTCGCACCGGGCGCTCATGCACGTCGACGACGCGGCCGCCGCCCACATCGCCGACGGTGACACCGTGCGGATCACCTCGCCCCACGGCCAGATCGAGATTCCGGTCGTCGCCACCAAGGACATCGTCGTCGGCGTGATCGCGGTCCCGCACGGTTGGGGACACAAGGGCACGGCCGGATGGCGCGTCGCCAACGACGCCGGCGGCGCGAACGTCAACCGATTGATGTCCAGCGATCCGGCCGATATCGAGAGCCTGGCCGGGATGGCCCGGTTGACCGGTGTCCCGGTGCGCGTCGAGAAGGTCGCGTCGGCGCAAACTTTCGCATAAGGCCGGTTCGCGGCCAGCAAACCCGTTATCTTTCTCCCGTCGTCGAGCGGGAGAGGTCATGGTCGACCGGTTTCTGATGTGGGTGAGAGCGGGTGTCGTGACCGCGGGACTGTCGGCCGCAGTGCTCGCCGGTGCGGGTGCGGCGATCGCCGACGACGGTTCGTCGTCGGATGGCGGCGGGTCCACGGCCTCGGAGTCGTCGAATTCAGGTGAGAGCGCAAAGAATTCGGTGGTCGGCGAGTCGTCGGTCGGGGCCGGTGGGCGGGCCTCGAACGCGAGCACCACCCGCACGACCGGCGACGCCCCGCGCACCCGCGTCGGCGCGAAGGCGCCCGACGAGACAAAGGATGCGAAGGGGTCCGAGGCCACGAAGAAGCCCGACCGAAGCGAGAAGCGGGAAAAGCCCGCTTCGAACCCGACGGACACCGACGCCGCCACAGATCAGGCAAAGGACGAGGGGACTGCCGACGACGCCGTGGTCGAACAACCGGTGGTCGACGCCGTGGTCGAACAGCCCGTGACCCACGCCGAGGTGATCGAGGAGGTCGTCGCGAAGCCCCGTTCGGACCGTGACCACACGGTCCAGCAGACGGCGGCCCTGGTCTCTCCGAACGCCCCCACGGTCACCTCGGAAAAGGACACCACCGGCCGAATGGAGCCAAACCGGGCCGAGCAGAAGGCCGCGCTCGTCGCGGAGACCGGCGACACCGTCGCCCCGTCCGCTCCCGAGCAACGGACGGCGGTCGTCCTCGAACAGCCCGTCGCCAGCGTCGTCGAGGACGCCGAGCAAGTCGGTGTGCGAGCGGTGGCCTTCGCGTCGGCGCCACCGGCGGTGACCACCGCGACCGCACCCCAAGTGCCCCTCATCCTGCGGGTGATCGGCACGATCGTGTTCGACCTGTACGCCGTCGCGACCCGACTGCTGGGCGGCCCACCGATCCTGCCGCCCAACAGCACGGTCAGCGTGCGCTCGTCGACGCTGCGGATCGACTGCGCCTGTGCCGAAGGTGAAGGCAAGGAAGTGCCCGCGGACTGGTACATCCCCGAGACGGCGACCGGCGAGCCGCCCGAGCGCCTGATCTACCTGCAGCACGGCTTTCTGGCCAGCGCCCCGTGGTACAGCCACACCGCCGCCGCGTTGGCCGAGCGGACCCAGAGCATCGTGGTCGCACCGTCGATCAGCTCCAACTTCTTTGCCGTCGACGGATGCTGGCTCGGCGGGGCACCGATGCACGAGGCGATGGCGGGACTGTTCGACGACGGAAACACCGCGCTGGAGGACAGTGCGCGAGCCGCCGGGTACGCCGGGGACATCCCCGACCGCGTCGTGCTGATGGGCCACTCGCTCGGCGGCGGCGCGGTGTCGGGGATGGCCGGCTACCTGGCCGACGACGAGCGCATCGACAGGCTGGCCGGGGTCGTGCTGCTCGACGGCGTGGCGCTGGGCGACCCGGCGCGGATGACGGAATCGCTGAGGAAGGTCCCCGTCGACATCCCGATCTACCAGCTCGCCGCACCGGTCTACATGTGGAACAACTTCGGCGCCGGCCTCGACGCTCTGGCCGCCGCGCGACCGACCGGGTTCATCGGCGTGACATTGGTCAACGGCTCACACGTCGACGCCATGCGCGGCGGCAATCCGCTCATCCAGTTCGCCCAGGAGTTGGTGGCCGGCTTCTCGCGGCCCGAGAACGCCGCCGCAGCGCAGATGCTGATGGTCGGCTGGGTCAACGACATGTTCGACCCCACGAGCGACCAGGGCGTCTACCTCGAGCGCGGCGAGCAGTTCAGCTTCGACACCCCGGCCGGGCAGGCCACCGTGGTCGCACTGCCCAATACGTTGACCAAGCCGTACCTGCTGAACTTCCTGAAGCCGTTCATGCCGTTGGCCGACGGGTTGTTCTCCATGGGCCCGGTGTGTGTGCGCGAATCGGTCGGCTCGGCCGGGTCCGGACACTGCAGCAACACGATCGCCGCCTGACGCAAAACTCCACAACAACCCCGTGTTATCTCTTGACGGGAGGCCGTAGAGGGGCCAATCTGTTCTGCAGCAATGTATGGACGTATGAGAAGGATCGAGTCGCCAGCCAGCGCCCCGATGCGTGCCATACGTGCGGTTGGGTTGTGGATGTTCTGCGGATGTTGAGGAATACGCCGTCCTGCGGTACTGTTGGACGTTGCGCTGGCTGCATCCTGCCCACCTAAACCCGCACCTGACACCGATGTCCTAGCCTGAGCCCAGCTCAGTGACCTAGTCGCGTGCCGTGCGTTCGGGAAGTTTGTGGTCGTGAGTGGCCAGCCGAACCGACGCAGATATCGCGACCAAACGGACCGGTGGTCTACCGGGACGATAGTCGCATGAGGTGCTGGAAGGATGCATCTTGGCAGGGTCCCGCCCAAGCAAGACAGCAGAAGCTACTAAAAACTCCGTCCCAGGAGCACCAAACCGAATTTCCTTTGCAAAGCTCCGTGAGCCCCTCGAGGTTCCCGGGCTTCTCGACGTTCAAACCGAGTCCTTCGAATGGCTGATCGGCTCCGACGCCTGGCGTGAAAAGGCCAAGGAGCGCGGTGAGGAAAACCCCGTTGGTGGCCTCGAAGAGGTGCTTTCCGAGCTGAGCCCGATCGAGGACTTCTCCGGCTCGATGTCGCTGTCCTTCTCCGATCCGCGCTTCGACGAGGTCAAGGCCCCCGTCGACGAGTGCAAAGACAAGGACATGACGTACGCGGCTCCGCTGTTCGTCACGGCCGAGTTCATCAACAACAACACCGGTGAGATCAAGAGCCAGACGGTCTTCATGGGCGATTTCCCGATGATGACCGAGAAGGGCACGTTCATCATCAACGGCACCGAGCGTGTCGTGGTGAGCCAGCTGGTCCGGTCGCCGGGTGTCTACTTCGACGAGAGCATCGACAAGTCCACCGAGAAGACGCTGCACAGCGTCAAGGTGATCCCCG
Source organism: Mycobacterium sp. GA-1199 (assembly GCF_001500045.1). Classification (GTDB taxonomy): domain Bacteria; phylum Actinomycetota; class Actinomycetes; order Mycobacteriales; family Mycobacteriaceae; genus Mycobacterium. The sequence continues at coordinate 152,643 of NZ_LQIX01000001.1, forward strand.
GTCGCGGTGCGTGGCTGGAGTTCGACGTCGACAAGCGCGACACCGTCGGCGTGCGCATCGACCGCAAGCGCCGTCAGCCGGTCACCGTGCTGCTCAAGGCGCTCGGGTGGACCAACGAGCAGATCACCGAGCGGTTCGGCTTCTCCGAGATCATGATGAGCACGCTGGAGAAGGACAACACCGCCGGAACCGATGAGGCGCTGCTGGACATCTACCGCAAGCTGCGCCCGGGCGAGCCGCCGACCAAGGAGTCCGCGCAGACCCTGCTGGAGAACCTGTTCTTCAAGGAGAAGCGCTACGACCTGGCCCGCGTCGGTCGCTACAAGGTCAACAAGAAGCTGGGCATCACCGAGAACCCGGCCCAGACCACGTCGACCACGCTGACCGAAGAGGACGTCGTCGCCACCATCGAGTACCTGGTGCGGCTGCATCAGGGCGACAAGACGATGACCGTCCCGGGTGGTGTCGAGGTTCCCGTCGAGGTCGACGACATCGACCACTTCGGCAACCGTCGGCTGCGCACCGTCGGCGAGCTGATCCAGAACCAGATCCGGGTCGGCCTGTCGCGCATGGAGCGCGTCGTGCGTGAGCGCATGACCACTCAGGACGTCGAGGCGATCACGCCGCAGACCCTGATCAACATCCGTCCCGTCGTGGCGGCGATCAAGGAGTTCTTCGGCACCAGCCAGCTGTCGCAGTTCATGGACCAGAACAACCCGCTCTCGGGCCTGACCCACAAGCGCCGCCTGTCGGCGCTGGGCCCCGGCGGTCTGTCCCGTGAGCGCGCCGGCCTCGAGGTCCGCGACGTGCACGCATCGCACTACGGCCGCATGTGCCCGATCGAGACCCCGGAGGGTCCGAACATCGGCCTGATCGGCTCGCTGTCGGTGTACGCGCGGGTCAACCCGTTCGGCTTCATCGAGACGCCGTACCGCAAGGTCATCGACGGTGTCGTCACCGATGACATCGAGTACCTGACCGCCGACGAGGAGGACCGCCACGTCGTGGCGCAGGCCAACTCGCCGATCGATGACAACGGCCGCTTCCTGGAGGAGCGCGTCCTGGTCCGCCGCAAGGGCGGCGAGGTCGAGCAGATCTCGTCGAGCGAGGTGGATTACATGGACGTCTCGCCGCGCCAGATGGTGTCGGTCGCGACGGCCATGATCCCGTTCCTCGAGCACGACGACGCCAACCGCGCCCTGATGGGCGCCAACATGCAGCGCCAGGCGGTTCCGCTGGTGCGCAGCGAGGCCCCGCTGGTCGGCACCGGTATGGAGTTGCGTGCCGCGATCGACGCCGGTGACGTCGTCGTCGCCGACAAGGCCGGCGTCATCGAGGAGGTCTCGGCCGACTACGTCACCGTGATGGCCGACGACGGCACCCGGCACACCTACCGGATGCGCAAGTTCGCGCGGTCCAACCACGGCACCTGCGCCAACCAGCGTCCGATCGTGGACGCCGGCCAGCGGGTCGAGGCCGGTCAGGTCATCGCCGACGGGCCGTGCACCGAGAACGGTGAGATGGCGCTGGGCAAGAACCTGCTCGTGGCGATCATGCCGTGGGAGGGGCACAACTACGAGGACGCGATCATCCTCTCCAACCGCCTGGTGGAAGAGGACGTGCTCACCTCGATTCACATCGAGGAGCACGAGATCGACGCCCGCGACACCAAGCTGGGCGCCGAGGAGATCACCCGGGACATCCCGAACGTCTCCGATGAGGTGCTGGCCGACCTCGACGAGCGCGGCATCGTCCGCATCGGCGCCGAGGTCCGCGACGGCGACATCCTGGTCGGCAAGGTCACCCCGAAGGGTGAGACCGAGCTGACCCCGGAGGAGCGGCTGCTGCGTGCGATCTTCGGTGAGAAGGCGCGCGAGGTCCGCGACACGTCGCTGAAGGTGCCCCACGGTGAGTCCGGCAAGGTCATCGGCATCCGCGTGTTCTCCCGCGAGGATGACGACGAGCTGCCCGCCGGCGTCAACGAGTTGGTCCGCGTCTACGTCGCGCAGAAGCGCAAGATCTCCGACGGCGACAAGCTGGCCGGGCGCCACGGCAACAAGGGCGTCATCGGCAAGATCCTGCCCGTCGAGGACATGCCGTTCCTGCCCGACGGCACCCCCGTGGACATCATCTTGAACACCCACGGTGTGCCGCGTCGTATGAACATCGGTCAGATTCTGGAGACCCACCTCGGGTGGGTGGCCAAGAGCGGCTGGAAGATCAACGGTTCGCCGGACTGGGCGAGCGCGTTGCCCAAGGAGCTGCTCGAGTCCGAGCCGGGAAGCATCGTCTCGACACCGGTGTTCGACGGTGCCCGCGAAGCGGAGCTGCAGGGTCTGCTCGGGTCGACGTTGCCCAACCGCGACGGCGAGACGCTCGTCGACGAGGACGGCAAGGCGATGCTGTTCGACGGTCGCAGTGGCGAGCCGTTCCCGTACCCGGTGACGGTGGGCTACATGTACATCCTCAAGCTGCATCACTTGGTGGACGACAAGATTCACGCGCGCTCCACCGGTCCGTACTCGATGATCACCCAGCAACCGCTGGGCGGTAAGGCGCAGTTCGGTGGCCAGCGGTTCGGCGAGATGGAATGTTGGGCCATGCAGGCCTACGGCGCGGCATACACGCTGCAGGAGCTGTTGACCATCAAGTCCGACGACACCGTCGGCCGGGTCAAGGTGTACGAGGCGATCGTCAAGGGCGAGAACATCCCCGAGCCGGGCATTCCGGAGTCGTTCAAGGTGTTGCTCAAGGAACTTCAGTCGCTGTGCCTGAACGTCGAGGTGCTGTCTAGCGACGGTGCGGCGATCGAGATGCGTGACGGCGACGACGAGGACCTGGAGCGCGCAGCGGCGAACCTGGGAATCAACCTGTCGCGCAACGAATCTGCCTCTGTCGAGGATCTGGCCTAATAGTTTTCTAGTCCCGAAAGGGGAAAGGGAGTTACGTGTTAGACGTCAACTTCTTCGATGAGCTCCGCATCGGTCTCGCTACCGCCGACGACATCCGTCAGTGGTCCTACGGCGAGGTCAAGAAGCCGGAGACCATCAACTACCGCACGCTGAAGCCGGAGAAGGACGGCCTGTTCTGCGAGAAGATCTTCGGACCGACTCGCGACTGGGAGTGCTACTGCGGCAAGTACAAGCGCGTCCGCTTCAAGGGCATCATCTGTGAGCGCTGCGGCGTCGAGGTCACTCGCGCCAAGGTGCGTCGTGAGCGGATGGGCCACATCGAGCTGGCCGCGCCGGTCACGCACATCTGGTACTTCAAGGGTGTGCCCTCGCGGCTGGGCTATCTGCTCGATCTGGCGCCGAAGGATCTCGAGAAGATCATCTACTTCGCCGCCTACGTGATCACCGCCGTCGACGACGAGATGCGCCACAACGAGCTGTCCACGCTCGAAGCCGAAATGGCCGTGGAGCGCAAGGCCGTTGAGGATCAGCGCGATCTCGATCTGGCCGAGCGGTCCCAGAAGCTCGAGGCCGACCTGGCCGAGCTGGAGAAGGAAGGCGCCAAGAGCGACGTGCGCCGCAAGGTGCGCGACGGTGGCGAGCGCGAGATGCGCCAGATCCGCGACCGGGCCCAGCGGGAGCTGGACCGGCTCGAGGAGATCTGGAACACCTTCACCAAGCTGGCGCCCAAGCAGCTCGTCGTCGACGAGGTGCTCTACCGGGAACTGCAGGACCGCTACGGCGAGTACTTCACCGGTGCGATGGGTGCCGAGGCGATCAAGAAGCTCATCGAGAACTTCGACATCGAGGCCGAGGCCGAGGAGCTGCGTGAGGTCATCCGAAGTGGCAAGGGGCAGAAGAAGCTTCGGGCACTGAAGCGGCTCAAGGTGGTCGCGGCGTTCCAGCAGTCTTCCAACTCGCCGATGGGCATGGTGCTCGACGCCGTTCCGGTGATCCCGCCGGAGCTTCGCCCGATGGTGCAGCTCGACGGTGGCCGGTTCGCGACGTCAGACCTCAACGACCTGTACCGCCGCGTGATCAACCGCAACAACCGGTTGAAGCGACTGATCGATCTCGGCGCGCCGGAGATCATCGTCAACAACGAGAAGCGCATGCTTCAGGAGTCGGTGGACGCGCTGTTCGACAACGGCCGCCGCGGCCGTCCGGTCACCGGACCGGGCAACCGTCCGCTCAAGTCGCTGTCGGATCTGTTGAAGGGCAAGCAGGGTCGGTTCCGTCAGAACCTGCTCGGTAAGCGTGTCGACTACTCCGGCCGTTCGGTCATCGTCGTCGGCCCGCAGCTCAAGCTGCATCAGTGCGGTCTGCCCAAGCTGATGGCTCTCGAGCTGTTCAAGCCGTTCGTGATGAAGCGTCTGGTGGACCTGAACCACGCGCAGAACATCAAGAGCGCCAAGCGCATGGTCGAGCGTCAGCGTCCGCAGGTGTGGGACGTCCTCGAAGAGGTCATCGCCGAGCACCCGGTGCTGCTGAACCGCGCACCGACGCTGCACCGCCTCGGTATCCAGGCGTTCGAGCCGCAGCTGGTGGAGGGCAAGGCCATTCAGCTGCACCCGCTGGTCTGTGAGGCGTTCAACGCCGACTTCGACGGCGACCAGATGGCCGTGCACCTGCCGCTGAGTGCGGAGGCGCAGGCCGAGGCGCGCATCCTGATGCTGTCGTCGAACAACATCCTGTCCCCGGCGTCGGGTCGGCCGTTGGCCATGCCGCGTCTGGACATGGTGACCGGCCTGTACTACCTGACGACGATGATCGAGGGCGACACCGGCGAGTACACGCCGGCCGCCAAGGATCAGCCGGAGACCGGTGTGTACAGCTCGCCCGCCGAGGCGATCATGGCGATGGACCGCGGTGCGCTGTCGGTGCGGGCCAAGATCCGCGTGCGGTTGACGCAGCTGCGTCCGTCCGCCGATCTGGAAGCCGAGTTGTTCCCGGAGGGCTGGAAGCCGGGCGACGCCTGGACCGCGGAGACCACTCTGGGCCGGGTGATGTTCAACGAGCTTCTGCCGCATGGCTATCCGTTCGTCAACGAGCAGATGCACAAGAAGGTTCAGGCGCGGATCGTCAACGATCTCGCCGAGCGCTACCCGATGATCGTGGTCGCGCAGACCGTTGACAAGCTCAAGGACGCCGGCTTCTACTGGGCCACCCGTTCGGGTGTCACCGTGTCGATGGCCGACGTGTTGGTGCCGCCGCAGAAGCAGGAGATCCTGGACCGCTACGAGAAGGAAGCCGACCAGATCGAGAAGAAGTACCAGCGCGGTGCTCTCAACCACGACGAGCGCAACGACGCACTGGTCAAGATCTGGCAGGACGCCACCGAAGAGGTCGGCGAGGCGCTGCGGGCGCACTATCCGAAGGACAACCCGATCATCACGATCGTCGACTCGGGTGCCACGGGTAACTTCACGCAGACCAGGACGCTGGCCGGCATGAAGGGTCTGGTGACCAACCCGAAGGGTGAGTTCATCCCGCGTCCGATCAAGTCCTCGTTCCGTGAGGGCCTGACGGTGCTGGAGTACTTCATCAACACCCACGGCGCCCGAAAGGGTCTGGCGGACACCGCTCTTCGTACGGCCGACTCGGGCTACCTGACCCGTCGTCTGGTCGACGTTTCGCAGGACGTCATCGTGCGCGAGACCGACTGTGAGACCGAGCGAGGCATCAACGTAACGCTGGCCGAGCTGCAGGGTAGTGGCAAGGATGTGGCGTTGGTGCGCGATCAGCACATCGAGACGTCGGCCTATGCCCGGACGCTGGCCACCGATGCCGTCGACAAGGACGGCAACGTCGTCGTCGAGCGCGGCCACGACCTTGGCGACCCCGCGATCGAGGCGCTGCTGGCCGCCGGCATCACCGAGGTGAAGGTCCGCTCCGTGCTGACCTGCGCCACGGGCACCGGCGTGTGCGCGATGTGCTACGGCCGTTCGATGGCGACCGGCAAGCTCGTCGACATCGGCGAGGCGGTCGGCATCGTCGCCGCGCAGTCGATCGGTGAGCCCGGCACGCAGCTGACCATGCGCACGTTCCACCAGGGCGGCGTGGGTGAGGACATCACCGGTGGTCTGCCCCGTGTGCAGGAGCTGTTCGAGGCCCGCATCCCGCGGAACAAGGCGCCGATCGCCGATGTCACCGGCCGGGTGCAGCTCGAAGAGGGCGAACGCTTCTACAAGATCACCATCGTTCCCGACGATGGAGGCGAAGAAGTGGTGTACGACAAGCTCTCTCGTCGTCAGCGCCTGAAGGTGTTCAAGCACGACGACGGCACCGAGCGTCTGCTCGCCGACGGCGACCACGTCGAGGTGGGCCAGCAGCTGATGGAAGGTGCGGCCGACCCGCACGAGGTGCTGCGTGTCCAGGGCCCCCGCGAGGTGCAGATCCACCTCGTCAAGGAGGTCCAGGAGGTCTACCGGGCTCAGGGCGTGTCGATCCACGACAAGCACATCGAGGTCATCGTCCGGCAGATGCTGCGTCGCGTCACGATCATCGACTCGGGCTCGACGGAGTTCCTGCCCGGCTCGCTGACCGAGCGCGGCGAGTTCGAGACCGAGAACCGTCGGGTGGTCGCCGAGGGCGGAGAGCCCGCGGCCGGTCGTCCGGTGCTGATGGGTATCACGAAGGCGTCGCTGGCCACCGACTCGTGGCTGTCGGCTGCGTCGTTCCAGGAGACCACCCGCGTGCTCACCGATGCGGCGATCAACTGCCGCAGCGACAAGCTGCAGGGTCTGAAGGAGAACGTGATCATCGGCAAGCTGATCCCGGCCGGTACCGGTATCAACCGCTACCGCAACATCCAGGTGCAGCCGACCGAAGAAGCCCGCGCTGCGGCGTACACGATCCCGTCCTACGAGGATCAGTACTACAGCCCGGACTTCGGCCAGGCCACCGGTGCCGCGGTGCCGTTGGACGATTACGGCTACAGCGATTACCGCTAGCAGTCCACGGAAAGGCCTCCGGGTTTCGACCCGGGGGCTTTTTCGTGCCCCGAGGGTTGCGCCGAACGTGGGTTACCCGCACGTCCTGCGCGGGTTCTGCGTGACACGAGCCCACACTCGGCGGTGAGGATCTGATGCTGGCGAACACCGCGTGGTTCCTGTTCGGACTGGGCGCGTTGATCGTCGGCGCCGAGGTCATGGTCCGCGGTGGCGCGGAAGTCGCTGTGCGACTGGGAATCAGCCCGATCGTCATCGGGCTGACCATCGTGTCGATCGGCACCAGCATGCCGGAACTGGCGGTCGGTGTGGTGGCCGCCGGGGAGGGCAGCGGCGCGCTGGCGGTCGGCAACATCGCGGGCACCAATGTGGTCAACGTCCTGCTCATCCTCGGTCTGAGCGCCGCGCTGGTGCCGTTGACATTGCAGTCGCGCACCATCCGTTTCGAACTTCCGATCATGGCCGCTGCGGCGCTGCTGCTGTGGACGCTGGCGGCCGATGGTGTGCTGACGCGTCTGGACGGCGCCATCCTGGTCGGCTGCGCGTTCGTCTACACCGTCGCGGTGATCTGGTCTGCACGTCGCGAATCCCACGCTGTCGTCGAGGAATTCGCAGCCGAGCTGGTCGCTGAGTACGCCACCGAAGAGGTGGGCGCGGTGGCCACCAAGGGGCATCGCACCTCGATCAACGTCGCGATGACGCTGGGCGGTATCGCCGTCGTCGTGCTGGGCGCCGACTGGCTTGTCGACGGTGCGGTCGGCATGGCTAGACAGTTCGGGGTGTCCGACGCGCTGATCGGTCTGACCATCGTCGCGATCGGCACCTCGGCGCCGGAGTTGGTGACCACCATCATCTCCACCATCCGCGGCGACCGCGACATCGCGATCGGCAACCTGATCGGCAGCAGCATCTACAACATTCTGCTCATCCTCGGCGTGACCTGTTTGGTGCCGGCTCAGGGACTGAACCTGCCGTCCGGCCTGGTGACGATCGACCTGCCGGTCATGGTGGCGGTCGCGTTGCTCTGTATCCCGATCTTCATCTCGGGTCGGCGCGTCACCCGCGTCGAAGGCGCGCTGATGGTTGCGGCCTATGCGGCGTACCTGATCTTGCTGCTGACCGTCCGGACCTGACGGAACGTGTAGGCGGGGTGGGGAGGTGCTCGCTGGCGCGTCGACGTCGGCGCACTCGCCACGGATACTTCTCATGCGGCCACATCTTTTCGATCTCGGCGTTGAACTCCGCACCCAGCAGCACCGCGAAGGCCGTGATGTAAAGCCACCCGACGACGGCGATCGGCACGGCGAGCTGGCTGTACACGGCGTCGTCACGCGCGCTGACCGACAGATAGGCGCGCAGCCCCGCCGATGCCACCAACCACAGCACCATCGCCAACACCGCCCCCGGAATGTCGCGGCGCCAAGGCAGTCGCCAGGGCACACCCAGGTGATACAGCGTGACCAATCCGACCAGGATCAGCAGCGCCAACCCGGGCCAGAACAGCAGATCCAGTGCGCGCAAGGTGCTTTCGGTCAACGGGTCGGGCGTCACCCACGCCACCAGGTCGGGCCCGAGGACGAGCGGCGGCAGAATCGCCACGGCACCGAGGAGTCCGCCCGCGGTCAGTCCCAACGCCAGCAGCCGTCGTCGCCAGGCAGGCCGGGGCTCGACACCGTAGGCGATGGTGATTGTCTCCAGGTACCGGTTCACCGCCCGCGAACCCGACCACAGGCTGAGCACGATTCCGATGGAGACCACGCTTCCACGCGATTGCGTGAGCCCGGCCTCGACCATGCGACGGTATGACTCGAAGGTCCGCTCGGCAAGGAAGGAGCTGGGCACCTCGAGCAGCAGCCGATGCAGTCGCGCCGTGCCTTCAGGGCCGAGCGCTTCGGCGATGAAACCGAGCGAGCCGAGCACGGCGATCAGGAGCGACGGCAGCGAGATCAAGGAGAACAGCGCGACCTCGGCCGCCAGACCGGGGACGCGGTCTCGAAGCGTGTCGTTGACGGTTCGGACGATCAGCCGGCCCGCCTGCCGCACCGGCCGGGGCGCACGAGACAACATCGAAAGGGCGCGTCGTTGCAGAGTCGAACGGGCGGAGGCGACGGCGTCGGACAACGACGAGAACGGAGACGGGTCGCTTCCAGGTCCCACGCTCCGAGCCTAGGCGGCGCACTCGCGCATGCGGCCCCGGTGCGGTGGCCATGTCGGCGGCCCTGCCTAGACTGGGCGTCGTGCTGATCGGTTCGCACGTCCACGGAGACGACCCCCTGGCCGCCGCGGAGGCAGACGGCGCCGACGTGGTGCAGTTCTTCCTCGGCAATCCGCAGAGCTGGAAGAAACCCAAACCGCGCGAGGACGCCGATGTACTCAAAGCTTCGAGCGTCCCGCTGTACGTGCATGCCCCGTATCTGATCAATGTCGCATCGGCCAACAACCGGGTGCGAATCCCGTCGCGCAAGATCCTGCAGGACACCTGTGACGCCGCGTCGGAGATCAACGCGACGGCGGTCATCGTGCACGGTGGGCACGCCGACGACAAGGACTGGGAAGCCGGCTTCGAACGCTGGGTCAAGGCGCTGGACTACCTCGAAACCGATGTGCCCGTCTACCTGGAGAACACCGCGGGCGGCGACCACGCGATGGCGCGCCACTTCGACGTCATCGCCCGGTTGTGGGAGCACATCGGCGACAAGGGCATCGGCTTCTGCCTGGACACCTGCCACGCGTGGGCCGCGGGGGAGAAGCTGATCGACGCCGTCGACCGGATCAAGGCCATCACCGGGCGCATCGACCTGGTGCACTGCAACGACTCACGCGACGCCGCCGGTTCGGGCGCCGACCGGCACGCCAACTTCGGCACCGGCCAGATCGATCCTCAGCTGCTGGTCGCGGTGGTGCAGGCCGCCGGCGCACCCGTCATCTGCGAAACCGCCGACGAGGGCCGCAAAGACGACATCGCCTTCCTGCGCGAGCACATCACGACCTGATAACCGAACCGCGGTCGAACGGTCGGCAACTGTGGGGTGAACTAGATTCAACGGAGTGTCTGCGGTCGGCGAGTCGTCAGTTGCGTCGCAGCGCTCCCCCGAAGAAGCCCGGACGCGGGAACGCCGGCTCATGTACGTGCGCCGGACCGCCGTCGCGATATGGGCTGTGGTCATCGTGTTTCGCACGGTCACCGAAGGTTTTGCGTTCAACCGCGAGCTCGTGCTGCTCTACATCGCCACCGGTCTGCTGGCCGCGAGCATCGGTCAGGTCCGCCGCATGCTCTACGTCATCCGCGACTGGCTTCCTTTTGCGTTGATACTGATCGCCTACGACCTGAGCCGTGGCGCCGCCGACATGATCGGGCGACCGACGCTGTGGGAGTGGCCCGTCGAGGCCGATCGTTGGCTCTTCTTCGGCACCGTGCCGACCGTGTGGCTTCAGGAGCAGCTCAAACAGGGACATCCTCCGTGGTGGGAAGTGGTCTTGAGCTGCGTCTACATGTCGTTTTTCATCCTGCCGTACGTGGTGGCCGCGGTGCTGTGGCTGCGTGACCGCGCGGAGTGGAAGGCGTTCGTGCGTCTGTTCGTCGGCTTGAACTTCACGGGCTTGGTCATCTACGCCCTGGTGCCTGCCGCGCCGCCGTGGGCCGCGGCTCGCTGCACCCCGGCCGACGTCGAAGGCGGACCGGCCTACGCGCGCTGCATGTTCCGCTCGGCGCGCGGAGTTCCCGACGGTGGTGTGCTCGGGGCGATGCAATCCAGCCAGGACGGGGCGAACCCGTGGATCGAGCGAATCGTCGGCCGCGGCTGGGGCAACCTGAACATGCACACCGCCAGCGCACTGCTCGATGCGGGTCAGGCCAGTGTCAACCTGGTGGCGGCGATACCGTCCCTGCACGCCGGCATGACCGCGGCGATCGCGGCCTTCCTCTGGCGTCGCGTGCACAAAGCGTGGCGTCCACTGCTCGTGGCCTATGTGCTCCTGATGGCCTTCACGCTGGTGTACACCGCCGAGCACTACGTCATCGACATCCTGCTCGGCTGGGCGCTGGCGGCCGCAGTCATCGTCGTTCTCCACCGCTACGAGGGGTGGTGTCGCGCGAGGGCGTCGCGCTCGGCGGACCGCTCGGGCGAGATGGTTCCGCTCTACGACCGGCGGGACGATCCCGCGGTGGCGGCCGAGCCGAATCCGACCGTTGAATACCAGCCTGTCGCCGAGCCGGAACCCGTTGACGAACCTGAGCCGCGCCGGCGAGACGTCGTCGCTGAAGTAGAGAGCCGCTGACCCACTCCGCGCCGTTGTTACGACTGTTGTGCAGCTGTTCGTGAAAGTGTAATAGTGGTCGCATGGCCGATACGCATGTCGTCACCAACCAGGTCCCGCCGCTGGAGGACTACAACCCGTCGACCTCGCCCGTACTCACCGAGGCGCTGATCCGCGAGGGCGGTGAATGGGGCCTCGACGAGGTCACCGAGCTGGGGGCGCTGTCGGGTTCGCGGCAGGCCCAGCGATGGGGTGAGTTGGCCGACCGCAACCGGCCGATCCTGCGCACCCACGACCGCTACGGCCACCGCGTCGACGAGGTCGAGTACGACCCCGCCTACCACGCGCTGATGACGGTGGCCGTCAAGCACGGCCTGCATGCTGCGCCGTGGGCTGACGACCGGCCCGGCGCCCACGTCGTGCGCGCCGCGAAGACCTCGGTGTGGACCCCCGAACCCGGTCACATGTGTCCGATCTCGATGACCTACGCCGTGGTGCCGGCACTGCGGCACAACCCCGAACTGGCGGCGGTGTACGAGCCGCTGCTGGTCAGTCGCGAGTACGACCCCGAGCTGAAGGTGCCCACCAGCAAGGCCGGCATCACCGCAGGCATGTCGATGACCGAGAAGCAGGGCGGGTCCGATGTGCGCGCGGGCACGACCGAGGCGACCCCCAACGGCGACGGCAGTTACTCACTGCGCGGCCACAAGTGGTTCACCTCGGCGCCGATGTGCGACATCTTCCTGGTGCTCGCGCAGGCGCCCGGCGGGCTGTCGTGTTTCCTGCTGCCGCGAGTTCTGCCCGACGGCAGCCGCAACCGAATGTTCCTGCAGCGGCTGAAGGACAAGCTCGGCAACCACGCCAACGCGTCGTCTGAGGTGGAATACGACGGCGCCGTCGCGTGGCTCGTCGGCGAAGAAGGCCGCGGCGTCCCGACCATCATCGAGATGGTCAACTTGACACGGTTGGACTGCACACTCGGCAGTGCGACCAGCATGCGCAACGGGCTCGCCCGCGCCATCCATCACACCCAGCACCGAAAGGCGTTCGGCGAGTATCTGATCGATCAGCCGCTGATGCGCAACGTGCTGGCCGATCTCGCGGTCGAGGCCGAGGCGGCCACGATCCTCGCTATGCGCATGGCCGGCGCGACCGATGCTGCGGTGCGCGGCGACACCCGCGAGACCCTGCTGCGGCGCATCGGCCTGGCGGCCGGTAAGTACTGGGTGTGCAAACGCGCCACCCCGCACGCGGCCGAGGCGATGGAGTGCCTGGGCGGCAACGGCTACGTCGAGGAATCGGGCATGCCGCGGCTGTACCGGGAAGCGCCGCTGATGGGCATCTGGGAGGGGTCGGGCAACGTCAGCGCATTGGACACGTTGCGGGCCATGGCGACTCGCCCCGAGTGCGTCGACGTGCTGTTCGACGAACTCGCTCGGACTGCGGGTGTAGATGCGCGACTGGATGCGTTTGTGGGCGCGTTGCGGCCCGCCCTGGGTGACCTCGAGACCATCCGGTACCGCGCCCGCAAGGTCGCCGAGGACATCAGCCTCGCGCTGCAGGGTTCGCTGTTGGTGCGCCACGGGCATCCCGCCGTCGCCGAGGCGTTCCTGGCCACCCGCATGGGCGGCGCCTGGGGCGGCGCGTTCGGAACCCTGCCCACCGGACTCGATCTCGCGCCGATCATCGAACGCGCGTTGGTCAAGGCTCCGGACGCGGGCAGGACCGACAACGGATGACCCACGCGATCAGGCCGGTCGACTTCGACAACCTCACAACGATGACCTACGAGGTCACCGACCGGGTTGCCCGCATCACGTTCAACCGGCCGGAGAAGGGCAACGCCATCGTCGCGGACACGCCGCTGGAATTGTCCGCGCTCGTCGAACGTGCCGACCTCGACCCGAACGTGCACGTGATCCTGGTTTCCGGTCGGGGCGAAGGTTTCTGCGCCGGATTCGATCTGTCCGCCTATGCCGAGGGATCGTCATCGGCCGGTGGCGGTAGCCCCTATCGCGACACCGTGCTGTCGGGCAGAACGCAGGCTGTCAACCACCTGCCGAATCAGCCATGGGATCCGATGATCGACTACCAAATGATGAGCCGGTTCGTCCGCGGCTTCTCCAGCCTGATGCACTGCGACAAGCCGACAGTGGTGAAGATCCACGGCTACTGCGTGGCCGGCGGCACCGACATCGCGCTGCATGCCGATCAGGTGATCGCCGCGTCGGACGCCAAGATCGGCTACCCGCCGACCCGCGTGTGGGGGGTGCCCGCCGCCGGGATGTGGGCACACCGCCTCGGCGATCAGCGTGCCAAACGCCTTCTGCTGACCGGTGATTCGATCACCGGCGCACAGGCCGCCGAGTGGGGTCTGGCGGTCGAGGCGCCGTCACCCGAAGACCTGGACGCGCGCACGGAACGGTTGGTGGAGCGGATCGCCCGCGTGCCGGTCAACCAGCTGATCATGGTCAAGCTCGCGATGAACTCCGCGCTGTATTCACAGGGGACGGCCAACAGCGCGATGGTCTCGACCGTGTTCGACGGCATCGCCCGCCACACACCCGAGGGGCACGCATTCGTCGCGCAGTCGCGCGAACACGGATTCCGGGAAGCGGTCCGCCAACGTGACGAACCGTTCGGCGATCACGGCCGCAGGGCGTCCGAGGTCTGATGCCGAAGTCGCTGTCTCGGATGACGGCCCGTTCCGTCGTGCTGAGCGTCCTGCTCGGGGCGCACCCGGCGTGGGCCACCGCGAGCGAACTGGTCAAGCTCACAGCCGATTTCGGCCTCAGGGAGTCGACGGTGCGGGTCGCTCTGACCCGGATGGTCGGCGCCGGTGACCTGGTTCGTTCCGAGGACGGCTACCGGTTGTCCGACCGCCTGCTGGCACGGCAGCGACGGCAGGACGAGGCCATCAATCCCCGGCTGCGGCCGTGGCGGGGCGACTGGACCACGGTGGTGATCACCAGCGTCGGCTCCGACCCCCGCTCGCGAGCCGGGATGCGAAACATATTGCAGAACAACCGGTTCGCCGAACTGCGCGAGGGGGTGTGGCTTCGGCCGGACAATCTGGAAACGGCGCTGCCATCCGAGGTATTGCGTCGCGTGCGGGTGTTGGTTTCCCGTGACGCTGAACCCGCCTCGTTGGTCTCCCTGCTGTGGGACCTGTCGGCGTGGGCGCGGGAGGGAGGGTTGTTGCTCGACGAAATCGGTTCGGCGCCAGACGTTCCCGATCGATTCGTCGCAGCGGCCGCCATCGTGCGCCACCTGCTCACCGATCCGGTGCTGCCGGAGGAACTGCTGCCCGACGACTGGCCGGGCACTGCGCTTCGCCAGGCCTACAACGACTTCGCCGCGGAGTTGTCTGCGCGGCGCGACAGCACCGGATTGTCGCAAACGCGACGTGACCAATTGATGGAGGCGAGATGACGGGCGGAGTGCGGGTCGAGAAGAACGGTGCCGTGACGACGGTGATCATGAATCGTCCGGAGGCGCGCAACGCCGTCAACGGCCCGGCCGCCGCGGAGTTGTACGCCGCCTTCGACGAGTTCGACAAGGACGAGTCGGCCGCCGTCGCGGTGTTGTGGGGCGACAACGGAACCTTCTGCGCCGGAGCCGATTTGAAGGCGTTCGGGACTCCCGATGCCAACCCGGTGCACCGCGCCGGCCCCGGCCCGATGGGGCCCAGTCGAATGGTGTTGTCCAAACCGGTGATCGCGGCGGTCAGCGGCTACGCCGTGGCCGGCGGTCTGGAATTGGCGTTGTGGTGCGATCTGCGGGTCGTCGAAGAGGACGCGATCATGGGGGTGTTCTGCCGGCGCTGGGGGGTGCCGCTCATCGATGGTGGAACCGTTCGGTTGCCGCGGTTGATCGGGCACAGCCGGGCGATGGACCTCATCCTCACTGGTCGCGCCGTCGATGCCACCGAAGCCCTTGCGATGGGTCTGGCCAACCGGGTGGTGCCCACGGGCGAAGCGCGTCAGCGGGCCGAGGAACTCGCCGCGGAACTGGCCGCGCTGCCGCCGCAGTGCATGCGCGCGGATCGCCTGTCGGCGCTCAACCAGTGGGGCCGCTCGGAGCCCGAGGCGATGGACTTCGAGTTCGGCAGCATGTCGCGCGTCGCCGCCGAATCCCTGGAGGGGGCAGCCCGTTTCGCGGCCGGTGCGGGCAGGCACGGCGCCAACGCCTAGCGGCAGTCTGCGGACCCTCGCTCTGGCGCGAGCGACCGCAAAGTGCCGGGAATTCGCGGCGTGTCGTGGAGCAAACGCGGACGCTCGCGCCAATGAGGGTGGCAACAAGGGCTCGCGCCAATGAGGGAAAGGGTTTTCAGCCCTTGGTGATCTTGTTGTTGTTGCCGGTGTCGTTGATCTTCGGATCGCCGTCTCTGTACGTCACCGTGTTGTTGAGGCCGACGACGCTGATCTCCTTGTCGACCCGCTCGAAGGTGACCTTGTTGTCGGCGCCGCCGATGTTGACGTTCGCGCAGGTGCCCTTCACCGTCAGGGTGTTGTTCGACCCGCCGATGTTCAGTGATTTGCCGTCGGCGCAGTCGATGTCGGCGGTCGTGCCGAAGGACCCGTAGTTGATCGTGTTGCCGACCTCGACCTGGGCGCCCGACGTGCCCGCGGTCGCGGTGGGGGTGTTGGTGTCCGAACTTTCCGATCCGCACCCCGCGAGCAGAAACGCGGCGGCGGTGGCACCGATGAGCGGATAGGCGATGGATGTGGCGCGCATGCTCACGCGGGTACCCGGTTGATGCGGTTGGTCATCCCCAATTCACGGCCGCGGTCCAAGACGATCGGGTTGCCGTTCTTGTACAGCACGGTCTGATCCCAGCCGTAGACCGTGATGTCGTTGATCACGTTGTCGGCGACGACGACATTGCCGTTGCCCTGCATCGTGACTGCCCAACAGGTCCCCAGCGTGGTGATCTGGTTGTTGGCGCCGTTGACGAGCAGCGTGGAGTTGGCGCAGTCGATCGTCTCGACGACGCCGATACCCGTGATGGTGGTGTCGGTTCCCTGATGGCGACCCACGACACTGTTATCGGCGCACTCACGCGCCAACGGATTGCAGACCACCGGTTCCGCCTGCGCCACGGGGGCGGCGAGAATCAGCGGAAACGCCACGGCCGATGCCGCAAGCGACCGACTCACAGCTGTCCACATCATGGAGGAAGCGTACGACGCGACCGGTGAGATCCACAGACGTTCACCCGAGTCGCTATTAACGGTGGCGCTGGGTAGCGTGAGCAGCGATGCGTTGGCGGTTTCCGATTGCTGTCGCGGCGGTCGTGGCGGTGGTGACGGTGGCGGGGTGTGCTGAGACCGTCAGCGGAACCGCGCAGCGGGCCACACCCGCGGTACCCGATCCCGAACGCAACTACGGTTACGTCGACGACCGCTGCGCCCTGCTCGACGACGACACCGTCCAGCAGATCTTGGGCGCCGACAGCGTCGTGCGGCCCTACAGCGGAGCGGTCTGCCAGTACGTGTCGTTCCGCGGCGACGTGATCATCGACGCGACCTTCTCCTGGTTCCAGACCGGAAGCCTCGATCGCGAACGCGCGCTTGCCGTCGGGCGCGGCGCAACGATCACCGAAACCGTGGTCGAGCGCCACCCGGCGTTCGTCGCCCGCCGGGACATCACCGGCGCGGCCTGCTCGGTCACCGCCGCCGCGGGCACCGGGGTGCTGAGTTGGTGGGTGCAGTTCCGCGATCAACGCACCGGTGATCCGTGCCAGGAAGCGCAGAAGCTCCTTTCGGCCACCCTGAAGTCGGAGATGTGACCGTGTTTGCCCGCTGGAATCGGCGGTTCGTCGCGCTCGCCGCTTGCGCCGCGGCGCTCACAGCGTGCGGATCGACCGACGAGGCGCCGACCTCTCCGGCGACCGCAAACCCGGGCGCCGGGTTCCGCAGCGGGGACTGCAACGGCATCACCGACACCGACATCGCGGCGGCCGCCGGGTCAGACGAGTTCACCAGGGCTGTCGTCAGCGACGCAGGCTGCTTCTGGCAGGAGAACACGATGTTCGGCACCGTCGGGGCGGGAATGGGGATCTCGACCTGGTGGTACCGCGGCAGCGATATGGACACCGAGCGGTCGCTGGAACAGCAGGCCGGCCGCACCTTGACCGAACTGTCCGTCGACGGCAACAAAGGCTTCAAGGCGTTCGACGGAAATGCGTGCAGTTTCTATGTGGCCAAGGGCGGCGACGTCATCACGTGGTCCATCCAGACGATGAACCCCGCGACGCTGCCCGATCTGTGCTCGATCACCGAACAACTCGCCGAGCTCAGTCAGGAGCGCGTCAACTGACTGCGGGTGAACTAGAGGTGTTAGTTTTCTCCGGGTATCAACAAGGGCAGACGAGACGGCAGGGGGGCGAAGCGCGCATGGCACAACCCCCGGGTACCTCGGCCAGGAGAGTCCCCCGGCTCAGCCGCGAGACGATCGTCAACGCCGCGCTGACATTCCTGGATCGCGAAGGCTGGGACGCGCTGACCATCAACGCGCTCGCCACCCAGCTCGGCACCAAGGGTCCCTCGCTGTACAACCACGTCAACAGCCTCGAGGACCTGCGCCGAACAGTGCGGATGCGCGTCGTCGGCGACATCATCGGAATGCTCACCAACGTCGCAGAGGGCCGCACCCGCGACGACGCGGTCACCGCGATGGCCAGCGCCTACCGCAGTTATGCGCATCACCATCCGGGACGGTATTCGGCTTTCACCCGGATGCCGCTGGGTGGTGATGACCCCGAGTTCACCGAAGCCACCCGGGCCGCCGCCGCGCCGGTCATCGCGGTCCTGGGTTCCTACGGACTCGAGGGTGAGAACGCGTTCTATGCGGCGTTGGAGTTCTGGTCGGCCATGCACGGTTTCGTCCTGCTGGAGATGACCGGGGCGATGGACGGTATCGACACCGACGCGGTATACAGCGACATGGTGATGCGGCTGGCCTCCGGGATGGACCGTCGTTAGCCATACACTCCGCGGCCTTCGGAGAAGGCGATCTGACCTGCGGTTAGGGCGCGGAGCGCGGGTTTGGAGCGCTGCCCCTGTGCTGGTATTGTGGACGATCGTGCCTGGCAGATAAGGCGCTTCGCGGGTGCGTGGACGAAATGGACCTGCTAAGCGTGCCTGCACGCCGGGCCAATTCGCATGTCGCCATGCTCCGAGAATTGAGGCAATGCCTTCAAGTTGCCTTCGACTTGCTTCGGGCGGGCGCGTGCGACACACCCGGTCGCGGGGTACGTGTCCGGGACAAAAGCGCAGTACACAGACTTGACCAGAACTAAAAAGCAGCAACACAGAAAGCCGGTAGATGCCAACCATCCAGCAGCTGGTCCGCAAGGGTCGCCACGACAAGCCCGCCAAGGCGAAGACCGCGGCCCTCAAGGGCAGCCCGCAGCGCCGCGGAGTGTGCACCCGCGTGTACACGACCACCCCGAAGAAGCCGAACTCGGCGCTTCGGAAGGTCGCGCGCGTCAAGCTGACCAGCGCGGTCGAGGTCACCGCCTACATCCCGGGCGAGGGACACAACCTGCAGGAGCACTCGATGGTGCTGGTGCGCGGCGGCCGTGTGAAGGACCTGCCCGGCGTGCGCTACAAGATCATTCGCGGCTCGCTGGACACCCAGGGCGTGAAGAACCGCAAGCAGGCGCGCAGCCGCTACGGCGCCAAGAAGGAGAAGAGCTGATGCCGCGCAAGGGACCGGCGCCCAAGCGTCCGTTGGTCAACGATCCGGTGTACGGGTCGCAGCTGGTGACCCAGCTGGTCAACAAGGTTCTGATGGACGGGAAGAAATCGTTGGCCGAGCGCATTGTCTATGGTGCGCTCGAACAGGCCCGCGACAAGACCGGCACCGATCCGGTGGTCACCCTCAAGCGCGCTCTGGACAACGTCAAGCCGGCACTCGAGGTTCGCAGCCGTCGCGTCGGTGGCGCCACCTATCAGGTTCCCGTGGAGGTGCGTCCGGATCGCTCGGTCACACTGGCACTTCGCTGGCTGGTCAGCTTCTCCAAGGCCCGTCGTGAGAAGACCATGGTCGAGCGCCTGGCCAACGAGATCCTCGACGCCAGCAATGGTCTGGGTGCCGCCGTGAAGCGGCGTGAGGACACCCACAAGATGGCCGAGGCAAACCGCGCGTTCGCGCACTACCGCTGGTGATGTGACGCCCCGGAGTCGCGAGCGACGAAATGGCACAGAGCGGTGTCGCCGGGGCGAAATGACAACAGCAACTACCAAGCGAAAGAGAAGACTTCTGTGGCACAGAAGGACGTGCTAACCGACCTGAACAAGGTCCGCAACATCGGCATCATGGCGCACATCGATGCCGGTAAGACCACGACGACCGAACGCATCCTGTACTACACCGGTGTCAACTACAAGATCGGTGAGACGCACGACGGCGCTTCAACCACCGACTGGATGGAACAGGAGCAGGAGCGCGGTATCACCATCACCTCCGCGGCTGTCACCTGTTTCTGGAATGACAACCAGATCAACATCATCGACACCCCGGGCCACGTCGACTTCACCGTCGAGGTGGAGCGCAGCCTGCGTGTGCTCGACGGTGCCGTTGCGGTGTTCGACGGTAAAGAAGGCGTGGAGCCGCAGTCCGAGCAGGTCTGGCGGCAGGCCGACAAGTACGACGTTCCGCGCATCTGCTTCGTCAACAAGATGGACAAGCTGGGCGCCGACTTCTACTTCACGGTGCGCACCATCGAGGAGCGCCTCGGGGCGACGCCGCTGGTGATCCAGTTGCCGATCGGCGCCGAGAACGACTTCATCGGCGTCGTCGACCTGGTCGAGATGAAGGCCAAGGTGTGGCGCGGTGAAACCGCCCTCGGCGAGAAGTACGAGGTCGAAGACATTCCGGCCGAGCTCGCCGAGAAGGCCGAGGAGTACCGCACCAAGCTGCTCGAGGCCGTCGCCGAGACAGACGAGGCGCTGCTGGACAAGTACGTCGGCGGCGAGGAGCTCTCGGTCGCCGAGATCAAGGCGGCGATCCGCAAGCTGACCGTCAGCTCGGAGCTGTACCCGGTCCTGTGTGGCAGCGCGTTCAAGAACAAGGGCGTGCAGCCCATGCTCGACGCGGTCATCGACTACCTGCCGTCCCCGCTGGACGTGGAGTCCGTGCAGGGTCACGTGCCGGGCAAAGAGGACGAGGCCATCAGCCGCAAGCCGTCGACAGACGAGCCGTTCTCGGCCCTGGCGTTCAAGATCGCGGTGCACCCGTTCTTCGGCAAGCTGACCTACGTCCGCGTCTACTCCGGGACCGTCGAGTCCGGTTCGCAGGTCATCAACTCCACCAAGGGCAAGAAGGAGCGGCTGGGCAAGCTGTTCCAGATGCACGCCAACAAGGAGAACCCCGTAGAAAGGGCGAGTGCGGGCCACATCTACGCGGTCATCGGCCTGAAGGACACCACGACCGGGGACACCCTGTCCGACGCCAACGAGCAGATCGTGCTCGAGTCCATGACGTTCCCGGACCCGGTCATCGAGGTGGCCATCGAGCCCAAGACCAAGAGCGACCAGGAGAAGCTCGGCACGGCGATCCAGAAGCTGGCCGAAGAGGATCCGACGTTCAAGGTCCACCTGGACCAGGAGACCGGCCAGACCGTCATCGGCGGTATGGGCGAGCTTCACCTCGACATCCTCGTCGACCGGATGAAGCGCGAGTTCAAGGTCGAGGCCAATGTGGGCAAGCCCCAGGTGGCCTACCGCGAGACCATCAAGCGCAAGGTCGAGAAGGTCGAGTTCACCCACAAGAAGCAGACGGGTGGTTCGGGCCAGTTCGCGAAGGTCATCATCGACCTCGAGCCGTTCACCGGCGAGGACGGGGCGACCTACGAGTTCGAGAACAAGGTCACCGGTGGCCGTATCCCTCGCGAGTACATTCCGTCGGTCGACGCCGGCGCCCAGGACGCCATGCAGTACGGCGTGCTGGCCGGCTACCCGCTGGTCAACCTCAAGGTGACGCTGCTCGACGGCGCCTACCACGAGGTGGACTCGTCGGAAATGGCCTTCAAGGTCGCTGGCTCGCAGGTGCTGAAGAAAGCGGCACAGGCTGCGCAGCCGGTGATCCTCGAGCCGATCATGGCGGTCGAAGTGACCACACCCGAGGACTACATGGGTGACGTGATCGGTGACCTGAACTCCCGCCGTGGTCAGATCCAGGCCATGGAGGAGCGATCGGGTGCCCGCGTCGTCAAGGCGCTGGTACCGCTGTCGGAGATGTTCGGCTACGTCGGTGACCTTCGGTCGAAGACCCAGGGCCGGGCTAACTACTCCATGGTGTTCGACTCGTACGCCGAAGTTCCGGCGGCCGTGTCGAAGGAGATCATCGCGAAGGCGACCGGGCAGTAACCCCGGTTGCTCCGCGGCGAGAAACAACTGCAAAGATCAACACTGCTTTAGACAAGCACTAACAGTCCAGGAGGACCACACAGTGGCGAAGGCGAAGTTCGAGCGGACGAAGCCGCACGTCAACATCGGGACCATCGGTCACGTTGACCACGGCAAGACGACGCTGACCGCAGCAATCACCAAGGTGCTGCACGACAAGTTCCCGGAGTTGAACGAGTCGCGCGCATTCGACCAGATCGACAATGCGCCTGAGGAGCGTCAGCGCGGCATCACGATCAACATCTCCCACGTGGAGTACCAGACCGACAAGCGCCACTACGCGCACGTCGACGCCCCCGGTCACGCCGACTACATCAAGAACATGATCACCGGCGCCGCCCAGATGGACGGCGCGATCCTGGTGGTCGCGGCGACCGACGGCCCGATGCCGCAGACGCGTGAGCACGTGCTGCTCGCCCGTCAGGTTGGCGTGCCCTACATCCTGGTTGCGCTGAACAAGGCCGACGCGGTCGACGACGAGGAGCTCATCGAGCTCGTCGAGATGGAGGTCCGCGAACTGCTGGCCGCCCAGGACTTCGACGAGGACGCCCCGGTCATCCGCGTGTCGGCGCTCAAGGCCCTCGAGGGCGACGAGAAGTGGGTCAAGTCGGTCGAGGAGCTCATGGAGGCCGTCGACGAGTCGATCCCGGACCCCGTCCGCGAGACCGACAAGCCGTTCCTGATGCCCGTCGAGGACGTCTTCACCATCACCGGCCGCGGCACCGTGGTCACCGGTCGCGTCGAGCGTGGTGTGATCAACGTGAACGAGGAAGTCGAGATCGTCGGCATCCGCCCCGACACCACCAAGACCACGGTCACCGGTGTCGAGATGTTCCGCAAGCTGCTCGACCAGGGCCAGGCCGGCGACAACGTCGGTCTGCTGCTGCGCGGCATCAAGCGTGAGGACGTCGAGCGCGGTCAGGTCGTCGTGAAGCCCGGCACCACGACGCCGCACACCGAGTTCGAGGGCCAGGTCTACATCCTGTCCAAGGACGAGGGCGGTCGTCACACGCCGTTCTTCAACAACTACCGTCCGCAGTTCTACTTCCGTACCACGGACGTGACCGGCGTGGTGACGTTGCCGGAGGGCACCGAGATGGTGATGCCCGGTGACAACACCGACATCTCCGTCAAGCTGATTCAGCCCGTCGCCATGGACGAGGGTCTGCGCTTCGCAATTCGCGAGGGCGGTCGTACCGTCGGCGCCGGCCGGGTCACCAAGATCGTCAAGTAGTTTTCGACTGCTGCGAAGCGGCGCTCACCTTTCCGGTGGGCGCCGCTTTCGTCTGTGTGCTTCGCGAGACGTACAAGAGGGCTGCGATTCTTCGACGACCGCGACCCTGGTGTACATCTCGCGAATGTGGGGAGTAACGCCGGTGGACGCCTCGACGATGTATTTCGCGTATGCCCTGGTCGGGGCGGAGAAGGGTAAGGGTTCATGTTCGGTCGTCTCACCACGTTCGCCAGCGCCGCCGCGATCGCGGGTGCCGCATTCGCGGGGCTTTCCACCGCTTCGGCTCAGGCCGCACCCGGCTGCCCCGATGTGCACTGGTTCGGCGCCGCGGGGTCGGGACAGCGGGACGGCGACCTGAGCTCGAACGCCGGAATGGGCGACGACATCTACCAGTCCTACCTCGACGTGCAGCAGCTGGTGACCGCCGACGGCCGCACGATGACGGCCGAGGCTGTCGAATATCCCGCTGTGCCGGTGCCCGATGACGACGGCGGTGTCGGGGAATGGATGGGCTTCATGGGCAGCGTCGACACCGGCGCAGCCGCACTCGAGTCGCAGTACACGGCGTTCACTCAACGTTGCCCCGAGTCGAAGGTGGTGCTCGCCGGGTATTCGCAGGGCGCGATGGTGGTGCACCGCAATCTGCACGCCGCCGGCACGAATCCGAACGTGGTGGCCGCGTTGCTGATCGCCGATGGCGACCGCCTGCCCGCCGACCCGACCATCAACATCGGCTCGGTCACCAGCGTCCCGGGCGCCGGCAAGGGGGTTGCACAGGACTGGCCGATTCTCGCGCACGCACCCAAGCCGCTCCCGCCGGCCATCGGCGCACGCACGATCAGCGTGTGTGAGCTCGGCGATGCGGTCTGCGACTACGACCCCGACGCCGAAGAAGTGTCGACGGCCTCGACAATCATCCACACCAGCTACACGAAGTCCTCGGGTGGATACCGCTGGACTTCGCCGCTGTATCAACTCATCGGCCCCGGCCCCGTCACCCCCGAGGTGGCCGAGGCGCTTCCGGTCATCCCGCTGGCCGCTGCGACGCCGATGGCGGCGACGGCGCCGAGCGAGTAACCGATCGCCGGGCGGTCCACAACACGACCGTGCCCGCCGCCAGGAGAAGCACGCCGAGCACGGCAATTATGGTGTCGATGGCACGCGCAGTTGGTATCCCGTTGCGCTGCAGCACTTCCAGTACGGTCGACGATACCGCCACGCCGACACCGGCCAGCGACACCAACACCGTCAATGTGACCCCGGCCGCCTCTCCGGCCCGCTCAGGACGCACCACCGCCTGCGTCGCGACAGTCGTGAAGGCATAGACCAGACCGAGCGTCAGGCCACATGCGCTGAGCGCGAGCAGGTTCAGCGTCCACCCGCGGAGTCCAGCGAGTGCACAGAGGCTCAGGGCGGCGACGATCGTCGTCGCACCCATCACCAATACCGGTGCACGACGGGCGGCGAGCCGGCCGGCCAGCACACCGCCGATGGCCGCACCCGCCGACGGGCCGAGGAAGATCAGTCCCGCGGTCAACGGATCGAGTCCACGGACCTCCTGTAGGGACAGCGTGGACAAGAAGATGGTTACCGCGTACGCGATGTTCGCGACAGCGCCGGCCATCACCAGGATCGTGAATTTTGCGTTGCGCGCGAGCGACAGATCCACCAGCGGCCACCGAACTCTGTTTTCGACGACGACGAACGCGGCGAGCGCAAGCAGTGATCCGGCGAGCGCGATCATCGTCGTCACCGAAAGCCAGCCCCAGCCGGGCGCGCGGTCAAACGTCAACGTGAACAATCCGATTCCGGTGCTGATGAGCGCCAGTCCCGCCACGTCGATGCGCCGTGGCGCCGACTCATCGAATGATTCGGTGATGACCCTCGCCCCGATCACGAGCGACACCAGCGTCAGCGGCAGATTCAGCCAGAAGATCCACCGCCAGCCGACGGTGTCGGTGAACACCCCGCCGATGAGTGGACCCGCGGCATTCCCCAAAGCCGCTATGCCATAGGCCAATCCGATAGCTCTGCCGGCCCTGGCAGTCTCGTAGGCGTTGGTCAGCACGCTGATCGACGCGGGAAAGATCAAGGCTGCGCCGATTCCTTGCACCGCCCTGAAGGCGATCAGCACGCCCGGCGACGGTGCCAGCGCGCAGGCCACGGAAGCCGCGCCAAACAACGCCACGCCTGCCAGCAGCGCCCGGCGGCGGCCGAAGATGTCACCGATACGCCCCGCGGGCACCATGAAGGCACCCAGCGCGAGCATGTACACACTGATGATCCATTGCAGTTCCGCTGTGTCGGTGCCGAACTCGACGGCCATTCTGGGGAGGGCGAGATTCATCGCGAAATAGTCGATCTGCACACAGAACAGCGCCATCGCGACCGCGGCCATGGTCCATCGCGACCGGGTGTCTGCTCCCGACGCCATCGCCCGACGATACGGCTCGCAAGCGGTGATTTGGCGTTAATCTGACACGCAGATCACGGACGACGGGAGCGTGGCAGGCGATGTTGTGGCGTTACATCAAGGTCCAAGCCTTCGTGCTGCTGTGCGGGATCGTCGGACCGATCTTCCTGGTGGTCTACTTCGCCACGGGTGGCGACCCGCTGCTGAAGTGGATGTTCTGGACGGGGCTGCTGATCACCGCCGCTGATGTGCTGATCGCGCTGGCGATCACCGCGGGAGGAGCCCGGTCGGCTGCCAGGACCGCCGCGCTCGAGCAGACCGGAGTGCTGGCGCTAGCCCAAGTCACCGGTATTCACGAAACCGGAACGCGTATCAACGAACAACCGTTGGTGAAGCTGGACCTGCAGATCTCCGGACCCGGTATCGCGCCGTTCGCCAGCCAGGACCGCGTCATCGCCTCGATTTCGAGGCTGCCGATGATCACCAACCGAAAGCTGGTCGCGCTGGTCGACCCGATGACAAGCGAGTATCAGATCGATTGGGAGCGAAGCGGCTTGGTCAGCGGGATGATGCCCGCGACCTTCACCATCGCCGAGGACAACAGAACATACGACCTGACGGGCCAGGCCGAGCCGCTGATGGAAATACTGCAGATTCTCAAGGCCAATAACATCGCCCTCAACAACATGATCGACCTGAGATCGAATCCCGCTGCCCGCCAACAGGTTCAGGAAGTAGTACGCCGCGCAGCCGCTCACCAGGCACCGGCCGGCGCGGTGCCGTCGCCCCCTCCGGCCGCGCCGACGGCGGCCGCCTCCATCGCACCGCCTCAACCGTCGACCGCGCAGCGCCTGCAGGAACTCGAGACGTTGCGCGCGATGGGGTCCATCTCCGAAGACGAATACACGAAGAAGCGTCAGCAGATAATCGCTGACCTCTGACCGCACCCAACCGCTCAAGAACACGTTTCAACTGGGCTGTTAGCCTGTCCGCAGGCTCTCACCTCCGGCGAGCGACCGCGGATGTCCGCGCCGGGGCGGTGTGTCGTGTACAGACACGGTCGCTCGCGGTGGGGCGGGTTCCCCGGAAGGAGCAGCGGTGACGGCGATCAACCGACCACTGGAAGGCCGAGTGGCATTCATCACCGGAGCCGCGCGCGGCCAGGGTCGGGCGCACGCGGTCCGACTTGCCGGCGAGGGCGCCGACATCATCGCGATCGACATCTGTGCCCCGATATCGGAGACCATCACCTACCCGATGGCGACATCTGAGGAACTGGCCGAGACGGTGCGCGCGGTCGAGGCGACGGGGCGCAAAGTGCTTGCCCGCGAGGTCGACATCCGGGACCTGGCCGCGCTGCAACAAGTGGTGGCCGACGGCGTCGAGCAGTTTGGCCGGCTCGACATCCTGGTCGCCAACGCCGGTGTGCTCAGCTGGGGCCGCATCTGGGAGATGTCGGAAGAGCAGTGGGACACCGTCATCGACGTCAACCTGAACGGGACGTGGCGCACCATCCGAGCGGCGCTGCCCGCGATGATCGCCGCGGGTCACGGCGGATCGGTCATCATCGTCAGCTCGTCGGCCGGGCTGAAGGCGACACCCGGCAACGCGCATTACGCGGCGTCCAAGCATGGTCTGACCGCGCTCACCAACTCGCTTGCCATCGAGGCCGGTGAGTTCGGAATCCGAGTGAACTCGATCCATCCCTACTCCATCGAGACGCCGATGGTCGAGAAAGACGCGATGATGGCGATCTTCGCCAAGCACCCGAGTTATCTGCACAGCTTCGCGCCGATGCCCTATAACCCGCTGGATGAGGAGAACAAGGGTCTGCAGGGGTTCATGGAACCCGAGGAAGTGGCCGACGTCGTCGCGTGGCTCGCCGGTGACGGCTCGAAGACGCTCTCCGGCAGCCAGATCGCCGTCGACCGCGGCGCGATGAAACACTGACCTTTCGCGCGCGGAAGGCTAGCCGGCCAGGACTGCGGCGAACTGATCGATGGCCCAGTCGATCTCGTGCTCGGTGATCACCAGCGGGGGAGCGAATCTCAGGGTCGAACCGTGGGTGTCCTTGACGAGGACCCCGCGCCGCGCCAGGCGCAGGCTGACCTGTTTGGCGGTGCCCAACGCCGGATCGATGTCGACGCCGGCCCACAGCCCCTTGCCGCGGACCGCCACGACGCCGTGACCTACGAGCGACCCCAGCCGTCGGTGCATGTGCCCACCGAGTTGAGCTGAGCGGCATTGGAATTCGCCACGCTGTAGCATCGCCACCACGGTCGAGCCGATGGCGGCAGCCAGCGGATTCCCGCCGAAGGTGGATCCGTGTTCGCCCGGATGCAGCACGCCGAGGATCCCGGAGTCGGCCACCACCGCCGACAACGGCATCACCCCTCCGCCGAGAGCCTTTCCGAGTAGGTAGACATCGGGAACAACGCCCCAGTGCTCGCAGGCGAACGTCTTCCCGGTTCGGGCGAGCCCGGACTGAATCTCGTCGACGATCAACAACACGTTGTGCTGCGTGCACAACGCGCGAAGCCGCGGCAGGAAGTCGTCGGGCGGAACGATGATTCCCGCCTCACCCTGGATCGGTTCGACCAATACCGCGACGGTGTTGTCGTCGATCGCCTCGGCGAAGGCGTCGGCATCACCGAACGGCGCAGCGCGAAATCCGGGGGTGTAGGGTCCGAAACCGCGGCGGGCGGTCTCGTCGTCGGAGAAGCTGACGATCGTCGTCGTACGACCGTGAAAGTTGTTGTGCGCCACGACGATATTCGCGGCACCGGTGGGAACGCCCTTGACATCGGTACCCCATTTGCGGGCCACCTTGATCGCGGTCTCGACCGCTTCGGCACCGCTGTTCATCGGCAGCACCATGTCCTTGCCGCAGAGCTCGGTCAGCGCCGCGCAGAACGGCGCGAGCCGGTCGGAGTGGAACGCGCGGCTGACCAACGTCACGGTGTCCAGTTGGGTGTGCGCGGCCGCGGTGATCTCGGGATTGCGGTGGCCGAAGTTGACCGCCGAGTATGCGGCCAGGCAGTCCAGGTAGCGGCGGCCCTGAACATCGGTGATCCACGCGCCCTCGGCGCTCGCTGCGACGACGGGAAGCGGTGCATAGTTGTGCGCCACACAGTGGTCGTCGATCGCGATTGCGGCACCCGCCGCTTCCAGCGTGGTCACGAATGTACCTCCAACGTGCAGCATTTGACGGAACCGCCGCCCTTGAGCAGCTCGGAGAGGTCGACGCCGACGGGGTTGAATCCCGCGTCGCGCAGTTGGGCGGCGAAGCCGGTCGCCGCGGCCGGCAGCACGACATTGCACCCGTCGGACGCCACGTTGAGGCCGAAGACGTAGGCATCGGAGCTCGCCACCTCGATCGCGTCGGGGAACAGCGTCCGCAGGCTCACCCGCGAGGCGTTGCTGAACGCCGGCGGGTAATACGCGACCGTCGTGTCGTCGAGCACCGCAAGGGCGGTGTCGAGATGGTAGAACCGCGGGTCGACCAATTCGAAGCTGTAGGTCGGCCGGCCGACCAACTGCGCGATCTCTCCGTGCGCACGGCGATCGGTCCGAAACCCGTATCCGGCCAACAGGATCGCACCCGCGGCGAGCAGGTCGCCCTGGCCTTCGTTGGTGTGGCGCGTCTGCACGGGTTCGTATCCGTGACTGCCCATCCAAGCGCCGTACGCGGCTGCTTCGCCCGCGCGCTGAGGGTAGGCGAATTTCGCGGCCACCGCTGTACTGCCGACCATCAGGCCGCCGTTGGCGGCGTACACCATGTCAGGCAGACCCGGGATGGGCTCGACGAGGTCGACGACGTGCCCGAGTTCCTGATATGTGCGCCGCAATCTCTCCCACTGAGCCAGGGCCAGAGCGGTGTCGACGGGCGCCTCGATGTCCATCCACGGGTTGATCGAGTACTCGACGGCGAAGTACGTCGGCGGTGTCATGACGTAGTGGCGCACTCGGGCGTCACGCCGGCGGCGGCGACCGGCCCGGGAGGTCGCAGCGACACCGAGGAACGTCATGAATCAACGGTAGAGACGGTATCTGCTGCAAACAATTTCTGTTTGTTGCGTGTCTGGCAGCGGTTTGTTGTGTACAGTGCCCGAAAGCAATGATCTATTGCGTGTGGAGGTGACCATGGACCGCCTCGACGCGACCGACGAGCAGATTCTCGCCGCACTCACCGATGACGCCCGCGCGACCTACGCCGAGATCGGGGAGCGGGTCCACCTGTCCGCCCCCGCGGTGAAACGCCGAGTCGACCGCTTGCTCGACAACGGCGTCATCCGCGGCTTCACGACCGTTGTCGATCGGACGGCGCTCGGCTGGACCACAGAGGCGTACGTGCAAGTGTTCCGTCGCGGAACCATTGCCCCAGAACGACTGCGGGCGGCATGGATCGACATCCCTGAAGTCATCAGCGCGGCCACCGTCACCGGCACCGCCGACGCGATCCTGCACGTCGTCGCGCGCGATATGCGTCACCTGGAGGAGGCGTTGGAACGCATCCGCTCGGCTGCCCAGGTCGAGCGCAGCGAGAGCATCGTCGTGCTGACCAATGTGATCGACCGTGATCGAGGCTGAGCACCATTGCCCGGGGTGGCGGACAAATCGCCATAGGGATCGTGTAAGAAACTGCCCATGACCACACCAGCGGGCATCGTCATCGTCGGCGGCGGACTCGCGGCCGCCCGTACCGCCGAACAGTTGCGCCGATCGGAGTGCACCGGTCCGGTCACGATCGTCAGCGACGAGGAGCATCTGCCATACGACCGGCCTCCGCTGTCGAAGGAGGTGCTGCGCGCCGAGACCGACGACGTCACGCTCAAGCCCGCGGAGTTTTACGAGGAGAACGACATCGCCGTGCTGCTGGGCAACGGAGCGCGCTCTGTCGACACGGCCGCCCAGACGCTGACGCTCGCCGACGGCACCGAGTTGCCCTACGACGAACTCATCATCGCTACGGGCCTGGTGCCCAAGCGCATTCCGTCGTTTCCCGACCTTGCGGGCATCCACGTGCTCCGCAATTACGACGAGAGCGTGGCCCTTCGACAGGAGGCCGATTCGGCTCGCCGCGCCGTCGTGATCGGTGCCGGGTTCATCGGCTGCGAGGTGGCGGCGAGCCTGCGCAAGCTCGGCGTCGAGGTCGCGTTGGTGGAGCCGCAACCAGCACCCTTGGCGTCGGTGCTCGGTGAGCAGATCGGTGAGCTCGTGGCCCGTGTGCATCGAGCCGAGGGTGTCGACGTGCGCTGCGGCGTCGGCGTTTCGGAAGTGCGGGGTTCGGATCGCGTGGACACAGTGGTGCTCAGCGACGGCACCGAACTCGAGGCGGATCTGGTGGTCGTCGGTATCGGATCGCGTCCGGCGACCGACTGGCTCGAAGGCAGCGGCCTCAAGCTCGACAACGGGGTGGTCTGCGACGATCATGGCCGCGCCAGCGCGCCGCATGTGTGGGCCATCGGGGACGTCGCGTCATGGCGGCACAACCTCGGTCACCAAGTGCGCGTTGAGCATTGGAGCAATGTCGCCGACCAAGCCCGTGTGCTGGTGCCGACGATGCTGGGGCAGGAACCGCCGACGGCGGTCTCGGTGCCGTACTTCTGGAGCGACCAGTACGACGTGAAGATCCAGTGCCTCGGCGAACCGGAGGCCGACGACGTCGTCCACGTCGTCGAGGACGACGGCCGCAAGTTCCTCGCCTACTACGAGCGTGACGGCGTGGTGGCCGGCGTCGTCGGTGGCGGCATGCCGGGCAAGGTGATGAAGGTGCGCGCCAAGATCGCGGCGCGCGCACCCATCACCGACCTTCTAACCAAGTGATTCGGGTGTCCGAACAGTCGCTGAGCGACCGTCCGGACACCGAAACCGCCGATCAGAGCTCGCCGAGGTAGAAACGGGTGCCTTGGTCGTCGGTGCACAGCGCGGACTTCCCGTAGGACTGCTGCGACGGCGGCTCGATCACGGTGCCACCCGCCTCGCGCACCCGCGCCACCGCGGTGTCGATGTCGGCGACGGTCCACATCGGCACGGTCACCGCATCGGCGTTTCCCCCGGCGACGCCAGACATCGGATGCGTCTCACGCACCCCCCAGCCGTCGTCGATGCGTCCGGGCTCGAACGTCCAGAAAAGGAACCTGCTGTAGAACTCCTTGAACGCACCGGAGCTCGGGACTTGATAGGTGATATACGAAAGTTCGCCCGGCCCAGTGCCATTGAGCGCTGGACGCGGTATGCCGGGGACCGGTCGGAAGACCGCGAAGGCCGTCCCGGCGGGGTCGGTGGCGTCCAGGACGGTGCCGAAGTCGAACTCCCGGGACTGTTCCACAGTACCGCCGCCGTCGATGATCGACTGTCGTGCCCCATCGAGATCGGTGACCGCATAGCAGCACAGCATGCCCTGGGGCTTGGCGGAACTGAAGATGCCGATCCGCTGGTCGGTGTTGGTCACCTGGTGCGTCGACGGGTCGTAGCGCCACCCGAGCACGTGGCCGTAGAACGCGGCGGCCCGGTCGGCGTCGGGCACCCACACCGACACGTAGCCGACGTCGCCGTGCTGGATCGGTACGGCCGTAGCCGTCACGGGCCCGGTGAGCATCCAGCGGTGGCCGAACGGATCGACGATTGCGGCGCTGCGCGCGCCGTAGTTCTCGTACGGCTCGCGTTGCACCTCCGCCCCGTGCCTGCGCGCCCGTTCCAGCGAAGCGTCCGTATCGGCCACACGCAGCATCAAGCTCACCGAAACAGACTGCCTCACAGGAGCTCTCAGCCCGATCTCGGGATACTCGTCGGCGAGGTAGAGCACGCCGTCGCCGATCGCCAACTCGGCGTGACCGATCCGGCCGTCGTCCATCTCGAAGGGTTCCCCGACCACCGTGGCGCCGAGCGCTTCGACATACCACGCGATCGCATCGCGAGCATTGCGCACCGTCAGATACGGAAGTGCCGCCGACCGGGGGAGCGTCGACTCAACGCTCGGCTCGGACAGTTCGGCGATCGCGGTATCGGTTCCACTCATGACGACCTCCTCGGTTCGATTGGGTAGCGAAAGCGCCGACTCCAGTCGTGCGCGCAGCCCGGCGGCGAAAGCCGGGTCGGGGGTGACCGGAAGCTCGTCGCCGCGCAGCACGGCCAGCGGATCGTGGCTGTTGTTCACGACTGCCTCCCTTCCGGTTCCGGGTAGTGAGCGCGAAAAGCCCTGCGGGCCCGCACCAGCAGCGCCTCCGTCGCGTGCACCGTGCGGCCGATGAGCTCGGCGCAC
The DNA here is from genome assembly GCF_001500045.1 of Mycobacterium sp. GA-1199. Lineage (GTDB taxonomy): Bacteria > Actinomycetota > Actinomycetes > Mycobacteriales > Mycobacteriaceae > Mycobacterium. The sequence continues at coordinate 185,127 of NZ_LQIX01000001.1, forward strand.
TCGGGCACCGAGCAGTCGTCCATGTAGCGCAGCGCCAGAACCGTGCGGTGCTGCTCGGGCAGCTTGGCGAGCACGCTTTCGGCGACGATGCGATCCAGTTCGGCGTCCCAGTCGTCGGGCGGCTCGACGGGTTCGGGCAGATCGGCGACCGGGGTGGTGAACCGGTCGTGGCGGCGTCGGTAGTGGTCGGCCAACTTGTGGCGCGCCACGCCGAGCAACCACGGCACGGTCATCGGTGGCGGAGCGGCCTTTCTCGCGGCGTCCATCGCCGCCAAGAAGGTTTCCGACGTCAAATCTTCGGCGGTTCCACGGTCACCACAGCGTCGGACGAAGTATCCGTACACCACCGGCAAGGATTCGTCGTACAACGCCAGCAGCTCCCGTGGAGCGTCGGTGCCGTTCGGTTCGGCGCTCACATCCATATCGTCGCCGTCGCGCGCCGAACTCCGACGGTCTTGCCGCAACTTTTTTCGGCGAGCGCTCACTTCTGTACAGATTTCGGCGGGCTGGATCCGTATAAGGATGAGCGCTCGCGGACAGGGGCAGACAGTTCAGTCCCGGTATTGGGGAGTCCACCGCACGTCGACGATCCGCTGCGCCAACTCGTCGGGGGTGCGGGTGGGCGCCACACCGTCGTCGACGGCTTGCGTCGCGACCGCCTGCGCAATGCGTCCGGCCACATCGGGTATTTCCGACCACGCGGGCAGCAGCGGTGCCCCGGGATCGGCCAGGGCGGGAGACGCGTCGCCGAGCGCCGCGGCCGCGGCCCGCATCATCTCGTCGGTCACCCGGGTCGCCTGCGCCGCCGTGACGGCCAGGCCCATCGCGGGGAAGATGTAGGCGTTGTTGCATTGCGCGATCGGTTGCTCCACCCCGTCGCGCTGAAGCGGCGCGAACGGCGACCCTGTCGCCACCAAGGCCCGTCCGCCGGTCCACGCGTCGAGTTCGGCAGGATGTGCCTCGGCCCGGCTGGTGGGATTCGACAGCGGAAATATGATCGGACGATCGACCTTGGCGGCCATCTCGCGCACGATGGCCTCGGTGAAAGCCCCTGTTGCGGTTGACAATCCGAGGAGTACACCGGCCTCGATGCGATGGATGACGTCGGCCAGCTGAGCCGGCCCGGACAAGCCCCAGCTCGCCACGCGCTGGGCGGGCTGGGCGAATGTCCGCTGACCGGGGGACAGGTCCGTGCGGTCGTCAGTGAGCAGACCGTTGACGTCGACCACCCAGATCTGCGCCGACGCCTGCTGAGCCGACAAGCCCTCGCTCATCATCTGGCGGTGCACCATCTCGAGCACCCCGATGCCCGCAGAGCCGGCCCCCAGCATCACCACCTGCTGCTCGGACAGTGGGCGCCCCGCCACCTTGGCCGCGCCGTGCAGCGCTCCCAACGTCACCGCGGCGGTGCCTTGGATGTCGTCGTTGAAGGTCAGCAGTTTGTCGCGATAGCGCTGAAGGATCGGCAGCGCGTGCGCGGTGGCGAAATCCTCCCACTGCAGAAGGACGTCGGGCAGCTCGTCGTGCACCGTGGTGACGAAATCGTCGATGAACGAGTAATACTCGTCCTCACCGATGCGGCGGTGGCGCCAGCCGAGGTATTGCGGGTCTTCGAGCAGTTCGACGTTGTCGGTACCGACGTCGAGCACGACGGGAAGCGTCCGGGCCGGGTCGATTCCGCCGATCAGTGTGTACAGCGAGAGCTTGCCGATGGGGATACCCATGCCGCCGATGCCCTGATCACCCAGGCCCAGGATGCGCTGGCCGTCGGTGACGACGATGACGTCGACCTCCCGGCGCGGGCGGTTGCGCAGCATCTCGCGCAGGAACTCGCGGTCAGGGTAGGAGACGAACAGACCGCGCGGGCGCCGGTAGATCTCGCTGAAGCGCTGGCACGCCTCGCCGACGGTCGGTGTGTAGACGATCGGCATGGTTTCGGCGATATGGTCGCGCAGCACGCGGTAGAAGAGTGTCTCGTTGCGGTCCTGCAGGTTTCGCAGATAGATGTGTCTGTCCAGCGGCTCACGACGCCTGCTGAACTCGCGCCACGAATGTTCGGTCTGCTGCTCGAGGCTCTTCTCGACGGCAGGAAGCAGTCCCAGGAGACCGAATTGGCGACGCTCGGAGTGGGTGAAAGCGGTGCCCTTCGTCCACAGCGAGTCGTAGAGCAGATCATGACCCGTCTTCTGCTCAGCGCTTTGCTCGGCCATCGGCTTCCTTTCGGGCGACCGCACCAAGCTATCGCGGTCGTCCAGAGCGCCGAGGTGATTCAGCGATCGAGGGCCCACAGCCCGTCGGCGACGGTGTCGAACGCCGCGCCGAGCGCCGCGGCCAGCGGGACCGTCTCGTCGGCCAGCCAGTGTTCGTACGCGGACAGCGCAACCCCGAGCATCGTCCACGCGACCGTCTGCGGTACCAGGTCTGTTGCGGTGGTGTTGAGCCGTTTGGCGACGAACTCGGCGACCACGCCGCGCCAGCCGGCGTACATGGTCATCGAGTAGGCCTGCAGCGCGGCGGTCTCCAGGATGACGCGCATGCGCATCCGGTGGCGCGCCGTCTCGGCGGCATCGAAGCTGTTGAACGCCAGCAACGCGGTGCGCAGCGCATCGCCGATCGGCACCTCGGGATCGAGATCGGCCAGCAGATCTCGCATGTGGGCCAGATGAGCGTCGAAATCCCCCCAGGGCAGAGCGTTCTTGGAAGGGTAGTAGCGGAACAGCGTGCGCCTCGCGATCCCCGCGGCTTCGGCGATGTCGTTCACGCTGACGTCGTCGAAGCCGTGCGCGGCAAACAGGTCGATGGCCACATCGCTGATGTGGTCCCACGTCGTCGAGCGCCGGCGGCCCACCCGGTGCTGGTCCGGCCCCATAGGGGGTCCCCTTTCCATTTAGGCACTCGATGCCATATTATTGCGACCTCGATCACAGTTGTCGAGAACCGGTGATATCGGAAGCAGAAGTCAATGGAGGGCCAAATGGAACCGAAGCAGCAGGTGGAGAACGACGAGCTGGTTTCCGAGACGCTCGTCGAAGAGGTGTCGATCGACGGGATGTGCGGGGTCTACTGACCGTGACCTCGTTGTCGGCGGCGCCCGAGGAAGGCACCGCATTCGACCCGGAGCTCGGCTGGCGGCTGCACCACCAGGTGGCGGTGCGGCCGGAGCCGTTCGGGGCGCTGCTCTACCACTTCGGGACGCGCAAGCTGTCGTTCCTGAAGAACCGGACCATCGTCGACGTCGTCAACACCTTGTCCGACCATCCCGACGTCCGATCCGCCTGCCGTGCCGCCGGTATCGACGACACGCAGCAGGCGCCGTACCTGCAAGCACTCGGTGTGCTTGCTCGATCGAAAATGCTGGTGCCGCAATGACATCAACCGAAGCCGTCCGTGTCCCCCGGCTGGTCGAGCAGTTCGAGCACGGCCTCGACGCGCCGATCTGCCTGACCTGGGAACTGACCTACGCCTGCAACCTCGCGTGCGTGCACTGCCTGTCGTCGTCGGGTAAGCGCGACCCGCGCGAACTGACCACGCAGCAGTGCAAGGACATCATCGACGAGCTCGAGCGCATGCAGGTCTTCTACGTCAACATCGGCGGCGGCGAGCCGACCGTGCGTTCGGACTTCTGGGAGCTCGTCGACTATGCCACCGCCCACCACGTCGGCGTGAAGTTCTCCACCAACGGTGTGCGCATCACGCCCGAGGTCGCGGCCCGGCTGGCTGCCAGCGACTACGTCGACGTGCAGATCTCCCTCGACGGCGCCACGGCGGAGATCAACGACGCCGTCCGCGGGGCGGGCTCCTTCGCGATGGCGACCAGGGCACTGCAGAACCTGGCCGACGCCGGATTCAAGGACGCCAAGATCTCGGTGGTCGTGACCCGCCACAACGTCGACCAGCTCGACGACTTCGCCGCTCTGGCAGCGCAATACGGTGCAACACTGCGCATCACGCGGTTGCGGCCGTCGGGTCGGGGCGCCGATGTCTGGGACGACCTGCACCCAACCGCCGACCAGCAGGTCCAGCTCTACAACTGGTTGGTCGCCAAGGGTGAGCGGGTGCTGACCGGGGACTCGTTCTTTCACCTCGCCGGGTTGGGTGAACCGGGTGCGCTCGCCGGGCTGAACCTGTGCGGGGCCGGTCGCGTCGTGTGCCTCATCGATCCTGTCGGTGACGTCTACGCGTGCCCGTTCGCCATTCACGACCGGTTCCATGCCGGAAACATCCTGTCCGACGGTGGTTTTCAGAATGTCTGGCAGAACGCGCCGCTCTTCCGTGAGCTGCGCGAACCGCAGTCGGCCGGCGCGTGCGGCAGCTGTGGGCACTATGACAGCTGCCGCGGCGGGTGCATGGCCGCCAAGTTCTTCACCGGGCTGCCGATGGACGGCCCGGACCCCGAGTGCGTCCAGGGCTACGGCGCTCCGGCCCTGGCTCAAGAGCGGGTCAAGCCGAAGTCCAGCGTCGACCACTCGCGATCGGGTCCGGTGATGCTCAAGCTGCTCACGACGCCTCCCCGATCTGATGTCGGCGCCGGAGCGCCTCGCCGGTCTGATGTCGGCGCCGGAGCGCCTCGCCGGTCCGATGTCGGCGCCGGAGCGCCTCCGAAACGCCTCTGCAACGAAAGTCCGGTGTGATCATGGCCGACACCTGGTTCGAAACGGTCGCCGCCGCTCAGGAGCGGGCGAGGCGCCGGCTCCCCAAGCCGGTGTACTCGGCGCTCATCGCCGCCAGCGAGAAGGGCGTGACGGTCTCCGACAACGTCGAGGCGTTCGCCGAGTTGGGCTTCGCGCCGCACGTCGTCGGTGCGACCGAGAAGCGCGATCTGGCCACCACCGTGATGGGACAAGAGATTTCGCTGCCGGTGCTGATCTCACCGACCGGGGTGCAGGCCGTCCACCCGGACGGCGAGGTCGCGGTCGCGCGCGCGGCCGCCGCCCGCGGCACCGCGATGGGTCTGTCGTCGTTCGCCAGCAAGCCGATCGAAGAGGTCATCGCGGTCAACCCCAAGCTCTTCTTCCAGGTCTACTGGCTGGGCGGGCGGGACGCGATCGCGGCCCGGGTCGAGCGTGCTCGGCAGGCGGGTGCGGTCGGCCTGATCGTCACCACGGACTGGAGCTTCTCGCACGGCCGCGACTGGGGCAGCCCGAAGATCCCCGAGCAGATGGACCTGCGCACGACCGTGCGGATGCTGCCGACCGGTCTGACCAAACCGCGCTGGATGTGGCAGTGGGGTAAGACCCTGCGGCCGCCTAACCTGCGGGTCCCCAATCAGGCCGCGCGAGGCGAGGCGGGTCCGCCGTTCTTCGCCGCGTACGGCGAGTGGATGGGCACCCCACCGCCAACCTGGGAGGACATCGCCTGGCTTCGTGAGCTGTGGGGCGGTCCTTTCATGCTCAAGGGTGTGATGCGTGTCGACGACGCGAAACGTGCTGTGGACGCGGGTGTCTCAGCGATCTCGGTGTCCAACCACGGCGGCAACAACCTGGACGGCACACCCGCGTCGATCCGCGCGCTGCCCCCGATCGTCGAGGCCGTGGGGGATGACATCGAGGTGGTGCTCGACGGCGGCATCCGACGGGGCAGTGACGTGGTCAAGGCGGTCGCGCTCGGTGCCCGCGCGGTCATGATCGGGCGGGCGTATCTCTGGGGGCTGGCGGCCAACGGGCAGGCCGGTGTCGAGAACGTGCTCGACGTTCTGCGGGGAGGCATCGATTCTGCATTGATGGGCCTTGGGCGCGCATCGGTGCACGATCTCGGGCCCGCCGACGTGCTGGTCCCTCCCGGGTTCGTCCGGGCGCTCGGCGTGCCCGGAGGTTCGACCACCTGACAGCCGGCCCTGCCCGGGAACGTGCTGGTACGGGCGGGGCGCAGGGGACTGAGGGGGCGGCGCAGGTGCCGGCGGCGAGAAATTCGGTGAATCAATTGCTGCGCATGCTTCAACAATTGGCGCACGACAGGTGAATTCGGCCTACCATCGGCGGGTGCCATCTGTCAGCGAGCTCGCGAATGCGACGTCGAAGCAGTTGCAGAGCAAGCCGTCAGCACTCCTCGTGCCCGTCGGATCCACCGAGCAGCACGGCCCCCATCTTCCGCTGGACACCGACACCCGGATCGCGACCGCCGTCTGTCGGGCGGTTGCTGACCGCCTGGTCGGCACCGATGGTGTCAACTGGATGGTCGCGCCGGCCATCGGCTACGGCGCCAGCGGCGAGCACGAGGAGTTCAGCGGCACCGTTTCGATCGGGACGTCCGCGCTGAGGCTGTTGCTGGTGGAGTACGGCCGGTCGGCGTCGCGGTGGGCGTCGAGGCTGGTCTTCGTCAACGGTCATGGCGGCAACATCGAAGCGCTGGCCGCGGCGACCGCTTTGCTACGGTACGAGGGTCGCGATGCGGGCTGGTGCTCGTGCACGGTCGCGGGCGCCGACGCGCACGCGGGCCATACCGAAACGTCTGTATTGCTACATATTTCGCCCCAAGACGTCCGCATCGACGAGCGGGTGCCCGGCAACATGGCGCCCCTTCGCGAGCTGATCCCCGAAATGCGTCGAGGTGGGGTGGCCGCGGTCAGCGAGGTCGGCGTGCTCGGCGATCCGACCACCGCCACCGTGGAGGACGGCGCCCGTATCTTTCCCGATATGGTCGAGACCTGCCTTCGGCGGCTCACGCGATGGGCACCCGATCGCGACGGGATGCTGACATGACCGGACCGCGACTGCCCGACGGTTTCGCCGTGCAGGTGGACCGCCGGGTGAAGGTGCTCGGCGACGGCTCGGCCCTGCTCGGCGGTTCCCCGACCCGCCTCCTTCGCCTGGCTCCGGTGGCGCAGACGATGCTCAGCGGCGGCCGGCTCGAGGTGCACGACGCCGTCAGCGCCCAGTTGGCCCGGACCCTGCTCGACGCCACGGTCGCGCATCCCCGCCCCGCCAGCGGCCCTTCGCACCGCGACGTGACGGTGGTTATACCGGTGCGCGACAACTCTTCTGGGGTGCGCCGGCTGCTCACCGCCGTGCGCGGGCTGCGGGTGATCGTGGTCGACGACGGCTCCGAGACACCACTGGACGCTGCCGACTTCGCCGACGTCCACGCGGGGGTACAGGTGCTGCGACACGAGCGCAGCCGCGGGCCCGCGGCGGCCCGCAATACCGGTCTGGCAGCGTGCACCACCGACTTCGTGGCCTTCCTGGACAGCGACGTCGTGCCGCGGCGCGGATGGCTGGAGGCGCTGCTGGGCCACTTCTGCGACCCCGCCGTGGGCCTGGTCGCACCGCGCATCGTCGGTCTCCGTGAACCCGACAATGTGGTCGCCCGCTACGAGGCGGTGCGCTCGTCGCTGGACCTCGGGCTGCGGGAGGCCCCGGTGATGCCGTACGGAACGGTGTCCTATGTACCCAGTGCCGCGATCATCGGGCGGCGGGCGATATTGGGCGAGGTCGGTGGCTTCGACGAGACGCTGACGTCCGGTGAGGATGTCGATCTGTGCTGGCGACTCATCGAATCCGGTGCGCGACTGCGTTACGAGCCCATTGCTTTGGTGGCGCACGATCATCGGACGCAACTGCGAGAGTGGTTCTCGCGCAGGTCTTTCTACGGTGAAGCCGCCGCACCGCTGTCGGTCCGCCACCCCGGCAAGACCGCTCCGCTGGTGATCTCGGGCTGGACGCTGGTGGCGTGGATGCTGATGGCGACAGGGTCGTCGATCGGGTATCTGGCCTCGATCGTGGTCGCAACCATCACCGGCCGGCGCATCGCCAAATCCCTGTCAAGCGTCGAGCCCGAACCCAAAGACGTCGCGGTGGTGGCCGCACACGGACTGTGGTCGGCGGCCATGCAGTTGGCGTCGGCGATCTGCCGGCACTACTGGCCGCTCGCGCTCGTCGCCGCGCTCCTGTCCCGACGATGCCGACAGGTCGTGCTCGTGGCCGCGGTGGTGGAGGGGGTCGTCGACTGGCTGACCCGGAGCCGGAACACCGAGGACGACAACCAGCGGGTCGGCCTGCTCACCTACATCGTCCTCAAGCGCCTCGACGACATCGCCTACGGGGCAGGTCTGTGGACAGGGGTTGTCCGTGAGCGGCATCTCGGTGCGCTCAAACCCCAGATCCGGACTTGAGGCCACCCTGGTTCGTCCGCAGTGACGTCCTGATCGTCGGTGCCGGCAGCGCCGGATCCGTTCTGGCCGAGCGGCTCTCCGCCGACCCCGCATGCACCGTCACCGTCGTCGAATCAGGCCTCGGACCGTCCGACCCGCGGGTCTCGGCACAGATCAACGACGGACTGCGACTGCCGATCGGCACCGCGAGTTCGGTGGTGCGGCGGTACCCGACCACACTGACCGTCGCCCCTCTTCGTCACGCGACGCTCATGCGCGGCGAGGTGGTCGGAGGATCGGGCGCCGTCAACGGAGGCTACTTCTGCCGTGGGTTACCGTCGGACTTCGACGACTGGGGACTGCCCGGCTGGACATGGCCGGAAGTGCTTCCGCACTTCCGGGCCATCGAAACCGACCTCGACTTCGACAATGCGGTACACGGCTCAGAAGGGCCGATACGGATTCAGCGGGTATCCGAATTCGACGGCTGCACAGCATCATTCGTGAGAGCAGCCACCCAGGCCGGGTATCCGTGGATAGCGGATCTGAACGGGTCGACGGCCGAGGCGCCGGTCGGCGCCGGAGTGGGGGCGGTGCCGCTGAACATCTACCAGGGCGCCCGGATGGGTCCCGGTGGGGCGTACCTGCAACCTGCCTCGGGCCGCGCGAACCTCACGGTGCTCACCAGCACCCGGGTCCGCCGCGTCCGGATCGTCGCCGGACGCGCGGTCGGCGCGGAGTGCGCGGGCCCAGACGGTGCCGTCTATCTCGAGGCGGACCGGATCGTGTTGTGCGCCGGTGCAATCGGCTCGGCGCACCTTCTGATGCTCTCCGGTGTGGGCCCACCTGACGCCCTCGAGCGCGCGGGGATACCGGTGACAGCGAGCGCTCCGGTGGGAGCCGTGATGTCGGACCATCCCGAATGGGTGCTACCGGTGAACTGGACGGAAACGCACGGGCTCCCACCTCTCGAGGCCGTGCTCACTACCGGCAACGCGCTCGAGATCCGGCCGTATACAGCGGGTTTCGGGGCCATGGTGAGTGGGCGGCGCGACGATCCGGCTGACCACCCCCATATCGGCGTGACGTTGATGCGCCCGAAGTCGCGAGGGGTCGTCACGGTCGTCAGCGCCGACCCCGATGTCCCTCCGGTCATCGAGCATCGTTACGACAGTGAGCCCGACGATGTCGAAAAGCTGCGTGCCGGAATGGCGTTGTCCCGTGAACTCGTCGGCGGGGCGGCCAAGGTCGGTCCGGCGTCATGGTCGACGTCGCAGCATCTCTCGGGGACCGCGCCGATGGGTGGCGATGACGACGACCTCGCTGTGGTGGACCCGCGGTGTCGGGTGCGCGGGGTCGAGGGGCTGTGGGTAATCGACGGGTCGGTGTTACCGGTCATCCCGAGCCGGGGCCCGCACGCCACCATCGTCATGGTCGGGCACCGGGCGGCCGAGTTCATCGTCTGACCGCGAGACCATTCGCTCGATGAAGCGGAGCTGCCTGCCGTCGCGGCCCGGCGCCCATAGTGCGATGAATCCCGCCGCTACAGCGCACAGGACACCGAGGGCGATCAGCGAGGTGTGCATGGCCTCCAGGAACGCCACCTGCGCGGCCTCCGACAGGCTTGCGCCCTGCGGCCCCAGCCGCGCGGCCACCTCGAGTGCCTCGGCCAACGAATTCGAGGCGGCGGTGCGGAGCGATTCGGGTAGTGCGCCCAGATGCGGCTGCAGCCTGTCGCCGTACTGGGCGGCCAACACGGAGCCCGCGACTGCGATGCCAAGGGCGGCTCCCACCTCGCGGGTGGTGTCGTTGACCGCCGACGCGACGCCCTGCTTCTCGTCCGGCACCGCCCCCATGATCGCCGAAGTCGCCGGCGCTGTGCACAACCCGATACCCGTCGACATGATGAGCAGCGGCAGCGCCAGGTCCAAGTACGGCGAGTCGACCTCCAGTGTCTGCATGTAGAACAGCCCTACCGCGATCAGTGTCAGGCCGGTGGACAAGACGATCCGCAGACCCAGTCGCGGCAGATACCACGGTGTTGTGAGGCTCAGGACCAGCAGGGGGGCGACCAGGGGCGCCAACGCGAACGCCGTTTGCAGAGGCGTGTAGCCGAGCAACAGCTGCATGTACTGCATCGAAACGAAGAAGAATCCGAAGTTGGCGAGGAAGAAGAACGTCACCACGACGGAACCGGTGGTGAAGTCGGCCTTGGCGAACAAGCGGACGTCGAGTAATGGGTGCGCGCTGCGCAGTTCCCACACCGCGAAGGTGGCCGCCATGACAATCCCGCCGGCCATGCACCCGTATACGAGGGGATGCGTCCAGCCGTGGGCGGGCGCCTCGAGCACGCCGTAGACGAAGACCGCGACGGCCCCGCCAACCAATACCGCTCCTGGCCAGTCCAGCGGTGTGGCTTGCTGATCGCGAGACGAGGCCACCGTGCACGCGAGGCCGAACAACCCCGCACCCGAGATCGCGAATGCCCAGAAGATCGATTGCCACGACCAGAAGTGCAGCAGCACACCGGATCCCAGGAAGCCGACCACTGCACTCGAACCCGCGACACCCGCCCAGATGCCGACGGCCTTGTTGCGTTCGGCCTTCGGGTACGCGGCCGTCAACAGCGACAGTGTGGCCGGCATGACGAACGCCGCACCGACGCCGGCCACGGCGCGAGCGATGATCAACGCGACTGGACCGTCGAAGATCAGCGGCGCGGCCGAGGCCAGCGTGAAGATTCCGAGACCGGCGAGCAGAGCGCCGCGGCGACCGTACCGGTCGCCGATCGCACCGGCAGGCAACAACAGACACGCCAGCACCAAGGTGTAACCGTCGACCACCCACGTCAACTGTGCTTGTGTGGCCGTGGTTTCGATCGCGATGTCAGGCAGCGCGGCGTTGAGAGCCACCATCGAACTGATGACCAGCGCGACACCCATGCAGGCCACGGTCAGTAACCAGACGCGCGCCCGATGGGACAGGTGGGCGACGCTCGCGCCGATATCCTGTTCAGACCGGCTGAGGGTGTCGACCATGCGTCGCTCTCTTTCTGAGGAGATTTTCGAGACTAACAGTCTTGTTGTGAGACCGATAGTCTTGTTCCCGGCGAGGAGGTGGGTTAAACGATGAGCGGGGCGAGTACCGACCCGAGGCCGGCCCGGTCGCGTGCCCGCCTGCTCGAGGCGGCGACAACGCTGCTGCGGGCGGGCGGCCCGAGCGCGGTCACCATCGACGCGGTCACCCGAACCGCCAACGTCGCGCGGGCCACGCTGTATCGCCACTTCCCGAGCGCCAACGACTTGATGGCGGCGGCGTTCTTGAGCCTGCTCAACCCCGCGCCTATGCCGCCGTCAGAGGGCGGCCTGCGCGAGCGGCTGATCGCGGTCGTGGTCGGGTGGGCGGAGTCGATCGCCGAGGCGTCCGCGATGATCACCGCCATGACGTGGATGGCGTCCGGTCCCGACGTGGGGACGTACTCCGAAGTGCAGCAGCCGGATTCCGATGCCGTCGGCACCCTGAGGTCACGCATCATCGCGCTGTACTCGGCGCCCTTCGACGCGATCCTCGACGGTGCCCAGGCGGCCGAGGAACTCGACGAGGTGGACCGGATCCAGACCATCGCACTTCTGATCGGCCCGTTGATTCTCGGGAAGCTGTCGACCGTGGCCGACTTCGACTACCGCGCGTGCGCGGAGGCTTCGGTGGACGGTTTCCTGGCCACCCACGCGAAGAAGCCGACCGAGATCACCTCAGCGAGTAGCGAATCGGAAGATGCTTGAGGCCCCCGACGAAGACCGTCGCGGCTAGTTCGGGTTCGCCGGCCAGTTCGATCGAGTCCAGCCTTGGGAGCAGTTCGGTGAACAGGCTGTTCATCTCCATGCGCGCCAACGCGGCCCCGAGACAGAAGTGCACTCCGTAGCCGAACGAGAGATGCTTGTTGGGATCGCGGCCCACGTCGAACTTGAACGGCTCGTCGAAAACGTCTTCGTCACGGTTGGCGGATACGTAAGCGAGATAGGCGGATTCGCCCTTGGCGATCGGTACGCCCCGGACCTCGGTGTCTTCGGCTGCGGTGCGCATGAACTCTTTGACCGGGGTGGTCCAGCGGATCATCTCCTCCACCCCGGTCCCCATCAATTCCGGTTGGGCCTGTAGCCGTGCGAGTTGGTCGGGATTGTCGATCAGCGCGCGCAGACCACCGGAGATCGCGTCCTTGGTGGTGTCGTGGCCCGCGGTGGCCACGATCACGTAGTACGACGCGGTGTCGACCTCCGACAACGGCTCACCGTTGATGGTTCCGTTGGCGATCGCCGAAGCGAGGTCATCGGTCGGGTTCGCCCGGCGTGAAGCGGTCAGTTCGCCGAAGTAGGCGAAGAACTCGAGCACCGTCTGCAGCTTCTCCTCAGGGGTGGTGCCGCGCTGGTACTCCTCGTCGTCACCGCCGAAGATCTCCTGGGTGAGCTTGAGCATGCGCGGGAAGTCCTCCTCGGGCAGCCCGAGCAGCGAGAGGATCACATAGAGCGGATAGTGCACCGCGATGTCCTCGACGAAGTCGCATTCGGGCCCGATGTCGCGCATCTTGTCGACGTAGCGCTTGGCCAGCTCGTCGACCCGAACCTTCAGTTCGCGCATCGCCTTGGGGCGGAACCAATCCGCGCCGATCTTGCGGACATCGCGGTGGTGCGGGTCGTCCATGTGGATCAGTGTTCGCAGGCCCATGCCGGCTTCCAGCTGCGCCCTGGCCAGGTCGTCGGCCTCGGCGGTCGCGAGCAGCGGCCGCGGCTCGCTCAGCCACAGGTTGTTGTCGCGCTCGATCGCCATGATGTCGGCGTGCTTGGTGATGGCGTAGAACGGCCGATACGGCGGGTGGTCCACATAGGGGACCGGGTTGTGGGCCCGCAGATGAGTCAGCGCGGCGTGCAGCCGATCGTCGTCGGCATACGCCTTGGGGTCGGCGAAGACCTTCGCGGCTTCCTGTGATTCCTGGTCCATCGTCGGCGTGCTCATGAAGCTCCTCGGGAACGACTTGACGGGTGTCAAGTGCAGTCTATGTGACCGACGCCACTTCGCGCCGCGAGGGTGGCTTCATCACCGCGATGTCACCGCGATGGCGCCGATTCTCAGCGCAGCGAGTATCTGATCGGCAGGTGCTTGAGCCCGCCGACAAAGATCGTCGCGATGAACTCCGGGTCGCCGGCCAAATCGATCGCATCGAGCCGAGGCACCAGCTCGGTGAAGAAGCTGTTGATCTCCATGCGTGCCAGGGCGGCGCCGAGACAGAAGTGCACGCCGTAGCCGAATGAGAGGTGCTTGTTCGGGTCTCGGCCGACGTCGAAGCGGAACGGCTCGTCGAAGATGTCCTCGTCGCGGTTGGCCGAGACGTAGGACAGCAGCACCGACTCGCCCTCCTTGATCGGCACACCGCGCACCTCGGTGTCGGCCGTGGCGGTGCGCATGAACTCCTTGACCGGGGTGGTCCAGCGGATCATCTCCTCGACCGCGGTGCCCATCAGCTCCGGGTGGGCTTTCAGTCGAGCGAGCTGGTCCTGGTTCTCGATCAGCGCCAGCAGGCCACCCGAGATCGCCGCGCTCGTGGTGTCGTGGCCCGCGCTGGCAACGATGACGTAGTAGGACAGGCAGTCGACGTCGTTGAGGTACTCGCCGTCGATCTTGGCGTTGGCGATCGCCGAGGCCAGGTCGTCGGTGGGGTTGGCCCGGCGTTCGGCGGTCAGCGCGGTGAAGTAGCGGAAGAAGTCGGTGATGACCTCGTGCAGTTCCTGCGCGCTCTTTCCGCGGGTGAACTCGTCGTCGTCGCCGCCGAACATCTCCTGGGTGAGCTTGAGCATGCGGCCGAAGTCGGATTCGGGCAGGCCGAGCAGCGACAGGATCACATAGAGCGGGAAGTTCACCGCGACCTCTTGGACGAAGTCGCATTCGGGACCTTTTTCGACCATCTTGTCCACGTAAATCTTGGCCAGCTCGTCGACGCGGGCCTTCAGGGCGCGCATCGCCTTGGGCCGGAACCAGTCCGCGCCGATCTTGCGGATGTCGCGGTGCAGCGGGTCGTCCATGTGGATCAGAGTGCGCAGTCCGCCACCGGCGGCGAGGTTGGCCTGCGACAGATCATCGGTCGCGGCCGTGACGAGCATCGGGCGTGGTGCATTGATCCAGAGCTCGTTGTCGCGCTCGATCGCCATGATGTCGGCGTGTCTGGCGACGGCCCAGAACGGCCGATAGTCCGGCACGTCGACATAGGACACCGGGGCGTTCTTACGCAGGTGGGTCAATGCGGCGTGCAGGCCCGCCTCGTCGGTGTAGGCCTTCGGATCGGCCAGCACCTTGGCGGCGTCATCGATGATCGGCGTGCTCATAGGTTCCCTCGCTCAGGGTCATACTTGACAGCTGTCAACTACGCACTCTAAGCGATGCTCCGAGCCGGGGGATCCGGGCCGCGTCAGTACGCTCGCGAGGTGGCGAGTGCAAGGGGCGGGCCGATTGTGCGGCGCGGCGTATGTCGCGCGGCGGCGGCGCTCGCACTGCTTGCGGCCGCACTGTCCGGCTGCGCCCAGGGCGAGACCGCAGCGGTGGATGTGCCAGCCGACCCCGGGGTCGTGCGGACCGCCGCGGGCGCCGTCCGCGGGACCGTCGCCGACGACCATCGGTACTTCGCTGGAATCCCTTACGCCGCACCGCCTCTCGGTGCGTTGCGCTGGCAACCACCCGCGCCGGTCGCGGCGTGGACGGGGTTCCGGGACGCGACTCGCCCCGGTGCGCGCTGCATTCAGGACACCAGCTCCGACGTCGACCGGCGCCAGCCCAGCGAGGACTGCCTGACCCTCAACGTCTGGACCCCGCCGCCGTCGGACGAACCGCGGCCGGTGATGGTGTGGATCCACGGCGGGAGCTTCCTGAACGGCAGCGGCGACATCTACCCCGCGCGGCGATTGGCCGGCCGCGGCGTAGTCGTCGTCACGATCAACTATCGCCTCGGGGCGCTGGGCTTCCTGGCCCACCCGGCGCTCGGTTCGGGCGGCGACGTCGGCAACTACGGCCTCGCCGACCAGCAGGCCGCGCTGCGATGGGTTCGCGACAACATCGCCGGATTCGGCGGGGACCCCGCCAAGGTCACGATCGCGGGCGAGTCGGCAGGCGGGACGGCAGTGTGCGACCACCTCGTCGCGCCCGGGTCCCGGGGACTGTTCAGCGCGGCGATCATCCAGAGTGCGCCATGTCAGGCGCAGTACGACCTGCCGGCCGCCCAGCAGGCCAGCACGGCGTACGCGGCTGATGTCGGATGCGCGGATCCTCACCTCGCCGCGGACTGCCTACGGTCTGTGCCCGCCGATCGGTTGCAGGCCCCGCTGATGTACTCGCGGTTCGGGGCCGAACGCCTGAGCGGCCCGGTGGCGGGCACCGAGGCGCTGCCCGAGAACACGTTCACCGCGATCACCGGTGGGAAGGCTGCCCGGGTGCCGGTGCTGATCGGCACCACACGAGACGAACACACGCTGTTCGCGGCGCTGCAGGCGTTGCGCGGGCGGCCATTCGATGCCGGGAGCTACCCCGAACTGCTGGCCGAGGCCTTCGGGTCGCACGGGTCGGCCGTGGCGGCGCGGTATCCGCCCGAGCGGTACGGCGGAAGCGTTGCGCTGGCGTATTCGGCGGCGGTGACGGCCTCCGAATACGCCTGCGTGGCCGACCGGATGGCCGACGCCCTTGTCGACCAACCCGTCTATGCCTACGAGTTCGCCGACCGCGGCGCGCCCGCGCCCGAACCGTTGCGCGGTGCGCCGTTTCCGGTCGGCGCGGCGCATTCCCTGGAGTTGCGCTACCTGTTCGACGTCGGCGGCGCGCCACCGCTGGATCCCGCCCAACAACGGCTGTCCGAGGAGATGGTCGACTACTGGGCGCGGTTCGTCGCGACCGGATCACCAGGCATCGGGTGGCCGGAGTTGACCAGCGGACCGGCGGGTGAGCGGATGTGGCTGGAAGCCGATGGCAACCGCGTCGTCACCGATTTCGAGCAGCAACACCAATGTGCGTTTTGGGCCGGTTTCAGCGACTGACGGCACCGCGACCGTCACGGGTAGGGTGGGCCCGCAGGCTCAGCGCCGGGCAACCGGGTATCCCGTGGCCAGGGATTTGGAGCGTGCCGTTTTCTAGGGCATACTGTTCGGGTTGCCTTGAGCCGGGACGGTGCCTGTTCGGACCGCGTGGCCGGGGCATACGACCGGCGCCCAACCGGGCGCATCCGGTGCCAATCTCGATCGCGAAGATTTTCGGAGCGGACGAGCGTGTGCGGGCGACACACCCGACCGCGGGTACCGGTGGACCACAGACAGAAGAACAGCGGCGGCATAGCAGCGTGACTGCGCCGGTGAGAGCGGCCCATTTCCGGGCCCAGTATGAGTGAGGTAGGAGAAGCGTGGCGGGACAGAAGATCCGCATCAGGCTCAAGGCCTACGACCACGAGGCGATCGACGCCTCGGCGCGCAAGATCGTGGAAACGGTCACCAGAACCGGCGCCAGCGTGGTTGGTCCTGTGCCGCTGCCGACCGAGAAGAACGTGTACTGCGTCATCCGGTCCCCGCACAAGTACAAGGACTCGCGGGAGCACTTCGAGATGCGCACCCACAAGCGGCTGATCGACATCCTCGACCCGACGCCCAAGACCGTTGACGCCTTGATGCGCATCGATCTGCCGGCCAGCGTCGACGTCAACATCCAGTAGGAGACCAGGACATGGCTAGAAGAGGCATTCTGGGCACCAAGCTGGGCATGACGCAGGTGTTCGACGAGAACAACCGGGTCGTGCCGGTGACGGTCGTCAAGGCCGGGCCCAATGTGGTGACGCGCATCCGTACGCCGGAGCGCGACGGCTACAGCGCGGTGCAGCTGGCATACGGCGAGATCAGCCCGCGCAAGGTCAATAAGCCTGTCACGGGCCAGTATTCGGCGGCTGGGGTCAACCCGCGTCGGCATCTGGCCGAGCTGCGGCTCGATGACGAGTCCGCGGCCGCCGAATACGAGGTCGGTCAGGAGTTGACCGCCGAGATCTTCGCCGACGGCACCTACGTCGACGTGACCGGCACCAGCAAGGGCAAGGGTTTCGCCGGCACGATGAAGCGGCACGGTTTCCGCGGCCAGGGCGCCAGCCACGGCGCACAGGCGGTGCACCGCCGCCCCGGTTCCATCGGTGGCTGCGCCACGCCCGGCCGGGTGTTCAAGGGCACGCGCATGTCTGGCCGCATGGGCAACGACCGCGTGACGACGCTGAACCTGTTGGTGCACAAGGTCGATGCCGAGAACGGCGTGCTCTTGATCAAGGGCGCAATCCCCGGCCGTAACGGCGGGCTCGTGATGGTCCGCAGTGCAATCAAGAGGAGCGAGAAGTAATGGCTCTCAAAGTTGATGTCCACACGCCTGCGGGGACGAAAGACGGTTCCGTCGAGCTGCCCGCCGAGCTGTTCGACGTCGAGGTGAACATCGCGTTGATGCACCAGGTGGTCACCGCGCAGCTGGCCGCGGCGCGGCAGGGCACGCATTCCACCAAGACACGCGGTGAAGTCCGTGGCGGCGGTAAGAAGCCGTACCGGCAGAAGGGCACCGGCCGTGCGCGCCAGGGCTCGATCCGGGCGCCGCAGTTCACCGGCGGTGGCACCGTGCACGGTCCCAAGCCGCGCGACTACAGCGAGCGGACTCCGAAGAAGATGATCCGGGCCGCCCTGCGCGGTGCGCTGTCCGACCGGGCCCGCAATGATCGGATCCACGCGGTCACCGAGCTCGTCGAGGGCCAGGCGCCGTCGACCAAGAGCGCCAAGGCATTTCTTGCCACACTTGTCGCCGACCGCAAGCTCGAGAAGAACAAGGTGCTCGTGGTGATCGGGCGCGCCGACGAGGTCAGCGCCAAGAGCGTGCGCAATCTCCCGGGCGTGCACGTGCTTTCGCCCGATCAGCTCAACACCTATGACGTGCTCAATGCTGACGACGTGATCTTCAGCGTCGAGGCGCTCAACGCCTACATCAGCGCCAACCAGACTGCGAAAGAGGAGGTGTCGGCCTGATGGCGACCGTCACTGACCCGCGCGACATCATTCTGTCGCCGGTCATCTCCGAGAAGTCGTACGGGCTGATCGAGGACAACGTCTACACGTTCATCGTGCATCCCGACTCGAACAAGACACAGATCAAGATCGCCGTCGAGAAGATCTTCGGTGTCAAGGTCGACTCGGTGAACACCGCCAACCGGCAGGGCAAGCGCAAGCGCACCCGCACCGGATACGGGAAGCGCAAGAGCACCAAGCGCGCCATCGTCACGCTGGCCGCGGGTAGCAAGCCCATCGACCTGTTCGGAGCACCGGCTTGATTTCGTCAGGCCGGCGACGGAGGAAGACCTAGAGAATCATGGCAATTCGCAAGTACAAGCCGACGACCCCCGGTCGCCGCGGTGCCAGCGTCTCCGACTTCGCTGAGATCACCCGCGACCACCCCGAGAAGTCGCTGGTTCGACCGCTGCACGGCAAGGGTGGCCGAAACGCGCACGGCCGCATCACCACCCGGCACAAGGGCGGTGGGCACAAGCGCGCTTACCGGGTGATCGACTTCCGTCGCCACGACAAAGACGGCGTCAACGCCAAGGTCGCGCACATCGAGTACGACCCGAACCGCACGGCGAACATCGCACTGCTGCACTACTTCGACGGGGAGAAGCGCTACATCATCGCCCCCGAAGGGGTGAAGCAGGGCACCATCATCGAGTCGGGTCCCAACGCCGACATCAAACCGGGCAACAACCTGCCGCTGCGCAACATCCCCGCGGGCACGCTGGTGCACGCCGTGGAACTGCGGCCAGGTGGCGGTGCCAAGCTCGCGCGCTCGGCCGGCTCCAGCATCCAGTTGCTGGGCAAGGAAGGCACCTACGCGTCGTTGCGTATGCCCTCCGGCGAGATCCGCCGCGTCGACGTGCGCTGCCGCGCCACCGTCGGCGAGGTCGGCAACGCCGAGCAGGCGAACATCAACTGGGGCAAGGCCGGCCGCATGCGGTGGAAGGGCAAGCGTCCCACCGTCCGTGGCGTCGTGATGAACCCGGTCGACCACCCGCACGGCGGTGGTGAGGGTAAGACCTCCGGTGGTCGTCACCCGGTGAGCCCGTGGGGCAAGCCGGAAGGCCGCACCCGTAAGCCGAACAAAGCGAGCAACAAGCTCATCGTCCGTCGCCGGCGCACCGGCAAGAAGCGCTGAGACTAGGCAGGTACAAGGAATATGCCACGCAGCCTGAAGAAGGGTCCGTTCGTCGACGACCATCTATTGAAGAAGGTCGACGCGCAGAACGAGAAGAACACCAAGCAGGTCATCAAGACCTGGTCGCGTCGGTCGACCATCATCCCCGACTTCATCGGGCACACCTTCGCGGTGCATGACGGCCGCAAGCATGTCCCGGTGTTCGTCACCGAGGCGATGGTCGGGCACAAGCTCGGCGAGTTCGCCCCCACCCGCACCTTCAAGGGTCACATCAAGGATGACCGGAAGGCGAAGAGGCGCTAATGACTACAGCGATTGAATATCCGTCCGCGACGGCGAAGGCGCGCTTTGTGCGCGTATCGCCGACGAAGGCCCGCCGCGTCATCGACCTGGTGCGCGGCAAGTCGGTGGCCGAAGCGCTGGACATCCTGCGGTGGGCTCCGCAGGCGGCCAGCGAGCCGGTCGCCAAGGTCATCGCGAGCGCGGCGGCCAACGCGCAGAACAACGAGGGCCTGGATCCGTCGACCCTCGTGGTCGCGACCGTCTACGCCGACGAGGGGCCGACCGCCAAGCGCATCCGGCCACGGGCACAGGGCCGTGCGTTCCGGATTCGCAAGCGCACCAGCCACATCACGGTGATCGTGGAGAGCAGGGTGAGCCAGGAGCAGCGTGGCGGCGGTCAGTCGGCCAGCGCGGCTCGAGCGCGTCGCGCACAGGGCAGTAAGGCAGCGGCGGCCAAGAAGGCGCCCGCCAACAAGGCCGCAGAGCAGGCGCCGGCCAAGAAGACGCCCGCCAAGAAGGCGGCGCCCAAGAAGTCGGCCGAGGCGAAAGCCGGCACCAAGGCTGAGAAATCGACTGCTGAAGCGTCCGATTCGAAGGAGGGCTCCGAGTAGTGGGCCAGAAAATCAATCCCCACGGCTTCCGGCTCGGTATCACCACCGACTGGAAGTCCCGGTGGTACGCCGACAAGCAGTACAAGGATTACGTCAAGGAAGACGTCGCAATCCGGCGGCTGCTGGCCACCGGTCTGGAGCGCGCCGGCATCGCCGACGTGGAGATCGAGCGCACCCGTGACCGCGTGCGCGTAGACATCCACACCGCGCGGCCGGGCATCGTGATCGGCCGCCGCGGTACGGAAGCCGACCGTATTCGCGCCGACTTGGAGAAGCTGACGGGCAAACAGGTGCAGCTGAACATCCTCGAGGTGAAGAATCCCGAGTCACAGGCGCAGCTGGTGGCGCAAGGTGTGGCCGAGCAGCTGTCCAACCGCGTGGCCTTCCGCCGCGCCATGCGCAAGGCGATCCAGTCCGCGATGCGTCAGCCCAACGTCAAGGGAATCCGCGTGCAGTGCTCGGGTCGCCTCGGTGGCGCCGAGATGAGCCGCTCGGAGTTCTACCGCGAAGGCCGCGTGCCGTTGCACACGCTGCGCGCCGACATCGATTACGGCCTGTACGAGGCCAAGACAACCTTCGGCCGCATCGGCGTGAAGGTGTGGATCTACAAGGGCGACATCGTCGGTGGCAAGCGTGAGCTCGCCGCTGCCGTGCCCGCCGGTGCGGATCGTCCGCGTCGCGAGCGTCCTTCGGGCACCCGGCCCCGTCGCAGCGGCGCATCGGGCACCACCGCGACGAGCACCGAAGCCGGCCGTGCTGCCACCGGCGGTTCCGAGAGCGGCACGGCTCCGGCCGGCAGCGTGGCAGACAACGCCGCGGCTTCGCAGGCCGCAGCGGCGGTCGAGACGCCCACAGAAAAGACGGAGAGCTGAATCATGTTGATTCCTCGCAAGGTCAAGCACCGTAAGCAACACCACCCGAGGCAGCGTGGCATCGCCAGCGGCGGTACGACGGTCAGCTTCGGTGACTACGGCATCCAGGCGCTCGAGCACGCCTACATCACCAACCGGCAGATCGAGTCCGCTCGTATCGCGATCAACCGGCACATCAAGCGTGGCGGCAAGGTGTGGATCAACATCTTCCCGGACCGCCCGCTGACCAAGAAGCCGGCCGAAACCCGCATGGGTTCGGGTAAGGGTTCACCCGAGTGGTGGGTGGCCAACGTCAAACCTGGCCGCGTGCTGTTCGAGTTGAGCTACCCCGATGAGGCGACCGCCCGGGCCGCGCTGACCCGTGCGATCCACAAGCTGCCGATCAAGGCACGCATCGTTACCCGAGAGGAGCACTTCTGATGGCAGTGGGAGTGACGCCGGGCGAACTGCGCGAGCTGACCGACGACGAACTGAAGGAACGGCTGCGCGAGTCCAAGGAAGAGTTGTTCAACCTGCGCTTCCAGATGGCGACCGGCCAGTTGTCGAACAACCGCCGGCTTCGCACGGTGCGTCAGGAAATCGCGCGCGTGTACACCGTGCTGCGCGAACGTGAGTTGGGTCTGGCCTCCGGACCCGTGGGTGAGGATTCGTGAAAATGGCTGAGAACACTGCAAAAGGGCCCAAGTACACCCCGCGCAAGGACGAGGAGCGTGGCCGTCGCAAGACGGCCATCGGGTACGTGGTTTCGGACAAGATGCAGAAGACCATC
Organism: Mycobacterium sp. GA-1199; assembly: GCF_001500045.1. Classification (GTDB taxonomy): domain Bacteria; phylum Actinomycetota; class Actinomycetes; order Mycobacteriales; family Mycobacteriaceae; genus Mycobacterium. The sequence continues at coordinate 206,991 of NZ_LQIX01000001.1, forward strand.
GTGGTCGAGTTGGAAGATCGTAAGAGCCACCCGCTCTACGGCAAGATCATCCGCACCACCAAGAAGGTCAAGGCACACGACGAGGACGACATCGCAGGCATTGGCGACCGGGTGTCGCTGATGGAGACGCGTCCGCTGTCGGCGACCAAGCGCTGGCGGCTCGTTGAGATTCTCGAGAAGGCCAAATAGGCCGCACCGCAAGGAAAACCCCCGAACACGAATGTGTCGGGGGTTCTTGCTTTTCGCGCTCAGTCTTCTGCCGGCCGCAGGACCGCCAGCACAGTGAGGATCAAGATTTTGATATCCAAGAGCAGGGACCAGTTGTCGATGTAGTAGTTGTCCCATTCGGCACGGTCGGCGATCGACGTCTGCCCCCGGAATCCGTGCACCTGGGCCCAGCCCGTCATACCTGCCTTCACCCGGTGGCGCTGGCCGTAGCGGCGGACGTGCATTTCGAACAGTTCCACGAACTCGGGACGCTCGGGGCGCGGACCCACCAGGCTCATCTCACCGCGCAGCACGTTGATCAGTTGAGGCAGTTCGTCCAGCGATGCCTTGCGCATGATGCGGCCGATCCGGGTACGGCGATCCTCGCCCTCGACCCCGCCCGGCGCGCTGCCCTTCTCGGGTTCAAAGCTCGCACCGGCTCTGTCGGGGAGGCGCATGGTGCGGAACTTCAAGCACCCGAAGACCTTTCCGTCGCGTCCGATTCGCTCTTGAGTGAAGAAGATCGGGCCCGGCGAGCTGAACTTCACCGCCATCGCGAGCACGACCAGCAACGGCGAGATGAGCACAAGTCCGACCAGCGCAGCGACGCGGTCACCGCCATGCTTGACGGCGAATTGCCAGCCTTTCGGATTGACGCGGGTCAGCACCATGAGCGGTACGCCGCCCATGTGCTCGATCCGGGTGCCGCTACCGACCGAGTCCATCAAGCGCGGCACCACGCGCACACGCAGCCCGAGTTCCTGAGCCAATTGCGCGGTGCGCGCGAGCTGTTCGTCGGGTAACGGCGAGGGAGCGATGATGAGCTCCTCGGCCCGCGTGGCGCGCGCGGCGCTCTCGAGATCGCTTGTACGGCCCAGGTACGGGATGTCGAACATCTCCGCATCGTTGGGCCGCATGTCGTCCAATATGCCGACCGGACACATGCCGTAGTCCCGGATCTGACGCATGCGGGAAATGAGCTGATTGGCGACCGGGCCGGCGCCTACGACCAATGCCGGCCTGCCGACTTCGAATCTCCTACGCAGCCAGCGGTTCACCAACGACCGGGCCAGGCGGACCACGGGAATGAGAATGGCGGCGAACACCCAGATCTTCAGGACGAGCTCGCTCGGGCGAACGTAGGGTGTGAGGACCTCTCCGACCGGGAGACGAGGCACCAGGATCACCATCAGGGTCAACGTCGCCAGGGCGGCCACCGCGATCGACGTTGCCACGGGCTCGAACTGGTCCAGGAACCCCTCATTCAGCTTCTGTCGATACATCGACCGGGTGGCCATCACCAACAGCAGCATCGGGACGAACAGCCACGAGAACAGGGCGATGTTGCGTTCGTGCTCCATCTCGCCGGGAATCCACCACTGGGCCAGTGCCACCGCGGCCGCGGCCAGGACGGCGTCGATCGCCACGGTGATCGCCGAATACCACGGATCGACGCGGAGAACTTCGACCCAGCGCGGCGCCGGATTCGGGGACGGAGCCGGCACGACCTGCAACCGCGGCACCGTCGGACGGCTACTAGGCTCGTGCTCCGAGGTATCCGCCGTAAGCTGCATTTATCACTCTCTGGGACAAAACTGGCAACTATGTTAGATGCACTCTACCGACCTCAATGTCAAAAAGCGCACTTAGGGCACCTGTTGACAATGCGCGCTTGCGAGCGTGTGAAACTCGGGTTTGCTGAAGGTCTACTGTCAAGCGTTTGAAGTGGGAGGGGTGGCGAAAATCCGCTCCACGGTCAGTTGCGCCAAATCGCTCAGAATCTGGACGTGACCGGTACTCCACTGTCTCGGCTTGCTGTCCGACACGCACAGCGTGCCGATGGCGTGGCCGTCCTGATCGATCAAGGGGATGCCGAGGTACGCGGCCATCGCGCCGCCACCCACCACCGGGTGGTTCATGAACACGGGGTCGGTTCGCGCATCCTCGATGACCAGCGCGGCTCCATCGGCCACGGTGTACTGACAGATGGATTGGTCGAACGGCATCGATCGTTCCTCGACGGAGAGCTTCCCCATCCCGGCGGTGCTCTTGTAGAACGTACGGTCGGCATCGACCAGGCTCACCGCCGCGAACGGGGTCCCCAGCGCCTCTGCGGCCGCTCGAGTGATCCGGTCGTAGGCCGGTTCCGGGGGCGAGTCGAGCAAGCCGGTGGAACGCAGTGAGTTCAGTCGATCGGGGTCGGTGACAATAGTCGACACATCCGGCATGAAATCGCTGACGAGCACCCCTGATTCGGACAGGTGGGAGAGCAGTTCTTTCGCGGAGACCTTGGTGCGCATCTGGTCGGCGACCATCTGTGCTGCGACAGCACGCGCGACGTAGGTGTCCACGTCCGTGCCGGCATTGCGCGCGCACTCTTCGAGCTGGCGGTTGAGCCACTCATCGAAACGCCGAAACGAACGAGTCACGAGGCGAACGGTATACGAAACGGCTGATCCGCACGTCTGGGTCTCATATTCACCGAGGCGCGACGCGTCCTTGATCGCCGACCGGTGCGTCAACCGATCCGCGTGGCGATGCCGTCGAGCAGTTGACTCAACCCGGAACGGAAGTCGGAGTACGGGTCGTTGTCGGTGCGGTCGAAGACACCCTCTCGTAACGCCGCGGCGAGCGCGGGGAACCTTTCCGGGTCGAGCAGCCCGCGGAGAAGCGCCGGATAATCCGACCAACCGAAACGATGCGCCTCGATGTCCACTGCCGCTGCGCCGCGAACGAAGTGCAGAACCGCCATGACCGCCGCGAGTTTTTCGCGCTCGGCGAGCCCGGTGCCGGCCAGCGCGGCCAGCCCCGCGTCCAGCCAAGCCACCTGGCCCGGATCGGCCGGCGGCCCGGCGGACACGGCTTGCAACACCCATGGATGGCGGTGGTAGACCTCCCACAGCCCGTCCGCCCAACCGGTAAGTGCATCAGCCCAATTGGTCGTTTCACCGGTTGGTGGGCGGCCGACGGCGGCGGCCGACATGAATACCACGAGCTCATCTTTGTTGGCGACATGCCGGTACAGCGACATCGTGCCGCAGCCCAGACGCTCGGCCAGCCGGGCCATGGACAGTGCGGCCAGCCCTTCGGCGTCGGCCAGTTCGACGGCTGCCCGCACGATGCGCTCCCGGTTCAGCCCACTCGACCGTGCCGGCTCGCTCGGCTCGTGCCACAGGAGCTCCAGGGCGCGCTGGAGGGATTCGCTCATCGGTCCTCAGCCTAGCCACTGGACATCGAATGCGTATGCCGTACGCTGTATGCGTATGACATACGCATCACGCCGGTCTTCTCCGCGGCCTGCGCTCGCACTCGCGGTCGTCGTTGCGATTTTCCTGGGCGTCTCGGTGCCGCCGTATCTCGCCGGTGGCACACGGGTGCCCGCGACATTTCCGTTGCACTACCCGTTGTTGGTGTCCCATGTGATGTTCGCGAGCGTCGCCATGGTCACGGCAGTGGTACAGATTTGGCCCCGGCTTCGTATCCGCCACCCCGCGTTGCACCGCCGCTGCGGTCGCGTCTACGTCGTCTCTGCGCTTCCGGCCGCCGCATCGGCGATAGTGATCGGGGCGCTCACTCCCTTCGGGCCGCTCCTCGCGGTCAGCAACGTGACGTTGGGTGCAGTGTGGCTGTGGTTCACCGCGAGGGGCTACGCCGCGGCCCGGAGGCGGCGCATCTCGGATCACCGGCGCGACATGGTGCGCAGCGCGGTGCTGGCGCTGTCGGTCATCACCAACCGGATCTGGACGCCGGTCATCTATCTGTCCCTTCACCCCTTACAGGACAGCGTTTTTCGCGGTAGCGACGAACACCTCCAGTGGTTCGCCGCGGGAGTGGGTGGATGGCTGGGGTGGACGGTTCCTCTCGCAATCGTTCAGTGGCGGCTGACCAGGCGACCGGTGACGACGTCGTCGTCGAATCGTCAGCCAACCGAGATACCCCGGGTGTAATCTCCGGGCCAAACTGCGACGCGACACCGGACAGGCGGGGCATGGCAACCGAATTCAACGGCAAGATCGAACTCGACATCCGAGACTCCGAACCGGACTGGGGCCCGTACGCCGCACCGACCGCCCCCGAAGGCGCCCCCAATGTGCTCTACCTCGTCTGGGACGACATCGGTATCGCCACATGGGACTGCTTCGGCGGCCTCGTCGAGATGCCCACGATGAGCCGTATCGCCGAACGCGGTGTTCGGCTGTCGCAGTTCCACACCACCGCGCTCTGCTCGCCGACCAGGGCCTCGCTGTTGACCGGCCGCAATCCGACGACGGTCGGCATGGCGACCATCGAGGAGTTCACCGAGGGCTTTCCGGGCTGCAACGGGCGGATCCCGTTCGACACCGCGCTGTTGTCCGAGGTGCTGGCCGAACACGGATACAACACCTACTGCGTCGGCAAATGGCATCTGACGCCGCTCGAGGAATCCAATCTGGCCTCCACCAAACGGCATTGGCCTTTGTCGCGCGGTTTCGAGCGGTTCTACGGATTCATGGGTGGCGAAACCGACCAGTGGTATCCGGAGTTGATCTACGACAACCACCCCGTCGCGCCGCCCGCGGCGCCCGAAGAGGGCTATCACCTGTCAAAGGATCTGGCGGACAAGACCATCGAGTTCATCCGCGATGCGAAGGTCATCGCGCCAGACAAGCCGTGGTTCTCCTACGTTTGCCCAGGAGCCGGACACGCCCCACATCACATCTTCGCCGAATGGGCCGACCGCTACGCCGGCAAGTTCGACATGGGCTACGAGCGCTACCGCGAGATCGTCCTGGAGAACCAGAAGAAGCTCGGCATCGTCCCCCCCGACACCGAACTGTCGCCGATGAATCCGTATGCAGACGTCAAGGGCCCCAACGGTGAACCGTGGCCGACGCAGGACACGGTGCGGCCGTGGGATGAGCTCGGGGACGACGAGAAGCGCCTGTTCTCGCGCATGGCCGAAGTGTTCGCCGGATTTCTGTCCTACACCGACGCACAGATCGGTCGCATCCTCGACTATCTGGAGGAGTCGGGTCAGCTCGACAACACGATCATCGTCGTCATCTCCGACAACGGCGCGAGCGGCGAAGGCGGCCCGAACGGTTCGGTGAACGAGGTCAAGTTCTTCAACGGATACATCGACACCGTCGAGGACGGACTGCGTCTTCTCGACAACCTCGGTGGCCCGGAGACTTACAACCACTATCCGACGGGCTGGGCGATGGCGTTCAACGCGCCGTACAAACTCTTCAAGCGGTATGCGTCGCACGAAGGCGGGATCGCGGACCCCGCAATCATCTCCTGGCCCAAGGGGATAGCCGCACACGGGGAGGTGCGAGACGGCTACATCAACGTCTGCGACGTCACACCGACGATCTATCAGCTCCTCGGAATCACCCCGCCCGAGACGGTCAGGGGAGTGCCGCAGAAGCCGCTGGACGGGGTGAGTTTCGAAGCGGTGCTGAGGGATTCGTCGGCGACAACCGACAAGCACTCGCAGTTCTACACGATGCTCGGAACCCGGGGGATCTGGCACGACGGCTGGTTCGCCAACACGGTGCACGCCGCATCCCCGGCTGGTTGGTCGCATTTCGACAGCGACCGCTGGGAGTTGTTCCACATCGAAGCCGACCGCAGTCAGTGCCACGATCTGACTGCCGAAAACCCCGACAAACTCGAAGAACTCAAAAAGCTGTGGTTCGCCGAGGCCGACAAGTACAACGGGTTGCCGCTCGGCGACCTGAACATCTTCGACACGATCTCCCGGTGGCGGCCGACCCTGGCGGGCCGGCGCGAGTCGTACCGCTACTACCCGGGCACAGCCGACGTCGGCATGGGAGCTGCGGTCGAGATACAAGGCCGGTCCTTCGCCGCCATGGCCGAGATGGTGATCGATACGTCAGGGGCTGAAGGCGTGATCTTCAAGCACGGTGGCGCGCACGGCGGCCACGCGATGTTCGTCCAGGACGGGCGACTGCACTACGTATACAACTTCCTCGGCGAAGAGGAACAGCGAATGTCGTCACCGGACGCGGTCCCGTCGGGGCGGCACTCGTTCGGGATCGCGTATGTGCGGACCGGGACTGCCGAAGGCAGCCATACCCCTATCGGAGACGCCGCTTTGTACATCGACGACCAGCAGGTCGCGACATTCAGCGGAATGCTCGTCCACCCAGGCACGTTCGGGCTCGCCGGTGCGAGTCTGAGCATCGGCAGGAACGCCGGCTCGCCGGTTTCCCGTTCGTACAAGCCGCCGTTCGTGTTCACCGGTGGCACCATCGTTGCGGTGAACATCGACGTCTCGGGCAAGCCGTATCTGGACCTGGAAAGCGAGTTCGCGCGAGCCTTCGCGAAAGACTGAGTACAAGGGACGACAAGCGCCGAGGGGTCGAGGCGGGACGGGATTCATGAAGTACGCCGTGGGACAGGCGATCGCGCTGACGTGCCTGCTGACCGCGTGTGTCGACAACAGTGAAGGCGTACCCATCGCAGAAGAGGCCGTCGTCACCGACACGACGGTCACCGCCACCTCGACGCCGTCGTCGACCGTGCCGATGGACCCGAATGTCGATTCCGCCCAGCCCGGCATCGTGCCGACCCCGCCACCGTCGGCGACCGGCGGCGGTTGCAACCTACCGGGTCCGCCTCGCGAGCAGGTCTCGGCCGCGGTGCCCGATCCGGGGGCGCCCACGATCACAATGGCGCTACCGGCGGGCTGGTCAACGACGGCAGGGCAGGGGGATGTCGGGCTGCGGCTGACCGGACCGGACGGGATGTGGGCGACGGTCACCATTGCCAAGACGACGCTGCCGCCGGCCGAAGCGTTCGAACGCTATGCCGACGACGCCGTGGCGGCGTCCGACATCAGCACGCTGAGCGTGCTTCCGGCCGAATTGTGCGGCTACAGCGGTCAGAGGCTGCTCGGGTCGTGGGCGGACTCTCCGGGGCCGGCGGTGGAGTTCGGTGACAGGATCGCCCATATCGCCACGAGCACCGGCGACTACCTGGTGGCGGTCCATGTCCAAGCTCCTGCTCAGACGGTCGGCTTCGACCCGCTGGCCTCGCCGCTGCTGGGCGAGTTCGGCATCGTCATTCCCTGATCGCTCACCTGCGGGCGAGGTTCCTGGGTTTTGCGGACGCTCGGAGCCCGGCGAGCGTGCATGAAGTGTCGAGAATCCGCGGCGTGTCGTCGACAGACACGCCCGCTCGCAGTGCAGGGGGGTGCACGGGGGGTGCGTGATCAGCGACGATTTGGCTTCCTGCAGGTCCTCCCATAGAATCAGGCGGTTGCCTTGGGCAGACCTCGGTTCTCTTCGAGAAAACCCCGCGTGCCCTTCGGTGACAGCAAGACCGCGCACGTCCAGGTCGGTATCTGGCGTGCATACAAAAACCAGGTCGAGGAGATCGAGTGATTCAGCAGGAATCGCGGCTCAAGGTCGCCGACAACACGGGCGCCAGGGAGATCCTGTGCATCCGCGTGCTCGGCGGCTCGTCGCGGCGCTATGCCGGCATCGGCGATGTCATCGTGGCGACCGTCAAGGAAGCCATTCCCGGCGGCAACGTCAAGCGTGGCGAGATCGTGAAGGCCGTCATCGTGCGGACCGTCAAGGAGCGCCGTCGCGCCGACGGCAGCTACATCAAGTTCGACGAGAACGCTGCCGTCATCATCAAGCCCGACAACGACCCGCGTGGTACCCGCATCTTCGGCCCCGTCGGCCGTGAACTGCGCGAGAAGCGCTTCATGAAGATCGTCTCGCTTGCTCCGGAGGTGTTGTAGATGAAGGTCCACAAGGGCGACACCGTGCTGGTCATCTCCGGCAAGGACAAGGGCGCCAAGGGCAAGGTGCTGGTCGCCTACCCGGCCCGCAACAAGGTGCTCGTCGAGGGCGTCAACAGGATCAAGAAGCACACGGCGGTGTCGAGCAACGAGCGCGGCGCACAGTCCGGCGGCATCGTCACCCAGGAGGCGCCGATCGACGTCTCCAACGTGATGGTCGTCGACTCCGACGGCAAGCCCACCCGCATCACCTACCGGGTTGACGAGGAGACCGGCAAGAAGGTCCGCATCGCCAAGACCAACGGCAAGGACATCAACTGACATGACCACCGTCGAAAACACCGCAAAGACCCTGCCGCGCCTCAAGCAGCGTTACCGCGAAGAGATCCGCGACGCGCTGTCCAAGGAGTTCGGCTATGCAAACGTCATGCAGATCCCGGGCGTGGTCAAGGTCGTCGTCAACATGGGCGTCGGCGACGCCGCTCGTGACGCGAAGCTGATCAACGGCGCGGTCAACGATCTCGCACTGATCACCGGCCAGAAGCCGGAGATCCGCCGGGCGCGTAAGTCCATCGCGCAGTTCAAGCTTCGCGAGGGCATGCCGATCGGCGCTCGCGTCACGCTGCGCGGCGACCGGATGTGGGAGTTCCTCGACCGATTGATCTCGATCGCGCTGCCGCGTATCCGCGACTTCCGCGGCCTGTCGCCCAAGCAGTTCGACGGCACCGGCAACTACACCTTCGGGCTCACCGAGCAGTCGGTGTTCCACGAGATCGATGTGGACTCCATCGACCGCCCGCGTGGCATGGACATCACCGTCGTCACCTCGGCGACGAACGACGACGAAGGACGAGCGCTGCTGCGGGCGCTGGGCTTTCCGTTCAAGGAGAACTGAGTAATGGCAAAGAAGGCACTGGTCAACAAGGCCAACAAGAAGCCGAAGTTCAAGGTGCGCGCCTACACCCGCTGCCAACGCTGCGGGCGGCCGCACGCCGTCTTCCGCAAGTTCGGTCTGTGCCGGATCTGCCTGCGCGAGATGGCACACGCCGGCGAACTGCCCGGTGTGCAGAAGAGCAGCTGGTAATCCAGCCCGACCAGTCCAACCAAACAGGTTGCGGCAGGCCCGAATACCGGGAACCACCGCGAGAAAGGTGAACCCGCTGTCATGACCGCGATGACGACGATGCGGTGGGGGTACCCCCAGCCGCGCAGCTGCGAGGGGGACGCAGCGACGAAGAGGAGCAGCGCTCGATGACTATGACGGACCCGATCGCAGACTTCTTGACACGTCTGCGCAACGCCAATTCGGCGTACCACGACGAGGTGACACTGCCCCACTCCAAGCTCAAGGCCAACATCGCCGAGATCTTGAAGAAAGAGGGCTACATCGCCGACTACCGCACCGAGGATGCGCGGGTCGGCAAGTCGCTCGTCGTGCAACTGAAGTACGGCCCAAGCCGGGAGCGAAGCATCGCCGGTCTGCGCCGCGTGTCCAAGCCCGGTCTGCGGGTGTACGCGAAATCCACCAACCTGCCGCGGGTTCTCGGCGGCCTCGGCGTGGCGATCATCTCCACGTCGTCGGGCCTGCGGACCGACCGCCAGGCAGCCCAAGAGGGCGTGGGCGGCGAAGTCCTCGCGTACGTGTGGTAGCCGAGAAGGAGTAGAGCTCAAATGTCGCGTATTGGAAAGCAGCCGGTGCCGGTCCCCAGCGGGGTCGATGTGTCGATCGACGGGCAGAACGTGTCCGTCAAGGGGCCCAAGGGCACTCTGGAACTGGCCGTGGCCGACCCGATCCGAATCGTCCGTGACGACGACGGCGCCATCGTGGTGACGCGCCCCGACGACGATCGGCGCAGCCGTTCGCTGCACGGTCTGTCACGCACGCTGGTGGCGAACCTGATCACCGGCGTCACCGAGGGTTACACCACCAAGATGGAGATCTTCGGTGTCGGTTACCGCGTGCAGCTGAAGGGTTCCAACCTCGAGTTCGCGTTGGGCTACAGCCACCCGGTGACGATCACCGCCCCCGATGGGGTGACGTTCGCGGTGGAGACACCGACGAAGTTCTCGATCTCCGGCATCGACAAGCAGAAGGTCGGCCAGGTCGCGGCGAACATCCGCCGCCTGCGCAAGAGCGATCCCTACAAGGGCAAGGGCATCCGCTACGAGGGCGAGCAGATCCGCCGCAAGGTCGGAAAGACAGGTAAGTAAATGGCTTCGACAACAAATTCGGCTGCGCCGACGCGCAAGCCCGTGGGCCAGAACATCTCGCAGACCCGGCGGGTGGCGCGACTGCGTCGGCACGCTCGGTTGCGTAAGAAGATCTCCGGCACGGCTGAGGTGCCGCGGTTGGTGGTCAACCGTTCCTCGCGGCACATCCACGTGCAGCTGGTGAACGATCTGGAAGGGACGACGCTCGCGGCGGCATCGTCCATCGAGGCCGACGTGCGGGCGGTCGACGGTGACAAGAAAGCCCACAGCGTGCGGGTCGGTCAGCTGATCGCCGAGCGCGCGAAGGCCGCAGGGATCGACAAGGTCGTGTTCGACCGCGGTGGGTACACCTACGGCGGACGGATCGCGGCGCTGGCCGATGCGGCGCGCGAAGGCGGGCTGGAATTCTGATGACTGACCTCAACACAATGGGAAGGACTGCATGATGGCCGAACAGGCAACAGCCGGCGGCCCCCAGGACGGCCGCGGGTCGCGGGGCGACCGCGACGGACGTGGCCGCCGCGACGACCGTGGCGGTCGTGGGCGTGACGGCGGCGACAAGAGCAACTACCTCGAGCGCGTCGTCTCGATCAACCGTGTCTCCAAGGTGGTCAAGGGCGGCCGCCGGTTCAGCTTCACCGCGCTGGTGATCGTCGGTGACGGCAAGGGCATGGTCGGCGTCGGATACGGCAAGGCCAAGGAAGTTCCCGCCGCCATCGCCAAGGGCGTCGAAGAGGCACGCAAGAACTTCTTCCGGGTTCCGCTGATCGGCGGCACCATCACCCACCCGGTGCAGGGTGAAGCCGCCGCCGGTGTGGTGATGCTGCGTCCGGCCAGCCCCGGTACCGGTGTGATCGCCGGCGGTGCGGCTCGCGCGGTGCTGGAATGCGCCGGCGTGCACGACATCCTGGCCAAGTCGCTGGGCAGCGACAACGCGATCAACGTGGTGCATGCCACTGTTGCCGCGCTCAAGCTGCTGCAGCGTCCCGAAGAGGTCGCGGCCCGACGCGGGCTGCCCATCGAGGACGTGGCGCCTGCGGGCATGCTGCGGGCGCGCCGGGAGGCCGAGGCGCTTGCCGCGTCGGCTGCGCGTGAAGGGTCGGCGTGAACACCATGGCAGAGCTGAAGATCACCCAGGTGCGCAGCACCATCGGTGCGCGCTGGAAGCAGCGGGAGAGCCTGCGGTCGTTGGGGCTGCGCAAGATTCGCCAGTCGGTCGTCCGTGAGGACAACGCGCAAACGCGCGGGTTGATCAAGACCGTGCATCACCTCGTAGAGGTGGAGGAAGTCAGATGAGCGTTATCAAACTGCATGACCTGAAACCGGCGCCGGGTTCGAAGACGGCCAAGACCCGTGTCGGTCGCGGCGAGGGTTCGAAGGGTAAGACCGCGGGTCGCGGCACCAAGGGCACGAAGGCCCGTAAGAACGTCCCTGCGACGTTCGAGGGCGGTCAGATGCCGATCCACATGCGGCTGCCGAAGCTCAAGGGCTTCCGCAACCGGTTCCGCACCGAGTACGAGGTCGTCAACGTCGGCGACATCAACAAGCTGTTCCCCGAGGGCGGCGACGTCGGTGTGGACGAACTGGTGGCTGCGGGTGCGGTGCGCAAGAACACGCTGGTCAAGGTGCTCGGCGACGGCAAGCTCACCGTGAAGGTGAACGTCACCGCGCACAAGTTCAGCGGCAGTGCCCGCGAGAAGATCGCCTCCGCGGGCGGCTCGGCGACCGAGCTGTAAACACCCAATCGACCGGGAGCCCCTGCCGTGAAGGTGGGGGCTTCTGTGTTGGGCGGTGGTAACGCCACCCGCTGCCCGCCGATATGGTGCGTAGGCGTGACACACCAGGAGCAGATATGACCTACCTCGGTCGGCTCATCGCCGTCGCTGGGGCCGCCGGCATCGCGTTGTTCGGCGCCACGGCGACGGCCCATGCCCAGGATGACGACGCGAAATTCGCCGATCGGGTCGCCGCGCTGCAGATCCCGCTCGGCGAAACCGACCTGCCGGCGTTGGGCCGGGGTATCTGCGACATGCTCACCGCGGGGCTCGACGGCAGCGCCAACCCGGTTCCCGTCGTACGCGGTGTGGTCAACCGCCTTGCCGGCAGCGGTATGGATCGAGGGCAGGCCGCGGGGCTGATGCGTGCGGCCGTCACCGTCTACTGTCCACAGCACGGCCGCTTCGTGGGCCGCTGACCGGGTTTCATTCGAGTCGACGCAGCGGCACCGGCTCATCAGTGAAATCATCTGTGCCCTTCGCGGTTCGGTGACTTCGTGGCGCACCGCCCCTCGATGCGACGAGACCGGCCGTTCGACGCCGAAGGCCGCGAACTCACGGGTGCCACGGGCGTCGGTACGCTCGAACCATGTCCGCTTTCCTGCCCGGCATGTCCGGACTTCCCGGTCTCGACGACGTGCGCGCGCTGGCACGGCGCATCGACACCGTCCGCCACAACGGTGTCCCGAACGGATGCGTGCTCGAACTCGACCTGACGTCGGTGCCGAATGAGACCGGTGGGTTCGACCCGTTCGCGTTGATCTCCGGGACGGGCCGCCCGCTGTTACTGGGCGAGGCCGTCGCGGCGATTCACCGGGCGGCCGAGGACGACCGGGTCGCCGGGCTGGTCGCCCGGGTGCAGCTGCCTGCCGCGTCGCCGGGCCCGGTGCAGGAACTGCGTTCGGCCATCGCGGCGTTCAGCGACGTCAAGCCTTCACTGGCATGGGCCGAGACCTATCCCGGCACGCTGTCGTACTACCTGGCGTCGGCGTTCCGCGAGGTTTGGATGCAGCCCGCGGGCACGGTGGGTTTGGTGGGGTTCGCGACGAACGCGCTGTTTTTGCGCGGCGCCCTTGACAAGATCGGGGTCGAGGCGCAGGTCGTCGCGCGCGGTGAATACAAGTCTGCGGCAAATCGTTTCACCGAGGACGGCTATACCGAGGCTCATCGAGAGGCCGACGAGCGGTTGATCCGGAGCCTGCACGCCCAGGTGCTCGAGGCGGTCGCGCAGTCGCGTCACCTCGATCCTGCGGAGATCGATGCCCTCGCCGACAAGGCGCCGTTGCTGCGCGACAATGCCCTCGCCGCAAGTCTGATCGACTACGTCGGCTTCCGCGATGAGGCCTATGCGCGCATGGCTGAACTTGTCGGCACACCGGGCTTCGAGCCGGGGGCGGACCCGGACGCCGACGATGCGCCGCCGCGGCTGTTCCTGTCGCGTTATGCGCGTGCGACCGTGGAACGCCCGCCTCTGTCGATGCCGTCCATCCCGGGACGCAAGAAGGCGAAGATCGCCGTGGTGACCTTGCACGGGCCGATCGTGAGTGGTCGCGGCGGCACGCAGCCGTTGCCGCTGGGCAGTTCGAGTGCGGGCGGCGACACGATCGCCGCGGCGCTTCGCGAAGCCGCCGCCGACGACGACGTTTCGGCGATCGTGCTGCGGGTCGACAGCCCCGGCGGTTCGGTGACCGGATCGGAAACCATATGGCGCGAAGTGCATCGCAGCCGGGACAAGGGCAAACCGGTGGTCGCGTCGATGGGTGCGGTCGCGGCATCGGGAGGCTACTACGCTGCGATGGCCGCCGATGAGATCGTCGCCAATCCGGCCACCATCACCGGGTCGATCGGCGTATTGGCGGGCAAGCTGGTGGCCCGTGAACTCAAGGGGCGTCTGGGTGTCGGCTCCGGATCTGTACGTACCAACCGTAACGCCGACGCGTGGTCGCTCAACGAGCCGTTCACCGACGAGCAGCGCGCACAGGTGGAGGCCGAAACAGACCTGCTCTACACCGATTTCATCGAGCGGGTCGCCGTGGGCCGCAGGATGAGCGTCGAGGCCGTCGACGCCGTTGCGCGCGGCCGGGTGTGGACCGGCGCGGACGCGCACGAGCGCGGGTTGGTCGATCACCTCGGCGGCCTACGCGCCGCGATCACGAGGGCCAAGGTGCTGGCGGGGATGGACGCCGACGCCGACGTGCGCATCGTCTCGTATCCCGGTTCGTCGCTGCTGGACCGGCTGCGGCCCAAGGCGTCCTCGCAGCCGGCGGCATCGCTACCGGACGCTGTCGTCGGGTTGCTGGGACGGTCGATGGTGCAGTTGGCCGACCAGACGGAGCGGTCGCTCAGTGGCGTCAGCGCGCTGTTGTTCGGCGATTACCGGTTCTGAGCGAACGTGCACATTTGTAGGGATTTTCGCGGCGCGTCGTGCGCAGACACGCACGCTCGCGCAGCTTTGGGTCAGCGCTTGATCGCCGACAGGTAGCTCATATCGCTGAACAAGCCGATCGTGCTGTTCTCGTCGAACGTGAAACCGTTGGCGGCGTACGCATCCGGCATCTTCTGCGTCGTGACGTCCCATCCGCGGTCGGTCAGATAGCCGACCACGTCGTTGCGCTCACCGTGGTAGATGAGCTCGCCCATCTCGATGCTCTGTCCGTACGCCTGAAGCTTCTCGGCGATCTCCCGGGACCGCTCGTCGGAGAACATGCTGACGTCGGGGATGTGCTCGGTGGCCACCCGGCTACCGGGCGCACTCAGGTCATCGATCCGGTCGAACAGCAGGTCCTGAGCCGCGGGCGGTAGGTAGATCAGCAGCCCCTCGGCGATCCACGCGGTCGGCTGCCCTGGATCGAAACCGTTGTTGCGCAGCGCCTTCGGCCAGTCGTCGCGCAGATCGATGGCCACCACGCGCCGCTCCGCGGTCGGTTCGGCCCCCAAAGCCGCCAGGGTGTCGCTCTTGAAGGCGATCACCTCCGGCTGGTCGAGTTCGAAGACGGTGGTGCCCGTCGGCCACCCCAGACGGTAGGCGCGGACGTCGAGCCCGGCGGCCAGGATCACCGCCTGGCGGACACCCGCCGCCGCGGCGTCGGTGAACAGCCGGTCGAAATGGCGCGTGCGCACAGCCATTCCCTCGGCGGCGCGGCGGGTGTTGAAACGAGGGTCGATGGCGTCCAGTGATATCTCGCCGTCCAGCGCCCGGATGAAGAAGTCGAGGCCGACCGCGCGCACCAGGGGTTCGGCGTACGGGTCGACGATCAGGCCCTCGCGGTGGCTCAGGACGCGCTGCGCGGCGACCATCGTCGCGGTCGAGCCGACGCTCGATGCAAGATCCCAGGTGTCGTTGTCGGTGCGGGCCATCCGTGCTCCTCAGTTGCGGGTTGCGATGAGCGCGAGCGAATCACGCATCGGGGCAAGCACTTCCGTGTCGGGAAATACCCGGCCGTATTCGGCGAACACCTCGGGACGGCTCTTGGCGGACACCGCCCACCCGTGTTCGGTCAGATACTCCACGACATGGCGGCGCTCGCCCTCGTAGAACAGGTGCGAGATGTCGAGGTGGACGCCGTTCTCACCCCACTGCTTGCTGATCGCCTTACTGCGTTCACCGATTGTCGCCGCGGCGTCGGGATGGTACTCGGTGGCGAGTCTGCTGCCCGGTGCGCTCTGCGTGCCGATGTCGTCGAACAGCTTGTCCTGCGCTTCGGGCGGCAAGTAGACGAGCAGTCCTTCCGCACTCCACGCCGTCGGTTGCGTCGGATCGAAACCGTTGTCGCGCAGCGCTTTCGGCCAGTCCTCGCGCAGATCGACACCGATGGTGCGCAGCTGGGCCGAAGGGGCCGCCCCCAGCGAGGACATCGTCGCGGTCTTGAACTCGATCACCTGCGGCTGGTCGAGCTCGTAGACCACGGTCCCATCGGGCCACGGCAGCCGGTAGGACCGGGAGTCCAAACCCGACGCCAGGATCACCGCCTGCCGAATGCCGCCTCCGGTGGAGGTGAGGAAGAAGTCATCGAAGAACCGCGTGCGCACCGCGATCATCCTCGCCATGAAGTCGGCTCCTGCGCCGTCGATGTCGTCGCCCTCGATGCCGCCGTCGACAAGGCTGGTGAAGAAGTCGATGCCGACCGCGCGCACCAACGGTGCGGCGTACGGATCGTCGAAGAGCGGGTCATCCTCGCGGCTGGCGATCGCGCGGGCGGCTGCGACCATTGTGGCCGTGGTTCCCACGCTCGATGCCGGGTCCCAGCTGTCTGAATCCGTTCGGCTCATTTCTCGAGTATGCCGCTGATGTACTGCATCTCACCGAACCCGCCGACCTCGTCGTCCTCGGGCAGCGGCGGCAGACCGTTTTCGGTCAGCAGATCGCCGACGGTACGGCGGGTCAGGCGCCAACCCCGCTGCTCGAGATAGGAGCCGGCCTCGTTGCGGTCACCGATGTAGACGAGTTCGGAGAAGTCGAGCTCGAAGCCGTGTTCGCGCCACCGCTCCGCGGATTCCCGCATTCGGGCCAGGACCTTCTCGCGATCGTCCGGGTGGCTGCCGGCGGGGCCGCTCTCGACGGCCACCCAGCTACCGGGAGCGCTCAATTGGGTGATGGTGTCGAGCAGCGTGTCCTGTGCTTCCGGCGGCAGATAGCCGAGCAGGCCCTCGGCGCTCCATGCGGTCGGCAGGGCCGGGTCGAAACCGGCGGCCCGCAGCGCCGCCGGCCAGTCGAAGCGAAGGTCGATTGCCACCGCCCTGCGCTGTGCGGTCAGTTCGGCGCCGAGATCGGCCATTGCCTGGCTCTTGAACGCGATGACGTCGGGCTGGTCGATCTCGAAGACCGTCGTGCCGGCCGGCCAGGCCAACCGGTATGCGCGCGCATCGAGCCCCGACGCCAGGATCACCGCCTGCCGGACGCCCGCGACACCCGCGGCTTCGAAGAACTCGTCGAAGAACTTCGTCCGCACCGCCATGTTGTCGGTCATCCGGGCCATTCCGACCGTGGCCCCGTCCGAGGTGTCGCCGTCGAGCTCCTCGAGCGTGAGCTCGCCGCTGGCGAGTCGAGTGAAGAAGTCCACGCCCACGGCGCGCACCAACGGCTCGGCGTACGGATCGGAGATCAGCGCGCCGTCACCCGTGCTGGCGATGGCCCGCGCCGCCGCGACCATCGTCGCGGTCGCGCCGACGCTCGACGCGAGATCCCAGGTGTCTCCCTCATATCGCGGGCCGGTACGTACCATTTCAACTCCTGACGCTATTGATTAGTGGATATAACGAGATCGGTTTCACGGTATGTTCCCGGCCTGAGAGGTCGCTGTGAGGCGGGACGATCAGCGGGATGCGGGCCAACGGGGCCCCAACTGTTACTCTCGTAGACTGTTTGACGGGTAACTCTGCAGGCTGCGCGCTTGACGGGGGTCCGCACACGACTTAACCAAGACGCTGGTCGAATCCAGCCCCATCCGCACGCCGCGATCAACAGGCCGGCTGCGCAGGAGGAAGAGTGCTTTCGGCTTTCATCTCTTCACTCAGGACGGTCGACCTGAGGCGAAAGATCCTGTTCACCCTGGGCATCGTGATCCTTTACCGGGTCGGCGCCGCCATCCCGTCTCCGGGAGTGAACTACCCGAACGTGCAGGAGTGCATCGCGGAGGTCACCGGGGGTGAGTCCGGCCAGATCTACTCGCTGATCAACCTGTTCTCCGGCGGCGCTTTGCTGCAGTTGTCGGTGTTCGCCGTCGGTGTGATGCCCTACATCACCGCGAGCATCATCGTGCAGTTGCTGACCGTGGTGATCCCGCGGTTCGAGCAGCTGCGTAAAGAAGGCCAGTCCGGCCAGGCCAAGATGACGCAGTACACCCGCTATCTGGCGATCGCGCTGGCCATCCTGCAGAGCACCAGCATCGTGGCGCTGGCGGCCAACGGGGGCCTGCTTCAAGGCTGCTCGCTGGACATCATCCAGGGCCAGAGCGAGGGGTTGAACATCTTCACCCTCGTCGTCATGGTGCTCGTGATGACCGCCGGCGCGGCGCTGGTGATGTGGATGGGTGAGCTGGTCACCGAGCGCGGCATCGGCAACGGCATGTCGCTGATCATCTTCGCGAGCATCGCCTCGGCGATTCCCGGTGAGGGTCAGACCATCCTCGAGAGCCGCGGCGGCCTGGTGTTCGCACTGGTCTGCGCCGGTGCGCTGGCGATCATCGTCGGCGTGGTGTTCGTCGAGCAGGGCCAGCGCCGGATCCCGGTCCAGTACGCCAAGCGAATGGTCGGCCGCAAGATGTACGGCGGCACGTCGACGTACCTGCCGTTGAAGGTGAACCAGGCGGGCGTCATCCCGGTGATCTTCGCCTCGTCGCTGATCTACATCCCGCAGCTCATCACGCAGCTCATCCAGAGCGGCAGTTCCAACCCGAACAGCACCAACTGGTGGAACACGTTCGTCGCGAACTACCTCACAGATCCCAGCAGCCTGGCCTATATCGCGGTCTACTTCGCGTTGATCGTGTTCTTCACCTACTTCTACGTCTCCATCACGTTCAATCCGGATGAGCGGGCCGACGAGATGAAGAAGTTCGGCGGCTTCATCCCCGGCATCCGGCCGGGTAAGCCGACCGCGGACTACCTGCGTTACGTGCTGAGCCGGATCACCCTTCCGGGTTCGATCTACCTGGGTCTGATCGCCGTGTTGCCGAACCTGTTCCTCTCCGTCGGGAGCAGCGGGCCCGTGCAGAACCTGCCGTTCGGTGGTGTGGGCGTCCTGATCCTGGTCGGGGTTGGCTTGGATACCGTCAAACAGATCGAGAGCCAGCTGATGCAGCGCAATTACGAAGGGTTCCTGAAGTGAGAGTCGTTCTGCTCGGACCGCCCGGCGCCGGCAAGGGGACACAGGCCCAGAAGCTCTCCGAGAAGCTCGGCATTCCGCAGATCTCGACGGGCGACCTGTTCCGCAAGAACATCGGCGACGGCACGCCGTTGGGGCTGGAAGCCAAGAGGTATCTCGACGCGGGCGACCTGGTGCCCTCCGAGCTGACGAACAAGCTGGTCGAGGACCGCATCGAACAGCCGGACGCGGTCGACGGGTTCATTCTCGACGGCTACCCCCGCTCCGTGGAGCAGGCCAAGGCCCTGGACGACATGCTCAAGCGCCACGACACCAAGCTCGACGCGGTGCTGGAGTTCAAGGTCTCCGAGGACGAGCTGTTCAAACGCCTCAAGTCCCGCGGCCGCGAAGACGACACCGAAGACGTGATCCGCAACCGCATGCAGGTCTATCGCGACGAGACCTACCCGCTGCTCGAGTACTACAGCAGCAACAACCTGCAGCAGGTCGACGCGGTCGGCGCCCTCGACGAGGTTTTCGCGCGCGCTCTGCAGGCCCTCGGTAAGTAGCGGATATGGGCCTGATGGGCCTGCGCGGACGCAAGGTCGTCCCGCAGCGCACCCCCGGTGAACTCGACGCGATGGCCGTCGCGGGAGCCCTGGTGGCGTCTGCCCTCGCCGCGGTCCGTCAGGCCGCCGCCCCCGGAGTGTCCACATCGGCACTCGACGAGGTCGCCGAATCGGTGATTCGCGACGGCGGAGGCGTGCCGTCCTTCCTCGGCTATCACGGCTACCCGGCGAGCATCTGCGCTTCGGTCAATGACCGTGTCGTGCACGGCATTCCGTCTGCAGAAGAGATCTTGGCGCCCGGGGACCTGGTGTCCATCGACTGTGGGGCGATCGTCGACGGCTGGCACGGCGACTCGGCGATCACGTTCGGTGTCGGGACGCTGATCCCGATCGACGAGGCGTTGTCGCAGGCCACCAAGGAGGCCATGGAGGCCGGCGCTTCGGCGATGGTGGCCGGAAACCGGCTCACCGATGTCTCTCACGCCATCGAGACCGCGACGCGCGCCGCCGAGAAGCGGTACGGCCGTAAATTCGGCATCGTCGACGGCTACGGCGGTCACGGCATCGGTCGGCAGATGCACATGGACCCGTTCCTGCCCAACGAGGGCGCTCCCGGCCGCGGTCCCCATCTGGCGGTCGGGTCGGTGTTGGCCATCGAGCCGATGCTGACGTTGGGCACCACCAAGACGGTGGTTCTCGAGGACGAGTGGACCGTCGTCACCGCCGACGGCTCACGGGCGGCCCACTGGGAGCACACCGTGGCCGTCACCGAGGACGGGCCACGTATCCTCACTCAGTAAGCCGCCTGCCGAGTCTCAGCCCTCACCCATGCCCTGGACCGGCTGGCTCACGGCGTCGGCCCGCACGGCCTTCTCGATGCGGGCCCCGAGGTCGTCGTCGACATTGCGCCAGTAGTCCAGCGACCGGTCGAGCACCTCGCCGGTGACCCCCTCGAGGCTGCCCGCGATGGTTTCGACCGCCGCGGTGCGTTGCGCGTCGTTCCACACCTTGCGCACCATCGTCCCGGCCTGCCCGAAGTCGTCGTCCTCGGCGTGCAGTGAGTAGGCCGAGCGGACCAGTTCGGCGTCTGCCTCCCAGCCGTCCTCGGCCGGGCCGGTGGTGTCCGACCACGGCCGGCCGCCGCTGTTGGGCGCGTACACCGGTGCCGCGCCCGAGTGGTGGTAGGCCATCTGGCCGTCGAACATGTAGGAGTTCATCGGAACGCCGTCGCGCGGCTGGTTCACCGGCAGCTGGTGGAAGTTGGTGCCGATGCGGTTGCGCTGTGCGTCGCTGTAGGCGAACGCGCGACCGAGCAGCATCTTGTCCGGTGACAGCCCGATACCCGGCACGGTGTTGCCGGGGGAGAACGCCGCCTGTTCGATCTGGGCGAAGAAGTTCTCCGGGTTGCGGTTGAGCGTGTAGGTGCCGACCGGAATGAGCGGGTAGTCCGCGTGCGGCCACACCTTGGTCAGGTCGAAGGGGTTGAACCGGTAGTCGGCCGCCTCGGCGTAGGGCATCACCTGCACCGAGAGCCGCCAGCTCGGGTGCTCGCCGCGGTTGATCGCATCGAAGAGGTCCCGGCGGTGAAAGTCGCTGTCCTCACCGGCCAGCGCGGCGGCCTCGGCGTTGGTGAGGAACTCCAGACCCTGGTCGGTGTGGAAGTGGTACTTCACCCAGAACTTCTCGCCGGCGGCGTTGACCCACATGTAGGTGTGCGAGCCGTAGCCGTTCATGTGGCGCCAGGTCCGCGGCAGGCCGCGCTCACCCATCAAGTAGGTCACCTGGTGGGCGGACTCGGGGTTCAAACTCCAGAAATCCCACTGCATCTGCGACGACCGCAGACCAGAGTCCGGCAGCCGCTTCTGGCTACGGATGAAGTGGGGGAACTTCATCGGGTCGCGCACGAAGAAGATCGGTGTGTTGTTGCCGACCAGGTCGTAGTTGCCTTCAGAGGTGTAGAACTTCAGCGAGTAGCCGCGTACGTCGCGCCATGTGTCCGGGCTGCCCTGCTCGCCGGCCACGGTCGAAAACCGGATCAGCAGATCGGTTTTCGCGCCCTTCTGGAACAGCGCGGCCTTCGTGAACTGCGAGACGTCCTCGGTGGCCGTGAAAACGCCGAAGGCGCCCGACCCCTTGGCGTGCGGGCTGCGTTCGGGCACCCGTTCGCGGTTGAAATGCGCCATCTGCTCCAGGAAATGCACGTCGTGCAGGACGAGTGGTCCGTTGGAGCCGACGCTGAGCGTGTTGCGGTCACTGGCGGCCGGTGCGCCGGTACCGGTCGTAGAGCCGAATTTCGAAGCGGTCATGGGAATCTCCATTCAGGTGGGTTGTGTGCTGCCGTTGCAGTCGGGGCACAGGCCCCAGAAAGTCACTTCGGCCTCGTCGATCACGTAGCCGGTGGCGCCGTCGGCATGTAGGCACGGGGCTCGCCCAGTGGCGCAGTCGATGTCGTCGATGGCGCCGCAGGATCGACAGACGACGTGGTGATGGTTGTCGCCGGTCTGCAGTTCGAAGCGGGCGCGTGAGCCGGCCGGCTCGACGCGGCGTAACAGGCCCGCGCCGGTAAGGGCGTAGAGCACGTCGTAAACCGCTTGTGTCGACAGGGATCCGATGCGCCGGCGTGCGCCGGCGGCGATCTCTTCGACGTCGGCGTGCGGATGCTTCTGCACCTCGGTGAGCACCGCGAGTCGCGGTTTGGTGACACGCAGCCCGGCGGCCCGCAGCTCCTCGTGCCAGCGAGTCACGGACATGCCGCCCTCCGAATTCTTGAACCAGTCAAGAATCCAGTGTGCCTCAAACATTTGCATTATGCAAGGCTTGCGAAACGCAATACCTGGAGGTCGGCTGTGCTGATCGAGCGCGGCTGCGTGCGATACTTCCGGCATGCACGCGCGCGGAATACCGATGTGACCAAGACACCGAAAGAAGAGTTGACGGCGTTCGAGGCCGCGGCCCGGGACCTGGTGGGTCTGGCGCTGCGCAGTGTCGAAGAGGTCGACGTCTCGCTGCCACAGTTCCGGTTGCTGGCGGTGTTGCAGCAGCATGGCCGGTCGACGTCGACGGAATGCGCCAAGGCGCTCGGCGTGGTCGGGTCCACGGTGACACGATTGGCCGACCGGCTACATGCGTCGGGTCACCTGGTGCGCGGCTCGGATCCGTCCAACCGTAGCGTCGTCACGCTGGAACTGACCGCCCAGGGGCGCAAACTGGTGCGACAGGTGACTGCTCGTCGTCGCCGCGAACTCGCCCGGGTGCTGGACCACATCGATCCGGCCGAGCGTGCGGCGTGTGCGGCAGTGCTGCGCACCCTGCATGAGCGGTTCGCCGACGGCCAAGCCGGCGCCCGGCGCAACTCCGTCCCGTTGTGAGGGCGCAGCGCCGATACTGAACCGGATGACCGCCAACCTCGTGTCTACAGCGGAGGTTGATATTGGACGACCCGGAAGCGACCGTCATGCGGGTGCTCTATGCCGAGCACGCCGCCGCAATCTGGCGCTATGCGGTCCGGCTGACCGGCGATACGGCCCGGGCGGAGGATGTGGTGCAGGAGACGCTACTGCGGGCGTGGCGACACCCCGAGGTGACTGCCGACGCCTCGAGGTCAGCGCGGGCATGGCTGTTCACCGTCGCCCGCAACCTGATCATCGACGAGACGCGCAGTGCACGCTTTCGCAGCGAATCCGGCACCGCCGACATGGAGACGACCGCGGACCGGGCCGGGCCCGACGAGGTGGAGGCTGCGTTGAACCGAATGATGCTCGGCGAAGCCATCGGTGAGCTGTCCGAGGACCACCGCGCGGTCATCCGTCGCGCGTATTACCAGGGCTGGACCACGGCGCAGATCGCCGCCGACCTCCACATCGCCGAAGGCACCGTGAAGTCACGGCTGCACTACGGGGTACGTGCGCTCAAGCTCAGGCTGGAGGAGATGGGGGTGACGCGGTGACGGCATTCGAACCAGTCCTCGGCCGCGTGGACGACGACCGGTACGCGACGTGGGACGCCGCCTACGTCCTGGGTTCGCTACCGGAACAGGAGCGCCGCGAGTTCGAGGCACATCTTGCAACGTGTGAGCGCTGCACGGCCGCTGTTGCCGAACTGCGCGACATTCCCCCCCTGCTGAGCGGGGTGGAAGCCGCCGAGTTCGACGGCCTGACGCCGGCGCAGGCCGAGCCTCCGCCGGAGCTGCTGGGCGGGCTGTTGGACACGGTGCGTGCACGACGCAGGCGGTCGCGGTGGATGGCCTCGGCCGCGATCGGTGTGGCCGCCGCGCTGTTGGCGATCGGCATCGTGGTCGCGGTCCGACCGGAGACGTTCGGGTTGCAGACCGGCGCACCGCCTCAGGCGACGGGACAGCAACTGGAGATGACGAAGGTTTCGGAGACGCCGATCAACGCGACCATCTCGATGACGGGATACGGCTGGGGCACCCGAATCGACATGGCGTGCACCTACGGCGACTGGGGCCGACGCGATGCGCCGCCGCAGAACCTGGGGATGGTCGTCGTGGGACATGACGGCAGCCGCAACCAGGTGGCGACATGGCTGGGGGTGTCGGGCGCCACCGCACTGCCGAGCGCCACCACGCCGATGCAGATGAACGAAATCGCTGCCGTGCAACTGGTTTCACCCGACTCCGGTGAAGTGCTTCTCGAACGTTCGCTGTGAATGTGCTGAGTCGATGAACCTCACGTGCCCGGGCGCCGTGTCACTCGTGAAGTCCGAAAGCAGGTGAGCAATGGGCCATCGGGTCGTCGACCACATCGTCGAGTACCTTGCGGCGATCGGCGTGCGCTTCGTCTTCGGTGTCGACGGCGCCAACATCGAAGACCTCTACGACGCGGCGCACTTCCGTTCCGACATCGACACCGTGCTCGCCAAACACGAGTTCTCCGCGGCCACCATGGCCGACGGCTACAGCCGCGGCGGCTGCGGCCTCGGCGTGGTGGCGGCGACATCGGGGGGCGGCTGCTTGAACACCGTTCCCGCGCTGGGGGAGGCACTCGCCAGCCGCGTGCCGGTGCTGGCGCTGATCGGGCAGTCGCCGACCGCGCTCGACGGGCGGGGTGCGTTCCAGGACACCAGCGGCCGCAACGGGGCACTCGATGCGCACGCGCTGTTCTCGACGGTGTCGGTGCACTGTCGGCGGGTACTCGCGCCCGCGGACATCGTGACCGCACTTCCCACCGCGATCGAGGCCGCGCGGGCCCGGCGAGGGCCCTCGGTGCTGTTGCTGCCCAAGGACATTCAACAAGCTGAGCTGCCCGTCAACGGCGGTGTGGTGGTCGGCGAGCGCACCGGCGTGCAACCGCCTGCCCCGCAGGTGATCGCGCGGGCGCTTCGCCGGGTCGCGGGCCCCGTCACGATCATCGCGGGAGAACAGGTTGCCCGCGACGAGGCACGCGCCGAACTCGAGGCGCTGCGGGCGCTGCTGCGCGCCCGGGTGGCCACCGCGCCCGACGCCAAAGACGTGGCGGGCACACCGGGGATGGGATCGTCGTCAGCGCTGGGCGTGACGGGAGTCATGGGTCATCCGACCATCGCCTCGGCCCTCGCCGACAGCGGCTTGTGCCTGCTGGTGGGAACCAGGATGACGGTCACGGCGCGGGCCGGCCTCGAGGATGCCCTGGCTTCGGTGCCCGTGGTCTCGATCGGTTCCGCTCCACCGTATTTTGCGTGCACACACGCGCACACCGACGATCTCCGGACCTCGCTGCGGGCGCTCACCGACGCGCTGTCGGGGGCGGGCCGGCCTGCGCACGTGCGGGTTCCCGACGCGGTCACGCGTCACGAGTTACAGCCGCCGCCCCATCACGGACCCGGCGTCCGCTATCGCGACGCGATGACCGCGCTCGACGCGACGTTGCCCGACGGAGTGGACATCGTGGTCGACGCGGGCAACATCGGGGCGGCGGCGATTCATCACCTGCCGGCGCGGCGCGACGGCCGCTTCGTCGTCGCGCTCGGCATGGGGGGCATGGGCTACAGCTTCGGTGCCGGAATCGGAATGGCCTTCGGCCGGGGCAGACGGACACTGGTGATAGCAGGCGATGGCAGCTTCCTGATGCACGGTATGGAGATTCACACCGCGCGGGAGTACGGGCTGCCGGTGACCTTCCTCCTGTTCGACAACCACGCGCATGCGATGTGTCTGACCCGCGAGCAGATGTTCTACGGCGATCGCTACAGCTACAACCGGTTCGGGCCGAGCCGGTTGGGGGCCGGGCTGAGCGCGATGTTCCCGGGACTGCCCACGGCCGACATCGAGGACATCGAGAAGCTGCCCGCCGCGCTCACTGACGCACTCGAGACCGACGGCCCCGCCGTCATCGGCATCGAGTGTTCTGCCGACGAGATACCCCCGTTCGCGGCGTTCCTCGACCGAACCAACGCCAAACCGCCTGCCGTAGAGGAGATCCGGACCCATGTCCCTGCCCGCCCTTGACGACATCACCGCCCATCGCGGCACTGTGGAGCCGCTGGACGGCCTCATTCGCATCGAGACGTCGCCTCGCGAGAAGGCCACACCGGTCATCATGGAGATGATGCGGTCGGTCTATCCGCACGACTACGTCTACGGCGAGTACTGCACCGTCAACGACTACATCGACTGTCCGCCAGACGAATTGTTCGAATACCTGTCGGACACGCGGTGTCTGGAGGAATGGACATACAGCTTGCGCGGTTTCACCCCCACCGAGGAACCAGGACTGTGGGTGGCCTATGACCGGCTGGGTTCGCAGACGCAGATCTTCACTCGCACGGTCGCCAACGAGGCAGCCATGACAGTGGATTACCACTGTGCGTGGGATCAGGGCAGGCACCTGTGGATGATCTACCTGATGCGTGTCGTCGATGCGCAGGTCGTGTTCGACAAGCCCGGTTCGGTGGTGTTGTGGACCAACTGTCATCACCCGTTCTACGACCGCAATCCGTATCCGGAGTCGGCCCCGCCCGAGCGACCCGTATGGGTGGGCGATTTCTGGGACATGTTCGGTCCAGGCCATCTGCTCGAGTTGCGCAATCTCAAGGCGATCGCCGAGTACCGGCATCGCAACGGCCTTGCCGTGACGCCCGGTTGGATGAGGTGAGTTCGGTATGACCGTCAGCCTTCTCGACGTCTCGACATACCTGCCGGGTGAGCCGATCGGCGCCGAATACTATGCGCAGTTCGCCGAATCCGACGATCTGCGGGACAACATGATGTTTCGCGCGCCCAGGTTCCGTCACCACGTCGCGCCCGACGAGACCGCCGTCGACATGGTCGAGCGCGCGGCCGTCGGCCTGATCGAACGTCACGGCCAGGACGCCGTCGCCGGCGCCGACGTACTGATCACCCACACCCAGATGCCCGACGTGCCGTTCTACGGTGGCGGCGGTGCCATGGCGCACCGACTCGGCATGAAGCCCACATGGGTGCTCGATCTGCACAACGGCGGCTGCGCGGCGTTCGTATTGGGTCTGCAGGTGGCGCGGCAACTGCTGTCGTCGGGCGCGGGGCGCACGGCGCTGGTCGCCGTCGCGCAGAACGCTGCGGGCCAGGCGTTCGACCAGCCCGGGGTGCGGCGCAAGGCGCAGGCGGCGGTACCCGGCGACGGTGCGGCCGTCGGCCTGGTGGCGGTCTCCGACCAGTCACCGATCCTCGACGTCGAATGCCGCACCTACGGCGAGTTCGCGGGCGATATGACCGTCGCCTCCGACCCACCGCGCAAGTGGTGGCAGCCGGGGCCCGGTGAGGGTTACATCGGTTTCACCGAGAGCAAGATCACCAAGGTGCTGGCGCGGGGCAACCGGCAGGTTCCCGAGGTGTCGTACGCCGTCTGCGACCGCATCGGCGTCAAACCCCCCGATCTGGACCTGTTCGTCACCAACCAGCCGAACCGGGTGTTCCTGCGCAACTGGCGCGAAGCGCTCGAACTCCCGCCCGAGCGTCACGTCGACACCTTCGACGCGTGTGGCAACTTGTTCGCCGCGGGTATTCCGGTCAACCTGGATCGTGCGATCGAGCGCGGCAGGCTCGAAGCGGGTGGCGTTGTGTTGATGGCGGCGTTCGCCCATGCCGGTGATTTCGCGGGGGCGGCCGCGGTGCGGTGGGGCGGTCGCGGCTGATGACCGAACCGAGGCGCAGCGGAACCGAGGCAGTCGGTGCGTTACCCACCGCGTTGAACCCGATGGCGCTGTCGCTCAACGAGAATCCCTTTCCGCCGCTGCCGTCCGTGCGTTCGGCGCTGAGCGCCTCGATCGAGGTGGCCAACCGGTATCCGGAGTATCTTCCCGAGCGGCTGCGCTCCCTGATCGCCGCACACACGGGTCTGGGCGACGAGCAGGTGGTGGTGGGGGCCGGTGCGACCGGGGTGATCATGCAGGTGCTGCATGCGGTGACAGATCCCGGCGACCGAATCGCCATGGCCTCGCCGACGTTCGACGGATATCCGATCTTCGCGCAGATGGCGCGGCTGGAATCCGTTCCGGTTCCATTGGACGCACACGGTCACCATGATCTCGACGCGATGGCGTCGGCCGCGGTGGATGCGAGGGTCGTGGTGGTGTGCCGTCCGCACAACCCGACCGGCACCATCGAGCATGCGGCCGACCTCGAGCGGTTCATTCGGCACCTGTCGCCCGAGACAGTGGTCCTGCTCGACGAGGCCTACGCGGAGTTCCTGGCGCCGGAGTGCCGGATCGACGCCGTCGGATTGGTGGCGCGATACCCCAATGTGGTGGTGTTGCGGACGTTTTCGAAGGCCTACGGGTTGGCCGGGCTCCGCATCGGATACGGCTTCTGCGCGCCTCGGCTGGCTCGCCGACTGTGGAGCATGCAACTGCCGTTCGGCGTCGCGATCACCGCGCTCGTCGCGGTGGCGGCATCGTTCGATGCGGAAGCCGAACTGTGTCAACGCATCCGGATGATCACCAGCGAGCGTCGGTACCTGCGCATGCGCTTGCGGTCGATGGGTGTCTACAGCACCGAAAGTCACGCCAACTTCGTCTACGTGCCGGACTGCGGGACGGGCTGGGGACAGTTCTTCGAGGCGAGCGGGGTGCGTGTCCGCCACTACGCCGACGGCGGCGTGCGCATCACCGTGGGAGACCGCAGATCCACCCGCGCCGTGGTGGCGGCGGTAGCCCAGGCCATGCGCTGAAATCTGCTGACCGCGTCGGCCGATGCGGTATGAAGGGGCGTGGCCTCCCAACCGCCGCGGCAGGACGACCGCGACCCGATCGCGCTCGCGCGGGCCAACTGGGTGCGCTCCGGGTGGGGTGAGGTCGCCGACGGCATGGTCGCGGTCACGTCGGTGATGCGGGCCCACCAGATCCTGCTGGCCCGCGTCGAAAGCGCCCTTCGGCCCTACGACCTGAGCTTCTCGCGGTTCGAGTTGCTCAGGCTGCTGGCGTTCAGCCGCGACGGTGCGCTACCGATCACCAAGGCCTCCGACCGGCTGCAGGTGCACGTCACCAGCGTCACGCACGCAATCCGGCGGTTGGAGGGCGATGGCCTGGTCGAGCGGATTCCCCATCCGACCGACGGGCGTACCACGCTGGTGCGGATCACCGACCTCGGCCGCTCGACCGTCGAGGACGCCACGGTGACGCTGAACAACGAGGTCTTCGCCGACATCGGGATGTCGAGCGCCGAGTCACGGGCCCTGGCGAACTCGATCCAGACGCTGCGCCGCAACTCCGGGGACTTCTAACGCGTCCGGCCGCTGTGGGTGCTCGGGTCCTCACCACGGGTCAGCGGGGGGACGCGTTCGATCATGCCGCCGACGCGGGCCAGCGCCGCGCTCAGCGAGGTGCTCACGCCGCCGAGTTGGCCGGCGGAGCCGCGGCTCATCCGGTCGAGCCGGTCGCGGGCCCGGTCCAGCACCGTGAGCGGTGCGGCGGCCGCGACGTTGCCGGGCGGGCGGCGGGCAACGACAGGGTGGGGGCGTGTCGGCGAGGTGCGACGTGTCGCCTCCCACACCCAGCCCAGCGCCACCAGCGCGCGAGGCGACATGCGCTGCTGCAGCATCGGCAGCAGCCGGTCCTCTTCGTCGCGGACGTCCTCGCGCAGCAACGCGACGATGCGGTGCCACAACTGACGATGCTCGGGGCTGTCCACGTCGAGCTTCTCCAGCTCGGCGAACAGCTCGTTGATCTCCTGGTGTTCGCGTTCGATCTCCAGCGTCAACTGCTCGCCTTCGGGCACCCATCGCCGGATCGCCGGCCAAAGCACCGACTCCTCGGCGAACGCGTGCGGGAACACCAGCCGGCAAAGCCGCGTGAGGTACTCGGCGCGGTCATTTCCGGTTGCCGTATCGGCACTTTCGATCAATCGGTCGAGTTCGATGTGGTCGCGCTTCTGGCGGGCCAACACACTGTGCGGGCCGCCGAGTTGTGCGACGGTCTGCTCTGCCAGCGACTGCATCATGGTTCTCCCTTCATGGGCCCACGTGATGCCCGACGACGTGAGGGCCAAACCTCTCAAATTCGTCTCCGCAGATGTGTTTCCCGCACTTCTGCCGGGGTATGGCGACGGGACCGTATAGCCATCGTGCGGCGACCGCGGCCGCTGAGGCCGGTTCCAGCCACTGATTCGGAGTATCGATGTTCCGACATACCGACTACATGCAATTCGATGTGAAACCCGAAAAGCCCGACCCCGTGTACGCCAAGAAACTTCAGGAACTCCTCGGTGGCGCGTTCGGCGAGATGACGGTGACCATGCAGTACCTGATGCAGGGCTGGAACTGTCGCATGAAGGGCAAATACAAGGACCTGATCATGGATATCGCGACCGAGGAGATCGGTCACGTCGAGATGATCGCCACCATGATCGCCCGCCTCTTGGAGAGCGCGCCGGCCACCGACGCCACCGAGAATGCGCTCGGGGATCCGGTGGTGGCTGCCGTGATGGGCGGTATGGATCCCCAACAAGCGATCGTCTCCGGCGGCGCGCCGACGCTGTCGGACAGCCAGGGTGCTCCGTGGAACGGCAAATATGTTGTGGCGTCGGGTAATCTGCTCGCCGACTTCCACGCCAATGTGGCGGCCGAGGCGCAGGGGCGGGTGCAGACGGCGCGGCTGTGGCATATGACCGACGATCCCGGCGTCAAGGCGATGCTGAAGTTCAACCTCGCCCGCGACACCTACCACCAGAACATGTGGCTGGCCGCGATCGAGGAACTGCAATCCGATGGATTGGAGGGTGTGGTGGCCCCCAACGACCTGTTCGACGAGGAGTTCGAGGAGCACGCCAGCACGCTGTGGCACCTGTCCGACGGCGCCGACTCCGACAAGGGTCGCTGGATCG
The DNA here is from genome assembly GCF_001500045.1 of Mycobacterium sp. GA-1199. GTDB lineage: Bacteria > Actinomycetota > Actinomycetes > Mycobacteriales > Mycobacteriaceae > Mycobacterium. The sequence continues at coordinate 237,604 of NZ_LQIX01000001.1, forward strand.
GCCCGCTGCCCGACGGCCGTCACACCGGTCAGTTCCTGGCCGATCCACAACCGTTGGGCGACTTGCAACATGGCCCGCCACCGGACCCGAAGCTCTATGTCACCTACGACGGTTCGTGGGGCGAGCCCCGCACGCCGTCGTTCGGCACCGAGAAAGGTCTGATGGGCAAGCTCAAGGACGCGGTCGACCCGGACAAGACGTAACCGTTCGTGGTACCTGTCATGCCGCTTTCTGCCGCGCCACCCATTCGCCGAATGACTGCAGATCGGGATTGAGCGTCCGCACGAAGTCCAGGTCGCGCACCGCGATGAACCGTTCGCAGTCTTCGGCGTAGTACTGGAACATGTTGGCTATCTCGACGGCGCCGGGGAAGCCCAGCGCGCGCAACTCGTCCCAGGCCTGCGGCCGATAGAGCACCGGTTCTCCGTGCAGCGTCGAGAGTTCCGCGGCGAACTGGTCGCCGGTCAAGTGGTCACCGGCGATGCTCACCGTCTTGCCGATGAATTCCGTACCGCGCTTGAAGATGCCCAGCGCGGTGCGGCCGATGTCCTCCACAGCGATCGCGGCCATCGGCCGGTCCGCCATCGGCAGGGTCAGCACGAGTTCGCCGCTGTCGACGCGCACCGGTTGCAGGTCGGCGGTGAACCCCTCGTAGAACCCAGCGGTGCGCAGAAACGTCGTCGGCACAGCGGAATCGGTGAAGAAGCCGTCCGCTTCTGCCTTGGCGTCGAAGTGCGGCACCTTGTACCGTCCCTCGACGGTCGGCACCCGGTCGTCGTCACCGAAGTGGTCCCGGGTGTCCTCGAGCGTCGACCAGACGACGTGTGCCACACCCGCCGACTTGGCCGCGCGCGCCGCCGTTTCGGCCTGGTACAACTCGGATTCCGCGCGGGTGCGTCGGGCTTGTTCTTCTGCGGTCCGGTCCGCCCAGTAATTCGTGACGACGAACGCCGCTGAGGCGCCGTCGAATGCGCGCTCCAGGCTGGCGGAGTCGTAGAGGTCGGCCTCGACCACTTCCGCGCCGGCGTCGGCCAGGTGCCTGGCCTGCGCCGACTGCGGGTTGCGCGTGATCGCGCGCACCCGGAATTGCCGGTCCGGATCGGTGAGGATCGCTCGTGCGAGCCCACCGCCCTGCTTACCGGTGGCTCCCACAACGGTGATCACTTGCTGCGACATGGTCATCTCCTTCTAGGTTGATACGTCAACCCAACCTACGGTAGCGCAGCGGGTTGATATGTCAACCTAATGCGCTAGGATCGGCGACATGGCTGGAAAAGGGCGGCTGTCGCAGGAAGAACTGGATGCGTGGCGCGCATTCGTGGCGATGCGGCACGGGCTGGAGCGTCACCTGGTAGCCCACCTGCAGCGGGAATTCGGGCTGTCGGACTCCGATTTCGAGATCCTGGTCAACCTGTCCGAGGCGCCGAAGGGCCGGATGCGCGCCTATGAACTGGGCAGGGCCACCCACTGGGAGAAGACCCGTTTGTCGCACCACCTGCGGCGGATGGAGAAGCGCGGAATGATCCGCCGCGAAGACTCAGGGGCCCGTTATCCGGACATCGTGCTGACCGAGACCGGGCGTGACGCGATCAAGGCGTCGGCACCCGCCAATGCCGCGCGGGTGCGGGAGTTGTTCATCGACGTGCTCGGCCCGAAACGCCTGGCAGCGATTCGCGAAGTGTCCGAAGACGTGATCGCCGCGATCGAGGAACATCTGGCGACGGATTGCACCCTGAAGTGATCGGCCCTACTCCGGTACCGACGGCAACGGGATGGTCGCCGTCACCGCGGTCCCCGCTCCCGGGCGCGAGCGGATGTTGAGCCGGCCGCCGACGATCTCGGCGCGCTCGGCCATCGACAGCAGGCCGTAGCCGCCCATGTCGTCACCGCCCAACGGATGCTCGAAGGTGTCGAAACCGACTCCGTCGTCGATGATTTCGAGACGCGCGACGTCGCCGCTGTCGCCGGGGTCGACGGCGAACATCAGCCGGGCCGAGGTGGCCTTGGCGTGTTTGACGACGTTCTGCAGGCACTCCTGGGCGATGCGGTACAGCGCGAGCTCGATGTGGTCGGGCAGGCGGCGCTCGACCAGATCCACCTCAATGCCGATCTGCGGTATCGACCTGGCGAGGCTGGCCAGTCCGCCGGCCAGCCCGAGGTCGTCGAGGACCGGCGGGCGCAGCCCGCTGATCGCCGCGCGGGCCTCCTGCAGTGTCAGGTCGACCAACTCGCGTGCCTTACCGAGCTGTTCGGCGACGATCGCGGGGTCGTCGGATCGGGTCGCGGCGTCCAGTCGGTAGGACAACGTCACCAGCCGCTGCGAGATACCGTCGTGGATGTCGCCTGCCAGCCTTCGCCGTTCGAGTTCCTGGGCCTCGATCACCTGCTCGACGAAGTTCTCGTGCGCCCGCTCGCGCGCCACGAGCTGCCGGTGCAGCCGGGCCTGGTGCATGGCCCCTGCGATCAGCCGCCCGATCACCACCAGCAGCTCGACGTCGCGCTCGGTGAACTCGCGGCGCTCGACGGTGTGCACGTTGAGCACGCCGACCAGGCCGCCGGGATCGGTCTCCATCGGCACCGACACCATCGATGTGAAATCGCTGCCCCGCAGCGACTGGAACGGCATGTAGCGCGGATCGGATTCCTTGTCCTGGGTGATCACCACCGGCTCGCGGTGGCTGGCGACCCAGCCCGAGATGCCTTGTCCCAAAGGAAGTCTGATCTTGCCGATCGCGGCGTCGAAGGGTGGTGTGGCGCCCGCCAGCGTCAGCGACCGGTCGCTGTCGTCGAGGACGTGGACGAAGCACACGTCGCTGGCGGTGGCCGCGGTGATCATCCGCGCGGCCGCGGCGGCCAGGGGTTCGACACCCGGGCCCTTGGACGCGGCCTGGATCAGTTCGCGCAGCAGTGCCAGTTCGCGGTCGGCGGCCAGCGCGTACTGGCTCAGCTCCCGTACCGCGTCCGACGGACCCGATTCCGTGGTCACTTGAAGATTCCCTCACGCAGGGCCGTCGCGACGGCGCCGGTGCGGTCGCTGACACCGAGCTTGCGGTAGATCGAGCTGAGGTGGGTTTTGACCGTCTCGTCGCCGATCACCAGCTTGGCCGCGATCGCCCGGTTGGACAGCCCGTTGACGACGAGCGAGAGGATCTCACTCTCGCGCTGGGTCAAACCCTGGCGCGCACCCGGCCAGAACTCGTCGCGCTGAAGCCGCGCCGCGGTGTCGACGGCCCGCGCGGCCATGCCCGGGTCGATCGCGGTCTCGCCGCGATGGACGAACTCCAACTGCCGCACCAGTTCGTCGCTGCTGATGCTCTTGAGCAGATATCCGGAAGCCCCGACGCGAAGGGCCTGAAACAGGTACTGCTCGTCGTCGTAGACCGACAGCATGACGATCTTGCGGGAGGCGTTGCGTTCGCGCAGTTCGGCGCACAGGTCCAGGCCGCTCGCGCCCTGCATCCGCACGTCGCACAGCACGATGTCGGGATCGAGATCGTCGATGACCGCGACCGCGCGCTCGGCGCCGACGGCCTGCCCGACGACCTGGACGCGGTCGGCGAACGCCGCCAGCATGGCCTTGAGGCCCTCGATGACCATCTCGTGGTCGTCGACCAGCACAAGACGCACCGGTGGGCTGCTCGGCATGCACCTACCTTAGAGGTGCCATTTCCCAGGTAAGGCATGTCGGCGGGGCCCGGCGGGTCCGAATCGGCACCGACGATCCCCCGATTGGGGGAGGCCCGAGGCTGTGATGAGGGCCACCCTCTACATATGCCGACAACGCAGGAGACGACGTGGCGCGCGGGCCGGTTCTGGTGGGAGGGTGCCCCTGCGGGTCCCGGGCCGGGTTCGGGCTGTGCAGTACGGGGTCTGGTGTTCGACCTCGACGCACTGACCGACATCGAATGTGACGGTCACCGGGTCGCCTACAACGCGGCCTTCACGACGCACGGCCTGGATTTCCAGTGGTCGGTGCCGCGGTATCGGCAGTTGCTCGCGCTTACCGACGAGCGCCAGAGGGTCGCCGCCGAGCTTCGCAAGCGGTGCGTGGCCACCGAGGCCGACGTGCTCACCAAACTGCTGGCAGACGAGATCTACACCACCAAGACCATGCTGTTCGACGAGTTGATCCTCGAGCGCGACCTGACGCCGCGCGCCGGGCTGGTCGACTTCGTGATGGATGCCGTCGGTGCCGGCGTGCAGGTCGCCGTCGTGGTGAACGGTCAACGCGGCTGGGCCGAGCCGCTGGTGCGCCAACTCGTCGGCGAGGGCCTCGTCGAGGTCGTGGTCGCCGCCGAGGACATCGTCAAGCCGATGCCCGATCCGGAGGCACACCGGCACGCGCTGTGGGAACTCGGCCTGTCGGCCGACGACGCGTTCGCCGTCACCGGTTCGGCCTCGGGGCTGCGCGCGGCCAACGCCGCCGGGATGCCGACGCTGGTGATCACGGGGGAGGGCACCCCCGACATCCCGGCCGCGGTGGCGGTGCGCCCCGACTACGGCGGCACCAACCCGCTGCGCCTCGTCGATTGCCAGCGCCTGCACGCCGGCTGGTCGCGTAGCCGTAAGCCGACGGCCGCGTAGTAGCGGCTGGCCCGGCCCGCGCCGGCCGGCGGTAGCTTCGACTCATGGCCGAGATTCCCAGCACCGAAGAAGCGCTCGCCCGGCTCGACATGCCGCTGATCGACGCGATGATGACCCAGCGTGCCGTGCGCCGCGTCCTTCCCGACCCGGTCGACGACGCCGTCGTCCTGAAATGCATCGAGCTGGCGCTGCGGGCCCCCACGGGGTCGAACGGGCAGAACTGGGAGTTCATCGTGGTGAAGGACCAGGCCGTCAAGGATCAGCTCGGCAAGCGTTATCGCCAAGCCTGGTCGCTGTACGGCGGGATCGGCCGGCGTCTCACCGCCGGCGACGAATCGATGCAGAAGATCCTGCGGGCCGTGCAGTGGCAGGTCGACCATTTCAGTGAGATTCCGGTCCTCGTCGTGCCGTGCCTGCGCGGAGGTGGGCGGGTGCCGTACATGCCGTCGCCGTTCGTCGGCGAGTCGTCGTTCTTCGGGTCGATCTATCCCAGCGTGCAGAACCTGCTGCTCGCTGCGCGGGCAATGGGGCTGGGTGCGTCGCTGATCACCCTGCCGCTGTGGAGCGTGACATCGGCCCGGCGAACCCTGGGCCTGCCGCTGACCGTGACACCCATCTGCGTCGTGCCCCTGGGCTGGCCGCGTGGCCGGTACGGGCCGACGACGCGCAAGCCGGTCGAACAGGTGGCCCACCTCGACAAGTACGGCGAGCGCGCCTGGGTCGACGCCGACGCTCGGTGACGTCGGGTCAGCTGCCGCGCAGGAACTCGATCACCGCGCTGAAGTCCTTCTCGGCATGGTCGGCGGCGAAGGTCTTGTAGATCTCCGCGGCGTGGCTGCCCAGCGGCGCATTCGAACCCGTCGACTCGACCGCGGTCATGGCCAGGCCGAGGTCCTTGTTCATCAACGCGGTCGCGAAGCCGGGTTTGAAGTCGTTGTTGGCAGGCGAGGCCGGAACCGGTCCTGGCACAGGGCAATTAGTGTGAACAGCCCAGCAGTTGCCGGTGGCTCCGGTGATCACGTCGAATAGGGACTGCGCCGACAGGCCCAGCTTCTCGGCGAGGACGAATGCCTCGCCGATCGCGATCTGCTGCACCGCGAGCACCATGTTGTTGCAGAGCTTTGCGGCCTGGCCGGTGCCGGAGGCGCCGCAGTGAATGATCTTGCCCGCCAACGGTTCGAGTACAGGCCGGGCGCGTTCAACTGCGGCGTCCTCACCGCCGACCATGAATGCCAGCGTGCCCGCGGTGGCGCCCTTCACCCCGCCCGACACCGGGGCGTCGAGCTGCGCGAAGCCGCGCTCGAGGGCCTGCTGGTGGATGGTGCGCGCGTCGTCGACGGAGATGGTGGAGGTGTCGATGAACAGCGCGTCGCCCTTGGCTGCGGGAAGCACTTCGGCGTAGCAGGCTTTCACGATGTCGCCGTTGGGCAGCGAGGTGATTACGACCTCGGCGTCGCCGACCGCTTCGGCGCCGCTGTCGAATACCGACACGCCCCGCTCGGCGGCGGCCGATTTGAGCGCGGGCTGGGGGTCGAAGCCGTGAACCGTCTGGCCGGCGGCCGCCAGGTTCGCCGCCATCGGCCCGCCCATGTTGCCCAGGCCCAAGAACGCGATCGTCGTCATTGATGACCTCTCCTAAGCGGACGCCCGCACCTTGGCGGCCTGCGACCGCCCGATGACCACGCGCATGATTTCGTTGGTGCCCTCGAGGATCCGGTGTACCCGCAGGTCCCGGACGATCTTCTCCAACCCGTACTCGTCGAGGTAGCCGTAGCCCCCGTGCAACTGCAGCGCCTGGTCGGCGACCGTATAGCAGGCATCGGTGACATAGAGCTTGGCCATCGCGCACAGCTCCACCTTGTCCGGGTGGTCGTTGTCCAGCGCATTCGCGGCTCGCCACAACAGGTTTCGCGACGTCTCCAGCGCGGTGGCCATCTCGGCCAGGGTGAACCGGATGGTGGGCTCGTCGAGGAGTGGGCCGCCGAATGCTTCGCGGTCTCGCACATAGGCGATGGCCTTGTCGTATGCGGCCTGCGCACCGCCGAGCGAGCACGCGGCGATGTTGATCCGCCCGCCGTTGAGCCCGTTCATCGCGATCCCGAAGCCCGTGCCCTCGCCGTCGGCGCCGCCCAACATCGCATCGGCCGGGACCCGCACCCCCTCGAAGATCACCTGGGCGGTGGGTTGGGCGTGCCAGCCCATCTTCTCCTCGTCCGCCCCAAAAGTGAGTCCGGGCGTGTCCTTTTCGACGATGAACGTCGAGATGCCCCGCGGCCCCTCACCGCCGGTGCGCGCCATCACCACGTACACGTCGGACGACCCGGCGCCGGAGATGAACTGTTTGACCCCGTCGAGGACGTAGTGGTCGCCTTCGCGAACGGCCCTGGTGCGCAACGCGCTCGCGTCGGAGCCCGCGCCGGGTTCGGTCAGGCAGTAGCTGGCAATCAGTTCCATCGACGCCAGCCGCGGCACCCAGCTCTTGCGTTGTTCGGGGGTGCCGTAGGTGTCGACCATCCACGTGCACATGTTGTGGATGGACAAAAACGCCGCCACCGTCGGATCCGCCGCCGCGAGTTGCTCGAAGATCCGCACGCCGTCGAGCCTGCGCAGCCCACTGCCACCGACGTCTTCGTTGCAATAGACCGCGGCCATTCCGAGCTCGGCGGCCGCACGTAGCACGTCGGTGGGGAAGTGGTGCGTCTTGTCCCACTCCAGCGCGAACGGCGCGAGCCGCTTCTCGGCGAATGCGGCCGCCGTCTCGGCGATCACGCGCTCGTCGTCGTCGAGCCCGAAATAGTCCATGCTGCCGGTGTTCTCGTGCGCTACTTCATGGTCGGCAGGACGAACTCCGCGCCGTCCTTGATGCCCGACGGCCACCGCTGCGTGACGGTTTTCGTCTTGGTGTAGAACAGGATCGAATGCGGACCGTGCTGGTTGAGGTCCCCGAAACCGGACCGCTTCCAGCCGCCGAAGGTGTGGTAGGCCACCGGCACCGGGATCGGCACGTTGACCCCGACCATGCCGACCTGCACGCGTGACACGAAGTCGCGGGCCGCGTCGCCGTCGCGGGTGAAGATCGCGACGCCGTTGCCGTACTCGTGCTCGGAGGGCAGCGCCAGCGCCTCTTCGTAGTCCTTCGCGCGCACGATGCACAGCACCGGCCCGAAGATCTCATCGGTGTAGATCGACATGTCGGTGGTGACGTGGTCGAACAGGGTGGGGCCGATGAACCAGCCGTTCTCCAGGCTGTCGTCACCGAATTGCAGTTCGTCGCTGGCGCGTTCGCGGCCGTCGACGACGATCTCGGCGCCCGCCTCGACGCCGGCGTCGATGTAGCCGCGCACCCGCTGAAGCGCCGCCTCGGTCACCAGCGGCCCGTAATCGGCCTTCGGGTCCAGACTGTGGCCCACCCGCAGATTGTTGATTCGCTCGATGAGCCTGGCGCGCAAGCGATCTGCGGTCTCGTCGCCGACAGGTACCGCGACGCTGATCGCCATGCAGCGCTCGCCGGCACTGCCGTAGCCGGCGCCGATCAGCGCGTCGACGGCCTGGTCGAGGTCGGCATCGGGCATCACGATCATGTGGTTCTTCGCGCCGCCGAAGCACTGCGCGCGCTTGCCGTTTGCGGTCGCGCCCGAATAGATGTACTGCGCGATGTCGGAGCTGCCGACGAAGCCGACCGCCTGGATGGCCGGATGTTCGAGGATCGCGTCGACGGCTTCCTTGTCGCCCTGCACGACCTGGAAGACGCCGGGGGGCAGACCCGCCTCGAGGAACAGTTCGGCCAGCCGGACCGGCACCGACGGGTCCCGTTCGGACGGCTTGAGGATGAACGCGTTGCCGCACGCCAACGCGGGGCCGGCTTTCCACAGAGGGATCATGGCGGGGAAGTTGAACGGGGTGATGCCCGCGACGACCCCGAGCGGCTGGCGCAGCGAGTACACGTCGATACCCGGACCGGCGCCCTCGGTGTACTCACCCTTGAGCAGGTGCGGGATGCCGACGCTGAACTCGATGACCTCGAGGCCGCGCTGGATGTCGCCGAGGGAATCGGCATGGGTCTTGCCGTGCTCGAGCGACAGCAGTTGAGCGAGCTCGTCGGCGTTCTGGTTGACCAGCTCGATGAACTTCATCAGCACGCGAGCCCGGCGCTGCGGGTTGAATGCCGCCCACGACTTCTGCGCCTCGGCCGCACCCGCCACCGCTGCGTCGACGTCGGCGGCCGACGCCATCACGACCTGCGCCTGCACCTCACCCGTGCTGGGGTTGAAGACGTCGGCGGTGCGGCCCGACTGGCCATTGGTGCGCTTGCCGTCGATGAAATGCGGAACCTGGGTGGTCATGAGCGTGCCCCTCACTACTAGATAGTTGGATATCCTAGTAATGCGGTGGCACGCGACGCAAGGGTCCCTCCGATGCGGTGCGGTCAGCCCTTCAACCCGAGCGGCCCGGCCAACTCGGTCAGCGTGGGGATCAAGACGTCCCATCCGCCCAGCACCTGGATCGCGACGTGATCGGCGCCCGACTCCAGGTGTTCGTTGAGTCGCGCCGCGATCGCCTCGGGGGTGCCGTGGGCGACCAGTGCGTCGATCAACCGGTCGCTGCCGGGCTTGGCGACGTCGTCCTCGGTGAAGCCCAGGCGCTTCCAGTTGTTCAGGTAATTCGACAGACCCAGATAGAAATCGACTGTCTGCCTACCGATCTCGCGTGACGCCTCGGCGTCCCTGGCCAACACGACCTTGTGCTCGGGCGCGATGAACACCGTGGGTCCCAGCTGATTTCGCGCCTCACCGGTGTGCTGCGGAGTGGTCAGGTACGGATGCGCCCCCGCACTGCGCTGCGCCGACAGCTTGAGCACTTTGGGCCCGAGCGCCGCGATCACCCGCCGGCTCGTGGGCACCTTCTTGGCATCCAGCGCGTCGAGGTACTCGACGAGCACGTCGTACGGTTTGCGGTACTCCTCGGTGTGCTCGGGATGACCGATACCGATGCCCAGCAGGAACCGGCCCGGATAGGCGTCCTCCACGCGGTGATACGCGTCGGCGACCTCGTCGGCGGGCGCCGTCCACACGTTGATGATGCCGGTGGCGACCACAAGGTTCTCGGTGCGCTCGAGGATGGGCTCGACGTACTCGAGGTTGCCGGCCGGCGATCCGCCGATCCACACCGCGCCGTAGCCGAGCTTTTCGATCTCCACGGCCTGTTCGGGCTTCGGAACGCCGAACGTCCATACGCCGTAGCGGCCGAGGTCGGGCTTGAGCTCAGTCATGCGGATCCCTTCGGTGGTGACATCACTTCAGGCCGAGCGGACCCGCCAGTTGAGCCAACGCGTCCACCAGCTTGTCCGGTTTGGTGAGCACCTGTACGGGCACGTGGTCGGCGCCCGCAGCGTGATGCTCCTCGAGCCGTGCTGCTATGGCGTCGACGGTGCCATACGCCACCACCGCGTCGACAAGCCGGTCGCCGCCCGGCCTCGCGACCTCGTCGTCGGTGAATCCCAGACGCTTCCAGTTGTTCAGATAGTTCGTGAGATTGAGGTAGATTTCGAGCGCCTGGCGGCCGACCGCGCGAGCCTTGTCGACATCCGTGGTCGGCACCACCTTGTGTTCGGGAGCGATGAACGCATCCGGCCCGATGAGCTTGCGCGCCTCGGCGGTGTGTTCGGGCGTCGTCAGGTACGGATGTGGCCCGGCGGAGCGCTCGGCGGACAGCTTGAGCACCCTCGGACCCAGCGCGGCGACCACCCGTCGATCCTTCGGAACCCCGTACTCATCGAGCTTGTCGAGGTAGGCGACGAGAGCGTCGTACGGCTTCTGGTACTCGGTGTGGGCTTCGGGATGCCCAACGCCGATGCCCAGCACAAAGCGTCCCGGATAGGCCTTCTCGATGCGGTGGAAGGACTCGCTGACGGGCCCGGCGTCCGCGGTCCAGATGTTGACGATGCCCGTCGCCAGCTTGAGGGTGTTCGTCGCCTCGAGAATCGGTTCCACCCAAGATAATTCGGCCGCCGGCGAACCTCCGGCCCAGATCGCGCCGTAACCGAGGTCTTCGATGGCCCGCAGTTGCTCCGGGCTCAGCCGTTGCCACATGGAGTAGTGGCCGAACGCGCCGTACCTACCGAGATCGGGTTTCGTCATTTCCGCTCCAACCTCTCGGTGCCCTGGGGATATTCCGGTTATCCGGCTGTGACGGAAAGTTCCGTCGGCCTCGGCGCCTCGGGGGCGGGCGCGACCAACGGCAGGTCGACGATGAACCGGGTGTCGCCGGGAGCGGACTTGACCTGGATGTCGCCGTGGTGTTTCTCGACGATGATGCGCCGGGCGAGATCCAGACCCAGGCCGGTGCCCTGGCCGAACGGCTTGGTGGTGAAGAAGGGTGTGAAGATGCGGTCGATGTTCTCCGCGGCGATGCCCTGGCCGTCATCGCAGATCTCGACGCGGACCATGTCGTCGTTCTTGCGCGAGGTGCGGATCGTCAACGTGCCCTCGTAGTTCATCGCCTGGATCGCGTTGTCGATGATGTTCGACCAGACCTCGTTCAGATCGCCTGGGTAGCACAACAATTGAGGTAGCGTGGTGTCCTTCTCCCACACCAGTGCCACCGGCTTGTCCTTGCCCACCTTGCCGCCGAAGATGGTCTTGATCGTGCTGTGGATCAGCTCGTGGACGTTGGCGGCCTGATACTCGCTGCGGTCCATCTGAGAGTACTGCTTGGCACCGGCCAGCAGCGCCGAGATCCGCTTGCTGGCGTCGGCGATCTCGTTCATCCGCAGCTCGGCGTCGATCGTGTACTTCAACCAACCCAGCGCGCTCTGCAGCGTCGCCGAGCAGTCGACGTCGTCGATGGAGGCCTGCACGCGTTCGAGCCAGTCCAGGTCGAGGCCCGCCTCCACGAACGTCGGTGCGTAATCCCACGCGCTGGCGATGCCGCGGCTCTCGAGCCAGTCCCCGATCTGCTCTTCGCAGTCGGACAGCTCCAGCGCGGTGAGCTCCTGCGCCTTGGACTTGGCGACCTGCTCGGCGACCTCGTCCTGAATCCGCACCAACACCCGCAGCGCTTCCGGGGTGAACTGGCCGTCGGCCAACATCGCGAGCTTGTGCCGCATCTTGCCGACGCCCTCGCGCAGGTCGGCGACGGCGCGGGCCGCGGCAGCCGCGGGATTGTTGAGCTGATGGGTCAGTCCCGCGGTGATGGTGCCCAGCGCCAGCAGCTTCTCGCGCTGGCCGAGGATCTGGCTCTGGCGACGGCCGCCGACGCGGTGGCCCTCGAGCAGGTGCACGGCCATCGGGAACTCCGACTGCATGAACTTCGCGAACGCGTCGGCGTCGAGCACGAAGAACCGGGACGGCCTCGTCACGCGGACCGACGCCTCGTAGAGGTGCTCCTCGCCGGGAACATAAGCCGACCACGCGCCGCAGTACACCCCGCGCTGGGACGTGCGATTGGTCTCGATGTCGACCCCGCCCGAGCGTTTGGACATCACCAGTTCACCGTCGAGCAGCACGTAGAAGCACGTCGCCGGGTCGCCCTCGGTGCACACCGGACCGGGTTCGAACGTGGCGATATGCCCGTTGTCGCACAGAACCTGCAATTGGCGGTCAGAGAGGGCCTCGAACAGGAACAGCGTCCGCAGTTCGTGGGGCAGGCAGCGGGGTTCTTCGTCGCTCATCACGCCTCCGCCAGGTATCGGTGCACCAACATCACCGCCATCGATCCTTCGCCGACGGCGGCCGCCACCCTCTTGGCGGATTCGGAACGCACATCTCCTGCAACAAACACGCCGGGCACGCTTGTTTCCAGGTGGTGCGGCGGACGGTCCAGCGTCCAGCCGGCGACGTCGCGCAGATCGGGCCCGGCGAGGATGAACCCGTGGTCGTCGCGGGCGATGCCCGCCTGTTCCACCCAGTCCGTGCGTGGTTGGGCCCCGATGAAGATGAACATGCGTCCACAGGTGTGGTCCTCGCGCACACCGGTTCGCAGATCCTGCAGGCAGATTCGTTCGAGGTGGCCGTTGCCTTCGACCTTGTGCACGGCGGTGTGCGGCAGTTCGCGGATGTTGTCGGTCGCCCTGATCTGCTGGATCAGGTAGTGGGACATCGACTCGTCGAGGGTGCGGCGGCAGACGATGCTCACCTTCTTCGCGGTTCGTGACAGGAACATCGCGGCCTGTCCCGCGGAGTTCGCGCCGCCGATGACGAAGACCTCCTCGTCCTCGCATTCGGCGGCCACCGACGAGGTGGCTCCGTAGTAGACGCCGGCGCCGGTGAGATCCGCGCAGCCCTCGGCAGGCAGCTGGCGATACTCCACCCCCATCGCCAGGATCACGGCCCGCGTCCCGATCGATCGGCCGTCGGACAGATGGACGGTGCGCGCGTTGCCGTCGATCTCGAGCGCGGTGACCTCGGCCGCCGTGATGAGCTCGGCCTCGAACTTCTCGGCTTGTCTGCGGGCCCGGTCGGCGAGTTGAGAGCCCGAGACGCCGTCGGGAAAGCCGAGGTAGTTCTCGATCCGCGAGCTCTGCCCGGCCTGCCCACCCGTGGCCGTGCGCTCGATGAGCACCGTCTTGAGGCCCTCGGAGGCGCCGTAGACCGCCGCGGCCAGACCCGCGGGGCCGCCGCCGATGACGACCAGATCGTAGAAGTCCTCCGAGGGTGTGATCGACAGACCGAGCGTCGCGCCGAGTTCGGCGTCGTCCGGCGCGACGAGCGTCTCGCCCTGTTCGGTGACCACCACCGGAAGCATCAGCCCGTCGAGACCCGCGGCGTCCAGCAGCTGCCTGCCCTTGGGTTCGTCGGCGCGGAACCAGGTGTAGTAGAGCCGGTTGCGCGCGAGGAACTCGCGAACCTCCGAGGATCGCGCGTTCCACGGGTGCCCGATGATCTTGGTGTGCGGGATCGCACGGTCGCCGGTCTCGCGCCAGGCCTCGATCAGCGCGTCGATCACCGGATAGAGCTTCTCCTGCGGCGGGTCCCACGGTTTGAGCAGGTAATGATCGAGGTCGACGACGTTGATCGCGTCGATCGCGGCGTGCGTGTCGGCATACGCGGTCAGCAGCACGCGGCGGGCCATCGGGAAGATGTCCATCGCCTCTTCGAGGAACTCGATCCCGCTCATCTGCGGCATCCGGTAGTCGGCGACGAACACTGCGACGGTCTCGCCGCGCAGTTTGAGTTCGTTGAGCGTCTCGAGCGCATCGGGGCCGTTCTCGGCGCGCACGATGCGAAACCCCTCGCCGTAGTGGCGGCGCAGATCGCGGGCGACCGCGCGCGACACCGCCGGATCGTCATCGACGCTCAATATGACGGGTTTACGGGACTGGGGCGAGGGGCCGGTCATCGCGTACAAGTATGCGCCCATCGTCCAGCCGATATCCGGGTGACGGCCGCGACCGCCGGCGGGTCCGCTGGGTCCGCTGTGTTATGCCCCGCATCATTTTCTGCTCCATCACGAAATGCGGTATGTCGAACCAGGAATGGCCCACCGCGCCGCCACTGCCGCGCACCACCAGCCGGGTCCGCCCCAGTTCTCTTCGGAGCACGAAAGACCAGCAGCCCGAGGCTTTTTCGCCCCGCTGGAGCCGCTCGAAGTCAGCCGGCGACACCAGCACGAGATGTGATCGGGGTTTCACCGCCGCCACGATCTGCCGGGCCCCGGGACCGTATCGGCGGGCCAGCCAAATCGTGTCACCGACCTGCAGCTCCTGCCACTCGGGATGGATGACCTCGGCATTGCGTATGTCGGCCCCTACCGCACGTTCCAACACCGAGTAGCTGTAGAAGCCGCCGCGGTTCTCGCCGATCTGAGCCAGCCAGGGCCACACGTCGTCGCGTGTCGCGTCGATGGACACCGCCCGCGTCGTGCGGGGCGTGTCCGGATCGACCAGATCGTCACCCGGCAGTGTTGCGGTGACCTCTTCCTCACGGGCGCCCCAGGTGTATATCCACGGCTGTACGTGGGCTTTGTAGAGGGCGGCGATGCCGACCGCTGCCATGACGTCTGCCAGGATTGGTCTTTGCTTACCCATCGTTTTCTCCTAGCAGGTGGTGTGCGCGGCGGGATTGCCACTTCTCATCGGACCACCGGCCGCAGGCGATGACTAGGGACCGAAGTCACCTCGAGCAGCAAAACGACTTAGGCCATGTATCGGGGCCGCCACATTCGGCCGTGCAGAGTGGTGGGCGCCACTCTGCGCCGGTCAATCGGTGCCGAAACCGGCTGCGCACCAGCACGATCGCACGACCTGGAGCGTCTGTGTCGCGGGATCCTACGGGTACAGGTGACCAATGGCTCTACTGGCACGACAGCGCGTGGCTACTGTCGGAGGTGTGGGAACAGACGACATCGGTATCGGCGCCGAGGCCGGCGCACCGACTCCGCACCGCTCCACCGTGCCGCGGATACAGGCGCCCCTGCGCAATGTGGTGCAACCGCTGACGAAAACCGGCGGCTACTACGCGCGCTCGTGGCGTGACTACCTCCACGACGGCCGTGATCAGACGCCCACCGTGCGGCCGACGGTCGCGTTGGCCGCCGAGGCGTTCCGCGACGAGGTGGTGCTGCTCGGGTTGCGAGCGCGGCGTCCGCTCAGCGATCCGAGGGCGTTCGACCGGATCCACGGTGAAGTGGTGGCTGCGCTGGACTTCTACGGACAACGTGGCAGCCTCGACGATCCGGCGGTGTTCTTCGCCGCGCC
Source organism: Mycobacterium sp. GA-1199 (assembly GCF_001500045.1). Classification (GTDB taxonomy): domain Bacteria; phylum Actinomycetota; class Actinomycetes; order Mycobacteriales; family Mycobacteriaceae; genus Mycobacterium. Next base: position 252,881 of record NZ_LQIX01000001.1, read on the forward strand.
GGGGCCCCCGAGCGATCTGGACATCTCGCCGGTGCGTCGCCGCAACCGCTCCTATCACCGGTTGCGCTGGACCAGCGGGTACCGGCCGGACCCGGATGAACCCGGTGCCGACCGCTGGCTGGGCTATGACGCCGTCTCCCGCGGCTACGGTCTGCTGCTGCGCCACCCCGAGCCGCGGCCGTGGCTGGTATGTGTCCACGGCACCGAGATGGGGCGCGCGGCGATCGACCTGGCGATCTTCCGGGCCTGGTACCTGCACGACGAGTTGGGTCTCAACGTCGTGATGCCGGTGCTGCCGATGCACGGCCCGCGGGCCAAGGGGCTGCCCAAGGGTGCGGTGTTCCCCGGTGAGGACGTCCTCGACGACATTCACGCCACCGCGCAGGCGGTGTGGGACGTCCGCAGCTTGCTGTCGTGGATCCGCCGGCAGCAGCCGGGAGCGCCGATCGGCGTGTACGGCCTGTCGTTGGGCGGCTTCATCGCGGCCTTGGTGGCGAGCCTCGACGACGCCCTGGAATGCGCGGTGCTGGGCGTTCCGGTGGCAGATCTGGTCGGCCTCTTGGCGCGGCACTCCGGCATGGGCAGCGACGACCCGCGGATGGAGACGATCAGGCTGGCCGCCCCGCTCGGCCGGATGATCTCGCCGCTGGCATTGCCGCCACAGGTCCCGATGGGCGGCCGCTTCATCTACGCGGGCATCGCCGACCAGGTGGTTCACCCGCGCGAGCAGATCGACCGGCTGTGGGACCACTGGGGACAACCCGACATCCAGTGGTACCGCGGTGGCCACACCGGCTTCTTCCGCTCCCGGCCGGTGCACCGGTTCGTCACGGCCGCGCTGGTGCAATCGGGTCTCGTCCGCGGTATCGACGCAGGACGGGACCAGCCCGAGACGGCGACGGGGTGACGGGAGGCCGTTCCGTCGCGATTTTGGGCCCGGCCCGTGGGCGAGTACCATAGATCAACGGTGCGACGATCGCGCCGACTCTTTGCGTGCCCTGTTCAGGAATTTCTGGCTACTGGCTCACGTTCTGTGGTCGGAAGCGTTTGCCGCGCCGCAGCAGTATCCGCCGCCCGCGGCGGGAAGGCGCCAACGATCAGGACACGGAGGATCTCCGAAAGACAATGGCCAAGAAAGACGGTGCCATAGAGGTCGAGGGTCGCGTGGTCGAACCCCTGCCCAATGCGATGTTCCGCATTGAGCTGGAGAACGGACACAAGGTCCTTGCCCACATCAGCGGCAAGATGCGGCAGCACTACATCCGCATCCTGCCCGAGGACCGCGTCGTGGTGGAGCTGTCTCCCTACGACCTGTCCCGGGGCCGCATCGTTTACCGGTACAAGTAAAAACAGACACTTCAGAAGAACAGGATCGAACGAGCCGTGAAGGTGAACCCGAGCGTCAAGCCCATTTGCGATAAGTGCAGGGTGATCCGCCGGCATGGGCGGGTCATGGTGATCTGCTCTGATCCACGCCACAAGCAGCGGCAGGGTTAGAACCCCGCAACACAACTGAATGACGAACTCCCAGTACCACTGAGCGGATGCGCCGCTCACCAACGTCCGGCACGGAGGCCGGACCCCATTTGAGGGAACGGACTGGGACAAGACCTCCGCATAGAAGAAGGAACACTGCCTGATGGCACGTCTCGTGGGCGTCGACCTCCCGCGCGATAAGCGCATGGAGATCGCCCTTACCTATATCTACGGCGTCGGCCGTACCCGCTCCCAGGAGATCCTGGACGCCACCGGCATCAGCCGGGATCTGCGCACGAAGGACCTGACCGATGATCAGGTCACCCAGCTGCGCGACTACATCGAAGCCAACCTCAAGGTGGAAGGCGATCTGCGCCGCGAGGTGCAGGCCGACATCCGCCGCAAAATCGAGATCGGCTGCTACCAGGGTCTGCGGCACCGCCGTGGGCTTCCGGTGCGCGGCCAGCGGACCAAGACCAACGCGCGCACCCGCAAGGGCCCCAAGCGCACCATCGCCGGCAAGAAGAAGGCCAGGTAATCGACGATGCCACCCGCCAAAAAGACCGCGGCCGGCCCCAAGAAGGGGCAGAAGACCCGTCGCCGGGAAAAGAAGAACGTCCCGCACGGCGCCGCGCACATCAAGAGCACGTTCAACAACACGATCGTGACGATCACCGACCCGCAGGGCAACGTCATCGCCTGGGCGTCGTCGGGGCACGTGGGCTTCAAGGGCTCGCGTAAGTCCACACCGTTCGCCGCGCAGCTGGCCGCCGAGAACGCCGCCCGCAAGGCGCAGGAACACGGCGTGAAGAAGGTCGACGTGTTCGTCAAGGGCCCGGGCTCGGGCCGCGAGACCGCGATCCGGTCGCTGCAGGCCGCCGGCCTCGAGGTCGGCGCGATCGCCGATGTCACGCCACAGCCGCACAACGGCTGCCGCCCGCCGAAGCGGCGCCGGGTCTAGTAGGACGAGGAGAAACAGACTATGGCTCGTTACACCGGACCCGCGACCCGCAAGTCACGCCGCCTCGGCGTGGACCTGGTCGGCGGCGATCAGTCGTTCGAGAAGCGCCCCTACCCGCCCGGCCAGCACGGCCGCGCGCGGATCAAGGAAAGCGAATACCGCCTGCAGCTGCAGGAGAAGCAGAAGGCCCGCTTCTCCTACGGCGTGATGGAAAAGCAGTTCCGTCGCTACTACGAGGAGGCCAACCGGCTGCCCGGCAAGACCGGTGACAACCTGCTGCGCATCCTGGAGAGCCGGCTGGACAACGTCATCTACCGCGCAGGCCTGGCCCGCACCCGCCGGATGGCGCGGCAGCTGGTCAGCCACGGCCACTTCCTGGTCAACGGTGTCAAGGTCGACATCCCGAGCTACCGGGTGTCGCAGTACGACATCATCGACGTGAAGGAAAAGTCGCTGAACACCGATCCGTTCGTGATCGCCCGGGAGACCGCGGGCGAGCGGCCGATCCCGTCGTGGCTTCAGGTCGTCGGTGAGCGGCAACGCATCCTGGTGCATCAGCTGCCGGAGCGTGCGCAGATCGACGTCCCGCTCACCGAGCAGCTGATCGTCGAGCTGTACTCGAAGTAAGGCTTCCCGCCGCCCGGATGGCGGCTGGAGTACGCGGCATCAAATAGCGGGTGCCGTGAAGGAGGAAAGAAACACATGCTGATCTCTCAGCGCCCCACACTGTCCGAAGACGTCAAGGCCGACAACCGCTCCCAGTTCGTCATCGAGCCGCTGGAGCCCGGTTTCGGTTACACCCTTGGCAATTCGCTTCGGCGCACGCTGCTGTCGTCCATCCCGGGCGCGGCAGTCACCAGCATCCGTATCGACGGAGTGCTGCACGAGTTCACCACGGTGCCCGGAGTCAAGGAAGACGTCACCGACATCATCCTGAACCTCAAGGGGCTGGTCGTCTCGTCGGAAGAGGACGAGCCGGTCACCATGTACCTGCGCAAGCAGGGGCCGGGTGAGGTCACCGCAGGCGACATCGTTCCGCCCGCCGGCGTGACGGTGCACAACCCCGAGATGCACATCGCCACCCTCAACGACAAGGGCAAGCTCGAGGTCGAGCTCGTCGTCGAGCGCGGTCGCGGTTACGTCCCGGCCGTCCAGAACAAGGCCTCGGGCGCCGAAATCGGCCGCATCCCGGTCGATTCGATCTACTCGCCGGTGCTCAAGGTCACCTACAAGGTGGAGGCCACCCGCGTCGAGCAGCGCACCGACTTCGACAAGCTGATCCTCGACGTGGAGACCAAGAACTCGATCACGCCGCGTGACGCGCTCGCTTCGGCGGGCAAGACGCTGGTCGAATTGTTTGGTCTGGCAAGGGAACTCAATGTCGAGGCCGAGGGCATCGAGATCGGACCGTCGCCGGCCGAGGCCGATCACATCGCGAGCTTCGCGCTGCCGATCGACGATCTGGACCTGACGGTGCGGTCGTACAACTGCCTCAAGCGCGAGGGTGTGCACACGGTGGGCGAATTGGTCGCCCGCACGGAGTCCGACCTGCTGGACATCCGCAACTTCGGTCAGAAGTCCATCGACGAGGTGAAGATCAAGCTGCATCAGCTGGGTCTGTCGCTCAAGGACAGCCCGGCCAGCTTCGATCCGTCCGAGGTCGCCGGCTACGACGTCGCCACCGGCACCTGGAACAGCGATGCGGGCTACGACCTGGACGACAACCAGGACTACGCCGAAACCGAACAGCTCTAAAGAAGCCAGTCCGTCCCGGCCCTACCTGATACGGGGGTCGGCCCCACATAGGAGATAGTCGCAATGCCCAAGCCCACCAAGGGACCTCGTCTCGGCGGCGGGTCCGCCCACCAGAAGGCGCTGCTGGCCAACCTGGCCACGTCGCTCTTCGAGCACGGCCGGATCAAGACGACCGAGCCGAAGGCGCGGGCGTTGCGGCCCTATGCGGAAAAGCTCATCACGCACGCCAAGAAGGGCACGCTGCACAACCGGCGTGAGGTGATGAAGAAGATCCGCGACAAGGACATCGTGCACACGCTGTTCGCCGAGATCGGCCCGTTCTACGCCGACCGCGAGGGCGGCTACACCCGCATCATCAAGGTCGAGAACCGCAAGGGCGACAACGCCCCGATGGCGGTCATCGAGCTGGTGCGGGAGAAGACGGTGACCTCGGAGGCCAACCGTGCTCGCAGGGCCGCGGGCTCCAAGACCGAGCAGTCCGTCGCCGCCGCATCGGCTCCGCAGGCCGCGGTCGAGCCGGAAGCGGCCGAAGGTCCCACCGAGGAGGAATCGGTCGAAGAGGCCAAGGCCGAGTCGAGCGAGGTCGAGGCCCCGGCTGACGAGGCCGACAAGGCTGACGAGGCCCCGGCTGACGAGGCCGACAAGGATGACGACAAGTCCTGAGGACGTCATGAGCGAGCCCGCCATCGAATCCGGTGGCGGGCTCGTTCGTCTCCGGCTCGACATCGCCTACGACGGAACCGAGTTCGCGGGGTGGGCAGTGCAGGCGGGACAGCGCACCGTGGCCGGTGTCCTCGAAGAGGCGCTGTCGACGGTGTTCCGCACCGCAGTGGTGGCGCGTGCGGCGGGTCGCACCGACGCCGGAGTGCACGCCACCGGTCAGGTCGCCCATGTCGACGTGCCCGAAGAGGCTCTGGCGCACGCCTATCCGCGTACGCCGCGCCCCGGCGACAGCGAGTTCCTGCCGCTGGTGCGACGGCTCGGCCGGTTCCTGCCCCGAGACGTCCGCGTGCTCGACGTCGGGCGTGCCGCCCCGGGTTTCGACGCCCGCTTCTCCGCGCTGCGCCGCCACTACGTGTATCGACTGTCGATGGCGCCATATGGTGTCGAGCCGCACGAGGCGCGTTATGTCACCGCCTGGCCCCGCCCGCTTGACGTGGACGCGATGGCCGAGGCGTCACGCACGCTGCTGGGACTGCACGACTTCGCGGCCTTCTGCCGGCACCGTGAGGGTGCCACCACCATCCGTGACCTTCAGCGCCTCGACTGGTCGCGCGAGGGGACGCGGGTCACCGCCCATGTCAGCGCCGACGCCTTCTGCTGGTCGATGGTTCGCTCGCTGGTCGGCGCGTTGTTGGCGGTCGGTGAACACCGTCGCGAACCCGATTGGTGCGCAGGCCTGTTGGCGGCCGATCGAAGGTCCAGCGAGTTCGTGGCCGCACCGCCGCAGGGGTTGACCCTCGTGGGCGTGGACTATCCGCCCGACGATCAGCTCGAAGCACGGACCAAGGTCACCCGCGACCTACGGGTGGTCGACTAGATCCGAGCGGCGACGAAGTCGGCCGCCTGGTTGACCATCCCCGCATTCACATACGCGCGCGCCGCATGGTCGGGCCAGTTGCCCTCCCAGGTCTTGGGCTCGGCGGGGTTGCAGATCGGGTCGGCGCCGTGGCACAGCTCGATCGTGCGCTCGCCGTAGAGCGGGCTGAAGTTGGTGATCGGGCCGGCCCATGCGATCCCGTTGCCGAACAGCGCGACGGCGGCGATGTGGCGGTCCATCCCGGGAGGCAGCGGCTTGTCGAACCCGAACGCGGCGATGGGTGCGGCTAGCACGACGTCGGTCACCGCGGCGCCCAACGAGTATCCGCCGAGCACCAGTCGGGTGTCGGGGCACCGTGCCGCCATGTCCTGAATCCGTGAGCTCATGTCGTTGGCGCCGATGTCGATCTCGTAATCGGCCGGATAGTTCACGGAGTAGAGGTTGACGTTCTTTCCGCTCTTGCTGCGCAGCGCACTGATGAGCGCGTTGCCGATCACACCGGCACCGGGCGACTCGGTGCGACCCCGCGCGAAGATGAGCTCCGCCTGTGGGCATGACTGCGCAGCGGCGACGGACAGGAGGCCCGGGGTGGCCTGGGTGACGGGCGCGATCAGCCCTGCCACCGCGAGCACGACCGCCCCGATGAGCAGCGTCCCCCGGCGCCCCAAGCAGCGAACAAGATCGTTTTGCACTCCGCCGATCCTATAGGAACTAATCAACGCCGACGAAGGTAATCGACAGCGGTCGCCGCGACCTCAGACCAGCCGCGCCACGAAATCCGCAGCCTGGTTCGCCATTCCGCGCCCGACGTAGTCGCTGTGGGCGAACGGATTGCGGCCGCGGGAACAGATCGGGTCTCCATCGGTGCAGAGGTCGATCGCGCGCCCACCGAAGATCGGCGCCGTGGTGATCGGGTTTCCGAACTTGGTCGCCGGGTTGCCGAAGACGGCCACGGCGGCGACATTGGGTGCGACGTTGGGTGGCAGCACCGGGCCCAGCGCGCCGATCCGGTTGCCCAGCGGCGGGATGCCGGCGAGCATGTCGACGACCGCCGCGCCCTGAGAGAACCCGCCCAGCACGATGCGCGAGTTCGGACACGACTGTGCGGTGGTGGTGACGAACGCCGCCGCGTCGGCGGCGCCGTCGGCCGCCATCATGAAGTCGTAGGTGGCCGGGTAGGCCACCCCGTAAGCCGACAGCGTGCGGTCCCCCAGCTGCGGGCGCAGTGCCTCGACGAACGCCTGGCCGACACGGCCGATGCCCGGGGGTTCACCGGTGCCGCGGGCGAACACCACTGTCACATCGGAGCAGCCCTGTGCCGAGGCAACCGTCGGCGCCAGGAGCCAAGGGATCAGTCCGACGGCCGCGATGACGGCGGTGCCGGCGACCCGACGACGAAGGCGAGCGAAATCCACGGGACGAGATGATATCGCCGCGCGGAATCAGACCAGACCTGCGACGAAGTTCGCCGCCTCCTGGACCAGTCCGGCGCTCACGTAGTCGTTGTGCGCGAACGGGTTACGCCCTTTGGAGCAGATCGGGTCGCCGTCCTTGCACAGGTCGATCGCGCGGCCGGCGAACACCGATTTGGTGATCGGGTTGCTGAACTTGGTGGCCGGGTTGCCGAACACCGCGACGGCGGCGACGTTTGGCACCAGGCTTCCGGGCAATGGCGGAGCCGACCCGATGGATCCGATCTTGTCGCCGAGCGGCGGCACCCCCGCCAGCATGTCGACGACCGCTGCCCCCTGCGAGTACCCGCCGAGCACGATGCGGGTGTTCGGGCACTGCTGCGACAGCATCGCGATGCGGTTGGTGGCGTCGCTCGCGCCGTCGGCGGCGGCCAGGAAGTCGTAGGAAGCGGGGTAGTCGACCGCGTACGTGCTGATCGTCTGGCCGCTCTTCAGGCCCCGCAGCGCGTTGACGAACGCGGTGCCCGGTGTGCCGAGGCCGGGGGTGTCGTCGGTGCCGCGGGCGAAGATCACCTCGATATCGCTGCACGCGGATGTCGAGGAGCCGTATCCGGGGGAGGTGGCCGCCGGTCCGGGCGCGGTGCCCGAACCGTATCCGGGACTGACGGGTCCGGGGGGCGGGCCGGGCTGGGCCACCGCCGGCGGGGCCACGCCGCCGACGAGCGCGGCGACCGCGGCCGTCGCGGCCGCCAGTCGGGCCGTCTCGCGCAGCAAAGTCACGCGGACATATTCACACACCGAGGGGTCTGGGGGCTAACGGTTCGCTCGCACGGGCGACTCCTCGAGCGGGCCGTCCGGCCACGTCGCCTCGGCAACCGCTTCGGAACGGTCGCCTGCGCGCGCCAGCGCCAGGCCGGCCAAGACGATGGCGCCGCCGACAGCCTGCGTGGGCGTGATCGCCTCACCCAGCAGAATCCAGGCCGCCAGCACCGCGAACATCACCTCGGACAGGCCGACCAGCGACGCGAAACGTGGCCGCAGCCGGGCGATGCCCATGATGCCCAGCGTGTAGGCCACCGCGGTGGCGATGACGCCCAGGGCGATGACCGGCACGATCCACGAGGTGGTGTGACCGGCGATGACGGTGTCGGCGGTGGTGAAGGTCAACGGCATGATCCCGGTCAGGCCCAGGAGCGTGACCGCACCCGAGCCGACGATCAGCCCCGCCGCGGCCAGCGTGACGGGACTGATCCCGTCCCCGTCGGCCGTATAGCCGGCGTGGGCCGACATCAGGAAGTACCCGGCGGCGCAGAGGGCGGCCGCCAGTCCCCAGCCCACGCCGACCAGGTTGATGTGCGCGCCCGAGAACACGTCGAGCACCAGCATGATCCCGGCGATCGCCAGCCCGACGCCGGCCAGGGTCAAGGTGGTCGGGCGTCGCCGTGTGGTGGCCCAGACCCAGGCGACGACGATGATCGGTGCGGTGTACTCCAGCAGCAGTGCGACGCCGATCGATAGGTGCGCGACGGCGTTGTAGTAGAACAGCTGCGCGCCCGCGATCGGGACCACCCCGTAGGCAAGCACGGTCGTGGGGTGGCGCAGGGCCTCGCGAATCCACCCGCGCCTGACGATGGTGGCGAAGATCGCCATCACCAGCGCGCCGCCCGCCAGCCGGGCGACGACCGCGGCGGTCGGGCTCCAGCCCGCTGTCATCAGTGCCTTCGCGAACGGGCCCGAGGAGCCGAACGCGACCGCCGAACCGACCGCCAGCATCAGCCCGAGCCGGAAGTGGTCGGCGGCGGGCCGCGTGCCGGATGCCGTCACGGCCATGGTCGACCTCCGAGGAAAGTGTAATGAGTAAAATGAACTACGCTCCTGACAGTAGCGACGAGAGGCGTCATGGGTCAAATGCTTTTCAGTCATGACACCGAACTCACCTTGCGGGCGGCGTGTGAGCTCATCAACAGCGACCGCGTCGACGGTGAGCGGTTGGGCGACATGGCGGCGTTGAACGCCTACCTCGACAGCTTCGGCTGGACGGGCCGCCGTGACCGCGACGCCGACGAACTCGCGTCGGTGCAGCGGCTCCGCGACCGGCTGAGCCGGATCTGGGCCGTCGCCGACGATGAGCAACGCACGGTGGATCAGGTCAATGCCTTACTTCGCGATACCAACGCCTCGCCGTGGCTGACCCGGCATCCGGAGATGCCGGAGTGGCATCTGCACCTGGCGTCGGTGAACGACCCGCTGTGGCAGCGGATGGGCGCGGAGATGGCGATGGCGCTGGCCGACCTGATCCGCATCGGCGAGCTGCGCCGCCTCAAGACGTGCGCGGCGTCGGACTGCGAGGCGGTGTTGGTCGACTTGTCGCGCAACCGGTCGGGAAAGTTCTGCGACACCGGCAACTGCGGCAACCGCCAGCACGTGGCGGCCTATCGCGAGCGCAGGGCCATGGGAAAGCGGTGACACTCGGGACTCCCGCCAGGCCTTAGGCTTTCGGCGGGGGAGTGATGACGGGGCGATCGACCACCAAACTGCAGATCAGCGGGCACCGCTTCGGGTTACGGCGCATGCAGCACGCCCTCGTGCGCGGCGACGCGAAGATGCTCGACGATCCGATGCGCGCGCAGGCACTTGCGTTGTCGGTCGGCTCGCTTCTGGCGGTCATCGGACTCGGGGTGGCCGCGGTCCTGGCGTTTCTGCAGCCACGCGGTGCGCTCGGCGACGCCCCGATCGTGATGGTGCGCGACACCGGTGCCCTCTATGTGCGGATCGACCAGAATCTGCACCCTGTCCCGAACCTCGCGTCGGCCCGGCTGATCACCGCTTCGGCGGCCAAACCTCGGCTCGTCAGTTCCTCGGCCGTCGACCGGGCGCCAAGGGGGGCGATGCTCGGCATCCCTGGCGCCCCTGACATGATCGGCGCGCCGCTGACGCAAGGCGAGTCGGAATGGCATGTGTGCGAGGATGATTCGTCTGCCTCGACGGTGCTGGTGGGGTCTGTCGGCAGGACGCACGCCGTAGCGGCCAACATCCTGGTGAGCGCGGCGGGCGAAGGTGCGGCGACAACGTATCTGCTCTTCGACGGGCGGCGTGCGAAGGTGGATCTGCGCAATCCGGCCGTGGTCCGTGCGCTCGCGCTCGACGGCGTTGCGCCGCGCCCGGTCACGCGCACCTTGCTCGACATCGTGCCGGAGGTGCCCGAGCTCGCGGCACCCGCCATCCGCGACGCCGGAGCGCCCGCACCACCGCCGCTGCACGGGTTGCGGGTTGGCGCCGTGATCCGCGTGCCGCAGGCCGAGTCGTCGCAGCACTACGCGGTGCTGAGGACGGGAGTGCAGCGAATCGGCATGGTGGCGGCCGACCTCATCCGGTTCACCCAGCCGCAGGACGCGCACCACATCGTCACCGTCGAGCCCGGTGCGATCGGCGCCGTCCCGGTGGTCGACGAGCTCCCGGTTGCGAAGTTCCCCGAACGTGCCGGTGCCGCAGTCGATCCGGTCGTATGCGCACAGTGGCAGTGGGCACAGGACTCGGGGTCCGTCACCACGAGAACCGTCACGGGCGACGCGATACCCGGCAACGCCGAGGTGCGACCGGTGGGCCTGGCGCACGCCGACGCCGCAGGCGCCCGAATCGATGCCTTCGCGATGCGCGGGGGCCGCAGCGCCTACGTGCGAGCGGCGGGGGCCAGTGGTGACGGCGCACGAACCGGAACGCTGTTCCTGGTGAACGACGTTGGGGTGGTCTTCGGCATCCGGGATCGGGAAACGGCCGAGCGGCTCGGGCTGACCGGTGATCCGCTGCCCGCACCGTGGCCCCTGCTGGCGCGGCTGCCACACGGGCCGGAGCTGAGTGTCGAGGCCGCGTCAGTCGCGCACGACTTGACGGGAACGCCGTAACCGGCTGAGCGATACCGTCATTGCGACGACAACCCCGGCCACTGCCAAGCAGATGGCGGCTCCACGGGTGGCGATACGCGCTGCGTGGCCGTCGGGTGGTTGCTGCCGCGACGGTGACACCACCGTCGGGCGGCCCGGATCCGCGGGAGCTGTCGCGCCACCGGTGACCGCGGCCAGGACGTCGACAACGCCATGACCGGCAAGCGGATTCCAGCCGCCGCCCGGGTGCCGCGCGGTGTCTTCGATTCGGCGCATGACCTCCCGGGCGGTCAACTGCGGCGAGCGTGACCGCAACAACGCGACGATGCCGGTGACCACGGGCGCGGCGTAACTGGTTCCCGCGAGCGGCTTCTCGCCGGTTGGGGTGGGCAGCGCGGCGACGAATCCGTCGCCGTCGCGGTCCAACGACACCACCTGCTCGCCGGGAGCGGCGACGTCGACCCAGGGCCCCGCCAACGTGAACTCCGAGGGGCCACCGTCCGGGCCGATCGATCCGACCGTCAAGACATAGTCGTCGTACCAGGCCGGGCTCACGACCGCTTTGACGCCGTCCCAGTCCGGTCGGCCCGGACTTGCGGGGTTCTGATGCTCGCACTGGCCCGGTGCGCCGGCATTGCCCGCAGCGGCGACCACGACGACGTTCTTCGCGTCGACCGCATACGCCAAGGCGGCGCCCAAAGGTCCGTCGTCCATCTCCGTGCCTGCGGCGACGCAGGCGACGGTGGAGATGTTGATCACGGTTGCGCCCATGTCGGCCGCGTGGCGCACCGCGCGGGCGAGGGTGTCGACATCTCCGAAACCGGGTCCGCCGCCGCCATCTTCGGCGCTGAACTTCGTGCTCGACTGCCGGATGCCGACGATCGTGGCCTCGGGTGCGATACCGCTGAACGCATCGGGGGCGTCCGAATCCGCTGTGGCGGCCACGATGCCGGCGACGATCGTGCCGTGGCCGTCGCAGTCGTCGGTGCCGTCACCGCTGGACACGTAGTCGCCGCCGGGAATCAGGCGAGGCAGCAGGCGATGGCGTGACACCCCGGTGTCGATCACCGCGACGGTCTGACCTCCTCCGCGGGTGAGCGGCCACACCGACCGCAGGTCCAGGTCGCGCAGTTGGCCGCCGACGTCCCCGCCCAGGGTGACCTTCTGAACGGTCGTGCACTGCCCTGTCTGCTCGGTGGGCTGCGGCGGCGCCGGCGAATGCGGGTGGGGTAGTAGCGAATCGTCGACACCCGGCGGCACCACCGCGGCCGCCGTGGGGATACCGGTCACCGGAGCCGCCGCGAACGCGACGGCGAGGACGACGCGAAGCAAGCGCGTCACGTCAGCGCCAGGTTGCGGACGAGACCGAACAGCCCGGCGATCCAGCAGCCCAGCGGTATGACCGCGGCCAAGGCCGCGTATTCGGCCAGTTCGGCGGCGCGGCGCGCGGCCAGGCCGGGTGTGAAGCGCAGGAGCGGTATCAGGAATCCGGTCCCGGCGACAGCGGCCAGAACCCCGAACCAGTGGGCGTGCTGACGTAACGCTGCGGCGAGGATCACGAATGCTGCTGTGAGCGCAACGAAGCCGCTCATCGCCAACGCGGCGCGACGAACGGTCCCGATATGAGTGCGGGTGCGCAATAACAGCGCGGCTCCGACGGCAGCGTCGAATGCTGCTGCCAGGAGGGAGAACTCGCGACCGAGGGAACCGTAACCAGCGGACACGGCCGCGATGGCCGCGGCGATGGACGCGCCGGCGATCATCGCTGTCAGCACCTCGTGGGCGCGCGTCGCCTCGCTGTCCTCGAGGGGGTCGGGTGGACGGTGCATGTCGTCGTCCGGCGGTGTGGGGCTGATTCGGGTGAGCGCAATGGCCAGCCGTGGAGCCGAACTCATCGTCGCCAGTGCAATCGCCGCGAGGAGTGAGCCCGAGGCCGGCCCGCCGAGGTGCCATGCGACCGATGCCGCGCAGGCAGCGGTGCACAGCAGCGCTGTCGTGGCGATGGAGACCAGCGGCACAAGACCGCGGCCGGTGAGGCGCAAGGACACCACCGTGGTGGCCAGCCCCGCCGATGAGGCAAGGAGCAGATGGGCGGCGAGGGGACCGCCGGGTACCGCGGCGGCACCCGTCACCGCCGCCATCACCACGGAGATCACGCTGAAGGTGGTGCACAGCAACGGTTCTGAGTGCGTACGCCCGTTGACGACGGCGGCGGTCAAAGCCGCGCAGGTCAGCGCACCGCCGATGAGAACCGTGCGACCAGTCGAGCCTGTGGACCACAGCAGCGCGGTACCGCCGATGGCCGCGCAAACCACGCTGGCGGCGACGCACAGCATGCGCGGAATCCCGCCGGGCGCAGGTTGCCGCCTGACCACCGTGCGGGTGGCATCCCAGTCGGCGAAGACGGGCTCGCAGACGTCATCGGTGCTGAGCCACAGGACGTCGCCGTTGCGAACCTGGTTGTCCGGCAATGTGAGTGACTCGTCCAGCGACGAACCGTCGATTCGGTGCAGCCGCCACCGCGCACCGGTGACCACCTCGCGGTGGTCGGGATGAACCAGCTCGAGGATCGACGGGAGCATGTCGCCCAGGCAGGCCCGGCGTGGCAACGCCAGATCCACACTCTGGGTCGCGTTCGCCCCGTCGACGTGAATGCTGACTCGGCAGCCTGAACCAGCCATCGCCTCCCCCTATGACGCCGTGGGGTCACCGTAACGCCGCCGACGACGGGGAGAAGACACTTCTTTCGTCGGCTGTGGATGGAACCGAATCGGTCCCCGCCGCGTCTCATCTCTCGATGGAGTCCTCCCGGCCGGCATGCGGTGTCGTGGTGAAATCACCACCGGCGCTGCCCAAAGCGGCTTCCACCAATCCTGTCGCGCGCCTGCTGCCGCTGGCCATGCTCGTCGCAGCGGTCGGCATGATGGCCGTGTACTTCACCTCCGGTGCCGGCGCGAACCGCACACCGATGTTCGCGTTCTTCCCGGTGATGATGGCCGTCTCGGTGCTCGGCACGATGCTGTACGGAGCGCGCGGCGGGGCGGACCGATTTGCCGAGATCGATCGCGACCGGCGCAGCTATCTGCGCTATCTCGATGATCTCGACGACGAGGCCGTGGCGACGGCCGATGAACAACGTCGCCAACAGTATTCGCGCCACCCGGCACCCGAGTCGTTGTGGGCGCTCGTGGGCGCCCGGCGAATCGTGCGACCCGGCCCCGACCGCGACGACTTCTGCTGCGTGCGGGTGGGTGTGGGCGATCAGACGCCGTGCACACCGTTGGCGGCACCCGACCTAGGGGTTCCCGAGGACCGCGATCCGGTGACGGTGTCGGCGATGCACGCTCTGATTCGGCAGCGGTCGGTTGTGCCGCTATCACCGGTCGCGGTCTCGCTCCGGCAACCCGGCGTCATCGCGGTGTGTGGCGATGACGAGCCCGCGCGCGGATTGGTGCGTGCGATAGTGTGCCAACTGGCGGCGCATCACGAACCCCACCAGGTAGCGATCGCGGTGGTCGCCAGCCGCGAGACGTCTCACGAGTGGGAGTGGCTCAAATGGCTACCCCACTACGAACATTCACCCCATACCCTGAGCGGCGGGCTCGGCCGGCACCTCGTGGTCATCGCGGATGAGAGCCCGGCACCCGTTGAGATGCTGACGGAGGCGAACGGTGCCTCGATCGTCACGATCGGAGCCGACCCGGTCGAACCGGTGTCGTGTCTGCGTGTTGACGGCGAGCGCCTGACCGTGCGCATCGGTGGGCGCCCCGAGTCGGATTGCGAGCCCGACTCGCTGACCCTGACGCAGGCCACGATGTGTGCGCGGCAGCTGGCGGCTCACAGGTTCGAGGCCGCGACGCCCGGTGGCACGTCGACGGTGCGCGGCTGGCTCGACCTGATGGGCATCGACCGACCGAACCGGTTGACGCCCGAAAAGCTCTGGACACAAAGCGAACAGGTGCGCCCGGTACCCATCGGCGTAGCGGACGACGGAACACCGGTCTGCATCGATATCAACGAGGCTGCCCGCAACGGCATCGGCCCGCACGGGCTGTGCGTCGGCGCCACGGGATCCGGCAAGTCCGAGCTGCTGCGCACACTGGTGCTGGGCATGATCACGATCCATCCGCCGGACGTCCTGAACCTCGTCCTCGTCGACTTCAAAGGCGGAGCGACGTTTCTCGGTTTGGAGCGCTCGCGGCACGTGGCGGCCGTGATCACCAACCTGGCAGGCGAAGCCCACCTCGTGGCCAGGATGAGCGACGCGCTGGCCGGAGAGGTCCACCGCAGGCAGGAGTTGCTGCGGGCGGCAGGCAATTTCGCCAACGCCGCGGACTACGCCAGGGCTCGGTCAGCCGGCGCTTTGCTGCCGCCGCTGCCCGCGTTGTTCATCGTCGTCGACGAGTTCTCCGAGCTGCTCGCCCAGCACCCCGACTTCGCCGAGCTGTTCGTCGCGATCGGCAGGCTGGGCCGGTCGCTGGGAATCCACCTGCTGTTGGCCAGTCAACGGCTCGACGAGGGCAGGCTCCGCGGATTGGACACCCACCTGTCGTATCGGATCTGCCTGAAGACGTTCTCCGCCGGTGAATCCCGGGCCGTCCTGGGTGTGCCCGACGCGTACGCTCTGCCCGGCACCCCGGGCGCGGCCCTGCTGAAAACGGCCTCAGGGGACCTGATCCGGTTCCAGACCGCGTTCGTCTCCGGCTCCTGTCCTCGACCGGACCCCGAGGACAACAGCGAGGTTCGGGCGCCGATGATGTTCACCGCCACGTCCGCGTCGGCCCGGGTCGATGAGCACGAGGAAGCTGGACCGGCCGTTCTCGACGCAGTGCTGGACCGCGTCGGGGGACGAGGGACGGCCGCACACCCCGTGTGGCTGCCGCCGCTCGGCGCACCACCGACGCTCGACTCGATCACGTCGACAGGTACCCGACACCCGCTCAGTGCCCCGATCGGTCTGGTGGACATTCCGTTCGAACAACGCCGCGACCTACTCGTCGCGCAGATGGCCGCGGGGAACGCCGCCATCGTCGGCGCCCCTCAATCGGGGAAGTCGACGGCCCTGCAAACGCTGATGCTGGCCCTCGCGGAGGCGCACGGCCCCGACGAGATCTCCCTGTACGTCCTGGATTTCGGCGGTGGTGCGCTCACGCGCCTCACGCAACTGCCGCACATCGGCACCGTATCGGGTCGAGCCGATACGGACCTGTGCCGTCGCACGGTCGCTGTCATCGAATCACTGATCCGGTCGCGGGAAAAGCTGTTCCGGACAATGGGAATCGGGTCGATGGCCGAGTATCGCGCGCGCCGCGCCGCGCAGGATCCCGCCGCGGCCGGCGACCCGCACGGCGACGTGTTCCTCGTCGTCGACGGGTGGGCTCACCTGCGTCGCGAGCTCGAGCAGTTGGAGGCGCCGATCAGCGCCATCGCTGCGCAGGGACTCGCGTTCGGCGTGCACGTGGTGATCACCGCCTCGCGGTGGCCCGAACTGCGGCCAGCGTTGAAGGACCAGATCGCGACCCGAATAGAACTGCGACTCGGCGACCCGGCCGAGTCGGAGATGGACCGCCGCCGCGCACGCTCGCTGACCAACTGCCCACCGGGCCGGGGTATCACCGCCGAGGGGCGCGAGATGGTGATCGCGCTGCCGCGCTTTGACGGCGTGCCCAGCATCGCGGGACTCGGCGAGGCGTTGGCCACCACCGTCGAGCGGCATCGACAGCGGTGGCGCGGCCGCTGCGCCCCGCGCATCGAACTGCTTCCGGCGCTCGTCCGGCATCCCGAGTTGGTCGGGTGCAGCCTGGGATCGGCCGGGGCGATGGTGCTCGGCCTCGAAGAGCGAGAGTTGGCGCCTGTGACTGTCGATTTCACCGAGCAGATGCACATGCTGGTCCTCGGGGAGGGTGGCTGCGGCAAGACCTCTTTGCTGCGCGTGGTGTGTCACGAGATCGTCCGGACTCACCGCGTCGAGCAGGCGCGGCTGGAGATCGTGGATTTCCGGCGCTCCCTGCTGGGCGTCGTGGAATCCGACCACCTCGCCGGATACGCGGCGTCACCGGTCGCCGCGGCGGCGAGAATTCCCAAGCTCCTTGCGATGCTCGAAGTCCGCATGCCCGGCGAGGACGTGACACAACAGCAGTTGCGTGAGCGATCGTGGTGGTCCGGGCCCGAGATCTTCCTCGTGGTTGACGATTACGATCTGGTGGCCGGATCGACGGGCAACCCGTTGGCCCCGCTTGCCGACTTCCTGCCCCACGCCGCCGACCTCGGTCTGCATGTAATTGTCGCGCGCCGATCGGGTGGCGCCGCGCGGGCGATGTTCGACCCACTTCTTGCCGGAATGCGGGAGATCGGGTGCCTCGGCGCGATGATGAGCGCAGGCGCGGACGATGGTGTCCTGATGGGCTCGGTGCGGCCCTCGTCGTTGCCGCCGGGGCGCGCCACGCTGATCACCCGCGGCGAGGGCGAGCGCCTCGTCCAGGTCGGCTGGGTGGATCCGCCGTGAGCCACACCGTCGTCGAGGTCGGGCCGGTTACGGTGCACGGGGCCAATCCGCTTGACGCCGGACTGGTCTCGTTGGCGCTGGAGGCCATCGACGAGGACCTCGTACTCGTCGGCGAGGATCTCGCGCCGGTGTCTGAACTGTGGTCCCGGCTGATGGAAGTCGCGGTGGGTGGCGCCGAAGACGTCGTCCTCGTCTGCCCGACGTGGTGGTCGGGTGCACGGATCGACCGCGTTCGCGGAGCGACGACGGCGACCACCGTCGAGGTGATCGGCCGTACCGCGCTGCTCCAACGGCAGACACGCGCAACCGTCGTCGAGATCGCCGCGGAGGTGGTCGTTGTCACTCGTGTCGGCACCCGCCCCGTGGTCATCGCCAACATCGACGACGAAGTGGTGAAGGGGGTGGTCGCAGCGGTCGGGTTGGCGGAGCCGGTGTTGATCGACGCGCCAGGTGTCTTCGGGTCGCTGGGCGAGGCGATCGCTGAAGGGTTGCGCGGCAAGGGCATCGGGGTCCGCTTCGCCGACGAGGGCGCCGTTCGTCGGCCTGAAGCCGAACCTTCCGTGCCCGATGGCGGCACCGCCGCGCGCGTTTCGAGCCAACCGCGACGCGCGGCGGTGCTCACGGCCGCTCTCGCGACGATGGTGGCGGTGTGCGGTGGGTTTGTCCTGCGCGGTGGTGACCGGCAACCGACCGTCGCGTCAACCCTGTTGGTGGAGGGGCGAGTTCAGGTGATGGTCCCTGCGTCGTGGCCGGTCGAGCACATCACGTCAGGGCCGGGCTCGGCCCGTGCGCAGATCACCTCGCCGTCCGACACCGACGTAGCGCTGCACCTGACCCAGTCGGTGGGCGCGCCGCGGGCGGACCTTGCCGAGACTGCGGCCGCGTTGCGAAGCGCTCTGGCCGGTGAGCCCGGTGATGTCTTCGTCGACTTCAACGCCGCCGGCACCCCGGCGGGCAGGACCGGCGTCACCTACCGGGAATTGCGCCCGCACCATCACGTCGCATGGACCGTTCTCGTCGATCACGGTGTCCGCATCGCCATCGGCTGCCAGAGCGCACCGGGTCGCGAATCCACGGTCCGCGAGGTCTGCGATCAGGCGATCAGGTCCGCGCACGCGATTTCTTAGAAATCGGGTGGAACCGGACCGGCGTGTGCTGCGTCGTACCAGTCAAGACCTAGAGGAGAGGATCCCCATGACGACACCGCAAGGCGGTTCGCTCAACACCGATTTCGACTTGATGACCGCGGTCGCCGGCCAGACTGACGCGCGCAACGAGGAGATTCGCGCGATGCTGCAGTCGTTCATCGGGCGCATGACCGCCGTGCCACCGTCGGTCTGGGGCGGCGTCGCGGCGACCCGCTTCCGCGACGTCGTCGACCGATGGAACGCGGAGTCGCTGAAACTGCATGCCTCACTGCAGCGGATCGCCGAGACCATCCGGCTCAACCAGCAGACCCTTCGGGAAGCCAACGAGAGCCATTCGCACCGCATCGGCGCGGTGGCCAACAACCTGTAGAGGAGTCGTGATGGACCACGTGTTGTCGTACAACTTCGACGAGATCGAATACACCGTCAGGCAGGAGATCCACGCCACCGCGGCCCGGCTGAACGGCGCCCTCGAAGAGTTGCGTGTACAGATCGCGCCGCTCCAACAGGTGTGGACCCGCCAGGCGGCCGAGGCGTACCGACTCGAGCAGGCGCGATGGGAACAGGCGGCCGGCGCCCTCAACGAAATCCTGTTCAGCCTGGGCAACGCGGTTCGCGACGGCGCCGACGACGTGGCCGCGACCGACCGCAGCGCCGCAGGCGCATGGGGTGCCTGACCGGGAGGAGGCTTGTGCGGTCCAACTGGAGGGGAGCCAAAGGGGCCGCACGGTAAGCGCCACCGTGGTCGAGGAGAGCGGCCACGGTGGCGCATCACCGTCGATTACTCGCAGGCGATGCCGTCGCCGTCGCGGTCCAGGTGCTCTGCGTACCCGTCCTCGCCCTGCATGATCGGCGCCACGCCGGCCTCGCGGGCTGCGGAGCAGTTCTTGTAGTACGTGTCCGCGGACGCGGTGGCGGCCCCGGCGGCGGTTGCCGCGACGACGAATGCGGCAACGATCAAGCCACGAATCATTTTCACTCCATTGGGATCTTGAACTTTCGGATGCGAGACGGCCGGTTTGCTGCCACCCCCCGCGACCACGGTAAGCGGACGGAATCGAAAACGAATCAGGAGTTTCCCTATGCTTTGGTCTCACCCTCGGACTTCGGGCCGATGCACCGTTTTGACCTGCGGCGACGCGCCCAGGTAAGCTGCCTCGTTGGCGTGCGGTAAGCACGGGTCCTCGGGTCAACGTCGGTCGCCGAGATCACCCCACCGGATGCGCCTGACCGGCACCCGGACCACCGGGACAGGAAACCCGATAGAGGAGAGGTAGCGCTGTGCCTACGTACACGCCGAAGGCGGGTGACACCACACGTTCGTGGTACGTCATCGACGCCACCGACGTGGTGCTCGGCCGGCTCGCCGTTGCAGCAGCGAATCTGCTGCGCGGCAAGCACAAGCCGACATACACGCCGAATGTCGACGGTGGCGATTTCGTCATCATCGTCAACGCCGAGAAGATCGCGATCGCCGGTAACAAGGCGGACCGCACGTTTTTCTACCGCCACTCGGGTTACCCCGGTGGTCTGCGCAAGCGCTCGCTCGGGGAGGAGATGGAGAAGCACGCCGACCGGGTCGTCGAGAGGGCGATCCTCGGCATGATTCCCCACACCAAGCTGGGCCGTCAGGTGAAGAAGAAGCTGCGCGTCTATGTCGGGCCGGATCATCCGCACGCCGCCCAGCAGCCGATTCCGTACGAGATCAAGCAGGTGGCGCAATGACAGAGACGACTGGGACCGAGACCGTTGACAAAACTGATGCCGTGACCGAGGCCGCCGCCGAGGCGACGCCCCGTGAGCCGGTCTTCATCGACCGCCCCATCCAGACCGTCGGCCGCCGCAAAGAGGCCGTCGTCCGGGTTCGGCTGGTTCCCGGAACGGGCCAGTTCAACCTCGACGGCCGTAGCCTCGAGGACTACTTCCCGAACAAGGTCCACCAGCAGCTCATCAAGGCTCCGCTGGTCACCGTCGATCGGGTGGAGAGCTTCGACATCTACGCCCACCTCGACGGTGGCGGCCCGTCCGGTCAGGCGGGTGCGCTGCGTCTGGCCATCGCCCGGGCCCTGATCCTGGTGCAGCCCGAGGACCGGCCCGCACTGAAGAAGGCCGGCTTCCTGACCCGCGACCCGCGGGCCATCGAGCGCAAGAAGTACGGCCTGAAGAAGGCCCGCAAGGCGCCTCAGTACAGCAAGCGCTGATCGATCCGCGAAAACCGCCGATGTGCACCGCACACCGGCGGTTTTTGCATCAAACGTGGCGCTGCGGTCTTTCTCACAATCGCGCGTTTCCGGTTTCGTCGAGCGGCCCGTTGTGAATGCACCGGGGTTGGAGGCGGCGGCGCTGCACGCGCGGCAGACCGCAACTGCCACCGGTAACGAGCCAGTCACCTCGTTGGGGGATCGGATCGTCGTCTCCTGACTGAGAAGGAGCAATTGATGAAGAACGCGAAGACACTGACCGCGGGCGCCGTGTTGGGCGGCTCGCTGCTCTTCACCGCCGGTCTGGGCATGGCCATGGCACAGCCGGACACGGCGGCGGACAACCGCGTCAACGTCTCGATCGGTGACGCCGGTGTCCTGCAGGACGTCGACGTAACCGCCGCGGCGCAGATCGCCGCCGACGTGTGCCACACCGACGTGAGCTCGGTGACCGCCTTGGTGCAGGCCGCCGACACCGAGGGCACCGAGAAGACGGTCTGCACGAACAACCTCGGCACCGTCGCGATCCAGCAGAACGGCCCCGGCCACTCGGAGAACGCGCCGGGCCAGGCCGAGCAGCATGAGGCAACGCCGACGTCCGAGGCGCCGACGACCTCGCCGACGGCCCCGACCGCCGAGAACGGCGGCAGCTAACAAAGCAACCTCACCGCCCGCATCCGTCCGGATGCGGGCGGTGAGTCGTTTCCGGGTCTAATTGGGGCGCAGAGTTTTTTGCCCGCTCCGGTCAACCTTTGTGCGACCACCTAAATGGCGCCTGTTCACTGATGACGCAGACAACTATTGACTTCACAGCTAATTAGACCTGTTCCATTTACTTACGGTTACGAAAATTTTTGTGGCAAATGCCGTTTAGGTCTCCGCCCAGAAGGAACCACCGTCGTGGGAGCACGGATGCTGCGCGCATGGCGGTCCATACCGCCACCGGCGTGACGTCAGGAGCAGTCGGGGGGCCGGGTCGCTGCTTCCTGAAATCAAGAATGGAGTGATCATGAAAACCCATCTGATGCGACTGCTCACCGTTGTGGTGAGCGCCGCGATGCTGGCCCTCGTCGGCGGTGTGACCGGCCTTGGAACCGCAGCGGCCCAGCCACCGGGTGTCGGCAAGAAGAATGTCGTCCAGGTGCAGGGAACCGGCCCGAACGGAGTCAAGTTCAACGGTCAATTCACCGCAACCGCCGCAAAGGATGTCGCCCAGCGGGCTGGACCCGCCATGGCCGACGCCAACGGTGCCACCTCCTCGAACACCGGCATCGCACTGACCGGTCAGCTGACCGGAAAGCTGGTCTCGCCGGGTCAGCCGCAACAGGGAAACCAACCTGGTGACCGGGGCGCTGCCCAGGACGTCAACATCTCGAATTTCTCGATGCCGGTCAACGACATCTCGGTTCCGGGTGGAGAAGCTCAGCCGTCCTCCGCAACGACCGGCCAGGATGAGCAGGTCCGTTTCGCCAGTCAGCAGGCAGTGTGTGATGTTCTCAATCTGGTGCTGGGGCCGCTGCATCTGGAGTTGCTCGGCCTGATCGTCGACCTGAATCAGGTCGTGCTCAATATCACCGCAGATCCGGCCGGCGGTTTGCTCGGTTCGCTGCTGTGTTCGTTGGCAGGTGGCCTTCCCGTGCCGCCCAACCCATTGCGGCCGATCATCGAGTTGCTGAATCAGATCCTCGCCATCCTTGGAGGCTGACTTTCAACCACTGAGATCGAGGCTCACCGCCCACATCCATCGGGATGCGGGCGGTGAGTCGCGTCTGGGTACCGATTCGGCGACGGCACGGCCCCCGACACGCGCGGTTGGCTCTCCGGCGGCCAGATATGAGAAATTTGTCGGCATGGCTCGACTGTTCGGCACCGACGGGGTGCGCGGCGTCGCCAACCAGGATCTGACCGCCGAACTGGCTCTAGCCCTTGGTTCGGCGGCGGCGCGCCGGTTGGCCTCCGCCGGTGGCCACGCCAGGCGGGTGGCCGTCGTCGGCCGCGACCCCCGGGCCAGCGGCGAAATGCTCGAGGCAGCGGTCATCGCCGGCCTGACCAGCGAAGGCGTCGACGCCTTGCGCGTGGGGATACTGCCGACCCCGGCCGTCGCCTACTTGACCAGCGCCTACGACGCGGACTTCGGCGTGATGATCAGCGCCTCGCACAACCCGATGCCCGACAACGGCATCAAGATCTTCGGTCCCGGTGGCCACAAACTCGACGACGCCGCCGAGAACCGGATCGAAGAACTGGTCCATCAGGGTCCCGGAAACCGGCCCACGGGCGCCCGGATCGGTCGGGTGGTGGACGCCGCGGACGCCCTTGACCGGTATCTGCGACATGTCGGCAAGGCCGTCACGACCAGGCTGGACCAACTCACACTCGTCGTCGACTGTGCCAACGGCGCCGCCTGGGCTGCCGCGCCGCAGGCCTACCGCGCCGCGGGCGCCAACGTCATCACGATCAATGCCCAGCCCGACGGATTGAACATCAACGAGCGCTGCGGCTCGACGCACATGGAGACGCTGCGGTCCGCGGTGGTGTCGTACGGAGCCGACCTGGGCCTCGCGCACGACGGCGACGCTGATCGTTGCCTCGCTGTCGACGCCCACGGGCGCGTGATCGACGGGGACGCGATCATGGTCATCCTCGCCCTCGCGATGCAGGAGAGTGGCGAACTGGCGTCGAACACCTTGGTGACGACCGTGATGAGCAACCTCGGCCTGCACCTGGCCATGCGGGCGGCCGGGATCGAAGTCTGCACCACGAGCGTGGGGGATCGTTACGTCCTCGAGGAACTGCGCGCCGGGGGGTATTCGCTCGGAGGTGAGCAGTCGGGCCACATCGTGATGCCGGCGTGGGGCACGACGGGCGACGGCATCGTCACCGGGTTGCGGTTGATGTCGCGCATGGCGCAGACACGCACCCCGCTCGCCGCGCTCGCGGAGCCGATGCAAACGCTGCCTCAGGTCCTGATCAACGTCGAGGTGGCGGACAAGGCGACCGTCGCCGACGCGCCATCGGTCCGCACCGCGGTCGCCGAGGTGGAGGCCGAACTCGGCGACACCGGTCGAATCCTGCTGCGCCCGTCGGGAACCGAGCAAGTCGTGCGGGTGATGGTGGAGGCGGCCGACGAGGACACCGCGCGGCAGTTGGCCGTTCGGGTGGCCGAGCAGGTCAGCGCGCAACGCTGAGAGTGGAACCGGTCGCGGTCGCCGCGCGTCCAACTCCTATATGGACGCATCACGTGTCGATCCCGCCGCTTTGTTGAGTGTCGCGCGGCAGTACCAGGGGGTGGCCGACGCAGTCGACGCCGCCGTGCGAACGCATCTGAACGGTTTGGCGTTCGACGGGGCCTGCGCGGGGCGGTCCTATGCCGCGGGTGGTGACGCGGTGCGGTCGACTGTCGACGACGTGGTAAATCAGTTGCGACGATGGTCACGTGCCTCGGCCGAGATCGCCGTCACGCTTCGCGCGTCCGTCGACCGGTACGCCGAGGCCGACGCACGGGCTGCCGACCGGTTGGCCTGACATGAGCGAAAGCTTGGATGCTGCAGCGCGATTGGCCGACGGGGCGCCCGGTGTCGGCGATGTCGCTCAGTACGTCCTGGCATGCCAGAGCCTGGGCTACCGACATCCGGATCTGACGGCACACCCCGGACAGATACACGATTGGTACGCCGCCGAGAACGGTTTGGACCTGGGCGCTCTCGAAGCTGACTGTGCTGCACTGCAAGCGGCCGCGACGGTGGCCGAGGATGCACTCGCGCGCCAGAAAGCTCAGCTGACCGCGCTGACAGACGCGTGGCAGGGCCTGGGCGCGAACGCATCTCGGGATTTTCTGCGCCGCCACGACGAGGCGGCGACCATCGCTGCGGGGGCCGTCCGGACCGCCGCAGTCGCGCTGACCGATCTGCGCGAGCGGCTGTGGCGAGCGGTGGACGGAAAAGTGGCGAAGGTGGTGGCCATCGACGAGGGCGTGCAGACCAGACGCGCGGACTGGTTGGCGGCCGCACACACCGTCACCACGGGCGCCGGCGACCGGGCGGTCGCCAGTGAGTTGGTGGACCACGAGGTGAAGCCGTTCGTGGACACGGTGATCGGCGGCCAGTGGCTTTCGGCGATGAGGGAGGCCGCCGACGCGATCAACGCCGCATATGAGGCGACGACCACCGAACTCGCATCCGAGGCCGAAGCCACGTTCGACATTCCCGGCGAGCTCGGACCGGCATGGACGCCGTCGTCGGCGGGTGTCCCCGCGACCCCGGCGGTGGGCGCCCCGGCAATCCCAGCCTCAGGCGCCGCGGCAAACCCGGCTGTACCGGCTCCCGTCATACCGGCCGGATGGGGCGCATCAGCGGCCCCTCCGCCGCTCGCATCGCCTGCCGCTGCCGTACCCGTCGCAGCGCCGACGCCACCCGCGCCGGCGCTCCCGACCGAACCTTCGGTCCCACAGCCGGCGACCGCTCCGTCGTTGCCTTCGCTCGGCGGAGGAATACCCGACTTTGGAGGCGGCCTCACGAGTTTCGGCCAGCAACTGGGCGACATGCTCGGCGGATTGCTGGACGACGGTGCGCTCGACGACGCGTTCGACGATGGTGAGCCGAACGGCCTGCCGGAACCCGATCTCGACGAAATCGACGACAGTGAAACGACAGAGGCTGACGACGCGTCAGAGACAACTGATGCGGGCGACGACATCACCGATGGGGCGGCCGGGCCCGACGAGGCCACTGATCCCGCGGTCGCCGAGCCGATGTGTCAACCGGAACCACAGCCCACAGCGACGCTGCCTCCAGAACCACCGGCGGTGCCTGCCGAGCCGCCGGAAGTGAAGCCCGAGCCGCTGGCGATGTCGCCGGAGCCACCGGACGCCGGTACGCCGTGCGAGATCGCCGCCGATGAGCTACCGCAGGTCGGCGAATGAGCGACAGCTACGAATCCGAGCCCGGATCGGGGCCGTTGATCAGCAGCCGGACGCACTCGGCGGCAATCAACCGACTCCGGTGGTTGGTACCGCAGTGGTCGCACCAGAAATGGACGGCCCTGCTGTCGATCTCGTGACGCACGCGGGGCGACACGGAGGTTCGCACACTGCGCTCGCACGTGATGCGCGGTGGATAGGTGATCGTTCCCATTGCCCCACCCCCTTCAGGAGTGACACCCGGATACCCAAGGCTGCACGAGGATCACCACATCTGTGGTCACGTTTGAGTAACCAAATTGATGACGAATCGGCGTTGCCGCAATCGAAACGTGAGCCAGCTACTGTCGAAAGTTTGTTGCGCGAGCAACTTCAACGCGCGCCGTGCTAGGCCCTCGCCGGACGCCGCGACCGCGCAGGGCGCCGACGCCGTTGCTGGCGAGCCCTGGCCGTCGACGGCTGCTGCGGCCGCGCAGGTTCGGGCCTGCTGGCGACGATTGGATCACCGAACGTCCGCTCGCCCGGGGCGATTTGACTCAGGACCGGATGCGACGCGCCGCTGAGTCGGGTGATCGTCGGCTTCACGCCGGCCTTACGGGTCAGCTGTCGCACGTCGGATACCTGCTCGTCGAGCATCAACGTCACCACCGTGCCGTCGGCTCCGGCGCGCGCCGTGCGTCCGGATCGATGCAGGTAGGCCTTGTGTTCGACGGGCGGGTCCGCGTGCACGACGAGGCTCACGTCGTCGACGTGGATGCCTCGCGCGGCGATGTCGGTCGCGACCAGCACGGTCGCCGAGCCGTCGGAGAACGCGGCGAGGTTGCGGGTGCGCGCATTCTGGGACAGGTTGCCGTGCAACTGCACTGCCGACACACCACGCGAGTTCAGCTGTCGCGCAAGGTTCTTGGCGCCGTGCTTGGTGCGCGCGAACACGATGGTCCGGCCCGGTGACGCTGCCAGGTCGGCCAGCACGCCGAGGCGGGCCGCCTTGTCGACATGCAGCACGTGGTGTTCCATCGCCGTCACCGGTGACTGCTCCGAATCGACGCTGTGCACAACCGGATCGGTGAGGTATCGCTTCACGAGCACGTCGACGCCGCCGTCGAGGGTTGCGGAGAACAGCATGCGCTGCCCGTTGCGAGGGGTCTTGTCCAGTAGGCGCTTCACCGGGGGAAGGAAGCCGAGATCGGCCATGTGGTCGGCCTCGTCCAGCACGGTGATCTCGACGCCCGACAGGTCGGCATGGCGTGATTTGACGTGATCTTCGAGCCTGCCCGGGCAGGCGATGACGATGTCGACGCCTTGCCGCAACGCCTGGATCTGGGGGTTGGGTCCGACGCCGCCGATGATCGTCACCGTGCGCAGGTCGGTGGCCGCGGCCAGCGGTGCGAGCGACGCGCTGATCTGGGCGGCCAGTTCGCGTGTCGGCGCGAGGATGAGTGCGCGCGGGCGGCCGGGAACGCGTTTGGCCGGACTCGCAGTGAGTCTCGTCACCACGGGCAGCAGGAAGGCGTATGTCTTCCCGGATCCGGTGCGACCGCGGCCGAGGACATCGCGACCGGCCAGCGAGTCGGGCAGCGTCGCCGCCTGGATCGGGAAGGGTGACTCGACGCCGTCGGCGGCAAGAGTGGCAACGACGGCCTTCGGCAGACCGAGGTCGGCGAAAGTGGGCACGGTTGTGCCACAGGGGATTTGCACAGACAAGTAAAACTCCGAAAGTTCAGGGTGGTCGTCCTGCCCGGCGCGGATGATCCGCGGCGCTCGGTGTGACGATCGAACTGGGTCGATTATCGCCTTTGGCGATGCGGCAAAAGGCAGAACAGAAGATGCCGCTGTGCCCACAGTACAGGGGCATCGCCGTTCGGCGTAATCGGCTACGGCAGCAAGCCGTGCAGTTCCTCGACGAAATCGAGGATTTCACGCCGGTCGACGGAAAGTGGCTGCAGCAGAAGCGTCGTCGCACCGGCTTCGGCGAACGCGGCCAGTCGCTCCTTGACGAACCCGCGCGGCCCGACCAGCGACACGCTGCGGACCAGGTCATCCGGTACCGCCGCGATCGCCTCAGCCTTCTTGCCGGCAAGGTACAGGTCCTGGATGGTGTCGGCGACCTCGCCGTATCCGTAGCGGGTGGCCAGGTTGTGGTAGAAATTGCGGCCGCGCGCGCCCATCCCGCCGATGTACAACGCCAATTGCGGCTTCACCCACGACAACCGGTCGTCGAGGTCTTCGCCGATGGCCAGGGGGGCGCTGACCATGACATCGAGTGGCCCCAACGAGGGGTCGCGTTTGGCGAACCCGGCACGCAGCGCCTCACCCCACACGGCGTCGGCCTGCTCGGGGAAGAAGAACACCGGCTGCCAACCCTCGGCGATCTCTGCGGTGAGTTCGACGTTCTTCGGCCCCAATGCGGCGATTGTGATTGGAATACGGTCGCGCACAGGGTGATTGATCAAGTGCAACGGCTTACCCAGGCCCGTGCCCCGGGCCCCGGGTCCCTCGCTGGGCAGCGGAATCTGATAGTGCTTGCCGTCGAACTGCACGCGCTCGCGGCGCCACACCTGCCTGCAGATCTCGACCACTTCCCGGGTGCGTCCCAGCGGCGCGTCGAACGGCACGCCATGAAAACCCTCCATCACCTGAGGGCCGGACGTGCCGATGCCGAGCCGGAACCGGCCGCCGGAGACGTAGTCGAGGCCCGCGGCGGTCATCCCCAACAACGTCGGCGTACGGATGTAGATCGGCACGACGCCGGTCCCGAGTTCCATGCGCGTCGTCTTGGCCGCGAGGAATCCGAGCTGGCTGATCGCGTCGTAGGAGTACGCCTCGGCCACCAGGGCGAGATCGACGCCGACCTTCTCGAGCTCGACGACCTGATCGACGGCCTGCAGAAAGCCGTCGGTGTAGTTGAGGAAGATCCCGGTGCGCATCATCGAGTTATACACCCAACCGGTTGGTTGGTCACGTCAGGGCTTCAGCAGCGCTACAACCTTGTTCTCCAGGTCGACCGGGTCTTCGGCGAACGGGTCGACGTTCGGGGCCTTGGGCAGAGCGATGTCGGGATCAGCGAAGTCGCGGTAGGTCTTGTCACCGGTCAGGGTGTGCAGCAGGTAGCCGGTGATCAGCGCCCGCACCACCTTCTGGGTGCTGCGGTCGGCTCCCGGCAACCCGACGGCGCGGGCCAGCCGACGGCCCTCGATCAGCCCGCCCGGCTTGGCCTTGCTGACCGTGCGCAGCGTGGCTTTGTCCCACGCCCGGGCCAGCTCGACCGCGTTGGACCGCAGCGTCATCGGATCGCCCGGCCCGCTGAGAACCAGGCTGGGTACCTGCAGCGTTGCCGCGGGCTCCTCGGCGGGCGGTGCGGTGACTGTGGGGAAGATCGCAACGACGGATTTCGGCTTGACCGGCATCCCCGCCGCGGTGAACACCGCAGCAGACCCGCCGAACCCGTGGCCGATGACGCCGAGCTTGTTGGGATGCACGCTGATCTCTCCCGGTCCCAGCCGGACACCGGTGATGATGTCGAGCGTCGTGCCCAGGTCATAGGCGAAGTTGAGCGCCGACGGGGCCAATCCCGTCTCGGTCGCCGGCGCCGCGGCGACGACGCCCCAGGACGCCAGATGCTCCAGCGTGCCGGAATAGCGGTCGGCCGCCGCAAGCCAATCGTGGCCGAACGCCACGCCGGGCAGGCTGAAGCCGGAATCGGGGGTGAATACGACACCGGGAAGCCCGGCGAAGGCCAGGTCACCTCGCAAAACGCGGTGCGGGCCGCGGCGGGTCAGGGCCTTGAAGAGCTTCTTCGTGCTGGCCACCAGACGACCGTAGCCGACGGGGTTCTGAGCCGCTCTTGCACTACCCTGAATGCCTATGTGCGGAATCGTCGGCTACGTCGGGCAGCGTCCTGCCTGCGACATCGTCGTCGACGCGCTGCGCCGGATGGAGTACCGAGGCTACGACTCGTCGGGCGTCGCTCTGCTCGACGGACACGGCGGGCTCACGGTCCGGCGCCGGGCCGGGCGGCTGGCCAACCTGGAAGCCGCGCTGGCCGACACCGAAGCGTCCAGCCTTGCCGGCAGCACCGGCCTCGGCCACACCCGGTGGGCCACCCACGGCAGGCCCACCGACCGCAACGCCCATCCGCACCGCGACGCCGCAGGCAAGATCGCCGTCGTCCACAACGGGATCATCGAGAACTACGCCGCGTTGCGGGCCGAACTCGAGAAGACCGGCGTGGAGTTCGCCAGCGACACCGACACCGAGGTCGCGGTGCACCTGGTCTCCTGGCAGTTTCACCACGGTCCCACCGCCGGAGACTTCCCGGCGTCCGTGCTCGCAGTGCTGCGGCGCCTCGAAGGGCACTTCACGCTGGTGTTCGCCAACGCCGACGACCCGGGCACCATCGTGGCGGCGCGCCGCTCCACGCCCCTGGTGGTCGGCGTCGGTGACGGCGAGATGTTCGTCGGCTCGGACGTCGCCGCGTTCATCGAGCACACCCGCGACGCGGTCGAACTCGGCCAGGATCAGGCGGTGGTCGTGACCGCCGACGGATACCGCATCACCGACTTCGACGGCGTGGACGACGGTGCGAGTGCCCGCTCGTTCCATATCGACTGGGACATGTCGGCCGCCGAAAAGGGTGGCTATGAGTACTTCATGCTCAAAGAGATCGCCGAGCAGCCCGCGGCGGTTTCCGACACGCTGCTGGGCCACTTCGTCGACAACCGCATCGTGCTCGACGAACAGCGGCTGTCCGATCAGGAGCTGCGTGAGGTGGACAAGGTCTTCGTGGTGGCATGCGGGACCGCCTACCACTCCGGGCTGTTGGCCAAGTATGCGATCGAGCACTGGACGAGGCTGCCCGTCGAGGCGGAGCTGGCCAGCGAATTCCGTTACCGCGACCCGGTTCTGGACAGTCACACCCTGGTGGTGGCGATCTCGCAGTCCGGCGAGACCGCCGACACCCTCGAGGCGGTGCGGCACGCCAAGGAGCAGAAGGCCAAGGTGCTGGCGATCTGCAACACCAACGGCAGCCAGATCCCGCGCGAATGCGATGCGGTGCTCTACACCCGCGCCGGACCCGAGATCGGGGTGGCGTCGACGAAGACCTTCCTCGCCCAGATCGCGGCCAATTACCTTGTCGGCCTTGCGCTCGCACAGGCTCGCGGCACGAAGTACCCCGACGAGGTGGAGCGCGAATACCGCGAGCTGGAGGCCATGCCCGAACTCGTCGCCCGGGTGCTCGAAATCGTCGAACCGGTCAGGGCGCTGGCGCACCGCTTCGCTCAATCGCAGACGGTGCTCTTCCTTGGCAGGCACGTCGGCTACCCCGTCGCGCTCGAAGGTGCGCTCAAGCTCAAGGAGCTGGCGTACATGCACGCCGAGGGCTTCGCGGCGGGTGAGCTCAAACACGGTCCGATCGCGCTGATCGAGGACGACCTCCCCGTCATCGTCGTGATGCCGTCACCGAAGAACGCGCCGATGCTGCACGCCAAGCTGCTCTCGAACATCCGCGAGATCCAGGCGCGCGGCGCGGTCACCATCGTGATCGCCGAGGAGGGCGACGAGACGGTCCGCCCCTACGCCGACCACCTGATCGAGATCCCGGCCGTGTCAACGCTTTTCCAGCCGCTGCTGTCGACGATCCCGCTACAGGTGTTCGCCGCGGGCGTGGCGCAGGCTCGCGGCTATGACGTCGACAAGCCCCGCAATCTGGCCAAGTCCGTCACCGTCGAGTAGTTTCTGCCGTCGAATCTGAAGTTCTGCACGACTTTTCGCCGGTTTGTCGTGGATATCTTCAGTTTCGGCGTCTCGTAGCCGAGCAACGACGTAACGTGGGCAGCGATGCGGCACTACTACACCGCGGATCAGATTCGCGAGGCTGAAGCGCCGCTATTGGCGTCCCTGCCCGACGGTGCCCTGATGCGCCGCGCCGCCAACGGCCTTGCCGTCGTGATCGTGCGGGAACTGGTGCTGCGCACCGGCGGAATCTACGGGCGGCGCATCTGCGCCGTGGTCGGTTCGGGCGACAACGGCGGTGACGCGCTGTGGGCCGCGACGTTCCTGCGCCGGCGCGGAGCCGCGGCCGCCGCCATCCTGCTCAACCCGGAGCGCACCCACCGCAAGGCGCTCGCGGCGTTCACCGCTGCCGGCGGACGGATCGTCGGATCGGTTCCGGCCGGCACCGATCTCGTGATCGACGGCGTGGTGGGGATCTCCGGATCCGGGCCGCTTCGGCCGAATGCCGCCGACGTGTTCGCCGCCGTCGACGAGGCGGGTATTCCGGTGGTGGCCGTCGACATCCCCAGCGGGGTCGATGTGCAGACCGGGGTCGCCGACGGGCCCCATGTCCGGGCGGCGTTGACCGTGACGTTCGGCGGTCTCAAACCCGTTCACGCCCTGGGGGAATGTGGTCACGTCGAGTTGATCGACATCGGGCTGGACCTGCCGGTGTCCGACATGGTGTCGTTCGACGCCGCCGACGTGGCCGCTCGCTGGCCGGTGCCCGGGCCGACCGACGACAAGTACACGCAGGGGGTGACCGGCATCCTCGCCGGCTCGGCGACCTACCCCGGTGCCGCGGTGCTGTGCACCGGTGCGGCGGTCGCGGCGACCTCGGGCATGGTCCGGTACGCCGGAACCGCCGGACCACAGGTTCTCTCGCAGTGGCCAGAGGTGATCGCCGCGCCCAGTGCCGGAGCATCGGGACGGGTGCAGGCCTGGGCCGTGGGGCCCGGGCTGGGTACCGACGACACGGGTGCGGCGGCACTGTGGTTCGCGTTGGAAAGCGGACTGCCGGTGGTCGTCGACGCCGACGGGTTGACGATCCTGGCCGCCCACCCCGATCTGGTCGACGGCCGAAAGGCACCGACGGTGTTGACGCCGCACGCCGGGGAGTTCGCCCGCCTGGCCGGGTCTGCGCCAGGCGACGATCGCGTCGGTGCCACCCGCAGGCTCGCCGACCGGCTGGGCGTCACCGTGCTGCTGAAGGGCAACGTGACAGTCATCGCCGAACCGGGCGGCCCGGTGTACCTCAACCCCGCGGGCCAATCCTGGGCCGCCACAGCGGGTTCCGGTGACGTGCTGGCCGGGATCACCGGGGCCCTGCTGGCCGCGGGCCTGCCCGCCGGCGAGGCGGCCGCCGCGGCGGCGTTCGTCCACGCGCGCGCCGCGAACCTGGCCGCCTCCGATCCGGGGCCGCATCCCGCCCCGACTTCGGCGTCCCGCATCCTCGCGCACGTCCGAACCGCCATAGCCAGCTTGTAAGCCAGTCTGTAACGAGAGGAAATTCCATGTCGCCCACGCGTCCTCACGCACCGCAGGTCGCCCCCGCCTACACCGGACGGCTGGCGATGGCGCCGGTGCCGTCGCTGCGGTTGCCCGACGATGCGATGGACCCCGACGCCGCGTACCGGTTCATCCACGACGAACTGATGCTCGACGGCAGTTCCCGGCTGAACCTGGCCACGTTCGTCACGACGTGGATGGACCCGCAGGCCGAACGGCTGATGGCCGAGACGTTCGACAAGAACATGATCGACAAGGACGAATATCCAGCGACCGCCGCGATCGAGCAGCGCTGCGTGTGCATGGTGGCCGATCTGTTCCACGCCGAAGACCTGCGCGACGACGACCCGTCCAGCGCGATCGGTGTCTCGACGATCGGTTCCAGCGAGGCCGTGATGCTGGCCGGGCTCGCCATGAAGTGGCGGTGGCGAGAACGCGTCGGCGACAAATGGAAGGGCCGCACACCGAACCTGGTGATGGGCGCCAACGTTCAGGTGGTCTGGGAGAAGTTCTGCCGCTACTTCGACGTCGAGGCGCGATACCTGCCGATGGCGGAGGACCGCTACGTCATCACCTCCGAGCAGGTGCTCGACAACATCGACGAGAACACCATCGGCGTGGTGGCGATCCTGGGCACCACCTACACCGGGGAACTGGAACCCATCGGTGAGATCTGTGCCGCGCTCGACAAACTCGCGGACGGCGGTGGCCTCGACATCCCGGTCCACGTCGATGCGGCCAGTGGTGGCTTCGTGGTGCCGTTCCTGCATCCGGACCTGGAATGGGATTTCCGGCTCCCGCGCGTGGTGTCCATCAACGTCAGCGGGCACAAGTACGGCCTGACCTACCCCGGAATCGGCTTCGTGGTCTGGCGCAGCGCGGAGTACCTGCCCGAGGGCCTGGTCTTTCACGTCAACTATCTCGGCGGCGACATGCCGACCTTCACATTGAACTTCTCCCGACCCGGAAACCAGGTCGTCGGGCAGTACTACAACTTCCTCCGGCTCGGCCGCGGGGGCTATGTACAAGTGATGCAGTCTCTCTCGCAGACCGCGCGGTGGCTGGGTGACCAATTGCGTGAAAGCGAACACTTCGAGGTCGTCGCCGACGGATCGGCGATCCCGGTGGTGAGTTTCAAGCTCGCCGGCGATTTCGGTTATACGGAGTTCGACATCTCGCAGGGGCTGCGCGCGTTCGGCTGGCAGGTGCCCGCCTACACCATGCCGGAGGGCGCCACCGACGTCACGATGTTGCGCATCGTGGTGCGGGAGGGATTCTCCGCGGACCTGGCGCGGGCGCTGCACGACGACATGGTCACCGTGCTCTCTCACCTCGATGAGCTCAAACCCCGAGGCCACTTCAACCAGTTGCAGCCCTTCGCGCACTAGCGTCGGGCCGCTGCTCGCCCGTCTGGGACAATCGGCCGTGGTGAAACGACGATGCACACGACCGAGCTGACGACGCCGACCGCGACCGCGGCCCCCCAGGCGGTGGTCGACGTCGACGCGATCGCCCACAACGTGCGGCTGCTGCGCGACCTCGCGGGCACCGCGCAGGTGATGGCCGTCGTCAAAGCCGACGGATACGGTCACGGCGCCACCCAGGTCAGCCGGGTCGCGCTCGCCGCGGGAGCCACCGAACTCGGGGTGGCGACCGTCGCCGAGGCGTTGGCGCTGCGCGGTGACGGCATCACCGCTCCGCTGCTGGCCTGGCTGCACCCGCCGGGCACCGATTTCGCGCCGGCCGTGGCCGCCGACGTCCAGATCGCGGTGTCGTCGGTGCGCCAGCTCGATGAATTGCTCGACGGCGTCGCACGGGCCGGGCGCGGCGCCTTGGTCACCGTGAAGGTCGACACCGGGCTCAGCCGCAACGGCGTCGGTCGTGCCGACTACCCGGCGATGGTCGCCGCGCTCAAGCGGGCGCAGGCCGACGAAGCGATCAGCGTACGCGGGCTGATGTCGCACCTCGTGCACGGCGACCAACCCGACGATCCGCTCAACGACGTACAGGCGCAGCGACTCAGCGAGATGCGGACCTATGCGGCCGAACAGGGCGTGCAGTTCGAGATCACGCACCTGAGCAACAGCCCGGCCGCGATGACGCGGCCAGACCTGGCCTTCGACCTCGTGCGCGCCGGTATCGCGGTGTACGGTCAGACCCCGATACCCGAGCGCGGGAACATGGGCTTGCGTCCGGCGATGACCCTGAAATGCCCTGTGGCACTGGTGCGGTCGATACGGGCGGGCGACGGAGTGTCCTACGGGCACACCTGGGTCGCCGATCGCGACACCACCGTGGCGCTGTTGCCGGTCGGTTACGCCGACGGGGTGTTCCGTCCGTTGAGCAACCGCTTCGATGTACTGATCAACGGCCGACGGTGCCGCAACGTCGGCCGGATCTGCATGGACCAGTTCGTCGTGGACCTCGGACCGGCGAGCGGAGTCACAGAGGGTGACGAGGCGATCCTGTTCGGACCGGGCACGCACGGCGAGCCGACGACTCAGGAGTGGGCCGACCTGCTGGGCACCATCAACTACGAGATCGTGACCAGTCCGCGTGGCCGCTTTGTGCGGACCTATACCGCAACAACGGACCAGACGCTCTGATGGACAACGAGATTCCGATCCCGCGCCGCCGCCGCAACTCGAACGGGCGCTGGCTCGCGGGCGCGGCAGGCCTGACCGCGGTCGGTAGTGCAGCGGGAATGTCGGCCGCACGCTCGCTGCGGCGTCGACTCGACACCGTGGATCACTACAAGGACGAGGATTTCGAACTACTCGACGCCGACCGCAGTTCCGTCGTCACCACGCCCGACGGCGTCTCGCTGGCGGTCCGCGAGGTCGGCCCGCAGGACGCGCCGCTGACCGTGGTGTTCGCGCACGGATTCTGTCTACGCATGGGCGCCTTCTACTTTCAGCGCGTCAGGCTGACCGAGCAGTGGGGACCCCAGGTCCGGATGGTGTTCTACGATCAGCGCGGCCACGGCCAGTCCGACGAAGCGCCTCCCGAGACCTATACCGTCACCCAACTCGGACAGGATCTGGAAGCCGTGTTGACGGTGGTGGTCCCGCGCGGTCCCGTGGTGCTGGTCGGGCACTCGATGGGCGGGATGACCGTGCTGTCACACGCGCGACAGTTCCCGCAGCACTATCCGAAGCGGATCGTCGGTGCCGCGATCATCGCCTCTGCGGCCGAAGGGGTTTCGCGATCACCGGTGGGGGAGATCTTGAAGAACCCCGCACTGGAGGCGGTCCGCTTCGCGGTGCGGTACGCACCCAAGATGGTGCACCGCACCCGCGGCGCGGCGAAGTCGGTGATCGCGCCGATCCTGCGCGCGGGCTCCTACGGCGACGAAAAGATCAGTCCGAGTGTCGTGGCGTTCTCCGAGAGGATGATGCACGGCACACCGATCGCGACGCTCGTCGAGTTCCTGCACGCGCTCGAGGTGCACAACGAGATCGACGGGCTGACCACGCTGGCCAAGGTGCCGACCCTGATCGCGTGCGGTGACCGCGACCTGCTGACCCCGATGGAGTACTCGCAAGCCATGGCCGCGGTTCTCCCGAAGGCGCAGCTGGTGATCGTCGGTGGCGCAGGACATCTCGTCCAACTCGAACAACCCGAGGCGATCAACGAAGCGCTGGTCCGACTCGTCGAACGTGCGACACCGTCCAAGCTCGTCGCGTTGACGAGGCGGGTGCGCGAGAAGGTCCGCAACAATGGGTGAACGCCGCTCGGGCACGGCCGAACTGCCGACCGCAGAGGACACCGTCGCGCTCGGCGCCGAACTCGGTGGACAACTGCACGCCGGTGACGTCGTCGTGCTGTCCGGACCGCTCGGCGCGGGAAAGACCGTGCTCGCCAAGGGTATTGCGCAAGCGATGGATGTCCAGGGCCCGGTGATCTCGCCGACCTTCGTACTGGCGCGGGTACACCGGGCCCGCCGATCGGATGCGCCGGCCATGATCCACGTCGACATGTATCGCCTCCTCGACCACCCGTCGGTCGACCTGCTCGCGGAACTCGACTCGCTGGACCTGGACACCGATCTCGACGACGCCGTCGTGGTCGTCGAATGGGGTGAGGGGCTGGCCGAACGGCTCTCCGACAGCCACCTCGACGTGCGGCTCGAGCGTGCCCGCGACACCGAGGTGCGCACCGCGGTGTGGGAGTGGAGCACGGCGTGAACGTACTGGCCATCGACACCGCGACGCCCGCGGTGACGGCGGGCGTGGTTCGCCTTCACGGACTGCAGGTGCTCGCCGAGCGGGTGACGGTCGACGCGCGGGCGCACGCCGAACAGCTCACCCCGAACGCGGTGCAGGCGCTGGCCGGCGCGGGAATCGGCGTCGACGAGCTGGCCGCGGTGGTGGTCGGCTGTGGCCCGGGACCGTTCACCGGCCTGCGCGTCGGAATGGCCACCGCCGCGGCCTATGGGCATGCGCTGGGCATCCCGGTCCACGGCGTCTGCAGCCTCGATGCCATCGGGGTGGACACCGTCGGCGATGTGCTCGTGGTGACGGATGCGCGTCGTCGTGAGGTCTACTGGGCGCGTTACCGCGACGGGGTGCGCACCGATGGACCCGCCGTCTGCGCAGCCGCGGACGTGCCCGCAGGTGCCACAGCGGTCGCCGGCTCGCCCGAGCACGCGGCGCTGTTCGACCTGCCGCGCCAGGCTCCGATGTATCCGACCGCTTCGGGACTGGTGCGCGCGGTGGCGGACTGGGACGCCGAGCCGGCGCCGCTCGTCCCGCTGTACCTGCGCCGGCCCGACGCCAAACCCTCGGTGGCCAGGCGATGAGCATCCAGTACGGGCCGCTCAAGCCGTCCGACGCGGCCAGGTGCGCCGAGCTGGAGGCTCAGCTGTTCGACGGCGACGATCCGTGGCCCGAGCGCGCCTTCCTCGCCGAACTCGCCGCCAAGCACATCCGCTACGTCGCCGCACGCGATCACGACAAGCTCGTCGGCTACGCGGGCATCGCCCGGCTGGGCCGAAAGAAGCCCTACGAGTACGAGATCCACACCATCGGGGTCGACCCCGCCTATCAGGGCCAGGGGATCGGCAAGCGCATGCTGGCCGAGTTGCTCGACCACGCCTCGGGTGGCTGCGTGTTCCTCGAGGTTCGCACCGACAACGAAGCGGCGATCAAGATGTACGAAAGCTTCGGTTTCACGAATGTGGGGCTGCGCAAACGGTATTACCGGGCCAGCGGCGCCGACGCCTATACGATGCGGCGAGACCCGACATGACGATCATCCTGGCCATCGAGAGCTCCTGCGACGAAACCGGCGTCGGCATCGCTGAATTGGGTCCCGACGGATCGGTGCGACTGCTCGCCGACGAGGTCGCGTCCAGCGTCGATGAACACGCCCGGTTCGGTGGGGTGGTTCCCGAGATCGCGTCCCGGGCGCACCTGGAGGCGTTGGGTCCGACGATGCGCCGCGCCCTGCAGGCGGCCGGGGTGGCCAAACCCGATGTCGTCGCCGCGACGATCGGGCCGGGCCTGGCGGGCGCGCTGCTGGTGGGAGTGGCCGCGGCCAAGGCCTATTCGGCGGCGTGGCAGGTGCCGTTCTACGCCGTCAACCACTTGGGTGGGCATCTGGCCGCCGATGTCTACGACCACGGCCCGCTGCCGGAGAGCATCGGTCTGTTGGTCTCGGGCGGGCACACCAACCTGCTGTACGTGCGGTCGCTGGGCGAGCCGATCGTCGAACTCGGCAGCACCGTCGACGACGCCGCAGGAGAGGCCTACGACAAGGTGGCACGCCTGCTGGGCCTGGGCTATCCCGGCGGCAGGGTGCTCGACGAGTTGGCCTGCGAGGGCGACAGGGACGCGATCGTGTTCCCGAGGGGTATGACCGGCCCGCGCGACGATCCGTACGCGTTCAGCTTCTCGGGGCTCAAGACGGCGGTCGCCCGGTACGTCGAAAGCCACCCGGAGGCGTCGACGGCGGATGTGGCGGCCGGGTTCCAGGAGGCGGTTGCCGACGTGCTGACGCTAAAGGCGGTGCGGGCCGCCAAGGCCCTCGACGTCTCGACGCTGCTGATCGCCGGCGGCGTGGCGGCGAACTCGCGGCTGCGCGAGCTGGCCGAGGAGCGGTGCGCCGCCAACGGGCTGACGCTGCGGGTGCCGCGACCACGCCTGTGCACCGACAACGGCGCCATGATCGCCTCGTTCGCGGCGCACCTGATTGCGGCGGGGGCGCGGCCGTCCCCGCTGGATGCCGTAAGCGATCCGGGTCTGCCCGTCGTACAGGCACAAGTGGCTTGATCTTGTCGATACCCGGCCTTGAGTGCTAGCACTCTCGTGTATAGAGTGCTAGGTGGCACGCGGCCAATCCCTGCGCCGGCACCCGCGACGACGGTGCGTGGGCACGGACGCATGCCGAACACCTGGTAACTGAGAGATCCGGGAACCCGGATCGACACCCGAACTAGTGGAGGGCTCCATCGTGGCGAGCGTGAACATCAAGCCACTCGAGGACAAGATCCTCGTTCAGGCCAACGAGGCCGAGACCACGACCGCATCCGGTCTGGTCATCCCCGACACCGCCAAGGAAAAGCCGCAGGAAGGCACCGTCGTCGCTGTCGGCCCGGGCCGCTGGGATGACGAGGGCGAAAAGCGCATCCCGCTGGACGTCTCCGAGGGCGACACCGTCATCTACAGCAAGTACGGCGGCACCGAGATCAAGTACAACGGCGAGGAGTACCTGATCCTCTCGGCACGCGACGTGCTGGCCGTCGTCAACAAGTAAGCACCCGTGTTCCGCCCCGGGAATCCCCGTCCACACGGGTGATTTCCGGGGCGGCATGCGTATATAGCGAATTGCGACTCAAAGAAAGACACTTATGAGTAAGCAGATTGAGTTCAACGAAACCGCGCGCCGCGCAATGGAAGCCGGCGTGGACAAGCTGGCCGACGCGGTGCGGGTGACCCTTGGGCCGCGCGGCAAGAACGTCGTGCTGGCCAAGTCATGGGGCGGACCGACCATCACCAACGACGGTGTGACGATCGCCCGCGAGATCGACCTGGAAGACCCGTTCGAGAACCTCGGTGCGCAGCTGCTCAAGTCGGTCGCCACCAAGACCAACGACGTCACCGGCGACGGCACCACCACCGCGACCGTGCTGGCGCAGGCATTGGTCAAGGGCGGGCTGCGCAACGTCGCGGCCGGCGCCAACCCGATCGCGCTCGGCGCGGGCATCGCCAAGGCCGCCGACGCGGTGTCGGAGGCCTTGCTGGCCGCGGCGACGCCGGTGTCGGAGAAGAACGCCATCGCCCAGGTTGCGACGGTCTCGTCTCGCGACGAGAAGGTCGGCGAGCTGGTCGGTGAGGCCATGACGAAGGTCGGCGCCGACGGCGTCGTCTCCGTCGAGGAGTCCTCGACGCTGGAGACCTACTTGGAGATGACCGACGGCGTCGGCTTCGACAAGGGCTACCTCTCGGCGTATTTCGTCACCGACTTCGACGCCCAGGAGGCGGTGCTCGAGGACGCGCTGGTGCTGCTGCACCGGGAGAAGATCAGCTCGCTGCCCGACCTGCTTCCGCTCCTGGAGAAGGTTGCCGAGGCCGGTAAGCCGCTGCTGATCGTCGCCGAAGATGTTGAGGGCGAAGCACTCTCGACGCTGGTGGTCAACGCCATCCGTAAGACGCTGAAGGCCGTGGCGGTCAAGGCTCCGTTCTTCGGCGACCGCCGCAAGGCGTTCCTCGACGACCTCGCCGTCGTCACCGGCGGCCAGGTCGTCAATCCGGATGTCGGGCTGGTGCTGCGCGAGGTGGGCCTCGAGGTGCTGGGCACCGCCCGGCGCGTCGTGGTGGACAAGGACAGCACCACCATCGTTGAAGGTGGCGGCACCAAGGAGGCGATCGAGGCGCGAAAGGCGCAGCTGCGGTCCGAGATCGAGGTCTCCGATTCCGAATGGGATCGCGAGAAGCTCGAGGAGCGGCTGGCCAAGCTGGCCGGCGGCGTCGCCGTCATCCAGGTGGGCGCCGCGACCGAGACCGATCTGAAGAAGCGCAAGGAGGCAGTCGAGGACGCCGTCGCGGCGGCCAAGGCCGCCGTAGAAGAGGGCGTCATCGCCGGTGGGGGTGCGGCTCTGCTCCAGACCCGCGGCGCACTGGAGAAGCTGCGCGACAGCCTTTCCGGCGACGAGCGTCTCGGTGTCGAGTTGTTCGCCGCCGCGGTCGGTTCCCCGCTGTACTGGATCGCCACCAACGCCGGGCTCGACGGCGCGGTCGTGGTGAACAAGGTGGCCGAGTTGCCTGCCGGACAAGGCTTCAACGCGGCGACGCTCTCCTACGGTGATCTGGCGGCCGACGGTGTCGTCGACCCGGTCAAGGTCACGCGGTTGGCGGTGCTGAACGCGGCCTCGGTGGCCCGCATGGTGCTGACGACCGAGACCGCCGTCGTCGACAAGCCCGAGG
This sequence comes from Mycobacterium sp. GA-1199, assembly GCF_001500045.1. Classification (GTDB taxonomy): domain Bacteria; phylum Actinomycetota; class Actinomycetes; order Mycobacteriales; family Mycobacteriaceae; genus Mycobacterium. Next base: position 294,385 of record NZ_LQIX01000001.1, read on the forward strand.
AGCCGGAGGACGACGGTCATGGCCACGGGCACGGCCATCACCACCATCACTGAGTGAATTGAACGAAGCACCCCCGGTCACATGGCCGGGGGTGTTTCGTTCTGACATGGACCGTATCTGGCAGTGGGCGTGGGACGGGTATGGAGCGAGGTACTCGTGGATGATCTGGGGATTGACGTTCGCCGCGATGCTGGTGGTCTACATCCTGTGGTCACAGCTTCTCGTCGCTTTCGAGAACTCGAATCGCTACCTCGCGGCGGCGGTGGTCACAGGAATCGCCGTTCTGGTGAATGCGTCGGTGTCGATACTTCCCGCCAGCCGGATGTTTCGTCGAGCGCATCAGTGGGCGGCTGGTCGCGAGGTCGACCGGATGCAGGCGCTGACAGACACCTACGCCTGGGCTCGTGCTGCTAGGGCCCGAGCGATCTGGTTCCTGCCTGTTTGGACCGCACTCTTCACGGTGTCCGTCGGCGCGGTGGCGGAAGCGAGGGGATGGCGGCTGGCCCAGTACGGAGTCTTGGGTGCCGCATTGGGCATCGCCATGGCGCTGCTCGGTATGCACACCTCTGTGCAAGGAGCTATGCGGCCGGTTCGAGCCGCACTTGCCGCCGATACCGTAGTCGGTGACGAGCTGCCCCGCTCACATCCGACCTTCGCGGCGTGGCTCAACGTCGCGATGCTGGGCTCTCTGTTCGCTTCCACAGTCATAGGTGCGATGCTGGGCATCGTGTGGGATGCTGCCGCAAAGTTCCCGGCGCTTCTCGTCTTAATCGGTTGTGTGGCAATCGGTCTCTACTGGCCGATCACCGTCAGCGGCATCGTTCTACCGTCTTTGCGACCGATTCGCGACCTCGCCAGCGGCACCGAGCGGGTCGCCGCCGGGGACTACAGTCAGCGCCTTCCCGTGGTCCAGGATGACGACTTGGGAGCGCTTGCGGCGTCGTTCAATCGCATGCAGACGGGACTGGCTGAGCGGCGACGACTCCAGGCGGCCTTCGGCACCTACGTCGATCCTGCCCTAGCGAGTCGGCTACTTGAACAGGGCGACGACATATTTTCCGGTGAGCGCCGCGAGGTGACGGTGATGTTTATCGACATTCGCGACTTCACACCGTTCGCAGAAACCAACCCCGCCGAGGACGTCGTCGCGCGTCTCAATGCGTTGTTCGAGATCGTCGTGCCTGCCGTCGTCGACGCCGGCGGGCATGTCAACAAGTTCCTCGGCGACGGCGCGCTGGCCGTGTTCGGGGCACCCAACGAATTGACCCGTCACGGCGACGCTGCCTTGACCGCCGCGTTGCTAATTCACCGCCTCGTCGCGGATCGGTTCGGCGGGGAGCTTCGAATCGGGATCGGGATCAACACGGGTGTGGTTATCGCCGGAACCATCGGTGGCGGAAGCAAGCTGGAGTTCACGCTCATCGGTGACACCGTCAACGTCGCTGCCCGCATCGAGCAACTCACCAAGACCACCGGTGACGCGATCCTGCTGACTCAGCAGACTGTCGACGCGCTGGAATCTCTACCACTCGGACTGACCGACCGGAGATCGCAGGCGGTGAAGGGTAAGGCCGCCGCTGTAAAGGTGTTCGGGCTCGACCCAGCGGTGAGAGCGCCTGACGGGTGAGTTCGACCCGAGTACGGCGGCGCGTCTGTCAGTGCCGATCCGGCCATTTCCTTAAACTTTTCGTTCACCGGCGAAAGGATCAACCGTGGGCAACACCGCTATCCGGCGGTCCCCCCGCCTGGGACTGCTGGTGGCCATCGCGGCGGCCAGTGTCGGCGTCATCTACGGCTACGACCTCTCCAACATTGCCGGTGCGCTTCTGTTCATCACCGACGAGTTCGGGTTGACCACCCGGCAGCAGGAATTGGTGACCACAGCGATAGTCATCGGCCAGATCGCCGGGGCGGTCGGCGGCGGGATGCTCGCCAACGCCATTGGGCGCAAGAAGTCGATGGTGCTCGTCGCCGTCGCGTACGCGGCCTTCGCGCTCCTGAGCGCGTTGTCGGTGTCGGTGCCCATGCTGCTGGTGTCGCGCTTTCTGCTGGGCCTCACCATCGGTGTGTCGGTGGTGGTCGTGCCGGTGTTCGTCGCCGAATCAGCACCGGCGAAGTCCCGCGGTTCGCTGTTGGTCGCCTATCAGGTGGCCACGGTCGTCGGCATCATCATCGGCTACCTGGCCGCTTACTTCCTGGCCGGCTCGGGGAGTTGGCGGTGGATGCTGGGCCTGGCAGCGATACCGGCGGTGCTCGTCACATTGCTGCTGCTGTGGATGCCGGACACCGCGCGGTGGTACATGCTCAAGGGTCGGGTCGACGAAGCCCGCCAAACGCTGCGCCGGGTCGAGGCGAGCGCCGACGTCGAGGCCGAACTCGCCGAAATCAGCCGCGCGCTCAAGGAGGAAACCGGGGGCGCCGTGCGCGAGATGCTCCGGCGGCCCTACCTTCGCGCCACGGTATTCGTGGTGGTGCTCGGCTTCTTCATTCAGATCACCGGCATCAACGCGATCGTCTATTACAGCCCCCGACTGTTCGAGGCCATGGGCTTCAAGGGAAACTTCGCACTGCTGATACTTCCAGCGCTGATTCAGGTAGCGGCCCTGGCAGCGGTGTTCGTTTCACTGATGCTGGTCGACCGAGTAGGTCGACGACCGGTCCTGCTCGGCGGCATCGCGATGATGGTCGCCGCCAACGCGGTGCTGATCGGCGTCTTCGTGGTCGGAACGGAGTTCGGTGGTGCGCTCACCACGATCGGGTTCGTCGGCGTGCTGCTGTTCACGATCGGGTTCACCTTCGGCTTCGGCGCGTTGGTCTGGGTTTACGCCGGTGAGAGCTTTCCCACCCGGCTGCGGTCGATGGGCTCGAGTGCGATGCTCACCTCCGATCTGGTGGCCAATGCCATCATCGCTGCCTTCTTCCTGACGATGCTCAATTCGCTGGGCGGTGGCGGGACATTTGCGCTGTTCGGTGCCTTCGCGCTGGCCGCGCTTGTATTCGTCTACCGATTCGCGCCGGAAACGAAGGGCCGCCAGCTCGAGGAGATCCGGCACTTCTGGGAAAACGGCGGGCGCTGGCCTGATGAAGCCGACGGCGCGTCCGAGGATCTCAACGCGTTGAAACAATGACGGCGGACAAGCCGCGCGGGCTGCACAGGTTCATGGAGATGCGGTGACGCTCATCGCCGCGGGAACCATTGTCCTGGAGGACCGGGTCTGCAAGCCGGGTTGGTTGGCTACCTCCCGGGGCCGAATTATCGACTGCGCGCCCGGCCCGCCACCGCGACCGCCCGACCATGACTTCGCGGATCACGTAGTGGTGCCCGGTTTCGTCGATATGCACGTGCACGGAGGCGGCGGTGCGTCCTACGCCGACGGCATCGGCTCACAGATCGAACAGACAGCCGAGTTCCACCTGCGCCACGGCACCACCACGACAGTGGCCAGCCTGGTCACCGCATCACCCGAGGACGTCTTGCGCCAAGTGCGCGTGCTCACCAGCATGACTCGGCATAAAACCATCGCCGGCGTGCACCTGGAAGGCCCCTGGCTGAGTGCGGTGCGCTGCGGTGCACACGACGCAACACTGATGCGGAACCCGGACCCCGCCGAGATCGACGCTCTGCTCACTGCCGCGGACGGCACCATCCGGATGGTCACGCTGGCGCCCGAACTGCCGGGCAGTCAGGACGCCATCACCCGCCTTGCGGACGCGGATGTGGTCGTCGCCATCGGCCATACAGATGCGAGCTACGACGACGCGCAGCGTGCGATCGAATCGGGCGCGACCGTCGGTACCCATGTGTTCAACGCGATGCGGCCATTACATCATCGCGACCCGGGTCCGGCGTTGGCGCTGCTGGAAGACCCGCGGATCACAGTGGAGCTCATTGCCGACGGCGTGCACCTCCATCCCGCGCTCGTGCGGCAGGTCATCGAGACGGTCGGGCCCGATCGCGTCGCGCTGGTCACCGACGCGATGGCGGCCGCCGGACTGCCGGACGGCTCATTTCGAATGGGGGCCGTCGAGGTGGAGGTCACTGAAGGCGTCGCGCGCGTGCGCGGGACGTCGACGATAGCCGGCAGTACGACGACCATGGACAAACTTTTCCGGACAGCGGTCGGCCAACTCGGTGGGTCGGATGAGGCGCTGGTGAAGGCGGCGCGGATGACGGCTACCACCCCGGCCCGCGCGTTGAAGCTCGACCGCGTCGGCAGCCTACGCGTCGGTATGGATGCCAATTGTGTTGTGCTAGAAGAGGATCTACGTGTTCAGCAGGTGATGCGTAACGGTTCGTGGCTACTTCACCGTTAGCAGTCCAGGTGCTCTCCGCGCTCGGTTCGCGCTGTACTGGATCGCCACCCACGCCAGCCCGATGTCGCGGTGAATGAGATCGCGGAATCACCTGCGGGACAACGCTTCAACGCCGCGACGCTCGCCTTCGGTGATTTGGCGGCAAGGGTGCGCGCTGGGCCGTCAGAACTCCGCGTGCATCGCGATCCTGGGGTCTACGCTTCGAACACCTGAAACGAGGTGGTGAGGACGTATGCCGCATCTGTTCCGAGCGGCCGCGGTGATCGCGGGCACGACCGCGATCGCGGCTGCGCCACCGGTAGCCGCTGACCCGATGAACTCGATCCCCGGCAACGGGTTCTTCCTCGTCGGCCGCGACATCGCGCCGGGGGTCTACAACACGGCCGGCTCCGCGTCGCCCTGGGGCGTGTGGATCAACGATGTACCGACGCAGGACTCGATGTGCGTCTGGTTCACCTACAGCACAGCGGATACCAACAAGGACAACGTCGTTGCGACGAACATGTCGATCGGTCCGATGAACGCCAACATCAATTCTTCGGTGGAGGCCTTCGAGTCGAGGAACTGCCAGCCCTGGACCCGGCTGACCTGACCCCGATTTTTGGCAAACCTCCGGGCCCGGTATAACCTGGTCGGCGTGAACATCGCGACGCGCGCCGGCTATTGGCGCTTTATCGAGGCTCCGGGCGGAGCCGATAAGGCGCAGCGCTAAGCGACGCATCCACCCGGAGCCCAGGCAGTGACCACCAGGTCGCTGCCTTTCGTCATTCAAGGGCCCGGGGCTTTCACCGGGCGCCGACAAAATCTGAGAAAGGCACCCGAACATGAACCTGGCGCAGACCGCCACCCCGCCCGCCACCTCGGACCGGCGGGTCCGCGGTTTCAGCGAGATCCCCAGCCCGCACGAGGTGCTCACCGAGTTCCCGCTGGGCGCCCGGCGTGCAGAGCGAGTGGTGCGTGACCGGGAGGAGATCGCCGACATCCTTGCGGGCCGCGACGATCGGCTGCTGGTGGTCGTGGGACCGTGCTCGGTGCACGACCCGTCGGCGGCGCTCGACTACGCCAGCCGCCTGGCCAAGGTGGCCGACGAACTCAGCGATCGCCTCAAGATCGTGATGCGGGTCTACTTCGAGAAGCCGCGCACCACGATCGGGTGGAAGGGCCTGATCAACGATCCGGGCATGGACGGCACCTTCGACGTCGCGCGCGGGCTGCGCATCGCGCGCCACCTGCTGCTCGACATCGTCGACATCGGCTTGCCGGTCGGATGCGAGTTCCTCGAACCGACGAGCCCGCAGTACATCGCCGACGCCGTCGCATGGGGTGCGATCGGCGCCAGGACCACCGAATCCCAGGTGCACCGTCAACTGGCATCCGGGTTGTCGATGCCCGTCGGCTTCAAGAACGGCACCGACGGCAACATCCAGGTCGCCGTCGACGGGGTCAAGGCCGCCGCCGCGCCGCATGTCTTCTTCGGCATGGACGATCTCGGCCGCGGCGCGTTGGTCAACACCGCGGGCAACGAGGACTGTCACGTCATCCTGCGTGGTGGCACCCACGGGCCGAACTGCGACGCCGAAGCCATCCAGACGACAGCAGCCAAGCTGACCGCGGCCGGACTGCCCGGGCGCGTCGTAATCGACTGCAGCCACGCCAATTCCGGGAAGGATCATGTCCGGCAGGCGCAGGTTGCCGCGGAGGTGGCGCAGCTGGTGCGCTACGGTTTACCGGTCAGCGGGGTGATGCTCGAGAGCTTCCTCGTCGCCGGTGCGCAGGCCCCCGAATCCCGTCCCCTGACCTACGGGCAGTCGGTGACCGACAAGTGCATGGACTGGCCGACAACCGATTCGGTGCTGCACACGCTCGCCGACCGCGGGTAGGTGCCCGCAGCCGTCACGAGGCGCGCCGGATGCCGCGTTTGAGCAAAAGCTCGCGCTCGGACTCGGACAGCCCGCCCCAGATGCCGTAGGGCTCGCCGACGGCGAGGGCGTGTGCGCGGCACTGTGCGACCACCGGGCACTTGCGGCACATTTCCTTGGCGCGCATCTCGCGTTGCGCGCGGGCGCGGCCGCGTTCACCGTCGGGGTGAAAGAACATGGAGGAATCGACGCCTCGACAGAGCCCGGCCATCTGCCAATCCCAAATGTCGGCGTTGGGTCCGGGCAGTTGCTGCGGTTGTGGCATTGGAAACCCCTCTCTGCACACCCATTTCGGAAACGAACGGATGAGTGAGTTCAAACCGATTCGAGCTCAGGTCGCCGATGACCACTCGTGGAGACAAAGTATGGGCGCTCACGAAATCTCGTCAATAGCTCGCACATGTGCTTATTGACATAACCGCAGGCCAAGAATTTACCTCACGTTCATCATTGCGACGCACAGGCAACGAGAACGGTGCTACTCGGGCCCAAGCGGTGAACCGATGGACGCATTCTTCCAGTTCGCGTCAAATAGTCGTTCGTGAGCAAATTCCGCCCGCTTACATGCAAGTAACATTGTGACCACCAACTGTTAACCAATACCTCGCCGCAATTGATACGGTCGCCACTCGATGTCCGCAGAGACCGCTCTGGCCAGAGCCGCATTCGGTGGCGACCCCGGCCGTTGGCCGTTGCCCGTCGCCGCCACCCCACACGAGTTGTGGTTGCGCGCCGTCGCCGCCGGCGGGCAGGGCCGCTATGCCAGCGCTCGCGTCGACCTGGCGTCACTGGTCCGGTGCGCCGGACCCGAGCGGTCGTTGGCCCACAGCACCGAGGCGTCGTTTCTGCGTCAGCTCGGGTGGCACGCCAAGGCGCGGCGATGGGACGGGTGGGCGCTGGCGTTGGCAGGATCGGATACCGAAGCGGCCGCGGATGCGTTGATCGGTCTGGCCGCCGACGCGTTGGGAGTCGGCCGGTTCGAGGCGTCGGCGCGGGCGCTGGGCCGTGCCGCCGACCTGATGGCTGATACGGCGTCGCCGAGGCTGCGGGTTCGGCTGGGTTGGGTGTCGGCCGAACTGGCGATGGCGCGCGGCTGGGGCGAGGCCGCGGTCGGGCACGCGAAACGCGCCGTCGACGATGCCGCGGCCTTCGGTTCGGTCCGCCACGGGGTGAAGTCGTCGGTTGTGCTCGCCGCCGCGTTGTGCAGCGCGGGCGACCTGACCGCCGCCCGATCGGTGGCCGACGCGGCGTTCGACGAAACGCGGCGCTTTGGAATGGTTCCGCTGCAATGGGCGTTGGCCTGCTTGCTGGCCGATATCGGCAGCGCCGCGCATCCGACCCTCGACATGGTGGCGATCCGCGGTGGTTGTGCCGATACAGTGCGTCGGCGGGGCGGTGTGTGGTCGGTGCGGTAACCGGGTCCACACGGAAGTGAAAGTTATTGTTTAGCTGACCGGCCTACCGGATCCGGTCCTGTTCGTAACGTTGGAGAGATCGCCCACGATGACATTTTCGGGAGAACGTCTCGATGCTGTCGTTGCTGAGGCTGTGGCAGGAAACCGGGACGCGCTCCGGGAGGTGCTGGAGACCATTCGTCCGATCGTTGTTCGGTACTGCCGGGCGAGGGTGGGGGCGACAGAGCGCAGTGGCCTCTCAGCCGACGACGTTGCGCAGGAGGTTTGCTTGGCCGCCATCACGGCGCTGCCGCGTTACAAGGATCAGGGACGACCGTTCCTGGCCTTCGTGTACGGCATTGCCGCCCACAAGGTTGCTGACGCGCATCGCGCAGCAGCCAGGAATCGATCCGACCCGACCGATGTCGTGCCGGAGCGGTTCTCGCTGGACGCCGGACCCGAGCAGATGGCACTCGACGCCGAGGCGTCGGCGCGGATGAAGAAGCTTTTGGAGGTGCTGCCCGAGAAGCAGCGCGAGATCCTGATCCTGCGCATCGTCGTCGGAATGAGCGCCGAGGAGACCGCAGAGGCCGTCGGCAGCACGCCCGGCGCCGTCCGCGTCGCGCAGCACCGCGCGCTGGCGCGACTGAAGTCCGAAATCGTGGCGACGGGGCGTGACTATGCCTGACTTCGGACGCTGGACATCCAACGGGGGAGACCCCTCGCTCAACGAGGTCAACCGCACCGACCGGTTCCTCGATGCGCTGGCCACCCAGCAGCCGGTGTACTCGACTGATCCCAGTGAGGCCGAACTTGCTCAGCTGCTGGCGGGCTGGCGCGACGAGGTCCGTGATGCACCTCTGACCGCAACGGTCACGCCGCGCGACGCGGTGCTGGCGCTCGACCGGGCCGCGGCATCGCGCCGCCGCACGCGCACGTCCCTGGCGGTCGTGGGGTCCGCCGCGGCCGCGGTGTTGTGCATCGGCGGCTTCGGTGCGGTGGTCGCCGGCTCCGGGCCGGGCGACTCGCTCTACGGCCTGCGCACCATGCTCTTCGGCGAGCAACAGGACACCCGCGACGACGCGGTCGTGCTGGCCGCGCAGACGCAGATGGCCGAGGTGCAGCAGCTGATCGATCAGGGTCAGTGGCAAGCGGCCCAGGACAAGCTCGAGACGCTGACGACGACCGTGGCGACCGTGAACGACACCGTGCGCAAAGAAGAGTTGGTCACGCAGTGGCAGGAGCTGACGGTCAAGGTCGAGTCCCAGGACGCGGCGGCGACCCTGCCCCCGAATGCGCCGCCGCCGACCTTCCCCGAGGTCGTCGTGCTCACCCCCAGTGACGGCGCGACCTCATCGGAGACCACTGCGCCGACGGACACCTCTGAGACGTCCGCGCCGACCACACCGTCGACGTCACCGACGCCTCCGTCCACGTCACCATCCGGGGCACCCTCGCCCTCGGACTCGCCGACACCATCACCGTCGACGACGGCTCTGCCGGGCACCCCGTTGCCGACAGTGAGCGCCACCCCGCAACCGACGAGGGTTCCGGACTCGCCGACTGCGCTGCCCACACCGACGGCGCAACCGACGCCGACAGCGCAGCCGACCGCGACGGCGGATGCGCCGCTACCGACTCCGAGCACTCGAGTTCAGCTTCCGACACCGTCGTCTCCACCGTCGGTGTTCGAGCAGCAGGAGGATGAGTTGCCGTCGGCCGCGCCGACGTCGCAGCAACCAACTGTGGAGGCACCGGCACCGAGGACGGCCGTCACGACGGTGACCGTGCCGGACGCAGTCGAGGATCCCAGCTAGTCAGCGGTAGCCGTCGGACTCCGACGTCGCCTCGTTGAGGGAGGCGTCGGCGTAGCCGCGGCAGTAATCCCACGTCACGTAGGCATCGGGTTCGGGATCATAGGCCGGCTCGTGCGGGCGCACCGTGCCATCGACCAGCAGTTGCAGCAGGTTGGCGCGCAGCATGTCCCAGTCGTGATAGTGATCCTGCTGGCATTCGTCACAGCACACGACCAGTCCGCGGATGCCCCTGTGCGCCAGAAGCGCCTCGTACACCGCCAGATCGGCGAGATCGGCCTCGACCGCCGTCCGCTCCTGCGGGTCCAGCGGCTGGCCTGGCTCGAGCGCGTCGAGGGCAGCCGAAGGGTCGCACGGGTCATCGGCGAACGGGTCCGGTGGCAAACCCGGGGGCAGGTGGTCACGCACGAGTCCACACTACGCAGCGGAGCGGGGATAACGCTAGCCGTCGCGCCCACGTCGTCGACCTATGAATAGTTATGTGCGTCATGGCACGTGAGACCGGGATGCCGGCCCACAGCCGATAGGATGGTTTCTCAGCTCGACGACAGTGTTCGGCTGCGTTTGTATCTGGAGGCCCCCGCCATGTCGATCGCCGAAAGCAGCATCCCCATCGCGGTGCCGGTGCCCACCGGCGGGGATGACCCGACGAAAGTCGCCATGCTCGGCCTGACCTTCGACGACGTGCTTCTGCTGCCCGCCGCCTCCGACGTGGTACCCGCGACCGCCGACACCTCGAGCCAGTTGACGAGGAAGATCCGCCTCAAGGTGCCGCTGGTGAGTTCCGCGATGGACACCGTCACCGAGTCGCGCATGGCGATCGCGATGGCCCGGGCCGGGGGCATGGGCGTGCTGCACCGCAACCTTCCGGTGGCCGAGCAGGCCGGTCAGGTCGAGACGGTCAAACGTTCCGAGGCGGGGATGGTCACCGACCCGGTCACCTGCTCGCCGGACAACACGCTGGCCGAGGTCGACGCGATGTGCGCGCGGTTCCGGATCTCCGGGTTGCCCGTCGTCGACGACACCGGCGAGCTGGTCGGCATCATCACCAACCGCGACATGCGCTTCGAGGTGGACCAGTCCAAGCCGGTCTCCGAGGTCATGACCAAGGCCCCGCTCATCACCGCCCGCGAGGGCGTTTCGGCGGAGGCGGCGCTAGGTCTGTTGCGCCGCAACAAGATCGAGAAGCTCCCCATCGTCGACGGACACGGCAAGCTCACCGGGTTGATCACCGTCAAGGACTTCGTCAAGACCGAACAGTTCCCGTTGTCGACCAAGGACAAGGACGGCAGGCTGCTCGTCGGGGCTGCCGTCGGTGTCGGCGACGACGCCTGGACGCGGGCGATGACGCTGGTGGACGCGGGTGTCGACGTGCTGGTGGTGGACACCGCGCACGCGCACAACCGCGGTGTGCTGGACATGGTGAGCCGGGTCAAGGCCGCCGTCGGCGACCGGGTCGAGGTGATCGGCGGCAACGTCGCCACACGTGCCGCGGCGGCCGCGCTGGTGCAGGCCGGTGCCGACGCGGTGAAGGTCGGAGTGGGGCCCGGTTCGATCTGCACCACCCGCGTGGTGGCCGGCGTCGGCGCGCCGCAGATCACCGCGATCATGGAAGCCGTCGCGGCCTGCGCACCGTCGGGTGTGCCGGTCATCGCCGACGGTGGACTGCAGTATTCCGGCGACATCGCCAAGGCCCTGGCCGCCGGCGCGTCGACGACGATGCTGGGTTCGCTGCTCGCGGGCACCGCCGAGTCGCCCGGCGAGTTGATCTTCGTCAACGGCAAGCAGTTCAAGAGCTATCGCGGTATGGGGTCGCTCGGCGCCATGCAGGGCCGCGGCGCTGCGGGGGCGTTGCGCGGGTCCTACTCCAAGGACCGCTACTTCCAGGACGACGTGCTCAGCGAGGACAAGCTCGTGCCCGAGGGGATCGAAGGCCGGGTGCCGTTCCGCGGTCCGCTGGCGACGGTGATCCACCAACTCACCGGCGGGCTGCGCGCGGCGATGGGGTACACCGGGTCGGCGACGATCGAGCAGTTGCAGCTGGCCCAGTTCGTTCAGATCACTGCGGCGGGTCTCAAGGAGAGCCACCCGCACGACATCACCATGACGGTCGAGGCGCCGAACTACTACACCCGCTGACGAGCGCTTGCGCGAGGACAGAACGTACTGACAGGAGAAACTGGCCATGCGAGACATGGTTGAGCTCGGCATGGGCAGAACCGCCCGCCGCACCTACGAACTCGACGACGTCAACATCGTGCCGTCGCGGCGCACCCGGTCGTCGCAGGACGTTTCGACGGCCTGGCAGCTGGACGCCTACCGGTTCGAGATCCCGGTGGTGGCCCACCCCACCGACGCGCTGGTGTCCCCGGAGTTCGCCATCGAGATGAGTCGGCTGGGCGGGCTCGGTGTGCTCAACGGCGAGGGGCTGATCGGTCGGCACGCGGATGTCGAAGCCAAGATCGCGCAGGTGATCGAGGCGGCCGAAAAAGAGCTGGAACCGTCGGCCGCGATCCGGCTTCTACAGCAGTTCCACGCCGCCCCGCTGGACCCGGATCTACTGGGCGCCTCCGTGGCCCGCATCCGCGAGGCCGGTGTGACGACGGCGGTGCGGGTCAGCCCGCAGAACGCCCGCGCATTGACGCCGACACTGCTCGCCGCGGGGATCGACCTGCTCGTCATCCTGGGCACGATCATCTCCGCCGAGCGGGTGGCCTCGGACGGTGAACCGCTGAACCTCAAGACCTTCATCTCCGAACTCGACGTGCCCGTGGTGGCGGGCGGCGTCCTCGACCACCGCACCGCGCTGCACCTGATGAGGACCGGTGCGGCCGGCGTCATCGTCGGCTACGGCTCGACCAGCGGTGTCACCACCAGCGACGAGGTTCTCGGGATCAGCGTTCCGATGGCCACCGCGATCGCCGACGCCGCCGCCGCACGCCGCGAGTACCTCGACGAGACCGGCGGGCGCTACGTCCACGTCCTGGCCGACGGCGACATGCACACCTCCGGTGATCTGGCCAAAGCCATCGCCTGCGGCGCCGATGCGGTGGTGCTCGGAACGCCGCTGGCCACGTCGGCCGAAGCGCTGGGCGAGGGCTGGTACTGGCCCGCCGCCGCCGCGCATCCGTCGCTGCCGCGGGGCGCGTTGCTGCAGGTCGCGATGGGTGAACGCCCGTCGCTGGAGCAGGTGCTGACCGGACCGTCGGACGATCCGTTCGGCTCGCTGAACCTGGTCGGTGGGCTGCGACGTTCGATGGCCAAGGCCGGGTACTGCGATCTCAAGGAATTCCAGAAGGTCGGCCTGACGGTAGGGAGCTGAGTTTTTGCGCCTACGCTGGACGAGGTGTTCTTCTTCCTCTTCAGTTACGGCACCAAGCAGAAGCACCTCGGTGCGGGAGAGGTCAGAACCTGCCCACGCTGTCACAACACCACGCAATGGTCGCGGGTCCGCGAGTTCAAGCAGTTCTCGCTGTTCTTCATCCCGGTGGCGCGCTGGAACCGTCGCCAATTCGAGGTCTGCGGCATCTGCGGTACCGCCGTCGCGATCTGATCGGCTAGGAAGTTACCCCTCGGTAACGCCATACTGGACGCATGAAACCTGACTACGACGTCCTGGTGATCGGTTCGGGGTTCGGCGGCAGCGTCACGGCGCTGCGGCTCACCGAAAAGGGCTACCGCGTCGGGGTGCTCGAAGCCGGCAGGCGCTTCGCCGACGAGGACTTCGCCAAGACCTCGTGGAATCTGCGCAAGTTCCTGTGGGCGCCGCAACTCGGCATGTACGGCATCCAGCGAATCCACCTGCTGCGCAACGTGATGATCTTGGCCGGTGCGGGCGTCGGGGGCGGATCGCTCAACTACGCCAACACGCTCTACGTACCGCCGGACCCGTTCTTCAACGACCCGCAGTGGAAGAACATCACCGACTGGCGCGCGGAGCTGATGCCGCACTACGACCAGGCGCAGCGCATGCTCGGCGTCGTCACCAACCCGACGTTCACCGACGCCGACCGCGTGGTCAAGGAGGTCGCCGAGGAGATGGGCGTCGGCGATACGTTCGTGCCGACGCCCGTCGGCGTCTTCTTCGGCCCCGACGGCACCAAAGCGCCCGGCGAAACCGTGCCCGATCCGTACTTCGGCGGTGCCGGGCCCGCGCGCAGGGGATGCATCGAGGTGGGCGAATGTATGACCGGCTGCCGGCACAACGCGAAGAACACGCTGGTCAAGAACTATCTGTACCTGGCCGAGAAGTTCGGGACAGAGATCCACCCGATGACCACGGTGACCGGTTTCGAGCAGCGTCCCGACGGGCTGTGGAATGTGCACACCGTCCGGACAGGTCGCTGGGTCCGCAAGCAGAAGCGCACCTTCACCGCATCGCACTTGGTGCTGGCGGCCGGCACCTGGGGCACGCAGCGGCTGCTGTTCAAGATGCGCGACAAGGGCAAGCTGCCCAACCTGTCCGACAAGCTCGGTGTGCTGACCCGCACCAACTCCGAATCCATCGTCGGCGCTGGACGTTTCGAGGTGTCCGACGACCTGAACCTGACGCACGGGGTGGCGATCACCTCGTCGTTCCACCCCACCTCGGACACCCACATCGAGCCCGTGCGCTACGGCAAGGGCTCCAACGCCATGGGCCTGTTGCAGACGCTGATGACCGACGGTGACGGACCCGAAGGCTCGGACACGCCGCGGTGGAAACAGCTGTTCATCAACGCGCGCAAGGATCCTCGCGGCACCATCCGGTTGCTCAACGTCCGGCGGTGGAGCGAACGCACGTTGATCGCTCTGGTCATGCAGCACCTCGACAATTCGATCACCACGTTCACCAAGCGAAACAAACTGGGGATCAGGCGCTATCTGAGCAAACAGGGCCACGGGGCGCCCAACCCCACGTGGATCCCGGTCGGCAATCGGGTCACCCGCCGAATCGCCGAGAAGATCGACGGCGTCGCGGGCGGCACCTGGGGCGAGTTGTTCAACATCCCGCTCACCGCGCACTTCCTCGGCGGCGCCGCCATCGGCGACGATCCGCAGCACGGTGTCATCGACCCGTATCACCGGGTGTACGGCTATCCGACGCTCTCGGTGCACGACGGTGCGTCGATCTCGGCGAATCTCGGTGTGAATCCGTCACTTTCGATCACCGCCCAGGCCGAACGCGCGGCGTCGCTGTGGCCGAACAAGGGTGAGCAGGACCTGCGACCGGAGCAGGGGCAGCCGTACCGTCGGTTGGAACCGGTTGCGCCGCAGAACCCCGTCGTTCCGGCCCATGCGCCGGCGGCGCTGCGCTGGTTGCCGATCCAACCGGTCACCTCGGCCGGTTGAGAATCGACCGATCCGGGTAACTAAAGCCGGTGCGGACCGCGTATCAGGAGCAATTGGCCGCGCTGAGTGCTCAGCTCGGCGACATGTGCGGGCTGGCGGTCAGCGCGCTCGAGCGCGCTACGCAGGCCCTGCTCGATGCGGATCTCTCGCTCGCGGAGCAGGTCATCGCCGACCATGAGCACATCATCGCGCTCAACCGGCGGGCCGAGGAGGCCGCGCTGCGGATTCTTGCGCTGCAACAGCCCGTCGCCAGTGACCTGCGCACCGTGGTCGGCTCCATTCACATCGCCGCGGACATCGACCGGATGGGTGCGCTGGCGGCCCACGTGGCCGGCATCTCGCGGTTGCGCCACCCCGATTGCGCGCTGCCGTCCGACGTACGCGCGAGCTTCGCCGAAATGGGTTCGCGCGCGGTGCAGCTGGCGAAGACGGCGCAGGAGGTGCTGCTGTCGCGGGACCCGGACAAGGCCGCTCGGCTGCGCGACGAGGACGACGCCGTCGACGCCGAGCACCGGCACCTGTTCACGCTGCTGATCGACCACAAGTGGCAGGACGGGGTGTGTTCGGCCGTCGACGTCGCGCTGCTCGGCCGCTACTACGAACGGTTCGCCGACCACGCCGTCGAGATCGGCAAGCGCGTGGTGTTCGAGGCGACCGGCGGGCTGCCAGGTCACAAACAGATGGCATGAAGCGCACCGGCTAGGTCGGTCGCCGACGCAACGGCTCCCGCCCGGGCGGCTGCGCAGGAGTCGGCAGCAGCGGCCGGCAGTGGTTGACCGGAACGGTCGTGGGTTGCCGTGATTCCAGCTGCAGGTCCTCGCCGGCGTGGCGGATCAACAGCTCGCCCTGCGGGCCGTCGCGCAGCGTATAGGTGACCTCGTCGTGATCGGCATCGACTGTGAGACGAAAGTTCCTCCATCGCAACCGGAATCGGAGTCGAGAGATCCCGTCGGGAAGCCGCGGGTTGAGTTCGAGCACCCCTTCGTCGTCACGTAGCCCGCCAAATCCCGCCACCATCGCCGCCCACGCGCCGCCGAGCGATGCCATGTGCAGGCCGTCGCGGGTGTTGTGGTGGAGATCGCGCAGGTCGATCATCGCCGCCTCGTAGGCGTAGTCGTGGGCGAGCTCGAGATGACCGACGTCTGCGCACATCACCGCCTGCGTACACGCCGACAGCGACGAATCCCGAGTGGTGCGCCGTTCGTAGTAGTCGACGTTGTGGGCCTTTTGTTCTGCGGTGAACGCATGGCCCTGCCAATGCATCGCCAATACCAGGTCCGCCTGTTTGATCACCTGGGCCGGGTAGAGCCGGACGTAGGGTTCGTGCATCAGCAGGGGGTAGACCGTGTTGGCGGTGAAGTCCCACTCGCGCAGCGTCGTGAAACCCTCGCACTGCGGATGCACGCCCAGTTCTTCGTCGAACGGGATGTGGACAGCGTCGGCGGCGTGGCGCCAGGCAGCCATCTCTTCGGTGGTGACGCCGGCCGCCTGGGCGGCGTCGACGTTGCGCGCACACGCGTCGGCAGCTGCCCGAAGATTGGCTGCCGCCATCAGGTTGGTGAATACGTTGTCGCGCACGATGGCCGTGTACTCGTCCGGGCCCGTCACCCCGTCGACGTGCCACACCCCATGACGATCGTGATGACCGAGCGACGCCCACAGCCGCGCGGTCTCGATGAGGACCTTGAGCCCGCACTCGACTTCCAGCGAATGGTCGCCTGTGACAATGCGGTAGCGCTCGAACGCCATGGCGATGGCGGCGTTGACGTGAAAGGCCGCGGTCCCTGCCGGCCAGTAGGCCGAGCACTCCTCGCCGCGGATGGTGCGCCACGGGTATGCGGCGCCGCCGAGGTCCAGCAGCGTCGCTCGCTCCTTGGCCAGCGGAAGAATCGAGGCGCGCCAGCGCAACGCGTCGGCCGCCGCCGAGGGATGGGTGTAGGTCAGGACCGGCAGGACGAAACCCTCGGTGTCCCAAAACGCGTGGCCGTCATAGCCCGTCCCGGTCAGACCCTTACCGGGAATCGCCCGGCGCTCGGCGCGCGCGCTGGCCTGCAGGATGTGGAAGAGGGCGAACCGCACCGCCTGCTGACAGTCGGGGTCGCCCTCCACCTCGACGTCCGCACCGTCCCAGAAATCGTCGAGGTAGGCCCGCTGGGCATCCAGCAACCCCTGCCAGCCGGTGTAGCGCGCGCTGCTGAGCGCGGCCGCCGCCTGGTCGCGCAGTGCCGGTCGCGACCGCAGGCTGGACCATCCGTAGGCGAGGTACTTGACGATGCGGAGCCGCTGTCCGGGGCGAAGACCGCAGATGACCGTCGTGTTGGCCCAGTCGTGCCCCGCGCCGGTGTCCACCTCGACACGACCGGGAACCTCGATGTCGTGGTCCATCGCCGCCGCCATCATCAGGTTGCTCCCACGGGTGCGGTGCAACAGGATCGCGCCATGTTCGCTGTGCTCGTGCTGCACCGGCTCCAACGGCCTTTCCAGGACGGCCGATACCCGCGGGTCATTCGTCGACGGCGGCAACTCCTCGTTGGCCACCAGTTCCGATTGCACCGTGACACGGGCGAATTCGTCATGCGCCTCGACGATGTACTCGATGGCCGCGACACTGCGCTGCGTAAGCGAAACGATTCGCGTGGAAGCGACTTTGATCTTCTTGCCCGCCGGAGAACGCCAGCACGCGGTTCGTGTGAGCGTGCCGGCCCGAAAATCCAGAATGCGTTCGTGGTCGAGCAGCTCCCCGTAACGCACGTCGAACGGTTCGTCGTCGACCAGCAGGCGCATCAACTTGCCGTTGGTGACGTTGACGATTGTCTGCCCGTCCTCGGGCCAGCCGTATCCCGCCTCGGCGTACGGAAGGGGGCGACATTCGTAAAACGAATTGAGGTAAGTGCCGGGCAAGGCGTGCGGTTCGCCTTCGTCGAGATTCCCACGCAAGCCGATGTGGCCGTTCGACAGCGCGAACAACGACTCCGATTGTGCGAGCACGTCGAGATCGAGGGATCGCTCCCGCACCTGCCACGGTTCCACGGGGTAGATGTCGTCGTGCAGGCTCATGTGAGCATTTCCGCAAGGTCGGTGACCACGATGTCAGCCCCGTTGTGCCGCAACGCGTCTGCGTGGCCTACCCGGTCGACGCCGACCACCAGGCCGAATCCTCCGGCCCGTCCTGCCGCCACCCCGGAGAGTGCGTCTTCGTACACGGCGCCCTCTTCGGGCTTCACGCCGAGGAGCTGCGCCGCGCGCAGAAACGAATCGGGTGCGGGTTTTCCCGCGATGTTCTCCTCACGCAGCACGACACCGTCCACCCGGTGCTGGACGAAACGCGCAAGCCCAGTCATTTCGAGCACCTCGCGGGTGTTGGCGCTGGACGACACCACCGCGATGCCCAGGCCCGCTGCCGAGGCCGCCTCCAGATAGCGGCGTGAGCCCTCGAACACCTCGACGCCGTCGGTGCGCAGGATCTGTTGGAACAAGTCGTTCTTCGCGTTACCCAGCCCGTGAACCGTCGCTTGCGGTGGCCGATCGTCGGGATCGCCTTCGGGCAACTCGATGCCCCGGCTGGACAGAAACGACCGCACCCCGTCTTCGCGCTTCTTCCCGTCCACGTAGGTCAGATAGTCGGCCTCGATGTCGAACGGGGTGAACGGCTCGCCGGTCCGCTCGGCGCGGTCCCGCAGAAAGTCGTCGAACATCGCCTTCCACGCCTTCTTGTGCACGCTGGCGGTGTCGGTCAACACGCCGTCGAGATCGAACAGTGCGGCGCGAATCCCAGGAGGTAGACCCAGTCTTTCGGTTTCAGGCACAAAGACACCCATTCCCGTTATTGCGCGCAGACATACCTGCGCACCGATGAACCTACTGCAGCGATTTGAAATCGACGCACTCAGCAAACAATTGCCTTATATTGAGCGAGCTTGTCGGTTCGACAGGGTGCTACTCGAGAAAAGGGACCCCATGACCTATCCGCCTCAGCCTCCGCCACCACCGCCGCAGGGTTATGGTCCACCGCCCGGTGGCTACCCGGCACAGCAGCCCGACAGCAACCTCGTGTGGGGCATCCTCGTTACGGTGTTGTGCTGCTTACCGTTTGGCATCGTGTCGATCATCAACGCCGCCAAGGTGAACGGGTTGTGGGCGCAGGGCCAGTACGCCCAGGCGCAGAAGGCGTCCGATGATGCCAAGAAGTGGGCGATCTGGGGCGCGATCGCCGGCGCGATCGTCATCGTCATCTATCTCATCATCGGGGTGGCGGGCGGCGGACTGGCCTACATGTGATGCACGTGCGCTCGCTCGCCGCGCCGTTGGCGGTCGCCACCGCCGCGGTGGGCGGGTGCGCGGCGATCTGGTTGGCGGATCCGACCGTTCCCGGCGGGATACTCCCGGTTTGCCCGACCAAGGCGCTGCTCGGCATCGACTGCCCCGGGTGCGGGAGCCTGCGGATGATCTACTCGCTGCTGCATCTCGACGTCGCCGCGGCGGTCCGGTTCAACGCGCTCGGCGCGCTCGGGTTGGCCTTCTTGCTGTGGGCGTACGGGAGCTGGCTCTACGGGTCCTTGGCAGGCAGACCGGTGCGCAGTTGGCAGCACCTTCGGTGGTCGGCGCCGGTGGCGTTGGTGCTGACAATGGCGTGGTTCGTTGTGCGCAACTTGCCGTTTGAGCCGTTCACCGCGCTGCACGTGTGACGTCGTCGCCGCCAACTAGACTGACCGAGTGACATCAGGATCTCCCCGGCCCGTACTGGTTGTCGACTTCGGAGCGCAGTATGCGCAGCTGATCGCCCGACGGGTCCGCGAGGCGCGGGTGTATTCGGAGGTGATTCCGCACACCGCCAGTGTCGAGGAGATCAAGGCGCGCGACCCGCAGGCCATCGTGCTCTCCGGAGGGCCGGCCAGTGTCTATGAGGACGGCGCCCCGCAACTGAACCCGGAACTGTTCGATCTCGACGTACCGGTGTTCGGAATCTGCTACGGCTTTCAGGCGATGGCGCAGGTGCTCGGCGGCACCGTCGCGCGGACCGGAACCCGCGAGTACGGTCGCACAGAGCTGAAAGTCACTGGCGGAGAGCTTCATTCGGATCTGCCGTCCACCCAGCCGGTGTGGATGAGTCACGGCGACGCGGTGACCGAGGCGCCCGACGGCTTCGAGGTGGTGGCCGCCAGCAGCGGTGCCCCGGTCGCGGCGTTCGAGCATCGCGGCCGTCGGTTGGCAGGCGTGCAGTACCACCCCGAGGTGATGCACACCCCGCACGGCCAGCAGGTGCTGAGCCGTTTCCTGCACGAGTTCGCGGGGATCGACTCGACCTGGACGCCGGCCAACATCGCCGACGCGCTCGTCGAACAGGTCCGCGAGCAGATCGGTGAGGGGCGGGCCATCTGCGGACTGTCGGGCGGCGTGGACTCCGCGGTCGCCGCGGCACTGGTGCAGCGGGCCATCGGCGACCGGTTGACGTGCGTGTTCGTCGACCACGGCCTGCTGCGGGCTGGGGAGCGGGCCCAGGTGCAGCGCGACTTCGTCGCCGCCACGCACGCCAACCTGGTCACCGTCGACGTCGCCGACCGGTTCCTCGAGGCGTTGACCGGGGTGACCAACCCCGAGGGCAAGCGCAAGATCATCGGACGGGAGTTCATCCGGGCGTTCGAAGGGGCGGTGCGGGGCCTTGTCGAGGGGGGTGGGCCTGACGTCGAATTCCTGGTGCAGGGCACGCTGTATCCCGACGTCGTGGAGTCTGGCGGAGGGTCGGGCACCGCGAACATCAAGAGCCACCACAACGTCGGGGGCCTGCCAGACGACCTGAAGTTCACACTGGTCGAGCCGCTGAGGCTGTTGTTCAAGGACGAGGTCCGTGCGGTGGGTCGCGAGCTCGGTCTTCCCGAGGAAATCGTTGCGCGCCAACCGTTTCCGGGTCCGGGGCTGGGCATTCGGATCGTCGGCGAGGTCACTGCCGCGCGGCTGGAGACGCTGCGTCGCGCCGATGCGATCGCTCGTGAGGAGCTGACCTCCGCCGGGCTCGACAACCAGATCTGGCAGTGTCCCGTCGTCCTGCTCGCCGACATCCGTTCGGTGGGGGTGCAGGGTGATGGCCGAACCTATGGACATCCGATCGTGCTGCGCCCGGTTTCCAGTGAGGACGCGATGACCGCCGACTGGACCCGCGTGCCGTACGAAGTCCTCGAACGCATCTCGACCCGCATCACCAACGAGGTGGCCGAGGTCAACCGGGTGGTGCTGGACGTGACGAGCAAACCGCCCGGCACCATCGAGTGGGAGTAGTTCTCCCTCTGCTTTCCATCCTGTGACCGACTGAACCCGCTTGACGCTGTCGGTGGGTGGGTGTTTACTCGGAGTATCGAACAAGCGTTCGAAAAACTGATGTGACAGACGATGCCGGAGGTGCTGTTGTGACAGCTGCCGTGAACCTGGATCAGCGTCAGCTTACCCGCGCTGAGCAGGTAGAACACCTGCGTCGCAAGATTGCGGCGGTATCCAGCAAGGTGGGCGGCAGCCGTCGTGGAACGTTGCCGACGAGCGAGGCGCTTCCGGCCTCGGAAACTTTGCTGCCGATGCCCGAATCGCTGGATGGGCTGCTTCCGGCGCCGTTGCCGCGCGGGACGGTGGCGGTGGTCTCGGGTGCCCGGTCGCTGCCACTGAGCATGGTCGCGGCGGTGACGGCGGAGGGCGGGCACGCCGCGATCGTGGGCCAACCCGACGTCGGCCTGCTGGCGGCCGTGGAGATGGGCGCCGACCTGAGCCGGATCGCGGTCATCCCCGAACCGGGCGCCGATCCGGTCGAGGTCGCCGCCGTGCTGATGGACGGTATGGATCTGGTGGTGCTCGGCCTGGGCGGCCGGTCGGTGCCGGCCACCCGCGCGCGGGCGGTGGTGGCCCGGGCCCGCCAGAAGGGCTGCACGCTGCTGGTCGCCGGTGGCGACTGGCAGGGTGCGTCGGCCCGGTTGGAGGCCGCGGTGCGCGGCTATGAGATCACCGGGCGGGGCCGTCCGGGGTTCGGCCGGATCAGCCGGGTACGGCTGGCCACCCGGGCCTGGGGGCGGTCGTTCGGTTCCGTCCGCGCGGTAGGCGGATGAGTGTCGCGCGTTTTGGCCATCTGGTGCATGGACTGGCCGGCCGTCGCAGCGGCGGCCGCGGCCGACCTGCCGCCGACCGCCCCGGTCGCGGTCACGCTGGCCAATCGGGTCATCGCCTGCTCGGCCTCGGCCCGATCGGCGGGAGTGCGACGCGGGTTACGTCGCCGGGAAGCCCAAGCGCGGTGCCCGGAACTGCATGTGGCCACCGCCGATCCGGCGCGCGATGCCCGCCACTTCGAAAACGTCACGATCGCGGTGGACGACTTGGTGCCGCGTGCCGAGGTGTTGCGGCCGGGCCTGCTGGTGCTGCCGGTCCGGGGCGCGGCCCGCTACTTCGGATCCGAACAAACCGCCGCTGAGCGGTTGGTCGACGCGGTGGCCGCCGCCGGAGCCGAATGTCAGGTGGGGGTCGCCGACCAGTTGCCGACTGCGGTCTTCGCCGCGCGGGCGGGGCGGATCGTAGAGCCCGGACAAGATGCGCTGTTCCTGTCGGCGCTGTCGATCCGCCAGTTGGCCACCGAGCCCAGCCTGGCCGCCCCGGGTCGGGAAGACCTGGTGGATCTGCTGTGGCGCATGGGAATTCGTAATATCGGGCAGTTCGCCGTGCTGTCCCGCAGCGACGTGGCCTCGCGGTTCGGGGTCGACGCGGTGGCCGCACACCAATTCGCCCGCGGCGAGCCCACCCGCGGTCCGTCCGGCCGGGCCCCCGATCCCGAACTCGACGCCGTCATGGACTGTGATCCGCCGATCGACCGGGTGGACGCCGCCGCTTTCGCCGGCCGGTCGCTGGCCGCCGACCTGCACCGCACCCTGGCCGCGTCCGGTGTAGGGTGCACCCGGCTGGCCATCCGCGCCTGCACCGCCAATGGTGAAGAGCTGGAACGCGTTTGGCGTTGCGCCGAACCGCTGACCGAGGACGCCACCGCCGACCGGGTGCGTTGGCAGCTCGACGGCTGGCTGAACAGGCGCAACCCCAACGACCGGCCCACCGCACCCATCACGGTGATCCGGTTGCGCCCGGTGGAGGTGGTCTCGGCCGAGGCGCTGCAGCTGCCGCTGTGGGGCGAGGTCGGTGAGGAGGATCGCCTGCGCGCCCGCCGCGCGCTGGTGCGCGTGCAGGGTCTGCTCGGACCGGAGGCGGTGCAGGTTCCGGTGCTCAGCGGTGGTCGGGGCCCGGCCGAGCGCATCACGTTCACACCGCTGGGGGATGAGCAGGTGCCGCGGGCCGATCCGCATCAGCCGTGGCCCGGCCAGCTACCCGAACCGTCGCCGACCGTGCTGCTCGACGATCCGGTCGAGTTGTTCGACGCCGACGGCCGTCCGGTGCGGGTGACCGCCCGGGGCCTGTTCTCCACCGACCCGGCGCGGTTGGACGCGCCGGGCAAGGCCGTCAAGGCGGGCAGATTGGCTTGGTGGGCGGGGCCGTGGCCGGTCGACGAACGGTGGTGGGATCCGGAAGGCCGCAAAGCCGGCCGCACCGCCCGCGCACAGGTGTTGCTCGACGACGGGTCCTCGCGCGATGCCCGGCCGGGGCAGGCCTTGCTGCTGTGTTACCGGCAGCGGCGGTGGTACGTCGAAGGGATTTATGAATGACGACCGCGTGAGGGGGTACCCGTATCGTCGATGACCGCCATACCGCCCGATCCAGAACCGTCCAATACGCCGGACCTCGAACCCGGTGGTGGAGTGCCGCCGGGGTCAACGCCGCCCGACTCCGACCAGATCTCCGGTGTGGGCGCCGTCGAGTCGCGGCCGCGGCACCGGTGGACACCGACAGCCGTCGTCAGCGTCATCGCGATCGCGATTTTCCTGCTGTTGTTCCTGGCCGTCGTGATCGGGGTGTTCGTCAGCTGAGCTTTGCGGCCAATGCACCGACGCGCGCAATGAACCGGTCGAAAAATGCTCCCGGGTCGACGTCAACACCGATGAGCGCGTTGGGTTCCCGGCCCCACCGGTTGCTCCAATCGGCGATGGTCATGCCGCGGGTCAACGTGCCCGTCAACTCGACGTCGACGGTGGTGGGCCGGTAGGTGACGAGGTCGGGGTCCAGCGCCACGGCAGCGGCCAGCGGATCGTGCAGATGGGCCAGATAGCCCTCGCCCTGGTCGAAATGGAACTCGAAGTAGAACCGCATCGCGTCCTGAAGCACCGCGATCAGCGGATTGCCTGACGTCGATCGGGTACCGCGGTCGTCGGACACGCTCATCGCCACCGATCCCGTGCCGGCCTCCTCCGCGAGCCGGTTCAACAGGGCCGGCGTCATCGCGATGTGTTCGGTCAGGTTCAGGCCCAACACAATTGGCAGGTGGATGGGCTTCTTGGCTCCCCACGCCGCCGTCCATCCGGTGAACACCTCGGCGGCGGCTTCCGGATCCACGCTGATGTTCCATTCGGCGACCGGGGTCGTGTTGCCGCGGTAGTCGAACGCGCCGCCCATGATGACCAGCCGGCGTAGCAGCGTGGGAAGGGTGGGCTCGGCGCGAAGTGCCAGCGCTAGGTTGGTCAGCGGGCCGACGGCGATCGCGACCAGTTCACCGGGATGTTCGTGGGCGGCGCGCACCCACGCCTCGGCGGCGTCGTACTCGGTGAGCTCCCGCTCGGAGGCGGGCAACTGTGCATACCCCATCCCCTCGGGCCCGTGGGTGTCCTCTGCGGTGCGCAACGGAGAGCTGACGGGCTGCTCGGATCCTTTGGACACGGGAATGTCGGGCATTCGGCACAGGTCCAACAGGCCGAGGTTGTTGCAGCAAACCTGTTGTACCGGAACGTTTCCTGCCGTTGATGCGATGCCGACCACCTCGGCATCGTCGCTGGCGAAAAGGTAGGCCAGGGCCATCGCATCGTCGACGCCGGTGTCCACGTCGACGAAGACAGGCTGGGTCACCTTGCCAACGATAGCTACCAGTGCACACCCGGGACGAGGCGCGCCGCGGACTTCACCGGCCGCGGGACGCGCAGAGGCCGCGTGGGCTTCTTCGGGCGACGCGGTGTCCGCGCGGTCGACGCGGGACTCGGCATGCCGCGGGCCGCAGCAGAATCGGGATATCCGAGGTAAAGCTGGTGAAGCACCCGCCGGGAGAGCTTCGGCGTGAGGTAGTTGCCGAAGTCGGCGAGCGTGCCCAGCGGTGTGTCGATACGCGCCGGCTTCTCGATCAGCCCGCGCACCACCATGGCCGCGGCGTGTTCGGCGCTGATCGGGGGCACGGGGTTGAGCCGGCGCGACGGCACGATCATCGGCGTGCGTACCAACGGCATGTGGATCGTGGTGAACGTGATGTGGTCGGACAGCGTCTCGGTCGCGACCACATCGGCGAACGCGTCGAGCGCAGCCTTCGTCGGGAGGTATGAGCTGTACTTCGGATTGCGCGCCTGCACACCGGCGCTCGACACGTTGACCACGTGGCCAAACCGCCGTTCGCGCCAATGCGGCAGCAGCGCAAGGACCATCCGCACCGCGCCGAAGTAGTTGACCGCCATCACGCGCTCGTAGTCGTGTAGCCGGTCGGTCGAGGCGATCACCGAGCGACGGATCGAGCGGCCGGCGTTGTTCACCAGATAGTCGACGTGGTCGAACCGGCCGAGGATGTCCTTGACGGTGCTCTCGACCGATGTGGAGTCGGTGACGTCGCAGGTGAACGCGTGGGCTTGTCCGCCGCTGGCCCGGATCTCGGCGACCAGGTCGTCGAGCGCATCGGCGTTGCGCGCCAACGCGAATACGGTCGCGCCGCGTTCGGCGATCGTGATGGCCGAAGCCCGGCCGATCCCGCTCGATGCGCCGGTGACGATCACGTGCTTGCCAACGAGCGGACCGGCCGGGTCGTCGCGCCGTGCCCGGTCGGGGTCGAGATGGTCGGCCCAATAGCGCCACAGCGCCGGGGCGTACTCGGCAAACTCAGGGACCGCGATCCCCGTGCCCCGCAAGGCTTCTGAGGTCCGTTCGGCGGTGAACGTCGGCATCAGGCCGACCACGTCGAGGATCTCGGCGGGCAGTCCGAGTTGGGCGGCAACCACGTTGCGCACCACCTTGGCACGGCCGGTGGCCTTCAGCAGGGGCGTGGCGGTGGAACGGGGCAAGGAGGCGCGCAGCGGTGGAAGCCCGGCGGGCTTGGTCACGGCGCGGTAGATGCCGCGCAGCCCAATCGTTCTCGGTGCCGTGAGGTGGAAGGTTTGGCCGTCACGGTCGGGCAGGTGCATCAGTGCGACGGACGCGTCAGCCACATAGTCGACTGGAACGAGGTTGGTTTGGCCGGTGTCAGGAAGGGCGATCGGCGTGATCGATGGCAGCTTGGCAAGCTTCGCGAGCATCGGGAAGAAGTAGTACGGGCCGTCGATCTTGTCCATCTCGCCGGTGCGCGAATCGCCGACGACGACGGCGGGGCGGTAGACCCGGTACCGCAACTCAGGGGTGCTCCGGACAATCTCCTCGGCCTCGAACTTGGTGCGGTGATACGGGGTGGGCAGGTCCTGGCCGACGTCGAAGTCGTCCTCGGTGAACTCACCGCGGAAAGTGCCTGCGACCGCGATCGACGACACATGGTGCAGCGTCGCGTCGAGCCGCAACGTCAGGTCGACCACCGCGCGGGTCCCGTCGACGTTGGCTGCGCGCTGGTCGGCGTCGGAGGCGGTGATGTTGTAGACCGCGCCGCAATGCACGACATGGTCGACGGCGCCGATGTCGGTGAGGTCGTCAGGCGTGAGTCCGAGGTCCGGTTCGCCGAGGTCGCCGACCAGGGGTTTCGCCCGGTCACCCCAGGTCGTGGCCAATTGCTCGAACCGCGACAGCGAGGCGCGCCTGACGAGCACCAGCACCTCGGCGTCGCTGCTGCGGGCCAACAAACGCGTCACGACCCGTCGGCCGATGAACCCGGTACCGCCGGTAACGACATAGCGCATGCGAGCCATCGTGGACCGCCGCGGCCGAGACGTCAATGCAGATATCGTGCGGGGTATGCCTCTCGACCCCAACGCCATCGGCGCCAAGACCGACCCACAACTGTTCGAATGGACCGACCGCGACACGCTGCTGTACGCACTGGGCGTCGGCGCGGGCACCGCTGATCTGGCGTTCACCACCGAAAACAGTCACGGCATCGAGCAGCAGGTGCTACCCACCTACGCGGTGATCGCCTGCCTGCCGTTCGCGGCGGCGGGCCTGATCGGCTCATTCAATTTCGCGATGCTGCTGCACGGGTCACAGGGGATCCGGCTGTATGAGCCGCTGAAGCCGGCGGGCAAGCTCAGCGTCGTGGCCGAGGTCGCCGACATCCAGGACAAGGGTGAGGGCAAGAACGCGATCGTCATGCTCAAGGCGACGGGCACCGACCCCGACACATCGAAGGTCGTCGCCGAGACCTTCACCACCGCGGTCATCCGCGGTGAGGGCGGATTCGGCGGGCAACCGGGGCAGCGCCCTGCCGCTCCGGAGATACCCGACCGCGAGCCCGACGCGCGAATTGCCTTGTCCACGCGTGAAGATCAAGCGTTGATCTACCGGCTGTCGGGTGATCGGAACCCGCTGCACAGCGATCCATGGTTCGCGCGGGAGTTGGCCGGCTTCCCGAAGCCGATTCTGCACGGTCTGTGCAGCTACGGCGTGGCGGGTCGCGCGCTGGTCGCCGAACTCGGTGGCGGTGACGCGACGAAGGTCAGCGCCATCGACGCCAGGTTCACCTCGCCGGTGTTCCCGGGGGAGACACTGAGCACCTCGATCTGGCGGACCGAGGCGGGTCGCGCGGTGTTCCGTACGGAAGCGGCCGAACCCGACGGGTCGAACTCACGGCTCGTCCTCGAGGACGGTGCCGCCGAGTATCGCGACTGACGCGCATTTGGTCGATCCACGGGCGTGCGTCACTTCAGGTTGGAAGGATGATCGACCATGAGGCTTGTCGTTGGATATCTGGCCACTCCCGGCGGTGCAGATGCGCTGGCGCTCGGTGTGCGGCTTGCGCGCACGCTGGGTGCCGAACTCGACCTGTGCATGGTGCTGCCGCCGGACCGGGTGGTGCCGTCCATCAAGCCGGTCGGGGATTTCGAGAAGCATCTCGTCGCGCAGGCCGAGCAGTGGTTGGAGGAGGCCCGCGCGTCGGTGCCGGCCGAGATCGTGGCGCGCAACCACGTCCGCGTCGATGACTCGGCGGCCGAGGGGCTGATCCAGGAAGCCGCGCGGGTCGAGGCAGACATGATCATCGTCGGCGGCTCGGGCGGCCTGGCGGGCAGCTTTTCGCTGGGGTCGGTGGTCAACGGGCTGTTGCACTCGGCGCCGTTGCCGGTAGCTGTAGCGCCTCGGGGTACCAGGAATTCACCCGTCGACCGTGTGCGGGAGACGACGTGTGCGATCGGTGAGCGTGAAGGCGCAGATGCGTTGTTAGACATAGCTGTTCGCTTCAGCCAGGCAGCAGGATCACCGCTACGGTTGGTGTCGCTGGTGGCACTGGATCCGACCTTCGGAGTGCTCCGCGGCGACGGCGATGCGGTGCGGGAGCATGCCCTCGCCCACGCCCATCACGTTCTTGAGTTGGCGAAATCAGAGCTGCCGGAGGGCTTTCCGGTGACGTCGACGATTGTGGAGGGTGCGACGATCGAGGAGGCGGTGGGCAAGCTGGAGTGGCGCGACGGAGACTTGATCATGGTCGGGTCGAGTCGGCTCGGCGCGCCGCGGCGACTGTTCCTCGGCTCGAAGGCGGCCAAGATGCTGCGGGTGCTCGACGTGCCGATGGTGGTGGTACCGCGCGAGCAATTCGGACCCGAAGACCTTCCCTGAACCTCCGGGCAATGTTCTCGGAGACGCGTTATGCAATGAACGGTGGCCTGCGGGTCGCCTATCGCGCGTCGCCCCCCGGCGCTCGCGACATAGTGCTTGTCCCCGCTTGGTTCAGTAACTGTGAGGAGGTCTCCGAACAACCAGTCCTTCAAGGATGGCTCCAAGCAATCACGTCGCTCGGTCGCCTGATCATCTTCGACCAACCCGGCACCGGAGCGTCCGATCCCATCAACGGCGGCGCGCTGCCCACCATGGAGCTATGGGCCGACAGCATCACGGCAGTCCTCGATGCTCTGGGGAGTCGCGAAGCGGTCCTGCTCGCACAGGTCGGCGCGGTCGCGACGGGTGCGCTGTATGCGGCGACACATCCGTCGCGAACCACTGCTCTCGTTGTGCTAGAGGGCTACGCGAATCCGATGACTGAGCGCACCGACGGGCCGACACCCGAGCAGATCACATCCGCCATGGTCGCCATCTGGGGAACCGGCGAGCATCTGCATCTGATGAACCCGGATATGCCGTGGAATGAGGAGATCCGGGCGGCGACGGCACGCTGGGAACGTGGCGCAGCCAGTCCAGGGACCGTCGCACTCATGATGCCTTTGGTGGCCGAAATGGACGTGCGGGCGTTGCTTCCGACGGTCCGCGTGCCGACACTCGTCCTCCATCACGCCGACGATCCGATCATTCTGCCCGAGTGGGGTAAAGAGATCGCCGATCGCATACCGGGCGCGAAATACTCTGAGCTTCAGGGACGTAACGTCACACACTTCTATGAACCGGATTGGCGTGAGTCCTTTCGGGCGCTCGCAGAGTTTTTGACCGGCGACCAAGTTGAAGTGACCGATGATCGCGTGCTGGCGACGGTGCTGTTCACCGACATCGTGGACTCGACGCGCCGCGCGGCGGAGATGGGTGACCGCGAGTGGCGCGCTTTGCTGGATGCTCATGACGCTGTGGTCCGCGCGCAGTTGGCCCGTTTTCGTGGCCGCGAGGTAACCACCACGGGGGACGGCTTCGTGGCGATATTCGACGGTCCGCAGCGGGCGATCCGCTGCGCCATGGCGATTCGCGATGCGGTGCAGGCGCTCGGCGTGGAAGTGCGCGCCGGTCTGCATACCGGCGAGTGCGAGATCCGTGGCGATGACATCGGTGGTATCGCCGTGCACATCGGTGCGCGCGTGAGCGCTTTGGCTGTGGCTAACGAGGTTCTGGTGTCCAGCACACTGCGCGACCTCGTGATCGGGTCAGGGCTCGATTTCGAGGATCGCGGTACGCATCAACTCAAAGGTGTTCCCGGCGAATGGCACCTGCTTGCCGCAAGGGCGTAAACGCCTGCCGCTCAATCCATCCTGCTCATTTCCGGTGCGCGCCGCGGGGCGAGGCGAGCCATCCGGGAAACGGCAGCTTGCTGCCCGGTTGGGTGGTGTAGATCCGACGCTCGGGCGGCTAGACTGCAGCTCAGCGGAGGTGACGCAGCCCTTCGGTCACCTGGTCACCCCACGCAATGGAATCCTTCCTCCGTGCGAGGCGGGCTGCTAGTTCTGGCGCCACGCCACCGAACCTCGCCATGATGCGAATCGGCAATTCGGCGGCGTTTACTTCGCCCAGGTTCTTCTCGATGGCGGCGATGACGCGCCGGGCGACGAAGTCGCACGAAGTGCCTTTTGTGCCGGGCGTGGATGGAAGGCCCGCATCGGCCAGGAGGCCAGCGTCCGTCATCGTTCCCGGGAACACGACCGATGCGCCTACTCCAGATCCGTGGAGATCCTGGCGGAGAGACCCGCAAAACCCGCGCAGCCCAGCCTTTGTGGCTGAGTAGATGGGTACGCGGGCGCTCGGCAGCTTACCGGCGATCGATGAGATGTATACGAAATGCCCACGCCCGTGTTGCAGCATCCCGGGCAGCAGCTGCTTTGTCATCAGCATAGGCACTCGCAGGTTTACGTCGACTGCGCGGTTCAGTTGTTCTGGCGTGAAGTCCTCAAGCTTCCCCGTGGCGGGTAACGCGGCGTTTGCGACCACGATGTCGGTGCTGGTCAAGCGAGCGGCCAGGTCCGCAACCTGACCGCTGTCGGCCAGATCGCAAACGAAGGCCTCGGCACCGTTCAACTGCGACGCCAGAGACTCGAGGTCTTCTTTTCGCCTGTCGGTAAGGAATAGACGAGCGCCACGGGCGTGCAGGGCGCGGGCGATCGCAGCACCGAGGCCGCCGGCAGCTCCTGTCACCACCGCTTCCGAACCCTTGATCTCCATACCCGCCTCCTCGTCCTTCGAAGAAGGACGGTAGACCTTGGTCGATCGGCGAGGGCTCTTTCTGAAGAACCTGCCGCAGGTGGTGACACCAAATAGTCACGGGCCGTCGCCATCTAGAACGGCGGTGGCTTATTGCGCTCGTCGGCGTAGGGCTGGTTGCGCTGACGCTCCGCTTCGATGGCCGCCGCGCGGTTCTGTTCGCGGGTTCGCTTGCGCCGCGGCATCTTCAAGCAACGAACCGCGTCATCGAGGAGGTCGACGTCGGTGTCGATGACCGCGGGCGCAGTCGGTCGGCACAGCGACGGGAACAGCAGCTTGCTACCGGATGGGTCGTGTACTTCTGCCCAGCCGGTGAGAGCCACTCCACGGTGCCGTCGGGATGTTGTCGATCACGCCAGCCCAGAAACGTCTTGTAGAGATGGTGGGTTCGGCACAGGCACTTGAGGTTTGATGCCTGCGTGGCGCCTCGTGGGTAGGGGACCGTGTGGTCGAGGTCGCACTGAGTGGCCGGCTTGTCGCAATTCGGGAAGCGGCACGACAGATCGCGGCAGCGAATGAACCACGCCAGCGCCGCCGAGGGAACCCGACTCTTCTCCGGCGGCGCATCCCCGGGATGCTTGACGGGTCGACGCTTGGCGACCGCCAGCTTGGCGGCCACGATCGGTGCCGGCACCACTCCGCGACCGATCACATAGCCCGGCCCCGCCGCGGCCGGCCCACCCAGCGTGGGATCGTCGGCCTCGATCGGCTCGACGGGCTTGTCGCCGTCCAATTCGGCCGAGGTCGCATCATTCAGCGAGTCTTCGCCGGCCACGACGTGCACCATCACATCGCCCACGGTGACACCCGCGGACGGGCATTCGCCAGACCCGCATTCGCACGTAAGTGATTGGGCCCCGCTCATGGCCGCAGCGACGGCGTCGGCCCGGCGCTGCTCCTGGGTTCGGGGGTCGTTTTCGCACACCGTGGCGGCCAACGCGTCAAGTCTTTGGTCGATGAACTCGCCGTGGTGGGCGAACACCGTAGCTTCGACATGGGCGACACCGGAGCCGTCTCCGCTGTCCTTGACCTCGATATAGCGGCTGCGTGAACTGTTCTCGGCGCGGCGCACAGCAGCGGGATCGAAGCGGTCGACCCAGTAGTCGATCGCGCTGTGCAACTTGTTCAATGACAGCGCGGTCCATCCCTGGACATGCGCGGCGATAGCGGAATCGACGCCGGCCAGCGCGTCGCCATCCTGAATCAGGTAGGCGCGGAACACGATGGCAGCGACAACGCGGTAGGTGATGGCGCCGGTCAGGAATACCGCGTTCGTTCTAGGTAACCGGTCGCGCAGGGCGATCGCGATCTCCAACTGGGACGCCGCGATTCCCAGCGACACCTGCTGGGCGGGGGCGATCTCGGCGGCGACCGCGGCGTAGTTGTCGAGGATCCATTGGTCGCGCTCGGCCGAACCGTCGGTGGCGTACATCCGATCCAAGACATCGGCCGCCGCCGAGAGCCGTCGCGCGCAGGCGGCGTTCTCGATGCGCGCCCACGCGCCGGCCGCCCCAGCGCCGCGCGCCCCGTCGGCCGCCTGTACCAACTGATCGAACATACAAGCGAATTTAGTGTCGCGGACAGACGCGGATCGGCCGCTGGCGCACTCCGTCGCACCGGCTGTGGATGAACCTCGCCTTGGGGATAACCAGGACTTCTGTGGCAAAGCGGTGTCAATCCAGCTATCGAACACATATTCGATAGACTGCCGGCATGGGCTGGCATACCGGGCCGCCGAGCTGGGTGGAAATGGAGCGCGTGCTCAACGGCAAACCGCGCCGCGCCGGCGCTTGGCCGATCGATGAGCAGATCGGCGACGGCGGTGACAGCCCCGCCTGGTCCAGCAAGCGCGGCGAGTACCAACCGCTCGACCTCCAGCGGCCCAGGTCCTCGGTCCCGTATGCCGAACTGCACGCGCATTCGGCGTACAGCTTCCTCGACGGCGCCAGCACACCGGAGGAACTGGTCGAGGAGGCGGCCCGACTGGATCTGCGGGCGATCGCGCTGACCGACCACGATGGCCTCTACGGTGTGGTGCGCTTCGCCGAAGCCGCCAAGGAACTCGATATGTCGACGGTGTTCGGCGCCGAACTGTCGCTGGGCGGGGGGAACCGGACCGAAGACCCCGACCCACCCGGCCCGCACCTACTGGTGCTTGCGCGCGGCCCCGAGGGCTACCGGCGGCTGTCGCGCGAACTCGCCAAGGCGCACCTGGCCGGCGGTGAGAAGGGCAAACTGCAATACGACTACGACGCATTGACCGAAGCGGCCGGCGGCCACTGGCACATCCTCACCGGATGCCGCAAAGGCGATGTCAGACAAGCTCTTTCCGCGGACGGACCGAAGGCGGCGAGCCGTGCGCTCGCCGACCTCGTCGACCGCTTCGGCCGCGACCGGGTCAGCGTCGAACTGACCCACCACGGGCACCCCTGCGACGACGAACGCAACGACATTCTTGCCGAGCTGGCACCCCGGTTCGGCCTGAGCGTGGTCGCGACCACCGCCGCCCATTTCGCCGAACCGTCACGCGGTCGCCTGGCCATGGCGATGGGTGCGATCCGCGCCCGCCACTCGATGGACGAGGCCGCGGGCTACCTTGCCCCGCTGGGCGGTTCGCATCTGCGGTCCGGCGCGGAGATGGCGCGACTGTTCGCCGACCGGCCCGAGGTGGTGACCGCCGCGGCCGACCTCGGTGAGCAATGCGCGTTCGGGCTCGCCCTGATCGCACCCCAGTTGCCGCCATTCGACGTCCCCGAGGGTCACACCGAGGACAGCTGGCTGCGCCACCTGGTCATGGCGGGGGCCCGTAACAGGTATGGCCCACCGCAGCGGGCGCCGCGCGCATACGCGCAGATCGAACATGAGCTGAAAGTCATTGAGCAGCTGACCTTCCCCGGGTACTTCCTGGTGGTCCACGACATCACCCGGTTCTGCAAAGAGAACGGCATCCTGGCTCAGGGCAGGGGATCGGCGGCCAATTCCGCGGTCTGCTACGCGCTCGGTGTCACCAACGTCGACCCCGTCGCCAACGAGTTGCTGTTCGAACGGTTCCTGTCCCCGGCGCGCGACGGCCCACCCGACATCGACATCGACATCGAATCGGACCTGCGGGAGAAGGCCATTCAGTACGTCTATGACCACTACGGCCGCGACTACGCCGCGCAGGTCGCCAACGTCATCACCTACCGCGGCCGCAGCGCGGTGCGCGATATGGCCCGCGCGCTCGGCTTCTCACAGGGCCAGCAAGACGCGTGGAGCAAGCAGCTTGGTCAGTGGGGCAACCTCGCCGAGGCACCGCACACCGAGGACATTCCCGAAGCGGTGGTCGACCTGGCCAAACAAATCTCCAACCTGCCCCGGCACATGGGCATCCACTCCGGCGGCATGGTCATCTGCGACCGGCCCATCGCCGACGTGTGCCCGGTCGAATGGGCCCGGATGGAGAACCGCAGTGTGCTGCAGTGGGACAAAGACGATTGCGCGGCAATCGGTTTGGTGAAGTTCGACATGCTCGGCCTCGGCATGCTCTCGGCGCTGCACTACTGCATCGACCTGGTGCGCGAGCACAAGGGCATCGACGTCGACCTGGCGAAACTGGACCTGTCCGAGCCCGCCGTGTACGAGATGCTACAGAAAGCGGACTCCGTCGGGGTGTTCCAGGTGGAGTCGCGCGCCCAGATGGCGACCCTGCCGCGGCTCAAACCCCGCGTGTTCTACGACCTGGTCGTCGAGGTGGCGCTGATCCGGCCCGGCCCCATCCAGGGCGGGTCGGTGCATCCGTACATCAAGCGACGCAACGGAGAAGAAGCCGTCACCTACGACCACCCGTCGATGGAGCCCGCGTTGCACAAGACGCTGGGGGTGCCGCTGTTCCAGGAGCAACTCATGCAGCTCGCGGTGGACTGCGCGGGTTTCTCCGCCGCCGAGGCCGACCAGCTGCGCCGCGCGATGGGATCTAAGCGGTCGACCGAACGGATGCGCCGGCTGCGGAGCAGGTTCTACGACGGTATGCGCCAGCGTCACGGCATCACTGGCGAAGTCGCCGACCGCATCTACGAGAAGCTTGAAGCTTTCGCGAATTTCGGTTTCCCCGAGAGTCATTCGTTGAGCTTCGCATCGCTGGTGTTCTACTCCTCGTGGTTCAAATTGCATCACCCCGCCGCGTTCTGCGCCGCGCTGCTGCGGGCCCAGCCGATGGGCTTCTACTCACCGCAAACCCTGGTGGCCGATGCCCGCCGGCACGGTGTCACCGTGCACGGGCCGGACGTCAACGCCAGCCTGGCGCACGCGACTCTGGAGAACGCGGGCACCGAAGTGCGGTTGGGTCTGGGGGCGGTCCGGCACATCGGCGACGAACTGGCCGAGCAGCTCGTCGAGGAGCGAAAGGCCAACGGCGCGTTCACTTCTCTGTTGGACCTGACGCAGCGAGTGCAGCTGTCCGTGCCGCAGACCGAGGCGCTGGCCACCGCGGGGGCGCTGGGCTGCTTCGGCATCACCCGGCGCGAAGGGTTGTGGGCGGCGGGTGCGGCCGCCGGCCAGCGACCCGACCGACTGCCGGGTGTGGGCGCGTCGTCGCACGTTCCCTCGCTGCCGGGGATGACCGAACTCGAGCTGGCCGCCGCCGACGTGTGGGCGACCGGGGTCTCACCCGACAGCTATCCGACGCAGTTCCTCCGTGGAGATCTCGATGACCTCGGTGTCATCCCGGCGGGCAAGCTACTGGACGTGCCCGACGGCTCGAGGGTGTTGGTGGCCGGGGCTGTGACGCACCGACAGCGGCCCGCAACCGCGCAGGGGGCGACCTTCCTCAACCTCGAGGACGAGACCGGAATGGTCAACATCATCTGCTCGCGCGGGGTGTGGGCGCGGTACCGCAAGCTGGCGCAGACGGCTCCGGCCCTGCTGATCCGCGGTCAGGTGCAGAACGCCACCGGCGCCGTCACCGTCGTCGCCGAGCGGATGGGCAAGCTCACCTTGGCGATCGGCTCCAAATCTCGCGACTTCCGCTAGCCCGCTACGGTTGAGCGGTGCGGCGACCCGTCTACCTCCTCGTCGGTGCGGGGACCGCACTGATCGCCTGCTGCTACGGCTTCGGCCGGTTCTCCTACGGACTGTTCGCCCCGGTGTTCGGCGAGACCTTCGCACTGAGCTCCACCATCACCGGCGTCATCGGCGCCGGCAGCTACATCGGCTACTGCGCGGCCATCACCGCCAGCCTGCTGCTGACCGACCGCATCGGCCCGCGACGTGTCGCGGTCGCCGCCGGAGTCGTTGCCACACTGGGGATCTCCCTCATCGCGCTGGCGCCCTCGGCGTGGGTGCTCGCGGTCGGTGTGCTGGTCGCGGGCTGCAGCACCGGCATCGTCTCGCCTCCACTGGCCGCGGCGGTCGCCGAACACGTGCCGCCGAACACGGCGGACCGCGCGCAGACCGTGGTCAACGGGGGCACCGGGATCGGGGTCGTGCTGTCGGCGCCGATCGCACTGTTGTTGCTGAGCCACTGGCGCGCCGCGTGGGTGGTGTACGCGCTGGTGTCGGCGGCGGTGACGATCTGGGTGTTCTACGCCGTCCCCGCCTCAACGCAGCGCGCCGCGAAACGGGTCGATCGGCTCTGGCGCCCAGGCACATTCGGCTTGCTGCTGGCATCCCTGCTGACGGGCATCGGCAGTGTCGCGGTGTGGACTTTCGGCCGCGACCTGATCACCACGGTCGGCGGGGCCGGCGCCACCCGCTCGTCGTTGCTGTGGATCCTCATCGGCGCAGCCGGCATCGCCGGGGCGCTCGCGGGCGATGCGGTGCAGCGGATCGGATTGCAGTGGGCCTGGGTGGCCGCGACCGTCACGATGGCCTCGGCGACGGCGCTGTTGGCGGTCGCCCCGTGGAACCTCGGCGTGATCGTCGCGGCCGCTACGCTGTTCGGCGGGTCCTACATCGCGTTGACGGGACTGGCGTTGCTATGGGGCGCACGGCTGTATCCCGACAGCACCTCCACGGGTGTCGGGCTGTCGTTCTTCACGCTCGCGGCCGGTCAAGCCCTGGGCGCGCCGGCGGCCGGTGCGCTCATCGACCTGGCCGGTGGACGGACCGCGTTCGGTGCGATCGCCGCGGTCGGCCTGTGTGCGCTTGCGGTGCGGCCGATTCGGACCGCGACGGTGCCGGCGGCGACCCAGCCCTAGCCCAGCCCTAACCCTCGGTCGGTGTGGTCCAGACCTTGTCGACGCTGATCTTCAGCCGCGTGTCGTAGGCGGCGAGAAACTCGTCGCTGAAACCGAGGCCGGCCGCCTATTCGCCGTATTTCGCGCGATACCGCTCGTCGTGCAGCGGGTTCGCGTCCTCGGCGTCGACGGTTGCGGTTCCGCCGACGGCGATGATCCCGCTGCCGTTTCCATCGGAGTCCAGGTTGAGGCTGACCCGCGGATGCGCACGGATGTGCCTGACCTTGGCGGCGTTCGGTTCGGTATAGACGAGCACGTCGGTGCCGTCGAAGTAAAACCACACCAAGCGCGGCACGGGTTGTCCCGATTTGGCCACGGTGGTCAACCAGCCGTGTTTGTCCGACGAGAGCCGGTCGGTTACCTCCTGGGTGAAATTGACTGCCATGACGCGAATGTAGTCTCGAAAAATGACTTTGAACCTGTCCGCCGACGAAGTTCTGACCACCACCCGTTCGGTGCGCAAGCGGCTCGATTTCGACAAGCCGGTGCCGCGTGAGGTGCTGCTGGAGTGTCTCGAACTCGCCGTCCAGGCGCCGACCGGATCGAACAGCCAGGCCTGGCAGTGGATGTTCGTCGACGACCCCGAGAAGAAGACGGCGCTCGCCGAGATCTACCGCACCAGCTGGAAGCTCTACCGCACGATGCCCGAGCCCGAGTACGCCGAGGGTGACAGCCGCGGCGAGCGACGCCAGGCCGTGGTGTCGTCGGCCGAATACCTCGCCGAGAACATGGAAAAGGCGCCCTGGCTGCTGATCCCGTGCCTCGAGGGGCGGTGCGACGGTGTGCCCGGCGCCGTCAGCGCCAGCTTCTGGGGTTCGCTGCTGCCCGCGGCGTGGAGCTACATGCTGGCGTTGCGCTCGCGCGGTCTGGGTTCGGCGTGGACCACGCTGCACCTGCTGGGCGAGGGCGAGAAGCAGGCCGCCGACATCCTCGGAATCCCGCACGACCAGTACAGCCAGGGTGGGCTCTTCCCCATCGCCTACACCAAGGGCACCGACTTCCGCCCGGCTAAGCGGCTGCCCGTCGAGCAGATCGCCCACTTCAACACGTGGTGATCAGAGCGCGCCGCTGAACCCGTGCTGACGCCACGCCTCGTACACCGCGACCGCGGCCGCGTTCGACAGGTTCAGTGAGCGCCGACCCGCCAGCATCGGTATCCGGACCTGCGCGGTGATGTGGGGATCGGCCAGCGTCGCCTCGTCCAGACCGGTCGGTTCGGGCCCGAACATCAGCACGTCACCCAGCCGGTACTCGATATCGGTGAACGGCGTCGACGCGTGCGCGGTGAACGCATAAACCCGCTCGGGCGCGATGGTGGCCCACGCCGCGGCCAGATCTTCGTGGACGGTGACCGACGCCAGGTCGTGATAGTCCAGGCCGGCCCGCCGCAACTTCGGCTCGGACAGGTCGAAGCCCATCGGTTCCACCAGATGCAGTTCGCAGCCGGTGGCCGCCACCATCCGGATCGCGTTGCCCGTATTGGGCGCGATGCGCGGTGAGTAGAACAAGAGATGGAACAACGACGACCTCTCGGTGGGGCAGCGCTTCGGGCCAGGGGATAATGCTCGCATGGTCGCGCAGAGCCTCTGGATGCAGAAGGTGGCCGCCGACCCCGGCCATTCCCACTGGTACATCGAGCGTTTCCGGGCGATGGCGCGAGCCGGTGACGATCTGGTGGGCGAGGCGCGCCTGATCGACGCGATGGTTCCCCGCGGCGCCCACATCCTGGATGCGGGCTGCGGACCCGGCCGGCTGGGTGGCTACCTGGCCGCCGCCGGTCACCGCGTCGTCGGCGTCGACGTCGACCCCGCGTTGATCGAGGCGGCCGAACAGGACCATCCCGGCCCGCAGTGGCTCGTCGGCGACCTCGCCGAACTCGACCTGCCCGCACGGGGCATCACCGAGAGGTTCGACGTCATCGTGTCGGCGGGCAACGTCATGACCTTCTTGGCGCCGAGCACCAGGGGCGAGGTGCTCACCCGGCTGCGCGCCCATCTGAAGGACGACGGGCGGGCCGTGATCGGCTTCGGCGCCGGCCGCGACTACGCGTTCGCCGACTTCTTCGACGACGCCTCGAACGCCGGTCTCTCACCGGATCTGCTGTTGTCCACGTGGGACCTGCGGCCGTTCACCGACGACTCCGACTTCCTCGTCGCGATCCTCCGCCGGGCGTAGTCGGCCGGGCCGTATCACGATCGGGTCCCGGTATTTGCTCGGTATCCTCACACCGCCTTCCACCTGCGGTTATGAACTCTGTCTGTTCAGTAAGAATGGTGGATTCGGCCGCACATCGCTGGCATACTCGTCCAATTGCCAGGGCCGGAACGCGCCCGCCGGGTGGGCATATCAGTAGAAATCAGTGGGAAGTATCCGAACGGACGTATGCCGATGAGCGTGTTCTCCCAACTCAAGCAGTCCGACGGCACGCTGATCGACTTCGAACGCGAACCGCAGCCACCGGTCAAACGGCCGTCGCGGTGGGCCTTGTCCAACTGGCCGGTCCGGTGGAAAGTGCTCGCGATCGTCCTGGTGCCGTTGATCGTGGCCGCAACGTTCGGCGGCTTACGCATCTACGGCGACGTGGCCGCGGAGGCCGATCTGCGTCGCGCCGCCGAGCGCGCCGAAATGGTGCCCGCGATCGAGGGCTACATGGAGGCGTTGGAAGCGGCGATGCTGGCCACCTCTTCCAACGGCGACATGCAGACCGCGCTGAGCCGCTTCGACACCAGCCGTCGTGAGCTCGAGCTCCGGATGGAGGCCACCGACGTCGCGCCCGACGTCCGCCAGGGCATCACCACGATGGTCAACGACGGTCAGGCGTTGATGGACAAGGTCACCTCGAACAGCGTCGGGTTGCGGGAAAGTATCCAGGCGTATGCGCTGCTGCTGTTGCCCGCCGAGGATGCGGTGACCGGATCGGTGCGCGTCGACGACGAACGAATCCGCGCCGAAACGGTCGGTCTGGCCCGGGCGATCGGGGCGCGCGGACAGATGACGATGCAGACGCTCGCCCTCACGCGCGGTGCGGAACTGCCCGAGCCGGAGTTGCGCACCGCGGTGATCGCACTTGCCGGCACCGAGCCGTCGACGCTGTTCGGCATGAACCAGGTGCTCGGGGTCGGATCCCCCGACGCGAAGAAGCTGCAGGCCGAGTTCGTCAAGCGGATGGCGCTGATGACCGACCCGGCGGTGCCGCTGGTCAACAACCCCGAACTGCTGGGGTCGGTGACCGCGACCGACCAGATCGCCCGCCAGATCATCGAGCGGACCACCGAAGCCGTCACCTCGGCCGTGCGGGACCGAGCCGATGCTCAGCGCACCACCCTGATCCGCGACGCGGTGATCGTCGGTGTGTCGATGCTGCTCGCGCTGATCATCGTGGTGCTGGTGGCGCGGACGCTGGTGCGACCGCTGCGGCGCCTGCGCGACAGTGCGCTCAAGGTCGCCCACGAAGACCTCGGCGCGGAGATCGAGCGGGTGCGTGCCGGTGGTGACGCCTCGCAGATCAGGCCGATCCCGGTGCACACGACCGAGGAGGTCGGCCAGGTCGCGCATGCCGTCGACGAACTGCACGAGCAGGCCGTCTTCCTCGCGGCCGAACAGTCGCGGTTGCAGTTGCAGATCTCCGACATGTTCGAAACGCTCTCGCGGCGCAGCCGCTCGCTGGTCGACCAGCAGTTGGCATTGATCGACCGGCTGGAGCGCAACGAGGAGGATCCCGAGCGGCTGGAAAGCCTGTTCCGGCTGGACCACCTGGCCGCCCGGATGCGACGTAACGGCGCGAACCTGCTGGTGCTGTCCGGCGCGAGAGTGCCTCGCGAGCAGGCCGAGCCGGTTCCGGTGTCCGCGGTGATCAACGCCGCGGCCTCCGAGGTCGAGGACTACACGCGGGTCGTCACCGCTACCGTCCCCGACAGTGAGGTCGTCGGCGCGGTAGCCGGTGACCTGGTGCACCTATTGGCCGAACTGCTCGACAACGCGCTGCGCTACTCGCCGCCGATTTCGCAGGTTCGGGTGTCGGCCGTGCATACCGCCAACGGCGGACTGGTCATCGAGGTGAGTGACATCGGGCTCGGGATGACCGAGTCGGATCTGCGGGTTGCCAACACCCGCCTGCAATCGGGTGGACAGGTCGACCCGTACACCGCGCGGCACATGGGGCTGTTCGTAGTCGGTCGCCTCGCCGCGCAACACGGGCTGGTGGTCCGGCTGCGGTCCACCATCGGCGGCGAGCCGGATTCGGGCACCACCGCGGGTGTGTACGTGCCGGCGGAACTGCTCCGGCGACCGGGCGAGCCGCACCAGTTCAGTGCGCCCGAGTACGCCACGCCCGCCGACGCCCATGCGGGGGTCGTGACGGCGTTGGCGCTCGACGAGGATCACGCCGAACCCGAGTACGACGGTGAGTCGGTTTTGCCGCAGCGCAA
The DNA here is from genome assembly GCF_001500045.1 of Mycobacterium sp. GA-1199. GTDB lineage: Bacteria > Actinomycetota > Actinomycetes > Mycobacteriales > Mycobacteriaceae > Mycobacterium. The sequence continues at coordinate 335,939 of NZ_LQIX01000001.1, forward strand.
TCCCGGCGCCAGCGGAATCGCGGCCGTGCCGACCCCGCAGGCCGAGGAAGACCGAGAGCCGGAACCGGCCGACCGGCCGACGGACACGTCGAGTTTCTTTGCGGCGCGGACGCAGACGGCCGATGCCGACGACTCGATTTACCAGAGCATGCTGTCGGAATGGCTGGTCGACCCGACCGAGCTCGCCAACAGCGAGGACCTGAACTGGGAGTCGGTGTGGGACCACGGCTGGTCGGTCGCGGCCGCCGCCGACGAGGCCCCGGTCACCGAAGTCACCGACGAGGGTCTTCCGGTGCGCACGCCGGGTGCCCGCCTCGTGCCGGGAGCCGCGCGGATCGGCGAGGTAGCATCGGCGGCTGAGTTCGACGCGCCACCGGGAGCCTCGCAACGCGATCCGGAAGCCGTCCGCGCCAGCATCAGCAGCCACTTCGGCGGGGTGCACGCCGGGCGCTCGCACGCACGAGAGACCAGAGGAACCGATACCGAATGACTTATCCGGCTCGTTCGACGCAGCGCGACTCGCTGGACTGGCTGGTCTCCAAATTCGCGCGCGAAGTGTCGGGGGTGACCCACGCGGTGCTGGTCTCGGCCGACGGGCTGCTGATGGCGGCCAGCGAGCACATCCCCACCGAGCGGGCCGACCAACTCGCGGCGGTGGCCTCCGGACTGGCGAGCCTGTCCACGGGCGCGGCGCAACTCTTCGACGGGGGCCACGTGCTGCAGTCGGTGGTCGAAATGGAGAACGGCTACCTGCTCTTGATGCGGGTCGGCGACGGCTCGAACCTGGCCACCCTGGCCGCACGCAACTGCGACATCGGCCAGATCGGTTACGAGATGGCGGTATTGGTCGAGCGGGTCGGCACCGTCGTCCAGTCCGCGCGACGACGCGCACCCCAGCATTCGTGAGCCGCCGATGGACCAGTGGGAGGGCGACGTTACGGCCGAGCCGAGCCTGGTCCGGCCGTACATCCTGACCGCGGGACGCACCGACTCCCGCGTCTCGTTACCGCTGGAAGCACCGATCGAGACGGTCGACTCGGCCAAGCCGCCGCGGTGGCCGGGTAACGACGTGCGCGGGCAGATCGTGGCGATGTGCGTCGAGCACCCGTCGGTTGCCGAGATCGCGGTGAAGTTGTCGTTGCCGCTCGGCGTGGCGCGGGTGCTCATCGGGGATCTCGTGACGCAGGGTTATGTGGCGGTCGGCAGCACCCTGGGCGAGTCGGCCGACGTCGACGAAAGACGTGCGCTGATAGGAAGGACACTGCGTGGTCTCAAGGCACTTTGAGGAGACCGCCTCCACGAAGATCGTCATCTCCGGTGGCTTCGGCGCCGGGAAGACGACGTTCGTCGGCGCGGTCTCCGAGATCATGCCGCTGCGGACCGAGGCCTTGGTGACCACCGCCTCGGCGGGCGTCGACGGTCTGGAAGCCACACCGCAGAAGAACACCACGACGGTGGCGATGGACTTCGGTCGCATCACCCTGGCCGACGACCTGGTGTTGTACCTGTTCGGCACCCCCGGGCAGCGCCGGTTCTGGTTCATGTGGGACGACCTCGTCCGCGGCGCGATCGGCGCCATCATCCTCGTCGACGTGCGGCGTCTGCAGGACAGCTTCGCCGCGGTCGACTTCTTCGAGGCGCGCAACGTGCCCTTCCTCATCGCGATCAATCAATTCGACGGCGCACCAAGTCATCCCGTCGCCGCGGTGCGTAAGGCGTTGGCGCTGGGCGAGCACGTTCCGGTGATCACGGTCGACGCGCGTGACCGGCAGTCGGCCAAGGCGGCGTTGATCGCGATCACCGAGTACGCTCTGGCGAGCCTGCCTGGTTGACCGAGTGCGTCCCGACGAAAGACTGTGGTGCGACGAGCATTACAGTGGTCGCGACTTTCGCGATGACGACCTCAGCAGGCTGCGCACCGAACGCGTCGTCTTCGACGAGTGTGATTTCCGCGGCGTCGACCTCACCGAATCCGAGCATGCCGGTTCGGCGTTCCGGAACTGCAGGTTCGAGCGGGCGACCCTGCACCACAGCATATTCCGGCAGTGCAGCATGCTCGGATCGGTGTTCACCGAAAGCCGGTTGCGGCCGCTGACGCTCGTCGACGTCGACATGACGCTGGCCGTCCTGGGCGGGTGCGATCTGCGGGGTGTGGATCTCACCGGATGCCGGATGCGCGAGACCAGTCTGGTCGACGCCGACCTGCGCAAGGCGGTGCTGCGTGGCGCGGACCTGACCGGCGCGCGGGTGCAGAACCTGCGACTGGACGGGGCCGACCTCCGCGGCGCCCGGACCGACGCGTCACTGTGGACCACCGCCAGCCTCACCGGCGTGAGGATTGACGTCGATCAGGCGCTGGCCTTCGCCGCCGCGCACGGACTGAACATTCACGGGGAATGAGCTCAGGAATCGCCTGATCAAAAAACCGCAGCGTATGTGGTGTTTAAGCCCACATCGGGAAACTCGCATCTGCAATACCGAATTACTACGTTCTGTCGTATGCAGCTCACCCGGTTCACCGACCTCGGTCTTCGGACGATGATGCTGCTCGCCGCCGGCGAAGCAGAGGAGCGACGGGTCACCACACGCTCCATCGCAGTCGGTGCGCACGCCTCGGAGAACCACGTCGCCAAGGCGGTCGCCCGGTTGGCCGAACTCGGTGTGGTGAGCACTCAGCGCGGCAGGGTCGGCGGACTGACCCTGACCGCGGCCGGGCGCGAGGCGTCACTGGGCTGGCTGATCCGTCGCCTCGAGGGTGACCGGGAGGTCATCGATTGCGACGGCGCCGACCCGTGCCCGCTGGTGTCGGCATGCCGGTTGCGCCGCGCGCTCGCCGACGCCAAGGAAGCGTTCTACCGCGAGCTCGACCGCCACACCATCGCGGACTTGACAAGGGACGCAGGGCTTCTCCTGATTCATGGGCCGCCGCTCAGAGGCGTCGACTCGCAACCTCCAACCCAACCCGCCGAAAGGGCCCCCCGATGACCGCCTTTGCCCCCGCAGCCGCCGACCTCGACCCGCAGCACGCCGAGATCGTGTCGGCCACGCTCCCTCTGATCGGTGCGCACATCGACGAGATCACCACTGAGTTCTACCGCGGTCTGTTCGCCAACCACCCCGAACTGTTGCGCAATTTGTTCAACCGCGGCAACCAGGCCCAGGGTGCCCAGCAGCGCGCCCTGGCGGCGTCCATCGCGACCTTCGCCGCCCACCTCGTCGACCCGGAGCTTCCGCACCCGGCCGAACTGCTTTCCCGCATCGGGCACAAGCACGCGTCACTGGGCATCACCGCAGATCAGTACCCGATCGTGCACGAGCACCTCTTCGCCGCGATCGTCGCGGTCCTGGGCGCCGACACGGTGACCGAGGAGGTGGCCGCCGCCTGGGATCGGGTCTACTGGATCATGGCGCAGACCTTGATCGAGATCGAGCACGAGCTCTACTCGGAGGTGGAAGTCGCCGACGGTGACGTCTACCGACGCGCCCGTGTCGTTTCCCGGGTCGACGATCCGTCGGGCGCGGTGCTGCTGACCGTCCGCCCAGACGGTGGGAAGTTCCCGGAATTCCGTCCCGGACAGTATGTTTCGGTCGGCGTCACGTTGCACGATGGTGCGCGTCAGTTGCGCCAGTACAGCCTCGTCAATGCGCCGGGAGAGGAGCTGACGTTCGCGGTCAGGCCGGTCGGCGTGAATGGCGATCAGCCCGCCGGCGAGGTGTCCACCTGGATCACGGCGAACGTCTGCGTCGGCGACATCCTCGACGTCACCGTGCCGTTCGGTGATCTGCCCGCGCCCACGGGCGATCAACCGCTGGTGCTCATCTCGGCCGGAATCGGCATCACCCCGATGGTCGGAATCCTGGAGTACCTCGCGGCCGAGGCGCCCGACACCCCGGTGCAGGTGTTGCACGCCGACCGCAGCGATGCCAGCCACCCGCTGCGGGAGCGGCAGCACGAGCTGATGGCCCAACTGACGAACGGCTCGCTGGACGTCTGGTACGAGGACGGCCTGACCGGTGGGCAGACCGGCGTGCATCCGGGCCTGCTCACGCTTGACGGAATCGAGTTGCCCCCGACCGCGGAGGTCTATCTGTGCGGCAACAACGGGTTCGTGCAGGCGGTGCGCACCCAATTGTTGGCCCGGGGCGTGACCGCCGCGCAAGTGCACAGCGAGCTGTTCTCGCCCAACGACTGGCTGCTGTCGTGAGCCGGTAGCGCTGAAACCGCGCGCGGCCGTCTGCCCGGAGAAAGAATAGGCAGATGGCCGCCACACGGGAAAGCCACGGGACGACGCGGCGCACCATCGAACGATGGGTCGAACTCTTCAATGCCGGTGACGCTTCGGATATCTCGGAGTTGTACGCCGAGGATGCGGTCAACCATCAGATCGCGTTGCAACCAGTCGTCGGCCGCGCGGCAATCGAGCGGTTCCATCGCGACACTTTCGAGGCGGGCCCCTTGACCTGCACCCCTGTAAACCTGGTCGTCGACGGCGAGTGGGGCGCGCTCGAATGGACCGATCCCGATGGGTTCCGCGGCTGCGGATTCTTCCTGGTGCGTGATGGCAAGATCACGCACCAGCGCGGTTATTGGGACAGCGCGCAGTTGAACGCGGTCCATCCCAAGGTGCGCTAGGGGCTGGCGCCCGTCAGCTGCTGGCGAGCCGGATCCGCCAGCGCACGAACGCGGTGTAGCCGATGCAGATCAGTGCCAGCATGGCCATGTCGAACAGCCATGTGCCAGCGCTGTGTTCCCAGTGGCGGTCGTTGGGCGTCAACGGGCCGGGCACCAACCGGATCAGGTCGATCGTCGAGGCCGAAGCCGCGAAACCCCAACGCGCAGGCGTGAACCACGACATCTGATCGAGCACGATCCGGTCCGTCACCGGGATCATGCCGCCCGAGAACACCAGCTGCGACATGATCGCCACCACCAGCAGCGGCATGATCTGCTCGTTGGACCTGGCCAACGCCGACAGCGCCAGACCCACCATCGCCGCGGCCACCGTCGTCACCGCGATGTCGACGAACAACTCGATACTGCGGTTACCGATGAATGCACCGCTGTCCACGGCGCCTGGGCCCCAGCCCTTACCGATGATCGCGATCGCCGTCACGATCGCCGACTGGATGATCGCGAACAGCGTGAACACGAATACCTTCGCCAAAAGGTATGCGGTCGTGGACAATCCGACGGCCTGCTCGCGTCGGAAGATCGCCCGCTCACCGATCAGCGCCCGGATGGTCAGCGCGGTGCCCATGAAGATGGCGCCGACGTTGAGCATGACCAGGATTTGACCCGGTTCGTTGGGTGCCGCGCCGCCCTGCATGGCGGGCACCGGTACACCGAACCCGACGTCGCCGGGAACCGACAGCGACAGCACGCCCATGATGAACGGCAGCAGCATCAGGAACGCGAAGTAGCCGCGGTCGGAGATCACCAACCGCACCTGACGGCGTGCGATCGTCGAGAACTGCCGCCGCACGCTCGTACTCGTCGGGCTGCCCAGATCGGACGGCTGTTCGGTCGGCGGTGGCGGTGACGGCGGTCCGTGCTGGGAACGGAAGCGCTCGTTGGCCGCCTCGGGATCGCTGGCCACCGAGCTGAAGATGTCGGCCCAGTTGGTCGTGCCCATCGACGGGCCGATCTGGCTGGGCGGGCCGTAGAACGCGGTCTTGCCGCCCGGCGCCAGCAGCAGCACCTGATCGCAGACGTCGAGATAGGTCAGCGAGTGCGTGACCACCAGCACCACGCGCCCGGCGTCGGCCAGTTGCCGCAGCATCGTCATGACCTGGCGGTCCAGCGCAGGATCCAGGCCCGAGGTCGGCTCGTCGAGGATCAGCAGCGACGGGCCGGTCAACAGCTCGAGTGCCACCGAGGCGCGTTTGCGCTGGCCGCCGGAGAGCTTGTCGACGCGGGTCTCCAGATGCTTGGTCATCTCGAGTTCCTCGAGCACCTGCATGACGACCTGTTCCCGGTCGGCCTTCGTGGTGTCGGGCGGCAGGCGCAGTTCGGCGGCGTACATCAGCGCCTGACGCACGGTCAGCTGTCCATGGACGACGTCGTCCTGCGGAACCATCCCGATCCGGGAGCGCAGCGACGCGTATTCGGCGTGCACGTTGTGTCCCTCGAAGGTGACCGTGCCCGTCGTCGGATGGGTGTAGCCGGCGACCAACCGCGCGAACGTCGACTTACCGGCGCCCGACGGGCCGATGACGGCGGTCAGCGTCCCCGGCCGCGCGGCGATCGAGATGTTGTCCAGCAGCGTCTTGTTGTTCTCGATGGTCCACGTGACGCCGTGCACCTCCAGCCCGCCGGTGCGGGTGGCGGCCTCGGTCTCGGTGCCGCGGACCAGCGTCCCACCGGAGAAGACGAGGTCGATGTTGCCGATCGTGACCCTGTCGCCGTCGCGAAGCAGCGCGGACTCCACACGCGCACCGTTGACGAACGTGCCGTTGATGCTGCGGTTGTCGACGATCTCAGTACCGGCCGGTGTCGGCACCAGGGTGGCGTGGTGGCGCGACGCCAGCACGTCGGGTACCACGATGTCGTTGTCGGTGGCTCGACCGATCTTGACCGCGCCGGGAGCGTTGTCCGCGGGCCTGCTTCCCGGCCGCAGGATCTTGAGCATGCTCGTGGCGAGGTTGCCCTCGCTGGAGCGCGGAGCCGCGGTCGGTCCCATCATCGTCGCCGATTCGAGCGCCGGTGACGATATCGGCTGGCGCACCGGCTGCTGCGGGCTCGTATAGGCCGCGGGCTGCGGCGTGCTGGGATACCGCGGCGGGGGAGGCGCGCTCGGATAGGTCGCTTGCGGACGCGATTGTCCCGGCGGCGGCCCGTATGGCCGCGCGGTGTGCGGACCCGAGGGCGGACCCGACGGGTAGTTGCCCGCCGGTCGCTGGTTGGCGATCGGCACCGCCACCGTCGGTGTGCGGCCCACCGCGCCCTGGTGACGCCCGATCTCGAAAGTCAGCCGCGGACCGTCCGGGTTGCCGATGTTGACGGTCTGCCCGTCGTGGATGTCGACCGCGGGAACCCTGCGGTTGTTGACGAACATCCCGTTCAGGCTGCCGTTGTCGATCGCGACCCACCGGCCCTGATCGAAGCGCACCACCAGATGCGCACGGGAGATCAGGGGGTGGGCAATGCGAACGTCGGCGCGGAGATCGCGGCCGATGACGACGTCGTTCCCCGCCGCAAAGGTCCGGGTCGATCCGTCGTACCGAACGGTCAGCGCGGGTGGGGCGGGTCGGCTCATCGACGCCAACTCTAACGGTAGGCACGGCGGGCCCGGTGGTCCGACCGTGAAAGTTTGCCGGTCGTCCGGCGAGTCGCGCGCAGATGGCGACGAAACGTGGTCACCATAGGTCATGGTGTCTCGGGCGCCGTTTCTGGTCGTCGGCATTGGCGGGCTCTGTGTCGTTGCGGCGTTCCTGGCGCCGACGGTCGATGCGCAAAGCGCCATCGCGATCGATGCCCGCGGGTTCGTCGACTCCAAAGCCCGTTGCGAGGCGCCATGGCGGCCAGCGGCTTTGGGCCGCACTCAGTTCGCGCTCGTCGCGATCTGCGAGCGAGGCGGCAACTACGAGTACCGCGGGGTGCGGATGAGCGACGGTCTGGTGCTGACCGCGCCCGCGGTCGAAAACAGTGACGGCGTCTTCACCGTCGAGAACGAGGGCGCCACGTACACGTTCTCGGCGAAGGAACTCGTCGTGACCGCCGAGGACCGCGTGTTGGTGACCGAGCCGATGGTGGCCTACGTCGAACCGCGGCCCGCCGTCGACGGCTGATAGTTGTCGGGCGCGCCGGTCAGCACGCAGTGGGTGTGGCTGTAGATCGTCGGCATGCACTTGTTGCAGTGATCGCAGATCGAGCGCACCGAACTGTCGGCCTGGATGCGGTTGATCAGGTCCGGTTCGGCCAGCAGCGCACGCCCCATCGCAACGAAGTCGAAGCCTTCGGCCATCGCGAGGTCCATCGACTCGCGGTTGGTGATGCCGCCCAACAGAATCAGCGGCATCTTGAGTTCGGCGCGGAACTTCTGGGCGTGGCGTAGCAGAAACGCCTCGCGGTAGGGGTACTCGCGTAGGAATTTCTTGCCGGTCATCCGGATACCCCACCGGATCGGCGGCTTGAACGCGCCGGCGAACTCCTTGATCGGCGCGTCGCCGTGGAACAGGTACATCGGGTTGACCAGCGAACTGCCCGCGGTGAGTTCGATGGCGTCCAGGCCGCCGTCCTCCTCGAGCCATTTCGCGGTCTGCAGCGACTCCTCGATCGGAATGCCGCCGCGCACACCGTCGGTCATGGTCAGCTTCGCGGTGACCGCGAGCGGGGTGCCTTCCTTTTCCACCGCGCGCCGCACCGCCATGACGACGCCGCGGGCCACCTTCGCGCGGTTCTCCAGCGAGCCACCGAACTCGTCGGTGCGGCGGTTGAGCAGCGGGGACAGGAACGAGCTGGCGAGATAGTTGTGGCCGAGGTGGATCTCGACGGCGTCGAAACCGGATTCGATGGCCAGGCGCGCGGCGTTGGCGTGCGCCTCGGTGACCTCGCGGATGTCTTCACGGGTGGCCTTCTTGGCGAACCGCATCGACAGCGGGTTGAAGAAGCGGATGGGCGCCAGCGCCTTGGCTTTGTTGGTCCGCGCATTTGCGACGGGTCCGGCGTGGCCGATCTGCGCGCTGATCGCCGCGCCTTCGGCGTGAATCGCGTCCGTCAGCCGCTTGAGTCCCGGCACCGCCTCCGGGCGCATCCAGATCTGCCAGCCGTCGGTGCGTCCACCGGGGGCGACCGCGCAATAGGCGACCGTCGTCATCCCGACTCCGCCGGCGGCGGGCAGCCGGTGGTAGTTGATCAGATCGTCGGTGACGAGCGCGTTCGGCGTCGACGCCTCGAACGTCGCCGCCTTGATGATCCGGTTACGCAGCGTCACCGGGCCGAGCTTGGCCGGGGTGAACACATTGGGCGCAGTGTTCATAAAAGGAGCATGCCAGACTGTGACCCGTGGGTGCGATCACACTGGACGGCAAGGCCACGCGCGACGAGATCTTCGTCGACCTCACCGAACGCGTCGCGGCGCTGACCCAAGGCCGTCTTCGCGGCTCGGCCGCGGTGGCGGGACGCACGCCCGGGCTGGGGACCGTGCTCGTCGGCGACGACCCCGGCTCTCATGCCTATGTGCGCGGCAAGCACTCCGACTGCGCGAAGGTCGGCATCAACTCGATCCGCCGCGACCTGCCCGCCGACATCGACCAGGCCACGCTCGACGAGACGATTGACGAGCTCAACGCCAACCCCGAGTGCACCGGCTACATCGTGCAGTTGCCGCTGCCCAAGCACCTCAACGAGAACGCCGCGCTGGAGCGCGTCGATCCGGGCAAGGACGCCGACGGTCTGCATCCGACCAATCTCGGGCGGCTGGTTCTCAACGAACCCGCCCCGCTGCCGTGCACCCCGCGCGGGATCGTGCACCTGCTGCGTCGCTACGAGGTGGAGATCGCCGGCGCGCATGTCGTCGTCATCGGCCGCGGTGTGACGGTCGGCCGCCCGCTCGGGCTGCTGCTGACCCGTCGTTCGGAAAACGCGACGGTGACGTTGTGCCACACCGCGACCCGTCATCTTCCGGAGTTGGCGCGAGAGGCCGACATCATCATCGCCGCGGCGGGGATGCCGCACATGGTGACCGCCGAGATGGTGCGGCCCGGGGCGGCGGTTGTCGACGTCGGGGTCAGCCGCGACGAGAACGGCAAGCTCGTCGGCGACGTCCACCCCGACGTCTGGGACGTCGCCGGGCACGTCTCGCCCAATCCGGGTGGTGTCGGCCCGCTGACGCGGGCGTTCCTGCTGACGAACGTGGTCGAGCGCGCGGAGGTACTGGCCGCGACGTGACGCCAAAGGAGTTCGCGCGCAAGGTCTTCACCGGTCAATGGCCGTTCTGGTCGGTCGGGCTGATCTTCGCCGCCGCGTTCGTCCTGGTGGTCGCGGGCTATTGGCGACGCGGCGCGCTCGTGATGGCGATCGGGGTCGGCGTGGCGGCCGCGCTGCGGCTGCTGTTGAGCGACGACCGCGCGGGGCTGCTGGCGGTGCGCAGCCGGGGTGTCGATTTCGTCACCACTGCGACCGTCAGCGCGACGATGCTCTATATCGCGTGGACCATCGACCCGCTGGGCACCAGCTAGCACTACCGTCGCCGAGTGTGGGCTTGATGCACGCTTTTTCGAAAAGGACGTGCGGGTAACCCACGTTCGGCGCGGCGGTCAGCCCAGTGTGGCCCGGATGCACACCGTGACGTACGGCAGCGCCAGCCCGGTCGCGTTGGCCAGTGCCGGATGGGTCGCCAGCAGCTCGCGCACGCGGTCCAGCGTCCTGGTGCGCACCTGCTCCGGTGAGGTGATGCAGTAGCTGCGGGACGCGACGAGGTCGATGAGCGCTTGGGGCGTCAGGTAACTGGTCCACTCGACCTGATGACGTTCGACGCCGGTGAACGGCTCGGGCAGCGACACGGTGTTGCTGAACGGATCGTGCTCGTGGCCGATGATGCGGCCGAGGTCTTTGACCCAGCCGAGCCGCTCGTCGCGGGTGTTCCACACCAGGCCCAGCCGGCCGCCGGGGCGCAGCACGCGGGCCACCTCCTTGACCGCGATGTCGGGATCGAACCAGTGCCAGGCCTGGGCCACCAGCACGGCGTCCACGCTGTCGTCGGGCAGCGGAATCTCCTCGGCGGTGCCGAGCAGAGCGGGCGTCTCGGGAAGCGAACGGCTCAGCAGCTCAAGCATTTCGGGAATCGGATCGACGGCGACGACGTCGAGGCCGCGTTCCACCAGGCGCGTGGTCAGTTTGCCCGTGCCCGCCCCGAGGTCGAGCACCTTGGCGGCGGCCGACGGCAGCAGCCAGTCGATCGCCTCGGGCGGATACGACGGCCTGCCGCGTTCGTAGGCCGCGGCTTCGGCGCCGAAGGACAGCGAGCGATCCTGTTCCGGTCGGCTCACCGCGGGCTCATTTCGCCGTCATTTTGCTGCCAGGTCCAGCGTCCGGCGGATCAGCTTGTTGACCGCGTCGGTCTCCACCAGGAAGCCGTCGTGTCCGTAGATCGACTCCACGACATCGAGACCGGCACAGCCCGGCAGCAATTCGGCCAGCTCCTCCTGCAGCCGAAGTGGGTAGAGCCGGTCGGAGGTGATGCCGCCGACCACCGCGGGCACCGGACAGCCGCGCAGCGCCGCCTCGACACCCCCGCGTCCGCGTCCGACGTCGTGGCTGGACAGCGCCTCGGTGAGGGCCACATAGGTGCCCGCGTCGTAACGGGACACCAGCTTTCGTCCCTGATGCTCCAGATAGCTCTGCACGGCGTAGCGGCCGCCGACGCCGGGGTCCTCGTCATCCTGCGGATCGTTGGCGAACCGCGTGTCCAGCTCGAGCTCCCCGCGGTAGGTCAGATGGGCGAACCGCCGCGCGATCTCCATGCCGAGATCGGGGGACAGGCCCGTGCCGTAGTAGTCGCCGTTCTGCCAGTTGGGGTCGGCCTTGATCGCCGCGACCTGCGAACTCTGGGTGCCGATCTGGTCCGCGGTGGCACGCGCGCCGACGGCCAGCAGCAGCCCCGCGCGCACCCTGTCCGGATGGCCGACCATCCACTCCAGCGCGCGGGCGCCACCCAGCGAGCCGCCCATGACCGCGGCCACCTCGGTGATGCCGAACGCCTCCAGGGCGGCGATATCGGCGCGCACCTGGTCCCGGACGGAGACGACCGGGAAGCGCGAGCCCCACGCCTTGCCGTCGGGATGTGGTGAGCTCGGGCCGGTGGAACCGCGACACCCCCCGAGCACGTTGGTCGCCACCGCGCACCAACGGTCGGTGTCGATGGGTCCACCCGGACCGGCGACGCCGTCCCACCAGCCGGGGGTTGGATGGTCGGGTCCCGCCGGTCCGGTGATGTGGGAGTCGCCGGTCAACGCGTGCAGCACGACGACGACGTTGTCGCGCTCGGGGGACAGCTCGCCCCAGCGCTGCACGGCGATCGACACGTCGTCGATGACCGCGCCGTTCTCCAGCGTCAGCGGGCCGATGTCGACCACGCCGATCTCACCTTCCGCGGGCAGATTCAAAGTCAGTACCTCCGGAATTGTCATCAGAACGCCGCCGCGGTGTTCGGGTCGGACTTGCCGGCGGAGCTGAACCGCTTGGCGGCGGTGAAGCCCCGCTCCAAATCGGTCAGGATGTCGTCGATGCCCTCGATGCCGACCGCCAGGCGCACCAAACCGGGTGTGACACCGGTGGCCACCTGCTCCTCCGGCGCCAGCTGCGCATGTGTGGTGGACGCTGGATGGATCACCAGCGAGCGCACGTCGCCGATGTTGGCGACATGGCTGTGCAGGGTCAGCGCGTTGACGAAGGCCTTTCCGGCGTCGACCCCACCCGCCAGTTCAAACGCGAGCACCGCACCGGTCCCCTTGGGCGCCAGCTTCTTTCCGAGCTCGTGCCACGGAGACGACGGCAACCCGGCGTAGTTCACCGAGATGACGTCCTGGTGCCCCGCCAGATACTCGGCGACCTTCTGTGCGTTCTCGACATGCCGCTCGACGCGCAGGCTCAACGTTTCCAGTCCCTGGGCCACCAGGAACGCGTTGAACGGCGACGCCGACGAACCCAGGTCGCGCAACAGCTGCACGCGCGCCTTCAGGGCATAGGCCGGCGGACCCAGCTCCGCGAACACGACGCCGTGGTAGCTGGGGTCGGGTTCGGTGAAGCCGGGGAACTTCCCGTTGGTCCAGTCGAACTCGCCGCCGTCGACGATCACGCCCGCGATCGCGTTGCCATGCCCGCCGAGGTACTTGGTGGCCGAGTGCACGACGATGTCGGCGCCGTGGCTCAACGGTTGGATCAGATACGGCGTGGCGATCGTGTTGTCGACGATCAGCGGCACCCCGGCGTCGTGGGCGGCCGCGGCGACGTTGGGGATGTCGAGCACGTCGATCTTCGGGTTCGAGATCGTCTCGGCGAAGAAGGCCTTGGTGTTCGGGCGCACCGCGGAGCGCCAGGAGTCGAGGTCGTCGGGATCTTCCACGAAGCTGACCTCGATACCGAGCTTCGGAAGCGAGTAGTGGAACAGGTTGTAGGTGCCGCCATAGAGCCGGGGGCTGGACACGATGTGGTCGCCGGTGTCGGCCAGGTTCAGGATCGCGAACGTCGATGCGGCCTGTCCGGACGCCAGGAACAGCGCGGCGACGCCGCCTTCGAGCGCGGCGATGCGCTGTTCGACGACGTCGGTCGTCGGGTTCATGATCCGCGTGTAGATGTTGCCGGGCTCGGCGAGGCCGAACAGCGCGGCGGCGTGATCGGTGCTGTCGAAGGTGTACGACGTGGTCTGGTAGATCGGCAGGGCCCGCGCGTTCGTCGCGATGTCAGGGCTCTGTCCGGCGTGGACCTGTTTGGTTTCGAAGGCCCAGCGAGCGCTCGGGTCGTCGTGTTCGGTGCTCATAGCTTCTCCTGTTGTGAGGGGCCGAAAAGGGGCATTTCACGCACTCAGCGGTAACTGCGCACGCCGGACCTCCGCTGTCTTCTCTGGGGGCCCGTCACAACGGACCCGCGCTTGCCGGTAACCGCTTGTCAGCGGGTACTCAACCTGGTCATCACCCGGGGCACCCCACCGCGGTTGGAGGGTTGCCGACCAGCAAGCCGGGGCTTGTCGCTGGCACTCATGACCGCTGAGAAGCTTATCGCACGTCAGCCGCGTCGTGCCAGCGAGGGATGCCGTCGGCCGGCTACCCGCCAGTAGCGCATCACAGTCCCCCGGCCGGACCCCCTGGCTCACACGAAGCGTCGGGTACGGCGCAATACTGGTAGTCGACTGACCGAGGCCTGACCGATTAGCGAGCCGGGAGAACCCCAACATGACTGCCGAGCAGCCGACCATCATCTACACGCTGACCGACGAGGCGCCGCTGCTGGCGACCTACGCGTTCCTGCCGATCATTCGGACCTTCACCGAACCGGCGGGCATCAACGTCGAGACCAGTGACATCTCGGTGGCCGCACGCATTCTTGCGGAGTTCTCGGACTGCCTCACCGACGAGCAGCGCGTGCCCGACAATTTGGCGCGGCTGGGCGAGCTCACCGAGAAACCGGACACCAACATCATCAAGCTGCCCAACATCAGCGCCTCGGTGCCGCAGCTGCTGGCCGCCATCAAGGAGCTCAAGGCCAAGGGTTACGACCTTCCCGAGTACCCGGGTGAACCGAAGAACGACGAAGAAAAAGAGATCAAGGATCGCTACGCCAAGGTTCTCGGCAGCGCGGTCAACCCCGTTCTGCGCCAAGGTAACTCGGATCGGCGCGCCCCCAAGGCGGTCAAGGAGTACGCCCGCAAGCATCCGCACAGCATGGGCGAGTGGTCGATGGCATCGCGCACGCATGTGGCGACCATGAAGACGGGCGACTTCTACCACGGCGAGAAGTCGATGACGCTCGACAAGAGCCGCAAGGTCAAGATGGTGCTCACCACCAAGAGCGGTGAAACCCTGGTGCTCAAGCCGGAGGTGACCCTCGACGAGGGCGACATCATCGACAGCATGTTCATGAGCCGCAAGGCGCTCTGCGAGTTCTTCGAAGAACAGATCGAGGACGCCTACAAGACCGGCGTGATGTTCTCGCTGCACGTCAAGGCCACGATGATGAAGGTGTCGCACCCGATCGTCTTCGGGCACGCGGTGAAGGTGTTCTACAAGGATGCGTTCGCCAAGCATCAGAAGGTGCTCGACGAGCTCGGCGTGAACGTCAACAACGGCATGTCCGACCTCTACGACAAGATCCAGGCGCTGCCGGCCTCTCAGCGCGAGGAGATCGTCCAGGACATCCACGCCGTGCACGAGAACCGGCCGGAACTGGCGATGGTGGATTCGGCCCGCGGCATCACGAACTTCCACTCACCCAGCGACGTGATCGTCGACGCGTCGATGCCGGCCATGATCCGCCTCGGCGGCAAGATGTACGGCGCCGACGGGCGCACCAAGGACACCAAGGCGGTGAACCCGGAGTCCACGTTCAGCCGGATCTATCAGGAGATGGTCAACTTCTGTAAGACCCATGGGCAGTTCGATCCGACGACCATCGGCACCGTGCCCAACGTCGGGCTGATGGCGCAGAAGGCCGAGGAGTACGGCAGCCACGACAAGACGTTCGAGATCCCCGAGGACGGCGTCGCCGACATCGTCGACGTCGACACCGGTGAGGTGCTGATGACCCAGAACGTCGAGACCGGCGACATCTGGCGTATGCCGGTGGTCAAGGACGCCGCGATCCGCGACTGGGTGAAGTTGGCCGTGACGAGGGCGCGGGCCTCGGACATGACCGCGCTGTTCTGGCTCGACACCGAGCGTCCGCACGAGGTGGAGCTGCGCAAGAAGGTGAAGGAGTACCTCAAGGAGCACGACACCGAGGGCCTACACATCCAGATCATGCCGCAGGTGTGGGCCATGCGGTACACCCTGGAACGGTTGATCCGCGGCCAGGACACCATCGCCGTGACCGGGAACATCCTGCGCGACTACCTGACCGACCTCTTCCCGATCCTGGAGCTGGGCACCAGCGCGAAGATGCTGTCGATCGTGCCGCTGATGGCCGGAGGCGGAATGTACGAGACCGGTGCGGGTGGCTCCGCGCCCAAGCACGTCCACCAGCTGGTCGAGGAGAATCACCTGCGCTGGGATTCGCTCGGCGAGTTCCTTGCTCTGGGAGCGTGTTTCGAGGACATCGGGCGCAAGACCGACAACAAGCGGGCCGTTCTGCTGGGCAAGACGCTGGACTCGGCCATCGGAAAGCTGTTGGACAACAACAAGAGCCCGTCACGTAAGACCGGCGAGCTCGACAATCGGGGCAGCCAGTTCTATCTCGCGATGTACTGGGCGCAGGAGCTCGCCGAGCAGACCGACGACAAGGAACTCGCCGACCACTTCGCAGACCTCGCGAAGTCGTTGGCCGACAACGAAGATGCGATCGTCAACGAACTCGTCGAGGTGCAGGGCGACTCGGTCGACATCGGCGGGTACTACTACCCGGACCCGGAGAAGACCACCGCGGTGATGCGGCCCAGCAAGACGTTGAACTCGGTGCTGGAGGGCGTGACGAGCAAGCCTGTCACAAAGCTCTAGCCGCCGAGCGCCTCCCGGGGCGGCTCGGCGTGGCGGTCGACGAACTCGACGATCAGGTCGGCCACGCGCTGCGGCGCCTCGTACATCGGGATGTGGCCGACGTCGTCGAGGTGCGTGATCTGCGTGCTCGACGGCAGATGCGCGGTGAAGTGGCGGGTGAACCGCGGATGGGGCAGGACCCGGTCCTTCTCGCAGATCACCAGGTGCGTGGGGCACGCGCCCTCGGCCAGTTCCATCAGCCCCGGGGTCAGCAGCGACTTCACCAGCAGCTGGTAGTAGGCCGGGCAGTGGGTGACGTCGTCGATGATGTCGAGGAGGTCGTCGTCGGACAATCGGTCCGGCGTGGCGCTGATCGGGAAGTGCGCCAGCCAGCGCGTGAAGGGGAGCTTGAGCACGCGTTGCCGGAACACCAGCGTGAACACCCACACCGGGAAGCCGGCCAGGAACTTGCCGACGATCTCGAACTTGGCGGGGGTGAACTTGCGCCATCCGCCCGCCGGTGCGATGCCGGTCAGCGTGCGGGCCCGGCCACGGCGCTCCAACTCGAAGGCCACCCAGCCGCCGAGCGAGTTGCCCACGATGTGCGCGGTGTCCCAGCCCAGCGCATCCATCCTGCGTTCGACGTCGTCGGCGAGCTCTTTGGTGTCGAGGAAGCGGTGCCCCTTCACCCCGCCGTTGTGCCCGGGCATCGTCGGGGCCAGCACCTCGTAGCGGCCGGTGTCGGCGATGAGCGGGGCGACCTTCTTCCAAACGTTCTGCGACATCATGAACGGATGTAGCAACACGATGGGCTCGCCTGAGCCGACATGGAGCGGGTCGCGCGGCGATTTTCTAGCCATCAGCCCGACAGTAAAGGTGATACCGCCGGTACCGCAAGTGCGTCGGTATGGTCTGCCGCTGTGACCTCGCTGATCGTCAGCACCATCAACGTCAACGGCATCCGCGCCGCGGTCAAGGAGCGTTCTGCGCAGAACCGAGGGCTGCTGCCGTGGCTGGCGTCGACCACCGCCGACGTGATCTGTCTGCAGGAAACCCGCGCCGACGATGCCCAGCTCGCGGCCGCGTTGGCGCCCGCCCTGGCCGACGGTTGGCGCCTCGCCTCGGCCGAACCGCACATCAAGGGCCGCAGCGGCGTGGCCGTGCTGTCGCGCCACCCGATCTCGGCATCCCGGCTGCTCGAGTCCGACGAGTTCGGCGCGCACGGCCGCTATCTGGAGGTCGACACCGCCGGGGTGACGGTCGCGAGTGTCTACGTCCAGACCGGCGAGGCAGAGACGGACCGCCAGCTCGAGAAGGAACGGTTCATGGCCGAGCTCGCCGCGCGGATGGCGACGCTGACCGACTCCGAGGCCGTCGTGTGCGGCGACTGGAACATCGCCCACACCGAGAACGACATCAAGAACTGGAAGGGCAACCTCAAGAAGTCCGGATTCCTGCCCAGCGAACGGCAGTGGCTCACCGAACTGCTCGCCTCGGGTTGGACCGATGTGGTCCGCGAGTTGCACCCCGACCAGCCGGGTCCGTACGCGTGGTGGTCGTGGCGGGGCCGCGCCTTCGACAACGACGCCGGCTGGCGCATCGACTACCAGTTGGCCACGAAAGCCCTGGCGAAGCGGGCCATCGCCGCCCGTGTGGAGCGCGCCGAAGCGTACGCGCTGCGCTGGTCGGACCACGCTCCGGTGACCGTCGAGTACCGCTCGCGTGGAATGATCGGACGATCATGAGCAGTTCGCCCAAACCCGTCGTCTTCTCCGGTGTCCAACCGACCTCCGACTCGCTGCACCTCGGCAACGCGCTGGGAGCGATCCAGCAGTGGGTCGGCCTTCAAGACGACCGCGACGCGTTCTTCTGCGTGGTGGACCTGCACGCGATCACGATCCCGCAGGACCCCGAACGGTTGCGGCGGCGCACGCTGGTCACCGCCGCGCAATACCTGGCGCTGGGCATCGACCCGGGCCGCAGCACGATCTTCGTGCAGAGCCACGTTCCGGCGCATGCCGAATTGGCTTGGGTGCTAGGCTGTTTCACCGGCTTCGGGCAGGCGTCGCGGATGACGCAGTTCAAGGACAAGTCGCAGAAGGAAGGCAGCGAGGCCACCACCGTGGGGTTGTTCACCTATCCGGTGCTGATGGCCGCCGATGTGCTGTTGTACGACACCGAACTCGTCCCGGTCGGCGAAGACCAACGCCAACACCTGGAATTGGCACGCGATGTGGCGCAACGGGTCAACGCGCGTTTCCCGGACACCTTCGTCATACCCGAGCCGATGATCCCGAAGGCGACGGCCAAGATCTACGACCTGCAGGACCCCACGTCGAAGATGAGCAAATCCGCGGGAACCGAGGCCGGCCTGATCGGCCTGCTCGACGATCCGAAGGCGTCGGCCAAAAAGATCCGCTCGGCCGTCACCGACAGCGACCGCGAAGTGCGTTACGACCCCGACGCCAAACCCGGCGTCTCGAACCTGCTGACCATCCAGTCCGCGGTCACCGGCTCCGACATCGACAAGCTCGTCGAGGGTTACGCGGGTCGCGGATACGGCGACCTCAAGGCGGACACCGCGGAGGCTGTCGTCGAGTTCGTGACACCCATCAAGGAACGGGTCGACGAACTGCTCGCCGATCCCGCCGAATTGGAAGCGATCCTGGCGGTGGGCGCCGGACGGGCCCGCGACGTGTCTGCGACGACACTGCGGCGGGTATATGACCGGTTGGGGTTTCTGCGGCCGGGGGGCTGACGTGGGGAGCCTGGTATGACACCTCCGGGGGAGCCGGAAGAGCCCGACGGTAAGAAGGGGTTCGTCGACCGGCTGCGCGCGCGGCACGAATGGTTCGACCACGTCATGCGGGCCCAGGAGCGCTACAACGACAGCAAGGGCGACTTCTACGCGGCGGGCATCACGTACTTCACGGTCTTCGCGATGTTCCCGCTGTTGATGGTCGGATTCGCCATCGGCGGTTTCATCCTGGTCAGCCAACCCGAACTGCTCGCCGACATTCAGGACCGGATCAGGGCGTCGGTGTCCGGCGACGTCGCCACGCAGCTCGTCGAACTGATGGACTCCGCGATCGAGTCCCGCACTTCGGTCGGGATCATCGGGCTGGCCACCGCGGCATGGGCCGGGCTCGGCTGGATGGCCAACCTGCGCGAGGCGCTGAGCCAGATGTGGGGCCTGATGCGACGCGAGACCCCCGGCTTCGTGCGCACGAAGTTGTCGGATCTGACCGCCATCGCCGGCCTGTTCCTGGCGATCGCGGCCACCATCGCGCTGACCGTGGTGAGTAGCTCTGGAGTGGCCCGCAAGGCCGTCGAATGGGTTGGGCTGGGCGATGTTCCGGGCATGAGCATCCTGCTGCGGGTGATCTCGCTGGCGTTCTCGGTGTTGATCAGCTGGCTGCTGTTCACCTGGATCATCGCGCGGCTGCCCCGCGAATCGATCAGCTTTCGCTCGGCGATGCGGGCCGGGCTGCTCGCGGCGGTCGCGTTCGAGGTCTTCAAACAGGTGGCGTCGATTTACCTGCGCTCGGTGGTGACCGGCCCGGCCGGCGCGACATTCGGTCCGGTTCTCGGCCTGATGGTGTTCGCCTACATCACCGCTCGGCTCATCCTCTTCGCTACGGCGTGGGCGGCCACGTCGATCGAGAACATGGAGGCCGCACCGCTCCCGCCGCCCGGGCTCGCGCAGGTCGCCCCCCGAGTGCAGGTGCGCGAGGGTGTCGGGGTTGGCGGCGTGCTGGGTGCCGCTGCGGCGGGAGCGCTTGGCGCGCTGGGGATTTCGAGGCTACGGCGGCGTCATTGATTCTGGCTGACCAGCTGCAGGCCGACCACGCAGCCGATGATGCCCAGCAGCAGTGCCACTTTGATCGGTGACGCGCTCTCTTCGCCGGTGGCCAGCGCATAGACGACGGTGAGCGCGGCGCCCACGCCCACCCACACCGCGTACCCGGTGCCGACGGGCAGATCCCGCAGGGCGATACCCAAGCCGCCCATCGAGATGATCAGTGCCACAACGAAAACGGTGATCGGAACCGGGCGGGTGAAACCTTCCGACTTGCTCAGGGCGACCGCCCACACAGCTTCGAACGCACCCGAAACTATGAGGATGACCCAGGGCATGGAACAACACCTCCGAAACGCCGTCTTGTCGCTGGCCGGGTACGGCGCCGCTCGTCCGGTGTCGACTGCTGACAGCCCCACCGTAACAAAGCGGTAACGTCGCATCCGTGCCCCTTGCGACGCCCTGGTCCCGCCGCATCGGCCTCGAGGTGCCGATCGTCAACGCGCCGATGGGCGGCACCGCGGGCGGCGTCCTGGCCGCCGCCGTATCCCGTGCGGGCGGCCTCGGCATGGTCGGGATGGGAAGTTCGGCCACCGCCGCGAAGTTGGCGGCCGAACTCCCGCACGTCTCGGAGCTCGGGCGTCCGTTCGGTATCGGGCTGGTGCACTGGGTAACGGCAGCCGAACCGGAACTGTTGGAAATGGCGATCGCCGCGAAGCCCGCGCTGCTGGCCGTCAGCTTCGGCGACGACTGGTCCTGGCTCCGGCAGGCCCACGGCGCCGGCGTATCGGTGGCCGCCCAGGTCGCCGATGTGACCGGTGCGCGGCGGGCGGTCGACGCGGGTGTGGACGTGATCGTCGCGCGCGGGGCGGAGGGCGGCGGGCACGGCGAGGCGCGCATCGGCACCCTGCCGTTGCTCGCGGAGGTGCTCGACGCGGTCACGGTGCCCGTACTGGCCGCCGGGGGTATCTGCACGGGCCGCGGGCTTGCGGCGGTGCTGGCCGCTGGAGCCTCGGGCGCCTGGCTGGGTACGGCGTTCACAACCTGCACCGAAGCGACCACGTCCGATCCCGCCCGCGAGCACCTGCTGCGCGCATCGGGCGAGGATACTGTGACGACGCGCGTCTTCGACATTGCTCTCGATTACCCTTGGCCGACAACGTTTCCCGAACGAGTGCTACGCAACGAGTTCGTCGACCGCTTCGACGGGCGCGAGGACCTCATCGATGCCGACGCGCGCGCCGTACTGGCCGCTGCGGCAGCCGCCGAGGACTACCGGGTGGCGCCCCTCAACGCCGGGCAGGGCGTCGGAATGGTCCGCGAAACGCGCTCCGCGGCCGACGTGGTCGAACGGCTCTGCACCGAGGCGGAGCAGCTGTTGCGCCGCTGGGGCTAGTGCTGCGGGCGCCGGTTCAGCGACCGCGCGCCCATGATCAACGAGAACACGATCACGCTGCCGACCACCGCGACCCCGACCCGCACCGGCATCGCGTCGATGTCCGACATCATCGGGGCCGCGCTGACCGCAGGGTTGGTGCCGTCGGCGCCCGGCTTGGTTCCGAGCAACGACGGGTCGGGCTCGATCAGTGTGCCGACGCTGGTACCCGGCGCCGTGGCGAAGCCGTAGTCGAGCAGATGCGCGGCCTGCTCCCACGGTGCGATCGGCTGGCGGGTGCCCTTGAGGAGCACGGCGACGAGTCGACGGCCGTCGCGGTCCGCGGCGCCGACGAATGTCTGGCCGGCGTCGTCGGTATAGCCGGTCTTACCGCCCATCGCGCCGGGATAGTTGAGCAGTAGCTTGTTGTCGTTCTCGATGGGGTAGCCGACATCGCCGCGGCCGGGGAAGTCGAATGCGCGGGTCAACACGATGTCGCTGAAAACCGGGTTGCGCCAGGCATACCGGTAGAACAGCGCCATGTCGTAGGCCGAGGTGCTCATGCCGGGACCGTCGAGACCGGACGGCGTGGCGACCCGGGTGTCGAGGCCGCCCAACTTGCGGGCCAGGTCGTTGAGCTTGTGCAGCGTGGCGTCCCAGCCGCCCATCTGGCGGGCCAGTGCGAACGCGGCGTCGTTGCCCGAGTACATCAGCAGCCCGTGCAGCAGGTCGTTGATCGAGTAGTGGCCGCCCTCGCCGACCCCGACCTTGG
Source organism: Mycobacterium sp. GA-1199 (assembly GCF_001500045.1). Taxonomy (GTDB): domain Bacteria; phylum Actinomycetota; class Actinomycetes; order Mycobacteriales; family Mycobacteriaceae; genus Mycobacterium. The sequence goes on from NZ_LQIX01000001.1 coordinate 358,010, forward strand.
TGCCCTCCTGGGCGGCGTCCTCGGCGGTGCCCGGAACGACCTTGTGCAGCGGCAGCTCCTTGATGGCCGCCATCGCGGTCAACACCTTGATGATGCTCGCGGGCCGGTGCCTGCCGTGCGGATCCTTCGCGGCGATGACGTCGCCGGAGTCGAGGTCGGCTACCAGCCACGCCTCGGCCGAGACGTCGTTCGGCAGTGGCGGAGTGCCCGGCGCGGTGATGACTCCGCAGCCGGAGAGCTTATCGCCGCCCATCGGCGTGGCGGGCACCGGCAACGGTGCGGGCGGCGCCTGACCCGGTTTGGGCACCTCGGATGCGTCGACCGCGGGTGGCGTCACCTCGCGGTACGGGCATGCGCTCGCCTCGGGGGCCGCCGGCGGCTGCGCGCTTGCCACGGCCGGTCCCGCGGCCACGAACAAGGCCGTGGCCAGTACGGCGGCGCGGAGCAGCGGGTTTCGAAACTTCGCCATCGTGACCGCACATTAAGCCGCGAAAGGGCGGATCGCGCGTAGGCGCGCTGTGACTGGTGTTACTTGAGTTTCATTTGTGACTTAGCGGATCGACAGCGACGCGACGTCGACGTGCGCGACGGCGGGGAACCCGATGCTGCCCATCCACAACCGGCCCTCGGCTTCGACCAGACCCGTCACCATGCCGAAGTGCGGATGCTCGCAGCGGATACCCGCGACGACGTCACCGGTGTCCGGATCGAACGCCACCGCCCACACCTCGGGCTTTATCTGGGGCTGCAGCTTGTCGGGCAGCTTCCACAACAGCTTGCGCAACGCCGGCCAGCGCGGTGCGAGCCATTCGGCGGCGGCGTTGAGCGGTGAGACCATCGCGCACCAGATGCGGCCGTCGGCGCCGGTGGACAGGTTGTCGGGATGGCCGGGCAGGTTCTCTCGAAGCGGGGTCACCGACCCGGCTCGCTCGCCGGTGAGCCAGTATTTCGACAGCCCGCGCCCCATCGTCTCGGCGAACACCAACGCCGACCCGTCGGCGGTGGGGGTGACACCGTTGGCGAAGTACAGCCCGGCCACCGCGGTGAGCACGGTGCCGTCGGCGTCGCGGCGGAACAGGCTGCCGCGCGGGCGCGCCTCCATCACCGCGCCCTTGAAGTGGGCGTAGTCGAACGCGCTCGTCGACTCGGTGAAATATATTGTGCCGTCCGGTGATTGGGTGACGTTCGAGCAGAACATCAGCCGCCGGTCGTCGACTTCGGCCACGAGCGTCTCCACCGTTCCGTCGGTGGGGTCGATCGACATCAGGCCGCCGGGGCTGGTGCAGACCAGGATCCGGCCGTCGTGCGCAACGTGCATGCCCAGCGGCCGGCCCTCGGTGGTGGCGACGATGACCGGGTCGCCACCGCCGGGCGCGAGGCGAACGATGCGGCCGTCGTCGAGGCCCGCCCAGATGGAACCCTCGGCGTCGACCACCACGTCCTCGGGCGCGTTGCCGGGCACTCCGACGACGGTCAGGTCGGCCGACGGCAGATCTGGAAGCGGATCGACGGGCGGCGGCTGCCAGCGGACGGGATCGATCGGCGGCTTCTTGGGCTTCGGCTCGGTGGACACGCCGCCAGTCTCGCCGAAATGGCATTCCAGCAGGCAGTTACTCGTACTTTCGCTGCTGGAATGCAATTTCGCGCAAAAGTCAGATGCGGCGGCCGGCCTCGGCGAGCACGTCGCGCATGATCTGGTAGATCGCGTCGAATTCCTTCTGGCCGCTGATCAGAGGCGGGGCCAACTGGACGACCGGATCGCCGCGGTCATCAGCGCGGCAGTACAGGCCGGCCTCGAAGAGTGCGGGGGTCAGGAACCCGCGCAGCATCCGCTCGGACTCCTCGTCGTTGAAGGTCTCCTTGGTGGCTTTGTCCTTGACCAGTTCGATGCCGTAGAAGTAGCCCTCGCCGCGAACGTCGCCGACGATCGGCAGGTCGTACAACTGCTCGAGGGTGGCCCGGAATCTCGGCGCGTTCTCCTTGACGTGGTCGTTGAGCCCCTCGCGTTCGAAGATGTCGAGATTGGCCAGCGCCACCGCCGACGACACCGGATGCCCGCCGAAGGTGTAGCCGTGCGCGAACGTGGTCTTGCCGTCGTTGAACGGCTCGAACAACCGGTCGCTGGCGACCATCGCACCGATCGGCGAGTAGCCGGACGTCAAACCCTTTGCGCAGGTGATGATGTCGGGGACATAGCCGAAGTCGTCACAGGCGAACATCGACCCGATCCGGCCGTATGCGCAGATGACCTCGTCGGACACCAGCAGCACGTCGTACTCGTCGCAGATCTCCCGGACCCGCTCGAAATAGCCTGGCGGCGGCGGGAAGCACCCACCCGCGTTCTGAACCGGTTCGAGGAAGACGGCCGCGACCGTATCGGGGCCCTCGAACTCGATGGCTTCGGCGATGCGGTCGGCGCAGTACTGTCCGAACGCCTTCTCGTCGCCCTGGTACGGCGCGGGGGCCCGATAGAAGTTAGTGTTGGGCACCCGGAATCCGCCCGGTGTCAGCGGCTCGAACGGTGCCTTGAACACCGGCAACCCCGTGATGGCCAGCGCCCCCTGCGGTGTGCCGTGATAGGCGATGGAACGCGAAACCACCTTGTGCTTACCGGGTTTGCCGGTCAGCTTGAAATAGTTCTTGGCGAGTTTCCACGCCGACTCGACGGCCTCGCCGCCACCGGTCGTGAAGAACACCCGGTTCAGATCGCCGGGTGCGTAACCGGCGACGCGTTCGGCGAGCTCGATCGCGGTCGGCGTGGCGTAAGACCACAGCGGGAAGAACGCCAACTGCTCGGCCTGCTTGGCGGCGGCCTCGGCCAGTTCCTGGCGGCCGTGACCGACCTGGACCACGAAAAGCCCTGACAGCCCGTCGATGTAGCTCTTGCCGTTGCTGTCCCAGATCGTGACACCCTCACCGCGTGTGATGATCGGCGGGGTGATGCCGGCGCCGTGCCGGGCGAAGTGACCCCACAGGTGACGGTTGGCTTTCGCGCCGAGGTCGGCCGAAAGGGTTGTAGTCATCGAGTGCCCCAATTGTATTGCTGCTTGACGAGTTTCAGGTAGACGAGTGTCTCGGTGGATATCACTCCCGGCAGCGCTCGGATCTGGGTGTTGAGCAGGTCGAGCAGGTCGTCGTCGTCCTCGCAGACGACCTCGACGATGGCGTCGAAGGACCCGGCGGTGAGCACGACGTAGTCGACGGACTCGATGGCGGCCAGCTTCTCGGCCACCTTGGTCGTGTCGCCGGTGCAGCGGATCCCGATCATCGCCTGGCGGGCGAAACCCAGTTGCATGGGATCGGTGACGGCGACGATCTGCATGACACCGGCGTCGACCATGCGTTGCACCCGCTGCCGGACGGCGGCCTCGGACAACCCGACCGACTTGCCGATGCCCGCGTACGAGCGGCGGCCGTCCTGCTGCAGCTTCTCGATGATCTGCTTGCTCAAGTCGTCGAGGGGAAACGCGGCGCCGGGACGGGACTGGTTGAGTCGGAACGAAACGGGGCCGAGGCCGTGCGTCGCACCCGGAGTAGGCATGCCAGTGATTGTGCACGGAATTCGTCGTCAGAGGCAACCACAGCCATGAAATCACTCGTTCAGGCCCGGCTCGGCTATGGGAAAGCGTAGGGGTCCGTTAGCGTATGGCCATGACTGCGACATCCGTTTCCGCCAGTGTGGCGGGCAGCTGGATCGACGGCGCCGCGGTGGCGACCGGCGGACCCGCCCACCGGGTCACCGACCCCGCGACGGGGCAGGCCGTCGCCGAATACGCGTTGGGCACGCCCGCCGACGTGGACACCGCGGTGGCCTCGGCCCGCGCGGCGTTGACCGAATGGTCCACCGCCACGCCAGCGGACCGCTCGGCGGTCCTGTTCAAGCTGGCGCACCTGGCGGGCGAGGGCGCGGATGCATTGGTCGCCGAGGAGGTCAGCCAGACCGGTAAGCCGGTGCGGCTGGCCGCCGAATTCGACGTCCCCGGCAGCGTCGACAACATCGATTTCTTCGCCGGCGCGGCGCGTCACCTGGAGGGCAAGGCCAGTGCCGAGTATTCCGCCGATCACACCTCGAGCATCCGGCGTGAGGCGGTCGGTGTGGTCGCGACCATCACGCCGTGGAACTATCCGTTGCAGATGGCGGTGTGGAAAGTGTTGCCCGCGTTGGCCGCCGGCTGTTCGGTGGTGATCAAACCGTGTGAGTTGACACCGTTGACCACGTTGACGCTCGCGCGCCTCGCGAAGGAGGCGGGCCTGCCCGACGGCGTCTTCAATGTGGTCACGGGGCTGGGCGGCGAGGTCGGCACGGCGCTGGCAGGCCACCGCGATGTCGACGTCGTGACTTTCACCGGGTCGACGCCCGTGGGCCGCAAGGTGATGGCTGCGGCGGCGGTGCACGGCCACCGGGTGCAGCTCGAGCTCGGCGGCAAGGCGCCGTTCGTGGTGTTCGACGACGCAGATCTCGACGCCGCCGTCCAGGGCGCTGCGGCCGGCGCGCTGATCAACACCGGTCAGGACTGCACGGCGGCGACGCGGGCGATCGTCGCGCGCGAGCTCTACGACGATTTCGTCGCGGGCGTCGCCGAGGTGTTCTCCAAGGTCGTCGTCGGCGACCCACAGGACCCGGACACCGACCTCGGACCGCTGATCTCAATGGCGCACCGGGCGAAGGTGGCCGGCATGGTCGAGCGGGCGCCGGGACAGGGCGGGCGGATCGTCTGCGGCGGGTCGGCCCCCGACCGGCCGGGTTCGTTCTATCTGCCGACCGTGATCGCCGACGTCGACGAGCAGTCCGAGGTGTATCGCGACGAGATCTTCGGACCGGTCCTCACGGTGCGCTCGTTCACCGACGACGACGACGCGCTGCGGCAGGCCAACGACACCACGTATGGCTTGGCGGCCTCAGCGTGGACCCGCGATGTCTACCGCGCGCAGCGGGCGTCGCGGGAGATCAAGGCCGGCTGCGTGTGGATCAACGACCACATCCCGATCATCAGCGAGATGCCGCACGGCGGTGTCGGGGCCTCCGGGTTCGGCAAGGACATGAGCGACTACTCGCTCGAGGAGTACCTCACCGTCAAGCACGTGATGAGTGACATCACCGGGGTGGCCGAAAAAGAGTGGCACCGCACGGTTTTCGCCAAGCGCTAGCCGCTTCGCGCTGCGCCGAGAGTGCTGTTTCTGACGGAATCCGAGCCGAATTCGTCAGAAACCGTAGTCTCGCCGTAGCGTTGGATACGGTCGAGGGCGGCGCGCTGTTGGGCCTTGACCGCTTTTGCCGCGGCGCGGCCACCGGACCGTTTGGCCGACTTGCGCAGGGCGCGGCGCCGGCGTCGCGTCGGCAGCGAATCCAGAACGTCGTCGCCGATGGTGGCGAGTTCGCCGCTGGCGCGACCGGCCTCGATGCGGGCGATCACCCAGCGCCGCTCGTCACGTAGCAACAAGGCCGCGACGATGAGGAAGAACACCAGGCTGCCGAGCATCTTGAGGGGCATCGCCGCCAGCGGACCCGGTGCGTTCCAGGTGAAGTGCAGCAGCGGGCCGCTCAGAAGCAGTCCGAACGCGATTGCCAGCCGCCGCCCGGTCGACCATCGGTCGCGGTCGCGGAACGACGGCAGCAACAGCAGCACGCCCACCGATGTCAGCGCCGTGTAGGTCCAGTGCGCCGGCACGGCGGTGAAGAACCGCACGAGGAGGTTTCCACCCGCACCGGCCATATCTGAGTCGAGGTCCTGCAAGGCGCTGTTCGCCGCGTAGGACAGGTCTTCCATCAGGTCGAAACCGAAACCGACGAACATCCCGACCATCAGCGCATGCGAAATGCGGTTCAACACATGGGCACAAAGCACCAGCACCACCGCCGCGCACAACGCCTTGGAGGCTTCCTCGATGATGGGTGCGGTAAGCGCGGCCTCCCAGTCGGTGAATGTCTCCGGCGCCAGCACCATGCTCCACAGTTGGCCGAGTCCACCGTTGCCGTTCATCGCCATCGCCACCGCTGCGGTGCCGCCCAGTGCGAAGCCCGCCACGAGGGCCTGCGGATAACGCCGCCCACTACGAAACGGGTCGAACCGGAAGATCAGCCACACCATGAACGCGATGAACAGCAGCCATAGCCACGACAGGGCGACGTTGGCGTCGAGCGTCGCGCGGATGACCGGGCCGGAATCGTCGAGCAGCGCGAGCGTTCCGAGAATCAGCGCCACCACGAACACCCAGAACACCGCGGACTCAGGGCGGTACACCACAGGACGCCGTTGCGGCACCGTCTGGGCGCTCACGGCTGTTCCCTTCCGATCGGTGCCACCACGAGGTCCAGCGGCGGTGCGGGCTGGTCGGCTGTCCCCAGGGTCTGAACCCACACGATCACGTCGTCGTCGGCCAGGAAGGCGCATTCGCCCAGCCGGTCCTCGGCGACGAGCTCACACCCCACACCGGTGAGGGTGCCGTCGGCGGTCGTGACGATTTCGCCTGTCATCGCGGCGCTGGAACCGGTGACGCGGTCGGCCCGCATGAGCCGCCGCGCAACCGCGTCGACGTCTCGGCCTCCCCGGTCGAAGACCTGCACGATGACCAGCTCGTCACCGGAGCGGTAGCCGACCCCGTTGCCGAATTCGCGGGCATCCCAGCCCGCAGGGCCGGCGACGGAGATCTCGTTGCCGTCCTCGCTGGTCAGCACCGTCGTCTCGGAACTCGGCTGCCAGGCGTCGTCTTCGACCATTGCCGCGGCGGCCATCGGGATCCCCGGTACCGCAATCAGTCCCGTCGCCAGCAGCAGCGCTGCGCGAATCTCGATCAACGGCGTCCCCTCGATAAGTCCGGCTATGACGGGGTCGAACCTAGCAAGCGACGCACACCGGCGCGGGCACGCCACGCTGGAAGTATTGGCGCACTAGGCTGGTCGAATGACCGCCAGCGCGCGGGTCGACGAGTTCGAGGATTTGCGGCCGCACCTGTTGTCCGTCGCCTACCGGCTCACGGGCACGATGGCCGACGCCGAGGACATCGTGCAGGATGCCTGGTTGCGCTGGAACGGCGCCCACCACGAGTCGATCAATGACCTGCGGGCATGGCTGACGACGGTGGTCAGCCGGTTGGGCTTGGACCGGCTTCGTTCGGCGGCGCACCGGCGCGAAACCTATGTCGGGGAATGGCTTCCGGAGCCGGTCGTCACCGCGCTGGACGGCGATGACCCGTTGGCGTCGGTGGTCGCCGGCGAGGATGCCCGGTTCGCCGCGATGGTGGTGCTCGAACGGCTGAGCCCGGATCAGCGGGTGGCGTTCGTGCTGCACGACGGCTTCTCGGTGCCGTTCGGCGAAGTTGCCGGCGTGCTCGGTGTCAGTGAGGCCGCGGCGCGGCAACTGGCCTCCCGGGCACGCCGTGCCGTCGCGGACGCGCCGCCGCCGGTACCCGATGACACCCACAACGAGGTGGCGGGTGCGCTGATGGCGGCGCTCGCCGACGGTGACATGGAAGCCGTTGTGGCACTGCTTCATCCCGATGTGACCTTCACCGGCGACTCGAACCGCAGGGCGCCGACCGCGCCGCGCGTCATCCATGGACCGGAGAAGGTGGCCCGGTTCCTGTTCGGGCTGGCCCGCCGGTATGGACCGGGCTGGCTCGAGGCGGGTGTGCCTGCGCTGATCAACGGTCAGTTCGGCAGCTGGACGCCGGGATCGCCGGCCCGCGACGGCTATCCGGAGATGATGCCGCGGGTCACCGCGATGACCGTGCGCGACGGCAAGGTCTGCGCGATATGGGATATCGCCAACCCGGACAAGTTCACCGGTTCGCCGCTGAGGTCTCGTCGGTAGCCGTCGTCTCCTCGCGCAAGCGCTCGTCGGAAGCCCACGGAACCCGGCACGCGTCGCCGGAGCCGAAGCCCTGCTCGGTGATGCCCAGCGCCGAGTACATCCGAGCCCGCATGTTCTCGACACCGATCTGATACGTCAGCTCGATCACACCGTCGTCGCCGAACCGCTGGCGAAGGTCGTCGACCTGTTCGTCGGTGATGGTGTGCGGATCGCCGGTCATCGCGTCGGCGTAGGCGATCGCGGCGCGCTCGTCGTCGGAGAACAGCGGCGATGTCGCGTATGCGTCGATGTTCTTGAGGCGGTCGACATCGAGGCCGTCGAGGCGTTGCAGCATCGCGCCGAAGTCGACGCACCACGAGCATCCGACCGTCCGTGCGGCCCAGAACACGGCGAGCTCGCGGACGCTCTTGGGTAGTTTCTTCGACCCCGACTGCAGCATGCCTTCGTGCACGACGTTGGCGATCATCAACCGGGGGTGATGCGCCGCGACGGCGAAGGGCTCGGGGACCTCGCCGAACCGGCGCTTGGCCACCCGGTACAGGAGCTTGGTCAGCAGCGAGGCGCGCTGCGGGGGCAGGGGTTCGATACGTGATGTCGTCATACCGGGTAGACGAGACAGCCCGCCGATGTGTGACAGCCGAATGTGCGACATGGCGTCCGCGCTGGTGACACGATGTCCAAGTGGACGCAGGGCGGGGTCCGGGCGGCACAGCGACCGCCGCGGACCTTCGTTGCGCCGGCTGCGAAGCGCCGCTGGCGGCGACCGCGAAGTTCTGCAGTGAGTGTGGCGCCGCGGTCGTGCAATCCGCCCGATCCGCCGAGTACAAGCACGTGACCGTGTTGTTCGCCGACGTGGTGCGGTCCATGGACATCGCGGCGGCGCTCGGCGCCGAACGGTTGCGCGAGATAATCACCGACCTCGTCGAGCGCTGCGCCGCGGTCATCCGGCGTTACGACGGCACCGTGGACAAGTTCACCGGCGACGGGCTGATGGCGGTGTTCGGCGCGCCCGTAGCGTTGGAGGACCACGCCGCGAGCGCCTGCCTGGCGGCCTTGGGGCTGCAGGAGGAGGCCGAACGCCTAGCGGCCGACGTCGCACGACGCGACGGTGTCGAGCTCCGGTTGCGCGTCGGGCTGAACTCCGGCCGGGTCATCACCGGCGACATGGGTTCCGGTGCATTCGGTTACACCGCGATCGGCGAGCAGGTCGGCATCGCGCAACGCATGGAGGCGGTCGCCGCGCCCGGTGCGGTGATGCTCAGCGAGTCGACGGCGCGGCTGGTCGACGGCGTGGCCGTCCTCGGTGAACCCGAGCGGGTACGGATCAAGGGCGCCGAGGAACCGGTTGCGGCTCACCGACTGATCAGCATCAGTAGGCTCCACCGCCCCGATCGGCGCGACGAATCGCCGTTGGTCGGCCGACGGTGGGAGCTGGCGGCCGCCGAGGGGCTGCTGGAGGGCGCGATCGACGGCCACGGCGCCGTGGTCGGGTTGGTCGGACCGCCGGGTATCGGCAAAAGCCGGCTCGCGCGCGAGGTCGCGGCGCTGGCCGATCGACGGGGCATCGAGGTGATCCGCTCCTTCTGCGAGTCGCACACCAAGCAGGTCCCGTTCCATGCGCTGGCCGCGTTACTCCGGACGGCTACCGGCGTGGAGCGTCTCGACGGTGCCTCCGCGCGTGCCCGGCTCCGCGCTGCCCTCCCCGATGTCGACGCCGAGGACGTGCTGCTGTTCGAGGATCTGTTGGGCATCGGCGAGCCGCATGCCGCGTCGGCGACCATCACCCCGGAGGCCAGGCGGCGGCGGTTGACCGCGATGGTCAACACCTACTGCCTCGCTCGCAAGATTCCTGCGGTGTACGTCATCGAGGATGTGCATTGGATGGACGAGGTCAGCGAGTCGATGCTGGCGGACTTCCTGACGGTGGTCCCTCAGACGCATCTTTTGACGGTGATCACGTATCGACCCGAGTACCAAGGGGTTTTGACGCGGATCCGGGGCGGGCACACCATCGCGCTGGCGCCGCTTCGCGACGCGGACGTGCGCGCGATCGTCGACGCACTGCTCGGCGCCGCCGATTCGGTCGGGGAGCTGCGCGAAACGATTCGCGAACGGGCAGCGGGCAATCCGCTGTTCGCCGAGGAGATGGTGCGCGAACTCGCCGAGCGCGGCGTGCTCGACGGCGAGCCCGGGCGGTTTCGCAACGCGGCAGACGACGCCGGTGTGAGCGTGCCCGCGACTCTGCAGACGACGATCGCGGCGCGCATCGACCGTCTGGACTCGAAAGCGAAGCGCACGCTCTGCGCCGGGGCGGTCGTCGGCGCGGAATTCGGTTTGGATCTCGTGAGTGCGCTCGGGGTCGAACCCGCCGTGGAGGATCTGCTCGATGCGCAGCTCATCGAGCAGATCAGGTTCGGTCGTCGGCCTGAGTTCGTCTTCCGCAATCCGCTGATCCGCACGGTGGCACTCGAGTCGCAGCTGAAATCCGAACGCGCCGAGCTGCATCGGCGCCTGGCGGCCGCAATCGAAGAGCGTAGCCCGGCGGGTGAGAACGCGGCGTTGATCGCCGAACACCTGGAAGCGGCAGGTGATCTGGCAGCGGCGTACAACTGGCACCTGCGAGCGGCCTCCTGGTCGGTACAGCGCGACATCCGAGGCGCGCGGGCGGGTTGGGAGCGCGCCGCGAAAGCCGCCGACGCGTTGCCCGAGGGCGACCCGAACCGCACGGCCCTGCGCATCGTGCCGAAGACGATGCTGTGCATGTCGACCTGGCGAGTCGGCGGTGGCCTGGCCGACACCGGCTTCGAAGAACTCCGGGAACTGTGTGAGGGTTGCGGTGACTACCTGTCGCTGGCGATCGGCATGTACGGCCAGATCGCTTTGCTGAGTTTCCAGCATCGCCACCGCGAAGCTTCCGCGCTGGCGTCCGAGCAATTCGAATTGCTTCAGCGATGCGACGGTGCGGTGAGGGCGCTCGCGTACATCCATGCGGGCGTGATGGCGAAGATACTCGCCGGGGAGGTGCGAGAGGCGCATCACATCGCGGATTGGGCGGCCGGACTGCTCGAGGGTTACACAGGCGCGGACATGAGCGGCGAGCAGGTCAGCTCGGCGCTGGCGACGGCGTTGATCTGGGGTTCGGTCGCCAAATGCGTTCTTGGCGAACCCGATTGGTTGCAGAGCGCACGCCGAAGTGCCACGCTGGAACGTGAAGTTCGCCCGGTTGGGACACTCCTGGTGTTCGTTATCGGAATCGGCTACTCGTTCGGCATGCACACAAAGGCCATCGTTGCCGACGATCGCGTCCTCGCGGACACGGAGGAAGCGGTCCAGAAGGGACGGGAGATCGGCGACGTTCTCGCGCTGGCCACCGCTTGTTCGGCCCTGGGACTGGTTCTCACTTCGCAGCCGACGGAAGCCGAGCGGCGACGCGGATTGGAGGCTCTCCGCGAGTCGTGCGACCTGTACGAGGGCAGTTCCATTTTCTCGCCCGCGGTCGGCGCCAGAGTTCGCATCGCCGAGATCGCCGCCGCTTCAGGCGACCTCGACGACGCCATCGAGGACCTGAGATCGATTGTCAACACGCTAGTGCGAAACGAAGAGAAGCTCTTCTCTGTGGAGGCCATCGCGGTTCTGGTGGAGTCGCTGCTTCGGCGCGGCGGACCCGATGACATCCGGGAGGCGGCCGAGCACATCGACCGGTTCGCGGACATGGCCACCGAACCCGGCGTGGTTGTCAACGAGATCCAGCTGCTGCGCATGCGTGCCCGACTGGCCCGCGCGCAAGGCGACGACAGCGGCTTTCGCGACCTCGTCGAACGCTATCGCGCCCTGGCGGTCGAATTCGGCTTCCGGGGACACATCCAGCTGGCCGACGCGATGCCTCGCTCCTAGCGCGCGAACATCAACGCGCGCTTGAACTCCTGGATGGCGGGGAGGGGTGCGATACGGGTTTCTGTGCGTTCCGATTCGCGGTCAGGTCCGCGGAGCGGTCGCATCGCGCACGTGGTCCACGAGCACGTCGTACATGTGCCGCGTCACGTCGGTGTTGTCGCTTCGGACGTTGTAGCCGTGGTCGACGCCGACGACATCGTGATGGCGCACCAACGAGCCCGCGGCGTCCAGCTTGGCGGCGTACCGGACGCCTTCGTCGTGGAGCATGTCGAGCTCGGTGGTGATGACGACCGCGGGGGCGATCCCGGCGATGTCGTCGGCGTTGGACCCCCACGCCGGCGAGGCGAACCGGTGAGTGCGGTCCTCGCGGCGCGGAATGTAGGCCGTGTCGAAGACCTCGGCCATCCACGGTTTGAGCATGGCGTCACGACCCAGCGGGGAGCGCTTCTCCGCTGCCGGTGTCACCAGGTCCAGCGGCGCATAGTGCAGCACCTGCAGCGCAATCGCCGGGCCCCCTTCTTCGAGGGCCATCCGGCTGACCGCGGCCGACAGGTTGCCGCCGGCGCTCTGTCCGCCGACGCACAACCGGCTGCCATCCCAGTCCCGTTCCTCGGCGGCCGCCCACCGCACCACGTCGAGCAATTGTTGCGCCGCGGTGGGGAACCGGTGGCCGGGCGCGAGTACATAGTCGGTGTTGACGACGACCACCCCGGCGTGCGCGGCCAGGTAGCGACACCACGGGTCGTCCTGCTCCGGATGGCCGGCGACGAAACCACCGCCGTGGATGTTGACGTAGACGCCGGGGCCCGGTGTTGCCGAGGGCGGTGGCCGGTAGATCGTCACCGCGGTGGGTCCGTGCCGGGTCGCGACGACGTCGGTGCTGGTATCGCCCTCGATGTCTCCGAATCGCACGCCCGGCTTCGGTTCGGTGTTGAAGGCTCGGGCGAACAGGCGCGCCACGCCGTCAGCGACGGGCTGCCAGGACAGTATCGACACTGCGCTCCTCTCAGAGGTTGTAGTGGATACAACGGCGAAAGGAGCGCCTTGGTTCGCTATCAGCGCGCGAACATCAGCGCGCGCTTGACCTCCTGGATGGCCTGGGTGACCTGGATGCCGCGCGGGCAGGACTCGGTGCAGTTGAACGTCGTGCGGCAGCGCCACACCCCGTCGACCTCGTTGAGGATGTCGAGCCGCTCGGCGGCGGCTTCGTCGCGGCTGTCGAAGATGAACCGGTGCGCGTTGACGATCGCGGCGGGACCGAAGTACGACCCCTCGCTCCAGTAAATCGGGCAGCTCGTCGTGCAGCAGGCACACAGGATGCACTTGGTGGTGTCGTCGTAGCGGGCCCTGTCGGTCTGGCTCTGAATCCGTTCGCGCGTAGGCGGATTGCCGCTGGTGACCAGGTACGGCTTGATCGCGCGGTAGGCGTCGAAGAACGGCTCCATGTCCACCACGAGGTCCTTCTCCACGGGCAGCCCGCGGATCGGCTCGATGGTGATGGTGAGCTGCTTTTTCGGGTTCTTCGGCAGCATGTCGCGCATCAGCACCTTGCAGGCCAGCCGGTTGACACCGTTGATCCGCATCGCGTCCGAGCCGCACACACCGTGCGCGCACGACCGCCGGAACGTCAATGTGCCGTCCAGGTACCACTTCACGTAGTGCAGCAGGTTGAGCAGCCGGTCGGTCGGCAGGCACGGAACGCGGAAGCTCTGCCAGCCGCCCGAATCGACGTAGGCGTCGGGGTCCTCCGGATTGAACCGCGCGATCTTCAGCGTCACCATCACCGCGCCCTCGGGCACGGGCGGCAGTTCGGGATTCTTGGTCTCGACTTCAGGCGCGATAGTCATTTCTCCTCGCACAAGTGCTCGTCGGGAGTCATTGATCAGTACTTCCGTTCCATCGGCTCATAGCGAGTCTGAACCACGGGCTTGTAGTCCAGCCGGATGTCGGACAGCAGATCCGCACCCTCCTTGTAGGCCATGGTGTGGCGCATGTAGTTGGTGTCGTCACGGTTGGGGTAGTCCTCGCGGGCATGTCCGCCGCGAGACTCCTTGCGGTTCAACGCCCCAACGACGGTGACCTCGGCGAGCTCGAGCAGGAAGCCGAGCTCGATCGCCTCGAGCAGGTCGCTGTTGTAGCGCTTGCCCTTGTCGTGCACCGTGATTCGCGAGTAACGCTCCTTGAGCGCGTGGATGTCGGTGAGCGCCTGTTTGAGGGTCTCCTCGGTGCGGAACACCGCGGCGTTGTTGTCCATCGACTGCTGCAGAGCGCCGCGGATGTCGGCGACGCGCTCGTTGCCGTGCTCGGAGAGGATGTCGCCGACCCAGTCGACCACCATGCCCGCCGGATTCTGCGGGAGGGGGACATGGTCATGCCCCAGTGCGTAGTTGGCCGCGGCGATGCCCGCGCGACGGCCGAACACGTTGATGTCCAGCAACGAGTTGGTGCCCAGGCGGTTTGCGCCGTGGACGGACACGCACGCGCATTCACCCGCGGCGTAGAGCCCGGGGATGATCGTCGTGTTGTCGCGCAGCACCTGGCCGTTGACGTTGGTCGGGATGCCGCCCATCACGTAGTGACACGTCGGGTAGACCGGCACCAGGTCCTTGACCGGGTCGACACCCAGATAGGTGCGGGCGAATTCGGTGATGTCGGGCAGCTTCGCCTCGAGCACGTCCTCGCCGAGGTGGCGCACGTCGATGTAGACGTAGTCCTTGTTCGGCCCCGCACCGCGGCCCTCGAGCACCTCGAGCACCATCGACCTGGCGACGATGTCGCGCGGTGCCAGGTCGACGATCGTCGGCGCGTAGCGCTCCATGAAGCGCTCGCCATCACCGTTCAACAACCGGCCGCCCTCGCCGCGGACCGCCTCGGAGATCAGGATGCCGAGGCCGGCCAGACCGGTCGGATGGAACTGGTGAAACTCCATGTCCTCCAGCGGAAGTCCCTTGCGGAAGACGATGCCCAGACCGTCCCCGGTCAAGGTGTGCGCGTTGGAGGTCGTCTTGTACATCCGCCCCGACCCGCCGGTGGCGAACACGATGGCCTTGGCGTGGAAGACGTGGATGTCGCCGGTGGCCAGCTCATAGGCGATGACGCCGGTGGCCACCGGCCCGGCCTGCGTCTCGGTGATCGCGATGTCCAGCGCGTAGAACTCGTTGAAGAACTCGACGTCGTGCTTGACGCAGTTCTGGTACAGCGTCTGCAGGATCATGTGGCCGGTGCGGTCGGCGGCGTAACACGCCCGGCGCACCGGAGCCTTGCCGTGGTCGCGCGTGTGCCCGCCGAAACGGCGCTGGTCGATGCGTCCCTCGGGGGTGCGGTTGAACGGCATCCCCATCTTCTCGAGGTCCAGCACCGCGTCGATGGCTTCCCTGCACATGATCTCGACCGCGTCCTGGTCGGCGAGGTAGTCGCCGCCCTTGACCGTGTCGAAGGTGTGCCACTCCCAGTTGTCCTCTTCGACGTTGGCCAGCGCGGCGCACATGCCGCCCTGGGCCGCGCCGGTGTGGCTGCGCGTCGGGTACAGCTTCGTCAGCACCGCGGTGCGGGCCCGCGGACCCGCCTCCACCGCTGCGCGCATACCGGCGCCGCCCGCACCGACGATCACGACGTCGTAGCGATGTTCAAGAATCATGTGAAGTTCACCCTCATGAGATGTTCGCGTCGAAGGTCACCAGCACGTAGCTGCCCAACACCAGCGTGAATCCCGTCGCCAGCAGCAACACCGAGTTCAGCCAGAATTTCGTGGTGTTCTTGCGCGCGTAGTCGCCGATGATGGTCCGCAGGCCGTTGGCTCCGTGCAGTTGGGCCAGCCACAGCAGCGCCATGTCCCAGATCTGCCAGAACGGCGACGCCCAGCGCTGGGCGACGTAGTTGAAGTCGATGCGGTAGACCCCGTCCTCCCACATCAACATCACGAACAGGTGGCCGAGCGCCAAAAAGACCAGCGCGACGCCCGAGAACCGCATGAACAGCCAGGCGTACTTCTCGAAGTAGGGGATGCCGCGCGGACGCCGTGGTGCTCGCGGGTGGTCCAGGCCGGCCGGCCTGTCGTGTTCTTTCTGCATCACCGGGGCGATGCGGCCCTCGCGGTGGTGCGGCGTCCAGGCTCCCGAGGGGCCACCGGCTGGCGCGCTCACAGGAAACGCTCCGCCATGTGCATGCCGATGACGCCCAGCGACGGGATGAAGATGGCCAGGAAGACGCCGACGACGATCCAGAGCATCACCCGCTGATAGCGCGCGCCGTGCTGCCAGAAGTCGATGAGAATCACCCGAACGCCGTTGAGGGCGTGGTAGAGGACGGCGACGACCAGCCCGATCTCCATCAGTCCGATCAGCGGAGTCTTGTAGGTCTCGATGACCTCGTTATAGGCCTGCGGGCTGACCCGCACCAGCGCCGTGTCGAGCACGTGAACGAACAAGAAGAAGAAGATCGTCGCACCGGTGATGCGGTGTAGGACCCACGACCACATTCCGGGATCCCCGCGGTAGAGGGTTCGCCTGCGCGACGGTCGCGATCGTGGAGCGGCTGGGCTCTCGGGTGTCGCAGTACTCATCTGGCCTCCAACGCCTTCGGTGGACGATTGGGCTTCGGAGCTGCACCGGGTGGCAGGTTCCTTCCTGGCGGTCGGTTCCGGTTGGCGCACTTCACCCAAACCTCAGCGGCGACTCTAAACCCAGTCGTACTGCTAAACGAACTACGGTTTAGCCGTCGATGTCTTGAAAAACGCCGAAGTTAGGGTTGCCTATTCCGATCTCCGGCTCCGCGGAGGGGGCATCGGAATGCATTCAGAACCGGCCTGGCGAGGGTGAGACGATGTCGGAGATCAACTGGAATAGGTTGCGCCGCAAGGCAATACAAGTATCTGAGAACGCCTACGCGCCATATTCGCGCTTCGCGGTGGGCGCGGCCGCCCTGGTCGACGACGGACGTGTGGTGACTGGTTGCAATGTGGAAAATGTCTCATATGGTCTTGGTCTCTGCGCGGAGTGCGCGGTGGTCTGCGACCTGCATTCGAGCGGTGGTGGACGCCTGATCGCGCTGTCGTGCGTCGACGCGGCGGGGGAGCTGCTCATGCCGTGCGGCCGGTGCCGTCAGGTGCTGCTCGAACACGGTGGACCCGAGATGCTGATCGACCATCCGAACGGGCCGCGGCCGCTGGCCGAGCTGTTGCCCGACGCGTTCGGGCCGCAGGACCTCGCCCGGCGGGACCGGTCGGGAGGTGGGGAAACTCCGTGACGCAGTTCACATTTGATGCACCGTCGGTGATCCGGACCAAGCGCGACGGTGGGGCGCTCTCGGACGCGGCGATCGACTGGGTGATCGACGCCTACACCCATGGCCGCGTGGCCGACGAGCAGATGTCGGCGCTGCTGATGGCGATCTTCCTGCGCGGTATGACGCCGGACGAGATCGCTCGTTGGACGGCGGCGATGGTCGATTCCGGCGAGCGGCTGGACTTCAGCGATCTTCGCCGGGACGGTAAGCCTCTGGCGTTGGTGGACAAGCACTCCACCGGTGGTGTGGGGGACAAGATCACCATCCCGCTGGTGCCCGTGGTGATGGCCTGCGGCGGGGCGGTGCCGCAGGCCGCCGGCCGCGGACTCGGCCACACCGGCGGCACTCTCGACAAGCTCGAGTCCATTGCGGGGTTCACCGCCGAAATCCCGAAACATCAGATCCGCCAACAGCTTTGCGACTTAGGTGCCGCGATCTTCGCCGCGGGTGAGCTGGCTCCCGCCGACCGGAAGATCTACACGCTGCGCGACATCACGGCGACCACGGAGTCGCTGCCGCTGATCGCGAGCTCGGTGATGAGCAAAAAGATCGCCGAGGGCGCCGACGCCCTGGTGCTCGACACCAAGGTCGGTTCGGGCGCCTTTCTGAAGACGGAGGAGGAATCGCGACAACTGGCCCGCACGATGGTCGAACTGGGCACCGCACACGGCCTGGCCACCCGGGCGGTGCTGACCGACATGTCCACGCCGCTGGGCCGCGCTGTGGGCAATGCCGTGGAGGTGGCCGAATCGCTGGAGGTGCTCGCCGGCGGCGGCCCGCCGGACGTGGTGGAGCTCACGCTGACGCTGGCCGCCGAGATGCTGGACGCCGCGGGCCTCGACGGTGTGGACCCGGCCCAGACCCTTCAGGACGGCTCCGCGATGGACCGGTTCCACGAACTCGTCGCCGCGCAGGGCGGTGATCTGTCGACGCCGCTGCCTGTCGGCGCCCACACCGAGACCATCACGGCTCCGCGCGATGGCAGGATGGAGAGCATCGACGCGATGGCGGTGGGTCTGGCGGTGTGGCGGCTCGGAGCGGGCCGCTCCGCTCCTGGTGAGCGGGTCCAGCCGGGCGCCGGGATGTACATCCACCGGCGGGTGGGCGAACCGGTGAGCGCCGGGGAGCCGCTGTTCACGCTCTACACCGAGACCCCCGGGCGTTTCGAAGCGGCGATCGCCGAACTGGACGGCAACTGGACCGTCGGCGACGCCGCACCGCCGCCGCGTCCGCTGATCATCGACCGAATCACGAGCGGAGACTAGAACCGGAGAGCGAGATGACGACGCCGCTGACGCTGGACTCGATCAGGCAAGCGCCCAAGGCGCTGCTGCACGACCACCTGGACGGCGGGCTGCGCCCGGCGACCGTCCTCGAGCTGGCCGAGGCGACCGGATATGACGACCTTCCGGCCACCGATGTCGACGAGCTGGCGACGTTCTTCCGCACCGCCGCGCACAGCGGGTCGCTGGTGCGCTATCTGGAGCCGTTCGCCCACACCGTCGGCGTCATGCAGACCCCCGAGGCGCTGCACCGGGTGGCCTACGAATGCGTCGAGGACCTGGCCGCCGACAACGTGGTCTACGCCGAAATCCGCTTCGCGCCCGAACTGCACATCGACGGCGGACTGTCGCTCGACGCCGTCGTCGACGCGGTGATGGCCGGGTTCGCCGACGGTGAGAAGGCGGCCAGTGCCGAAGGGCGGACCATCACCGTGCGCTGTTTGGTGACCGCGATGCGGCACGCGGCGCGCTCCCTGGAGATCGCCGAACTGGCGATCCGCTCCCGTGACAAGGGTGTGGTCGGTTTCGACATCGCAGGCGCAGAAGCCGGCCACCCGCCCACACGCCACCTCGACGCGTTCGAGTACATGCGAGGAAACAACGCGCGCTTCACGATTCACGCGGGTGAGGCGTTCGGTCTGCCGTCGATCCACGAGGCGATCGCATACTGCGGCGCCGACCGCCTCGGCCACGGCGTGCGGATCGCCGACGACATCACCGTCGCGCCCGACGGCACCGCGCAGCTGGGCCGGCTCGCGGCGCTGTTGCGCGACAAGCGAATTCCGTTCGAGATGTGCCCCTCGTCCAATGTGCAGACCGGGGCCGTGGCCAGCATCGCCGAGCACCCGTTCGACCTGCTGGCCCGGCTGCGCTTTCGCGTCACCGTCAACACCGACAACCGGTTGATGAGCGACACGACGATGAGCCAGGAGATGCTGCGCCTGGTCGAGACCTTCGGCTACGGCTGGAGCGATCTGCAGCGCTTCACGATCAACGCGATGAAGTCGGCGTTCATCTCCTTCGACGAGCGCCTGTCGATCATCGACGACGTGATCAAGCCGCGCTACGCGGTCCTGATCGGCTGAGTCCTTTTTCCGCGCGAGCGACCGCGTCTGTCCCCCGACACGCCGCGTGCGCGTGACAGTCTGCGGTCGCTCGCGGCGAAGGCGTGGCCCTATTCGGGGCGGAGCCGGGACTCGACGAACGCCTCCAACGCCTCCCACTGCTCGACGGCCTTGGCGTAGGGCGGGCTCGGTGCGCGGACGGTGTCGGGTTCCAGGACGTGGGCGATCAGCCTGCCGAGCGGCTGGTCGGGATCGAGGGCCTGATCGACGGTCGTGTCTTCGGAGTAGTCACCGACATCGCGCAGCAGTTCGACGGCGAGCTCCAACTGGTCGCGGTCCAGCGCATCGGGCCCGTCGGCGACGTCGTCGACGATGCCGGTCAACACGTAGACGTTGTCGTCGGTGATCTCGACCTGCAGCGAGCCGTCGGTGGCGGCCGTGCGGATGTCGTCGTAGGTGGCCAGACCGGACAGGTCGTGATCGTGTTCGTCGGCCAGATAACGCGCCAGCGCCCGCTCGGAGCCGAACACGCTGATGCGCCCGTTGCGGCCGAGGAAGACGGGCTGGTCTTCGAGGTAGCAGCGCAGCGTGTAGTAGGTGCCCGCGCTCGTCATCAACCGGACCGGGTCGATGCCGACCTTGAGCCAGAAGTCCTCGTCGCTGCCCAGCACCTGGCTCTGCGCCTGGCTGGTCAGGGCGTCGGAGTCCTCCTCGGCCTCCTCGGTGTCGTCGGCCTCGGAAACCCCGTCGACCAGCTCGTCGTCTTCGGGTTCCGGCGCAGGCTCGGCCAGCTCGGCTTGCGCCTTCTGCGAGGCGGAGCTGTCGACGTCGGGCGTCGTGATCACCTCGTCGAGCGCGTCGACGACGTTGTCCCAGGCCCGGGCGATGACCGCCTCGATCTCGCCCCACTTCTTACGTCCGCTGCGGCCGGCGAAGGCGTCGATCCCGCCGCCGAGCATGCCCAGCACCGGGTTGCCGTTGAAAAACCTTGTGACGACGGGCAATTCACACACCGAACCGAGCGACGAGACGACCACCAGTGTGCGGTGCAGTTGTCGAACCGCATCCTCGTTGACCTTCTCGGCGACGATCTCGGGCACGCCGATGACGTCGTACTGGTGCTCCTCGGCCGGGTCCAGCCGGTGGGCGTTGGCCTCGGTGAGCTTGGCCCATGCGGGGTGATCGGCCAGGTCGTTGTCCTTGTCGGTCCTGACGAACGCGACCAGGTCGGCCACCGACTCGAACCCGTACAGATCTTCGTCCTTGCCGAGGAAGGCCTCCCACTCGTCGCCGCCGTCACGCCAGCGTGGAGCCCATAACGTGTACAGGTCGCCCTTGGTCAAGCCGAGCCGGATCGCCACGATGTCAGCAGCCATGCGGCACACAATAGCCACCCTGGCTGCGAGCCAGTGCGCCCAGCACGTGACGACGCCCGCGCGAAACTCTTATCGGTGATGGGATGCGGCGTAGCGTCGGGCGCGAGCCAAGGAGACAGATATGAAGGCGCTGGTGTACGACGGGCCGGGACGACGGTCATGGACCGACGCGCCGGACGTGGCCATAGCGTCGCCCACCGACGCGGTTGTGCGGGTGGACACCGTGACGATCTGCGGAACGGATCTGCACATTCTCAAGGGGGATGTGCCCGAGGTGACGCCTGGGCGCATCCTGGGCCACGAGGCGGTCGGCACGGTGGTGGAGGTGGGCGCGGCGGTGCAGCGCGTCGCCGTCGGCGACCGGATACTGGTCTCCTGCGTCACCGCCTGCGGTAGCTGCCGGTACTGTCGCGACGCCGCGTACGGGCAGTGCCTCAACGGCGGCGGCTGGATCCTGGGGCACCTGATCGACGGAACCCAAGCAGAATTCGTGCGCGTGCCGTACGTCGACAACTCGACGCACAAGGTTCCCGACGGCGTCAGCGACGAGGAGATGATCCTGCTCGCCGACATCCTGCCGACCTCCTACGAGGTGGGTGTGCTCAACGGACGGGTGCGGCCCGGTGACGTGGTGGCGATCGTCGGGGCCGGACCGATCGGACTGGCCGCGATCCTCACCGCGAAGTTGTACAGCCCCAGCCACATTGTGGCCATCGACATGGCGGATTCCAGGCTCGATGCCGCCCGCAAGTTCGGCGCCGACGCGGTGGTCAACAACCGTCGCGACGACCCGCACGCGGTGATCGCCGAGCTGACCGGTGGCCTCGGGGCAGACGTAACCATGGAGGCCGTCGGCGTACCGGAAACGTTCGAGTTGGCCGTGCGCCTGGTGCGCGCGGGCGGTCACGTAGCCAACATCGGCGTCCACGGGGGGCCGGCGACGCTGCACCTCGAGGACATCTGGATCAAGAACCTGACCATCACGACAGGCCTCGTGGACACCTATTCGACCCCCACCTTGATCGGGCTGGTCGCCAACCACCGCCTCGACACCTCGCCGATGGTCACGCACCGGTTCCGGCTCGACGAGTTCGAAACCGCGTACGACGTGTTCAGCAACGCCGCCGAGACAGGGGCGTTGAAGGTGGTGCTCACCGCCGCGTGATGGTCGAGGCCGGGATGGCAGCATGGCGGACATGACCGACAATCTCCCTTCTCCAGGCTCGACACCGGTTTCTGATGTCATCGGTGACCCGGTGGCTCGGGTGCCGGCGAACGCCACGATCGCTGAGGCTGCCGATGCCCTCGTCAAGCACGAGGTCGGCGCGATCGTCGTCGGCGACGACGAGCGGCCCTCGGCCTTGGTGTCCGAGCGGGACGTCGTGCGCGCCGTGGCCGCCGGTCAGGATCTGTCGATGCCGGCACTGGAGGTCGCGAGCAAGAAGCTGGTCTGGTGCGAGGCCGACGCCACGGTCAACGAGGTGGCGGTTCGGATGATGGACCGCTACATCCGCCACGTCCTGGTCGAGCGCGACGGAGAACTGGTCGGAATCGTCTCAGCCCGCGACCTGCTCGGGGTCTACGGCGCCGGCGCCGACCTGGACGTCAGCTAGGCCGTCGGCCGCCAGAAGCCCTGAAAACCTTGGTTGAGGTTGGTGGTGCGGATGGGCGAGATCTGCACCGGATCGCCCGCTTCAACTGGGTGGGAATAAGGGTCACAGTCGCGCCCTGCGGTACGAGAGATCCAATAACAGGTTCTAGCAGGTTCGATGTGTCCTGCCACCTGCCGTCTGGTAACGCATGAAGTAAAGAGGCTCACGTGTTGCCCGGAGGCACGGCAGATCAGTGCGTCTGACTCCCTAGAGGCCCCAGTATCGTGATCAGAACACGTTGTGCTCGGTTTGCGGGGAGGGATCTTGCCGGGTTGGGTCGAGGTTGTGCCGGAGGAGCTTCAGCTCTCGGCGGCCACCGTGGACGCTCACGCGGATCGCATGGGAAGACGCCACGGGATAGCTGATGGCCGCATTGAAGCCGCTCAGGCAGGGGTCCCCGGTGCATCTGCTGCAGCGTTGAGCACGGCGATGGCTCAGTGGCAGAAGGTCACGACCGGACTGGTCGGTCACATGGTTGATCACGCTGCCCGCCTCCGCGACGGGGCGGCCCTGTATCAGCAGGCTGATCAGCACAGCGCCGAAGAAATAGCCTCGGCGGCCGAGAGGATCAGGCCCGAGGACATGGGCCTCTGAATGCTCCAGTTGTGACCATCTCCATTGCTGATATCGATCGTTGGGATTCGGGCGATGTCCGCGAGGTCTTCCATGCCACTCGCAGCCGAGCAGAAGCAGCTTTCGAGGCGGCGGACGGTATCGCCGACCTTCCGGCATTCGGGTCCTGGGGAGGCGATGCCTCAGAGGCAGCCAAGGAAGCGATCGGTCAGACACGCAAGGACCTCGATGCCCACGGCAACGAAGCGTTGGCCGTAGCCCAGGCGGCCACTAAGGCTGCCGACAGCATCGAACAGGTCAAATCCAACCTTGCGCGGCTGCGCGCGGAGGCCGAAAGCCTCGGTATGACCATCGACCCGGTCACCAACACGATCGAGCCTGGCCCCGGGTCTTCTGGGGCTGATCCGATGGAGATCGAGTTGAAGCGGATGCAGTTGCAGCCGCAGCTCGACGCCATCCTTGCCGAGGCCACCAGCGTCGATAACGATCTTGCCCGCGCGATCGCCATGGCCACCGGCCACGAACCGATACCCGATACACCTCACGACAACCGCCCCGAAATCCAGGACGCCCTGTCCAAGCCCGTGCCTGAAGACCCCGAGCAGTTCAACGAACTATGGGGACAGCTCACTCCCGAAGAGAAGGATTGGCTCTACCGTCAGGACCACAGCATCGGCAACCACCCGGGCATGCCCTTCGTCGACCGCAACCACTACAACCGGATGCACCTGACCGAACTGACCCAGTCAAGCCAGGCCGAAATCGACCGGCTCGCGCAGGAACACCCCGGATGGGCCAGAGGCGCGGTACCCAACCCCAAGGACAACATCCCCACCTACCGCGCATGGCAGGACTGGAAACAGCAGTGGGACAACGCCCACCGCAACCTGGAGGGCTACCACGCCGTAGAAGGCGTGCTCGACCGCAATGACGGGGTCCCGCGATTCCTGGGCTTGATCGACGATCAGGGCCACGCCGCCGTGTCGATCGGCGACCCCGACACCGCCTCGCACAGCGCCACGCTGGTGCCCGGCACTGGCCAGGATCTAGCCGCGTTCGAGGGCAGCGACGGCAAGTCACTGGACATGTTCCGAGCGGCCCTCGACGCCGACCCCAGCTTGACCATGAACGACGTCGCCGTGACCACCTGGATGGGCTACGACCGTCCTATGGATCTAGGGCAGGCCGCCTTCCCGGGCCGAGCGGAGACTGGTGGCGCGGCGCTGAGCACGTTCATCGACGGCATGCATGCCTCCCACGCTGGTCCCCCGGCGATCGATACCGTCATCGGCCACAGTTACGGCTCGACCCTGGTTGGGGGTGCGGCGTCAGGCGGCAATCACCTGGCCGTCGAGAACGTCATTGGCGTCGGCAGCCCGGGAATGTTGGCCGGTCACGCCTCCGACCTGAACCTCGACGCAGGGGCCAACGTGTACGCCACCCGAGCACAGCACGACATCATCCACCTCGTCGCCGGTGCAGCACTGGGACCGAACCCGACATGGGACGGCTTCGGGGCCGTCGAGTTGGAAGCGGCTCCCGGCCCGTCAACCGGCCCGCCCTGGCTGAACCTGCCATCAGTGGCCGCGCACAGCAGCTACTGGGATGAGGGCAATCCCGCTCTGGCCAACATGGGTGCCATCATTGCCGGGATGCCCCCGCCGAAAGTGGTGCCGTGAGTCGGTTAGTTCGATGTGTTGCAACACTTGCCCTGTTGATGGCAGTGGTTAGCGGCTGCAGCAATGACGACCGCCTTGGCCCCCCCGTGCCAACCGGGGCTACCGAAATTGGAGGTCCATCCGTGACATCCGCGCCGCCACCGCCACCCGGTTGGGACCCGAAAGACGTTGTCCCCGAGACCCAACAGCAGGCCCAAGACACGCTGCTGAACTACATCACCCGCACCTTGCACGAGCTGCCCCGAGGGACGGTCCTTGACGCGACGAGATACGGCAGCGCAGGGCACAACAGCTGGTGCGAAGACATTCCTCCCGACCCGAAAACCGCGCCGTCACGGTTTCATACTTCAGGCGACCTCAAGCTCCCACCAGAGACCAACCTCGACGCCAGCGTCCAGCAAGTCGGTGACATCTGGCGGAGTTGGGGTTGGTATGTCTACGAGCGAGACGGGTTCCGCAAGCCCAACCAGTTCGGGTATGCCCCTGACGGATACCGCCTCCAGATCGTCATCGCCGGGCGTGAAGGGTTCCCGCCGACCTTGTCAGGCTCGTCGCCGTGCTTCCCCGCCGATGTTGCGCGAGACGACATCCCGTTTCCGCTGACGCTTCGCTCTGACTAGCGCAGCTGGCCTGGGCTGGCCTCCACACGGTGTCGCGTGAGCAGTACGTGTAGCCCACATCTCATGCGACACCACCGAGGTGCCAGCTGCTGCTCCGTTAAGATCGGCTGACTGTAAGCGGCTGGCTCAAGTGTGCGGGCCATCAACCACTGAGCGGTGCGGTCGCAGCAGCGCATCGGACATAGGAACATCTTCAAGTGGGCGGCTCCCGCCATGCCAGATGGTGTAGCCGCTGCCGTGGCCCCGGCACGGGACAGCACATCAACCACGACGGGCCATCTGCGCATCTGAGCCGCTCCCGCGTTGTACTTTCTCCCCGTGGTGGGAGACAAGTTCAAAGTGTTCATTTCGTGGTCGGGGGAGCTAGCAAAGGGTGTGGCCCATCTATGGCAGGAGTTGATCAGAGAAACCTTCGATGCCGTCGAGCCATTCATGAGCGAGGAGAACATCGGGGCTGGCGAACGCAACCTGGCCAAGATAGCCGAGGAGTTAGACGGCACGTCGTTCGGCATCATTGTCGTCACTCAACAAAACCAGACTTCACAGTGGCTCAACTATGAGGCCGGAGCGCTTTCCAAGAACCTTGGGAACGCAACGGTTCGAGTAGCGCCTTGTCTCGTGGACTTCGAGCGCAAGAGTGAGGTCACAGGACCACTCGCGCAATTCCAGGCGAGCCTGCTCAACAGGGACGGCGTCGAGTACATCTTGGCCGAGATCGCGAAGGTTGTAGGCGTAGACGTTGACTCGGTGAAGCGGCGCTTTGGCCGGGCTTGGACTGAATACGAACAACGGTTCAATGAAGCCAAGGTCGCCGTGAAGGCAGAAGCCCCGACGCCGCCGCGAGACAGCGACGATGTCCTCGACGAGATACTCACATTGGTACGCGACATCGCACGCGATCAGGGATCGGCCGCCAGCCACTCCAATACACAGAATCTCTTGAACTGGTTATGGATGCAGCGCGAAGCGCCGACGGCAGGAGACCGAGGTTTCGACGTAATCTTTGCGCCGCGATCGGCTGAACGCTTTGGCCAACACCTGCGATGGGAACGACCCTTGGACTTGACGCCAGGCGATGAAGTATCCCATTCGGCCTTTGGGGACGGTCGAGTAATCGAGGTTGATGGGCAGGGTCATGACGCCGTAGCGGTCATCAAGTTCGGCAGCCACATTCAACAGCCCGTCCGGGTACGAGCAGACGATAACCGGCTGACGAAAATCGAGGACTGAAGGTGGCTCACGCACTCTCGCCGCCCGTGCGCGGCTCCTCAAAGGACGGCGCAGAGGCGGCGGGTCGTGCTTACCTTCCCCTTGGCCGCAGGTACTGGCAGATGACTAGCAAGCTCACACAGTGGTGCTTTCACGATCGATCGTGGGACTTTGACAGGCCATCGGCTAGGTGATGTGGGGGACCCGTACCGAACGGCATCAGCGACGCGGTCTCCGCACATGTCGAAGATCCCCCGACCCAACGCAGCCCTTACGCCCTGGTAACGAGGGATTCGTCTAGATACCTATATAAGGTCGCACGACTGACACCGAGGTACTTTGCGATGTCCTTCACGGTGTGGCCGTCGACCTTCATCCGTCTCGCGGTGGCGATGTGCTCGGCGTCGCTCACCTTCCTGGGCCGTCCGAAGCGGGTGCCATTGGCCCGCGATGCACTCCGCTTGAGTGCCGTGCGCTCCTTGATCAGCTCGCGCTCGTACTCGGCCAACGACCCGAGGACGCCGATCATCATCCGGCCCGCTGGAGTGGAGGAATCGATGCCATCGGTCACAGAGACCAGGGTGACGCCCCGGTCGGTCAGCCCCTTCAGGGTCGAGAGGATGTGCATCATGTTGCGGCCCAGCCGGTCAAGCTTCCACACGACGACGGTGTCGCCCTCGCGCACATAGTCGAGGAGCGCTGCGAGGCCAGGCCGGTCGTCGCGTGCACCCGACATGATGTCGGAAAAGACCTTCATGACCCCGGCGGCGGCGAGCGCCTCGTTCTGTTGGCCGAGGGTTTGCGACACGGTGGAGACGCGGGTGTAGCCGATGCGTGTGCCGGTGGACTTGAAGGAGGTATCCGCGCCGTGACTCATAAACGGTGACAACGCGACTACCGAGACACCTATTTCTGAGGCTGACTTTCGAGACACCACGACCTGGTGCTGGTGGCCCTCCGAGGCGGTAGAGCACCTTGTCTCAGATGTGATCGTTTTCGAGACACGGCGACAAGCACCCAATAAGGGAATGCTGCGCTTTGTAGGGTTCGGGAGGAAGCAGTAAACCGATAAGGGGTTGGCGTGATCACCGGTGAGTTGAAGAGCAAGGTCGGGCGGGTGTGGGACGCCTTCTGGGCGGGCGGCATCGCCAACCCGCTGGAGGTGATGGAGCAGATCACCTTCCTGCTGTTCATCCGCCGCCTCGACGACCTCAACACCCTCGCCGAGAAGAAGGCGCGCCGCACTGGCAAGGCCGAGGGACTCATCTTCGGCCCGGAGCAGCAGGACCTGCGCTGGTCTGTGTTCAAGAACGACGAACCGGCGCTGATGTACAAGACGGTGAGCGAGAAGGTCTTCCCCTTCCTGCGCACCCTCGGCGGAGACGGGTCCACCTACGGCGAGCACATGAAGGACGCCCGGTTCACCATCCCCACCCCACAGTTACTGTCGCGGGTTGTCGACATGCTCGACGACATCCCGATGGCCGATCGCGACACCAACGGTGACCTGTACGAGTACATGCTGTCCAAGATCGCCACAGCGGGCCAGAACGGCCAATTCCGCACCCCGCGTCACATCATCAAGCTGATGGTCGACATGGTCGCCCCGCAGCCCACCGACGAGATCTGCGACCCGGCCTGCGGCACAGCGGGATTTCTGGTGGCCGCCGCCGAGTACCTGCGCGACAACCACCCCGACGTGCTCACCGATGCCGCCCAGCGCCAGCACTTCCACCACAGCATGTTCCACGGCTACGACTTCGACTCCACCATGCTGCGGATCGGCAGCATGAACATGCTCCTGCACGGTGTGGAGGCCCCCGACATCCGCTACCGCGACTCCCTGTCCGAGGGGGCCAGCGGCGAGCAGGAGAAGTACAGCGTCATCCTGGCCAACCCGCCCTTCGCCGGGAGCCTGGACTACGAGTCGACGTCCAAGGACCTGCAGCGGGTGGTCAAGACCAAGAAGACCGAACTGCTCTTCCTCGCCCTATTCCTGCGGCTGCTCAAGCCGGGTGGTCGGGCGGCGGTCATCGTGCCCGACGGTGTGCTGTTCGGCTCCTCGAAGGCCCACAAAGACCTGCGCCGCGTCCTCGTCGAGGACCAGAAGCTCGACGGTGTGGTGAAGCTGCCCTCCGGTGTGTTCCGGCCCTACGCCGGGGTGTCGACCGCCATCTTGCTGTTCACGAAGACCAACTCGGGCGGCACGGATGATGTGTGGTTTTACGACGTCCGGGCGGACGGCTACTCCCTCGACGACAAGCGCAACCCGGTGGAGGCCAACGATCTACCTGACGTCCTCTCCCGCTGGAAACAGCGCAACAGCACCGAGCGGGATCGGGTACGTACCGAGCAGTCCTTCTGCATCCCCAAGGCCGACATCGTCGCCCAGAGCTACGACTTGTCCCTCAACCGGTACAAGGAGATCGTTCACGACGACGTGAAGCATCGGTCCCCGCTGGAGATCATCGCCGACATAGAGCAGTTGGAGGCGGAGATAGCGCAGGGCTTGACTGACTTGAAAAAGATGCTGTCATGAACTGGCCCACCGTCGTGTTGGGTGAGCTTTCCGACACAGCCGGACAGTACGGAGTAGGTCTGTCGTCGCGTTACTGGCGCGATGGTGACCCGAGGTATATCAGGATCACTGACATTCAAGACGATGGTCGGCTCAACTCGGAGGCGGTGGCACCGGACGGCGACCGCCGCGACTGGGAGAAGGCCATTCTCAAAGAGGGCGACCTTTTGTTTGCCAGGTCCGGTGCGACCGTAGGCAAGACATACTTGCACCCCGCTGGCGCGCCGCTCGCCGTATACGCGGGGTATCTCATCCGGTTCAAACTCGACACCGACCGTGTTTTTCCACCATATGTGTTCCGCTACACGCAGAGTCCTGCTTATCGCACTTGGGTCTCATCAGCTCAACGGGCAGTTGCACAACCGAACATCAACGCCAAACAGTATGCAGCGCTGCCGATACCCCTTCCTCCGCTTGATGAGCAGCGGCGGATCGCGGCGGTCCTCGACCAGGCCGATGGCGTGGTGAGGAAGCAGCGTTCGGTGCTTGGTGAACTAGACGTGCTTACGCAGGCGGTGTTCCAGGATATGTTCGGCGACCCCACGACATGGCCAATGCGATGGACTATGGGCCACATCGGCGACATGGCTGAGAGCGTCCAGTACGGAACATCCTCAAAGGCGGGTGACGCTGGGGACTGGCCAATTGTGCGCATGGGCAATGTCACTGACAACGGGCAGCTTGATCTCGCCGACTTGAAGTGGATTGACCTCGCCGACAGTGACGTGCCGAGGTACACGCTGAGGCGGGGAGACCTGCTGTTTAACCGGACGAATAGCAAGGAGAAGGTCGGCAAGACGTGTGTGGTCGCGACAGACCGGCCCTTAGCCTACGCGGGCTATCTGGTCCGGGTCCGTCTCAAGCCGCAGCATCGGCCAGAGTTCGTCAACGCCTTCATGACTAGCCGGTACGGCCAGGCGCTCCGTCGTGGAATGGCAAAGGCTGCAGTCAACCAGGCGAACATCAACGCCGCCGAGATGAGGTCGATCCCTATTGCCTTGCCCCCGACCGAGATGCAGATCTCCTTCGCGGAAGCCGTGGAACGCATCGGCGCTGAGCGACTGCGCCAGTTAGCGGCAATAGAGCACGGGAGGGGACTGTCCCGAGCGTTGAGTCTCCGCGCCTTCTCGGGCCAGCTGTGAGGGTCTTTGGTAGATGAGCAACTTCGCCTTCGTCGAGTCGGTCGGCTGGCCCGAGGTACAGGCGGACTGCGCCCGCGCCGAAAGCTACGCGCTCAGCGATCCTCGGTCGGCTTGTATCTACAGCCGCCGGGCGGTCGAGCAGGTCGTGAAGTACCTCTACGGCGTCTTGGCGCTGCCGGTGCCCTATCAAGATGATCTGTCGGCGCGGATCAATGACGCCCGTTTCAAGTCGAAGGTCGGGGTCGGGATCGCAACGAAGCTGAACCTGATCCGGAAGCTCGGGAACCACGCGGTGCACGACCAGAAGCCCATCCCGCCTCGGGCGGCTTTGGACGCGCTGCGGGAGCTGCATCACGTGATGGTGTGGGCAGCGTTTCATCACTCGACCAACCCTCAGGCGGTGCCGCTGAAGGCGGCCTTCGATCCGGCACTAGCCAAGAAGGCCGCCCCGCTCACGCGGCAGGAGGTGGCCCAACTCGCCAAGAAGTTCCGGGAGCAGGACGAGGCGCACGCGAAAGCTCTGGCTGAGAAGGATGAGCTGGCGGCGGCCAAAGACGCCGAGATCGCCGCCCTGCGCGAGCAGATCAAGGCGGCACAGGCCGCGAATCAGAAGGTCGACGACCGCGACTACTCCGAGGCTGAAACCCGCGACCGGTTCATAGACGTGCTGTTAGCCGAGGCGGGCTGGCCGCTGACAGATAAGCAGGACCGGGAGTTCGAAGTCACCGGCATGCCCACCGCCGACGGCAAGGGCTACGTCGACTATGTCCTGTGGGGTGCCGACGGCTTGCCGCTGGCGGTTGTCGAGGCGAAGCGGACCACCAAGAGTCCGCAGCTAGGTCAGCAGCAGGCCAAGCTCTACGCCGACCGGCTAGAGGCGATATTCGGGCGGCGTCCGGTCATCTTC
This sequence comes from Mycobacterium sp. GA-1199, assembly GCF_001500045.1. Taxonomy (GTDB): domain Bacteria; phylum Actinomycetota; class Actinomycetes; order Mycobacteriales; family Mycobacteriaceae; genus Mycobacterium. The sequence goes on from NZ_LQIX01000001.1 coordinate 389,081, forward strand.
TACACCAACGGCTACCAGCACTGGCTATGGGACGACGCGGGGGGCTACCCACCGCGTGAACTGCAGGGCTTCTACACCCGCAACGAGCTGGAGTTGCTGCTGCACCGCCGTCACGCCCGAAAGTCATTGACGGAGGCGGTGATCGACTCGGCGATCGTGGAGCGGCACTACCAGCACCACGCCATCCGGGCTATCGACGAGGCCTTCATGGCCAAGCAGCGGCAGGCGTTGTTGGTAATGGCTACCGGCGCGGGCAAGACCCGGACGGTCATCGCATTGGCCAAGCAGCTTATGGAGGCTGGGTGGGTCAAGAAGGTGTTGTTCTTAGCCGACCGCACCGCACTGGTGGTTCAGGCCGCCAACGCCTTCAAGGCTCACCTACCGGACGTGACCACGGTGAACCTTGTGACCGAGAAGGTGAGCGACGGGCGGGTTTACGTGTGCACGTACCCGACGATGATGAACCTGATCAACAACACCGACTCAGGGAAGCGGGTCTTCGGTCCCGGTCATTTCGACCTTGTGGTTATCGACGAGGCCCATCGGTCGGTCTATCAGAAGTACCGGGCCATCTTCTCCTGGTTTGATTCCCTCTTGGTGGGTTTGACTGCCACCCCCAAGGACGAGGTCGACCACAACACCTACCGACTCTTCCATCTCGAAGACGGGGTGCCCACCGATGCCTACTCACTCGGCGACGCAGTCGACGAGGGCTTCCTTGTTCCGGCGGTGGGGGTGTCAGTCGGCACGAAGTTTCTGCGCCAGGGCATCCAGTACTCCGACCTGTCCGAGGAGGAGAAGGACGAGTGGGATGCGCTGGAGTGGGGTGAAGACGGACCCCCGGACGAGGTCTCGGCGGACGAGATCAACCGCTTCTTGTTCAACGAGGACACAGTGGACCAGGTGCTGGCGACCCTCATGGACAAGGGGCAGAAAGTCAGTGAGGGCGATCGGCTGGGCAAGACCATCATCTTCGCCAAGAACCAGCGGCACGCGGAGTTCATTCAGCAGCGGTTCGACATCCAGTACCCCGAGCATGCCGGGCACTTCGCACGGGTCATCACTCACGGAATGAGCTACGCGCAGAGCCTGATTGATGACTTCTCGATCCCGGAGAAGGCTCCTCACATCGCGATCTCGGTGGACATGCTCGACACCGGCATCGACGTGCCCGAGGTGGTCAACTTGGTGTTCTTTAAGCCGGTGAGGTCGAAGACCAAGTTCTGGCAGATGATCGGGCGCGGCACCCGGCTGTGCCCTGATCTGTTCGGTCCCGGCAGGGACAAGCAGAACTTCTACGTCTTCGACTTCTGCGGGAACCTGGAGTTTTTCAACCAGGACCTGCCCGGATCAGAAGGCTCGCTGCAGAAGTCGCTCAATCAGCGGCTGTTCGAGACCCGGCTGGGTCTGATCGCCGAGCTGGATACCCGCGGCAAACCCGAGGGCGAGGAGCCGCCGGAGGGATCGGGCACCGAGACCGAACGTGGACTGCGCTTCGACATCGCCCGCCAGCTTCACACCACGGTGGCCGGGATGAACCTGGAGAATTTCTTGGTGCGTCCACACCGCCAGCTCGTCGAGCACTATGCCCAGTGGTCGGCCTGGACCCCGTTGACCTCCGAAGCCGCCGAGACAATCGCGCAGAACCTGGCGGGGCTGCCCTCCACCCACAAGGACGACGAGGAGGACGCCAAGCGGTTCGACCTGCTGATCCTGCGCCGCCAGCTTGCCCAACTCCAAGGTGACGCCGGAGGTGCCGAGCGGCTACGTGAACAGGTGCAGAACATCGCCATCGGCTTGCTGGGCAAGACGACGATCCCTTCGGTGGCCGCCCATCACGAGCTGCTCGACGAGGTCGCCAGCGACCAGTGGTGGGTCGACGTCACGCTGCCCATGCTGGAGGTGGCTCGCCGACGCCTGCGCGGTCTGCTGCAGTTCCTCGACAAGGGAAGGAAGGACGTAATTTACACGTCCTTCCAGGACGAGTTGACCGAGTCGACGATCGTGGAGCTGCCCGGCATCACTCCCGGCACCGACTGGGAGAGATTCCGCGCCAAAGCAGCTGCATACCTCAAGCAGCACCAGGACCACATGGCACTTCAGAGACTGCGCCGCAATAAGGGGCTCACCCCGGAGGACTTGGCGGCCCTTGAACAGATGCTGGTGGATAGTGGGGCGGGAGATGCCGAAGTCATCGCCCGAGCCAAGGAACAGTCACACGGCCTTGGATTGTTCATTCGGTCTCTTGTTGGCTTGGACCGCCAGGCCGCTCTGGAGGCCTTCGCCCGCTACCTCGACGGCACTAGGTTCAACGCCAACCAGCTGCACTTCATCAACCTCATCGTCGACGAGCTGACCGCCAACGGTGTCATGGAAGCAGCCCGGCTCTACGAGTCCCCCTACCGGGACTACGCCGCCACCGGACCCGAGTCGATGTTCGCCGAAGGCGACGTCGACAACATCGTCGACATCCTCAACACCGTGCGGGCCAACGCCTTGCCTGCCGATGAGGCAGTCTGAGGCCACAAACTAGCCAGCCCAGTAGGCGGCGTGCACCGGCTAATCCTTTTATTCAGAACTGCGGGCAGAGGCGACCGTTTGCGATGTCAACGAGATCCTGACATTCCTTCAAGCTGAGTTTGCCGTCGTTAAACGCTCCTTGGACCACGGCGTCTCGGGAGTGATTCGAAAGCAGGCCGCACAGTCGCCAACCCAGATTGACCAAGTCTCTTGGAGTTCTTGCCGGGGTGATCCCGACAGTCTCCAGATCGTCGATGAATGCCTGCTCCATTGGGCAGAGGACGCTGAGATCACCGACTCCACAAGCTTGAGCACCGGGCACCTGGGCGTTTGACGACTGGGAGGGCGCTGAGCTGCCAGCACTGACCGCGTTTTCCCAATCGCAGTGTTGAGCGCTGAGAATGATGGGCCTCGTTGGCGGCGTCTGACTTACAGTCATGACGATGTGCACGTCGGCTTTGAACTTTCCTGAGCCGAATGCACCCGCATGGTTACGAAGATCGACCACCAGTGTGCGGGTCGTGCCACTGATCGTTGCGGATTGCAACGCGTTGACGTCCGTATCACCCGACACCACCTCCGCGTTCCAGCCCCTTCCGGTGGCGGGCTGCGGTGACGTAATGACTAGGTACGGGTCCTCGTCGTGAGAACCGGTAGGTAGCACGAGAATGCTCATGCTGACGCTTCCGGGCGCGCTGCGGACGCCGTACGGACCGTTCGCCGCCTTTGGGTCGGGAGGTACGCCGCCGGGGAATTCGAGCGCTATGGCGAGTCGTTGGCCGCCCTGGTCTCGAAGCGTCACCTGGCCGACCTGTAGTGATGGGGGTACGTCCTGCACTGTCCCGCCCGCTGGCTGGACTGTGCAGCCTAGGGTGCGCGGAAGCGCTGCCCATCTCGTCGAATCATCCGGGTCCTTACCGCCGCATGAGACGGTAAGCGCAAGTGCCCAAAGCAGGAGCGCTGATACCGCCAACCTGCGCTGCGATAGGCAACGTGTCACCGATGACACCTCACGGTATGTAACCAAGCATCTGATGCCTCCGAGAACGTCGGTGCAGCATTCCGACAGCGCTACGGCATCCGCTCGGGGCAGTATGCGACCACTGCTGCGCCCATGGCGGTGCCCACCGTGTTGATGCTGTAGCGGGGGTAGCGCTGTTGTAGTGCCTGCAGTGTGCGGTAGTGACCGACGCCCGCGATCGGTGCTTTGCACGCGACGCTGGCGATGTCAGCGGCAGCGTCGTGGTCCATAGTGATGCCCCACTCTTGCTTCAGGATCTCGACGAACGTGTCGTTCCGGTCGTTGTCAGCTGAAGAGGTCGAACCTGCCCCAGCGGCGGCATACTTCGGGCAGTACACGCGAATTGCGTTGTTGATCAACGCTGAGGCATCGCGTGACGAGTACCCCTGTTTCATGAGCGTTGTGCTCATCTCTCGCACCGATACACCGTGCGCAAGGCCCTCATTGCAGACCATATGGGCTTGTTGCGTCAGCAGCGCAGGGTTGGTGATCGTCCACCCGATCGACTCCAACGCTGAAAGGAACCGGTCGTCTTGGGACGAGTCAGCCCAGGCGGGCTGAGCGGTGGCTACCCCGCCGAGCGATAACGCTGCCCCGACAACGAAAGCCGTAGCAACTAGTGTTGGTCTCCCCACCGGGCAAGTTTGACAGCCAAGAGGGTCGCCTCGGCGCGCAATAGGCAAACCCAGCGTCGATTCATACCGAACGGCTACTTGTAGAGATCGCCCACCGCAGCACGCCCGGCAGCCTCAACCTGCGCGCGGCGCTTCGTCTCTCGGAGGTGTGCGTACTTGCGATGGATCTTGTCCATGGTCGGCGCTCGGTCGGCGGCTGCATTCAGCCGACGATGGCGCTCGATGTCGACCGGGTCCAAGGAGGCCGGGTAGAAGCCAAGTTCGGCGGCCAGCTCGGCGCGCAGTTGCCGCTCGGCGTCGCTGGAGGCCACGTGACCATCGTCCCTCAGACGTCATAGGGCGAAGTCTCATCGCGATCTCGGACGTTTATCGGGGGCTAGTACCGCGTCAGCCCATTCGTCGGCTGGAGCCGCGCGGCTGAGAATCTGCTCTCAGCCCTTCGGGGGGTGCGGATCGTTCCCGTAGGAATTCTTCTCGCCGATCGTGCCGTCCTGATTACGGATCGTGTGCTCCACCCCGCGAGCCTTCGCCATCTGACGACCGATGGCTGCCTGCTCCGCCTTTGTGCCCCCGGCGTGTGCCGCCCTACTGCTGCCCTCGACCTTCGACTTCCAGACGCCGCCTTCGTTGTACGTCGAGATGTCACCCTTGGCCACGATGCCTCCTCGTCGCGATGATGTCTGTCTTCACCGTCTTCCCGATCGGAGCGCACGTGTAACCAAGTAATGGAGCGACAGCCGCCTAGCCTCGAGACTGCGTGCATGCCGAAATACCCTTACTTCGATTCACAGTAATGCGAGCGACCATTGGCCGAACTCAGGGACTTCCGGCTCAAAGATTGTCACTGTCCTACAGGCTGAGGTCCGCTCAAGGTCGCCACATTCACGCTGATGGGCACCCTCAGGAAGGGTCTCACCTGGCGGGCCAAATCACACCGTGCAGACACGGTTTCGGTGCGAGAGCATCGGAGATCTTCTCCGCAACCTGGACTCGCTCCTGGGAACGTAGCCCGGAAGCAGCCACTGCTGGCGGTGTTCGGCCTGGTGCGTAACTGCGACTGGGCAGAGACTAGTAGCTGTTGATCTAACTACTGCGTGTACGTCCCCTGCTGTTCCTTCTTGGTCCTGCTCTTGATATAACCCCTGGTCAAAGCCTTGTTCCTGTGTATAAGGCCTGGTCAGGCCCTGCAATCACCCGTATGGATGTCCCTGTGGGACATAGGACACCCTGGGAAGTACTCCTATGTCCCACTCGATAGGGGACCTAAGTAATCTGGGTTGAGGCGCAAGGCCATGGCCCCAAACGCACACACCGCGCTCGCGCGTCCGCACCACCTCCTCGGAGTCACGGTCGGCGACAAAGCGCTTCCATATGTCGGCGACGACGCTGGGGGTACCGCGTCCCCCGTAACGCAGGTTGCAAGGGTCCCCGAGGGAGTAGATCGCCGCCTTGCGGTTGCCAGGCTTCTTGGACCAGATACCTCGGGAGAACCTCACGAGGAAGCCCTTCTCAACGAGGCTCTGGAGGGTGCGACTGACGGTGGTTTTCGGGATGTTCGCGTATGCACCGACTTCCCGCAGTGGGCAGGTCACCCTAGCCATCCTGCGCTTCTCGACGAAGGCAATCACGTAGGCCATCACCGCTGCCTCAGCAACTGACAGGTTATCCCTGCCCTCGGCGAGCCGGTCCTCCCAGGCCCATGCCGTACCGATGGCGTTGTTGACTAGGTCCTCTGGCGTGGTCAGGCCTTCGCCCGCCAGCCGGTTGACCTTCGCCTGCTTCCACGCCTTCTCCAATTCCTGGCGACCGGAGTTGCCGTGCTTGGAGTAAGCCTGGATCTGCTCCCAGAGGCGGTGGTTGGTGTGGCGCTTCTGACCGGCTCGGTTCTTGCGCTGGGGGCGCGACATGAACTCGGTGAGGTATTCGGCCTCAGTCCAGCCCCGTGCCTGCATGCACATCGCGATGGCCACTGCCCTGCCCCAGATCTTCTGGGCTGACGTGTACTGCGGCATGCCAAAGATCAGCGTGTCGATTGCCCACGTGGGCAGGGCACGGTTTGGGATGTGTTGTTCTGGAAAGTCCTTGATCACGGTGAGCCACCGCCGCGCTTCCCGAAGGGGCCTGGCGGACGCTGACGCACGGAAAGCTTCGACGAACCAACTTCGTAAGGGTGGAGGGCCTGGCCCTCCCTCAAGGTCCCGTTGGTTTTCCCCGCCGCCTTCCCACGCACCCAGGTGTTGTCTTCTGGGGCCTTGCCGTGCCGACCGCCGCACTTAGCCGTCGTGGCGTGGCAGATCGAACAGAGTTCAGGCTCGTCGCCCGTGTAGGCACAGTGGCGGTGCCGGGGGCACGTGTGCGCGCTCATGCGGCGTCGCCCGCTGAGGTCGGCGGGTCCTGATGACGACGAACGAGGGAAATGAGCAGTGCCGCCTGCTCGGTAGTCAGCGGGGGCGCAGCGTCGGCCAGCTCCTTGGCGCGTGCGCGGATAGCGGCCACGATCTCGGCGTCCATCATGCGAGCACCTGCTTCTCGCGGCTGGTCAGCACCTCATCGATCCGAGCGCGAAGCTCGGGCGTGAGCGTGGGGCCGTCCCCAAGGATTTCCGAGATCTTCTCGACGACGAAGGCTTCGCGCATCAAGCGCCGCGCTTCCACCAGGACAGGATCGTCGGGAGGCAGCGTCTGGCAGAGAAGGGCTACACGGGCACGTGCACGGGTAAAGGCGGACACACAACGACCTCTCGGTCAACGCCATGAGTTGGCTGTGTCTGTGTGTCGCCGCGAGCGCGGTTTCCCGTCGCAGAAAACGAGAGTGAGTGATTATTCAGCGCTGCCATGGCAGTTAAACAGCGCCTTGCTCTACATAGAGTAAGGCCCCGAACTACGGCCCGTCAAATCGCTCAGAAGCGTAAAGCCTTCGCCCAGAATGATTTTCATTCCTCTTTGTGATGACTATAGGTATGCGCCATGGTCGGTTCTAAGGGCTGACCTGGGGAGTCTTGAACCTGATGTCAAGGTCACGTGGATCGAATCGCCGCGTGTTGCCATGGACGGCCTTGTTGATCGTGATGTCCAGGAGCGAGGCAACGACGGCGCGGCGGTCTTTCACCGAGAACTGCTTCCACTGCTCGCGGGCGTCTGGTCCGGCCAACTTCGCCACCAAAGGTGATGTACCCGTCGCCCGCACTTTGGCTTCTGCTGCGTCGATCTGGGGCTGGAGCGTCGCTTCGAGGGCGGCTAGCGATGCCGCTGAAAGGTTGCCTTCAGCGGCTTCATTGAGGAAGGACGCCAGGCGCTTGCGCAGCGTGTCGGCCTCCTCCACGGCCTTGACCGCAGCGTCATCCCCGGCGTCTGCAAACAACTTCCTTGCGTCGGGTCGTCCGAGCCGTTCCAGGATCGTCTCCTCGACAAGAAGATCTACTGCATCTGCCCGCCTACCAACACAGGTGCGCTTCTGGCAGAGGTACCGCCCGGCGCGGGAGCGATGGCTAGGCGGGTTGGAGTAGCGCATGCCCGAGCCGCAAACGCCGCATCTGGCAATGCCGGTGAGCAGGTGGCGAGGCTCGTGTCCTCGGTGACTCGTAGCCCTGCGAACAGGATCGGAGAAGAGCGCCAGCAGACGTTCATGTTGGGCATGCGTGATGTACGGCTCCCACCTGCCCCTTACCCGGTTGCCGTCGGTGTCGACCAACGGCTTCCCCTGATGGGTCCTCCAGCCCGCGTACGTAGGCGAAGAGATAGTCACCCGCAGCGCCTGAGGCTTCCACTCCTGCCGGGCATTACGTTGCAGCTGCGGAGGTCTCAGGCCACGCGCGGTGAAGTCGCGGGTGATGGCCCACAAGGACTCGCCCGCCAGGACGCGGTCGAAGACCTCGCGCACCAGCGGCTCGGCTTCGGTATCGATGACCCAACCGTCGGTTGCGCCGGTGTTGGGGTTGATGGCCCGTTTGTAGCCCCACGCGGGACGGCCTCCTGGGCGACCGGCGAGTGCGGCGGCACGCTTGCCTCGCAGAACACGGTCACGGATCTGCTCTGCTTCACGCTCGGCAAGCAGCGCATCTAGACCGGTGGAGAAACGAGCGTCCCCCTGTCTGAGGTCATGCGTACGGCCCGAATACGACCACAAAACCCCGCGCTCGGCACAGATTTCGCGCAGCTCAACATAGGCGGCGAGGTCACGCTGCGCCCGAGACGCCTCCCATGTCACGAGAACGTCTCCAGGCATGAGCACGTTCAACAGCCTCTTGTATTGAGGCCGGTGCTTGGCACTGTGTCGGGACGCGCCAAGGTCATTGTCGACCAGAACCTCGGCGACTTCCCAGCCGTTGCGTTCACAGATGGCGCGGCACTCAGACTCTTGCGATTGAACAGACCGCCCGTTGCTCTCCGGGTCGCTGGAAACCCGCGTGTAGATGATGGCGCGCACGGTGCTCATTATATGCACCGCTATTTACTAATAGCTTCGATCATCTGGCCGTTCCCGACCACCATCGCCACGTGACCGTCCCACACCGCAAGGTCGCCGGGCCGCAGGTCGCCCGGCGCGACGGGGACGCCGACGTCCTGCTCCTGGGCCAACCGCGGAAGGTTCAGTCCCGCTTCGGAATACGCCCACTGGGTGAGCCCGCTGCAGTCGAGGCCGACGCCCGGCGTGGTGCCGCCCCAGTCGTACGGCACTCCCAGCTGGGTCAGGGCATACCGAACAGCGCTCGCGGCCACCGCGTTCGGTGCGGTTGCCGTGCTGCCGTCCGGCAGCCGCACCGCCACGCCCTCGCCGAACCTCGCGGCATCAGGCGGCTCGGGGCGCGACCACTCGGCAATGTCGCGCACCAGCGAGCCGAGACCGCCCGTGCTCGCACCAGAACCCCCGGAGGAAGAACCGAGTCCACCGGCGCCCATCGGCAGTCCCGGACCACCACCACCGAACCCCGATGACGGCACCGTCGGGGCGGTGAACCCCGCGGGCGAGGTCGGCGCCGGCCCGGTCATCGGCGCTGACGATGCGGTGGGAAAGCCGGCGGCGTGCCCGTCCAGTTCGGCGCGCAATTCGTCGACCACCGCGACGGCCTCCGCGAGTGAACGCCGCGCCTCGGCGACCAACTCCTCGGTCACCCCCGGGGAGTCGAGGAACGGCTCGAGCGCTGCCGCCCGCGTTTCGAAGGTGTCGACGATGTCGATCAGCCGTTCCCGAGCGCGCGCCACCGCGGCGCCTGCCGTCTCAGCCGCGGAACCGAGCCGCCCCACCCGCTCCGCGAGCTCATCGGTCCGCGTGACGGCCGCGGTGAACACGTCCGCCGCCGCATCGGCACCCGCGCCCGCCCAGTGCTGCGCCGCGCGGCCCCAGGTTTGGTCGACCGACGCCGACACCTCGCGCAGCGCGTTGTGCGCATCGCGCAGTGCGGTCGCGAGCTCGGTCGCCGAACCTGACCCGACCAGCGACTGGACGTCCCGCAGGGGCGCCGTCAGCCCGGCGATCAACGCACTCGGCATCGTCTACAGGCCGAACACCCGTGCGCCCGCGCGTTCGTCGGCGTCGTCGTAGGCGAGCGCCGTCCGGTAAGCGGCGTCACCGCTCGCCGAGGCCTGATCGCCCAGCGCGGCCACCATCCGGGCCTCACTCTCGACGGCGTCGGCCAGGGCTGCGAGGAACGGCCGGCCGACCGGACCGAACGCGGCGGCGGGTGTGTTGACCGCGGCCAGCTTCGAAGCGATCGTGGCCAGTTCGTCGGCATGCGCGGCGGTGGTCGCGGCCAGCGCCCGGACCGCGTCGGTGTCAGCGTGCATATGGAGTAGGACGCGGCGCGGCGACCCTCGGTTCCCGCTAGGGTCGCCCCATGGATGTGCGCGTGGTCGATCACCCGCTGGCGGCCGCACGACTGACCACTCTGCGCGACGAGAACACCGACAACGCCGCCTTCCGGGCGGCACTTCGCGATCTGACGCTGATGCTGGTGTACGAGGCCACCCGCGACGCCGCAGTCGAGACCGTGCCCGTGCGCACCCCGCTCGCCGAGACGACCGGCTGCCAGCTGGCCAACCCGCCGTTGCTCGTACCGGTGTTACGCGCCGGCCTCGGGATGGTGGACCAGGCACACGCGTTGATACCCGAGGCGCGTGTGGGCTTCGTCGGCGTCGCACGCGACGAGGAAACGCACGAGCCGACACCGTATCTGGAGTCGCTGCCCGCGGATTTGAGCACGCAGCCGGTGATCGTGCTCGACCCGATGCTGGCGACGGGCGGCTCGATGGTGCACACCGTCGAACTGCTGTATGACCGCAGCGCCGTTGACATCACGGCGGTTTGCGTCGTTGTGGCCCCCGAAGGCCTTGCCGCACTGGAGAAGGCGGCACCGAACATCAGGCTGGTCACCGCGACCATCGACGAATGCCTCAACGACATCGCCTACATCGTGCCGGGCCTCGGCGACGCCGGGGACCGCCAATTCGGCCCGCGTTAGAGCCGCCCGGCGACCTCGCGCAGCTCGTCCTGCACGCGCTGTGCCCGCTCCCGGGCGGCGGCCAGATCGTTGACCTCGCTACAGCGAACCTCGATGTAGGACTTCACCTTGGGCTCGGTGCCGGAGGGACGCACGACCATCCGCACCCAGACGTCGTCGTCGCCTCCGGTCATGACCACTGCGTCGGTGCCCTCGTCGGGCAGCAGATCGGTGACGGTCACCTCGTATCCGGCGAGGCGCTCGGGTGGTGTGTCCCGCAGTCGTTTCATCACCGCGGCGGCCTCGTGGGTGTCCTCCACGAGTCGCGACACCGCGGTCGTGGTGTGCACACCATGGCGGCGGGCCAGGTCGTCGAGCGCATCGACCAGCGTGTGCCCGCGGTCGCGCAGCGCGACGATCAGATCGCAGATCAACACCGCCGCGCTGATGCCGTCCTTGTCCCGGACCGCGGACGGATCGACGCAGTGCCCGATCGCCTCCTCATAGGCGTACACCAGTGTGCAGCCGGGTAGGTCGACGTCGGCGCGTGACAGCCACTTGAAGCCGGTGGGTGTCTCGACGTGCCGCGCTCCGTGCTCACGAGCGATCGCCGAGAGCACGCGCGATGACACCAGGGTGCTGGCCACGACCGTCGTCTCCATCACCGGTCCGGGCTCTATCTGCGAGAGTATGAAATCGCCGAGCAGCCAACCCGTTTCGTCGCCGGACAGCATGCGCCACCCATCGGGCGTGGGAACGCCGACCGCACATCGGTCGGCGTCGGGATCCAGTGCTATTGCGACGTCGGCGTCGACGTCGGCCGCCAGTCTCAGGACGGCTTCGACCGCCTCGGGTTCCTCGGGATTGGCCGTGGAGACGGTGGGGAAGTCGGGGTCGGGTGCGAACTGCTCGTCGACGACATGCACGTCGGGCAGGCCGGCGCGCACGAACGCGTCGAGCGCGAACTCCCCACCCACACCGTGCAGAGGAGTGAACGCGATCCGGACCGCGCCGTGGGTGTGCCGGAGAGTGGCCGCGCGTTCGACATAGCGCTGTATTTCGTCGACGCCACCGGGGGTGACCTCCTGTCGGGGGATCTCGTCGGCGTGCGGCGCCTCGGCCATGGCCGCCTCGATCTCGCGATCGGTGGGCGAGTTGATCGGGAAGCCGCCGCCGAAGAACACCTTGAACCCGTTGTCGGACGGCGGGTTGTGCGAGGCGGTGATCTGGATGCCGGCCGCAGCGGGGCGATGGCGCACGGCGAACGCGAGGGTGGGCGTGGGTACGGCGGTGAGGAACAAGGTTACGGGAAAGCCCTGCGCGGCAAGCACTTCAGCGGCTGCCAGGGCGAAGTCGTCAGACCCGTGCCGGGCGTCACGGCCGACGATCACGTCCTGGCCGGCCAGGCCTCCATCCTTGAGCACCTTGGCCACCGCCCAGCTGGCCCGCAGCACCACGGCAAGGTTCATCCCGCCGGGGCCTGCCCGTAACGGCCCGCGCAGTCCGGCGGTGCCGAACGTCAAGGGGTGTGCGAACAGCTGCTCGAGCTCTTCTCCGGAACACTCCGAGAGCTCGGCGGCGGTCTTGGGATCCGGGTCGTGAGAGATCCACTCCTGCGCGGTGTTTGTGGCCGGCGACACAGACATGCGGGTAGTGTGCCCAATTTCGGAGCCGCGTATTCCGGCGACTTCGACCTCAGAGCCGGGCGATGACCGCGGCGAGGAGGGCGCCCATCCGCGTCGCGGACTGCCGCCCCGCCTCCAGCACCTCCTCGTGGTTCAGCGGCTCTCCGGTCATCCCCGCCGCGAGGTTCGTCACCAGCGAGACGCCCAGCACCTGGGCACCGGCTTCGCGGGCGGCGATGGTCTCGTGCACCGTCGACATGCCGACGAGGTCGGCGCCCACCGTGCGCAGCATCCGGATCTCGGCGGGCGTCTCGTACTGCGGCCCCGGTAGGCCGGCATAGACCCCGTCGACGAGCGTCGGGTCGATCTCGCGGGCGAGCTCACGCAGGCGCGGTGAGTACGCGTCGACCATGTCGACGAACCGCGCACCCACCAGCGGTGAGCGGCCGGTCAGGTTGAGGTGATCGCTGATCAGCACGGGCTGTCCGACGGTGAAGTCCTCGCGCAACCCACCCGCGGCGTTGGTCACCACGACCGTGTGCACACCGCAGGCGCAGGCGGCGCGGACCGGATGCACGACATGACGCAGGTCGTGCCCCTCGTAGGGGTGGATGCGGCCCACGAAGACCAGCACACGGTGCTCGGCGATGCGCATCGACAACACCTGGCCGCCGTGCCCTTCGGCGGTCGGCGGCGTGAAACCCGGCAACTCCGCGACCGGAACCACGGCGACCGGATCACCTAGCCGTTGCGCCGCCGGCGCCCAGCCCGAACCGAGCACGACCGCGACGTCATGGCGCTCGACGCCGGTGCGCTCGGCGAGCGCTTCGGCCGATTCGGCGGCCACTGCCTGGGCATCGGTCACAGTGGGCGAGCTTATCTGTCGGACCCCGACGCCCGGCCCCGATGAGATGGCGCAGTGAGATACTGCCAAGATGCCAGCACTCACCGCGTCGGACGCCGTCGAAGACGCCGTCCGCCGACGCCGTGACGACCTGGTCGAACTTTCGCATTCCATCCACGCCGAGCCCGAACTCGCGTTCGCCGAACACCGCAGCTGCGCGAAGACGCAGGCGTTGGTCGCCGAGTACGGATTCAAGGTCTCGCAGGCGCCCGCGGGGCTCGAGACGGCGTTTCGGGCCGAATACGGCAGCGGGCCGCTGGTCATCGGCGTCTGCGCCGAATACGACGCGCTGCCCGGTATCGGGCACGCCTGTGGGCACAACATCATCGCTGCGTCCGCCGTCGGCACCGCCTTGGCTCTGGCGGAGGTGGCCGACCGACTGGGATTGACGGTGGTGCTTCTCGGCACGCCTGCCGAGGAGGCAGGCGGCGGGAAGGTGCTGCTGCTGAACGCGGGCGCGTTCGACGACATCGCCGCCTCGGTGATGCTGCACCCCGGTCCGCTAGACATCGCCGCCGCGCGGTCGCTGGCGCTGTCGCAGGTCGCCGTCCGGTACGAGGGCAGGGAGGCCCACGCCGCCGTCGCGCCTTACCTCGGCATCAACGCCGTCGACGCGATCACCGTCGCGCAGGTGGCGATCGGGCTGCTACGCCAGCAGATGGCGCCGGGCCAGATGGCGCACGGCATCGTGACCGACGGCGGCCAGGCCACCAACGTCATCCCGGCACGCGCCGAGATGCAGTACACGATGCGGGCCAACGACGCCGCCTCGCTGCGCGAACTCGAACAGCGGATGGCGGACTGCTTTTTGGCCGGGGCGGTGGCCACCGGTTGCGGGCACGACGTCACCGAGACCGAACCCAGCTACCACGAATTGACTCCGGACACCTGGCTGGCCGAGACGTTCCGCGCGGAGATGCAGCGGATGGGCCGCGAGCCGGTTTCTCCCGAACTGGAGGCGGCGTTGCCACTGGGCAGCACCGACATGGGCAACGTCACGCAGGTGATGCCCGGAATCCATCCGATCGTCGGCATCGACGCGGGCGGCGCGTCGGTCCACCAACCCGCGTTCACCGAGGCCGCCGCGAGCCCTAGCGCCGACAAAGCGGTGGTCGAGGGCGCGGTCATGCTTGCGCGCACGGTGGTGCGGTTGGCGGAGACGCCCGGCGAACGCGACCGGGTGCTGGAACTACAGGCGAGGCGGGCGTCATGAGTGTGCTGCCCCACGCTGCCGCTCGCTGGCTGTCGGCCCACTTCGACGACCTCGTCGAGTGGCGCCGCCACATCCACATGCACCCGGAGTTGGGGCGACAGGAGTTCGCCACCACGCAGTTCGTCGCATCGCGGCTGGCCGACGCGGGCCTGAACCCGAAGGTGTTGCCCGGTGGCACCGGCCTGACGTGCGACTTCGGACCCGAGCAGGAGCCGCGGATCGCGCTGCGCGCCGATATGGACGCATTGCCGATGGCCGACCGCACCGGCGCCCCGTACGCGTCGTTGGTGCCGGGGGTCTCACACGCCTGCGGACACGATGCGCACACCGCGATCCTGCTGGGCACCGCGTTGGCGTTGGCGTCGGTGCCCGAACTTCCCGTCGGGGTGCGGCTGATCTTTCAGGCCGCCGAGGAGCTGATGCCGGGCGGCGCGATCGACGCGATCGCTGCGGGCGCACTGTCGGGGGTCTCGCGGATCTTTGCGTTGCACTGCGACCCGCGGCTGGCGGTGGGAAAGGTGGCGATGCGGCCCGGGCCCATCACGTCGGCCGCCGATCAGCTCGAGGTGACGCTGCATTCGCCTGGCGGTCACACCTCGCGGCCGCATCTCACCGGCGACCTCGTCTACGGGCTCGGCACGTTGATCACCGGGGTGCCGGGCGTGCTGTCGCGCCGCATCGATCCGCGCAACAGCACCGTGATGGTGTGGGGCGCGGTGAACGCGGGCGTCGCCGCGAACGCGATCCCGCAGACCGGGACGTTGGCGGGCACCATCCGGACCGCGAGCCGCGACACCTGGGAAACGCTCGAAACGATTGTGCAGGAGATCATTTCGTCGCTGTTGGCGCCGCTGCACATCGAGTACACGGTGCAGTACCGTCGCGGTGTGCCACCGGTGGTCAACGAGGAGATCTCGACCCGCATCCTCACCCACGCGATCGAAGCGATCGGCCCCGACGTGCTGGCCGACACTCGGCAGTCCGGTGGCGGCGAGGACTTCTCGTGGTACCTGGAGGAAGTGCCCGGAGCCATGGCCCGGTTGGGAGTGTGGACGGGTCGAGGCCCCCAACTGGATTTGCATCAGCCGACGTTCGACCTCGACGAGCGGGCGCTCGCGGTCGGAGTGCGGGTCCTGGTCAACATCATCGACCAGGCCGCCGCGTTCTAACTGCCGCGAGCGACCGTGTTTGCCCCGCGACACGCCGCGATGACCGGGCAATGGGCGGTCGCTCGCGCGCGTTGATTGTCCCCAAACCGCACTTCATCCACATTCGCGTGCGACGCCCGCGGCCGGTCGTCCTCGGTCGTCGACGATCGGCGTGTGAACCCAGAGTTGCTGCGACTTTTCAGCGCCCAGGCAGGACTGGCGACCAGCGGCCAGATTCTGCAACACATGACGAGACGGGGCTTCGAGGCGGCGCTCGAAACCGGCCCACTGCAACGACTCTGGCCGGGCGTCTACTGCTTGGAGGAACCGGACGACATCTTGCGGCTGCGGGGACTGGACTTCCGCTGCGGAAGGCCGGTCGCTGCGTGTCTTCACACCGCGGCGGCGATGTACGGCTTCGATACGGCGGAGCCGGCCGATCTCCATGTGCTCAGCCCACCGGGGTCACGGTTGCGGTCGACCGACGGGCTGGTGGTACACCGTCGTGAGGGTGCGCCGCTGACCGTCGTCAACGGCAGGCCGGCAACGACGCCGGCTTGGACCGCCGTGGAGGTGGCCCGGTCGCAACGCCGGCCCAGGGCGCTGGCCACCTTGGACGCCGCGCTCCGAAGCGGCTCCTGCAGTCGAACCGAGTTGTGGCGTGCCGCCGTCGCCCAGGCCGGACGGCGCGGAATCGTCGTCGTCCGGGAGTTGATCGCCCTGGCCGATGCCCGCTCGGAATCGCCGATGGAGAGCGAAGCGCGGCTGGCGATGATCGACGGTGGCCTGCCGACACCGGAGTTGCAGTATGCGGTCGTCGACGGAAACGGGGAGGTGCGTCGCCTGGACTTCGCGTGGCCCGACGTGCACGTGGCCGTCGAGTACGACGGCGTCGACTGGCACAGCGACCCCGAGGCCATGCGGCGTGACCGCAGGCGTGCAGCCGCTCTGCTGGATGTCGGCTGGACGGTGATAGCGATCGTTTACGACGATGTCCGTCATCGGCAGTGGCAGTTCGTCGACCGCATCGACCGACAGCTTCGTCGCGCTCGCGCGGCGTGAGCGACCGCAAATTGTCCGCGAGAAACGGCGTGTCGGCGGACAGACGCGGTCGCTCGCGGCACCAAGGCTCGCGGCACAGAGGAGAGGCTAGGACCCCGGTCCGATGTTGAGTGCGGGTCGAGTGCGCAGATGGTGCACGTACTCGGCTGGCGCACCTGCGATTTCGGCGGCGTCGGCCATCACCCCGAGATAGCGCGCCGACGGCAGACCGCCCTCCCACGCGTCGACCACGTACAGCCAGGCGAGCACGGGCTCGAAGTCGGTGTCCGACGAGATGCGATGCACCCGGCAGCGGATCTTCTTGTGGAAACCGAGTTCCGAGCCCTCCCAGCGGTCCAGGTTGGCCTCGTCGTCCTTGGTCATGTCGTAGAGCACGACGAAGACCTTCGACGTCGGATCCTCGACGACGGTGGCGAGCGCACCCTCCCAGCCGATGTCCTCCCCGCCGAACGTCAGACGCCAGCCGTACAGCCAGCCCGTTCCCGCCATCGGAGAATGAGGTGCGCGCTGCAACATCTGCTCCGGATGCATGTTCGATCCGTAGGCGGCGTAGAGCGGCACCCAGAAAGACTAAGCGTTCGCGCGCCGCGTGGGCGATCGACCTCCCGCTTCGTTAGGTTGGGGGCGTGGCAACCCGCATCGTGATCATCGGCGGCGGGCCCGCCGGCTATGAGGCGGCACTGGTCGCCGCGGCCCGTGGACCCGAAGTTGCCGAGGTCACCGTCGTCGACTCCGACGGCATCGGGGGGGCGTGCGTGCTGTGGGACTGCGTCCCGTCCAAGACGTTCATCGCGTCTACGGGTGTGCGCACCGAACTGCGTCGCGCGCCCGATCTCGGCTATGCGCTGGAGTTCTCCGACGCCGAGATCTCGTTGTCCAAGATCAACCAGCGGGTCAAGAGGCTGGCCGCCGCGCAGTCGGCCGACATCGCCGAACGGCTGCGCAACGACGGCGTCACGCTGATCGCCGGTCGTGGTGAACTCGTCGACGACATGCCCGGCATGGCCACGCACACGGTCAAGGTGACCGAGCACGACGGCGCCGTCAGCACGATCAAGGCCGACGTCGTGCTGATCGCGACCGGTGCCAGCCCCCGCGTGCTGTCCGGCGCCGAACCCGACGGCGAACGTATCCTCAACTGGCGTCAGCTCTACGACCTCGACGACCTGCCCGAGCACCTCGTCGTCGTCGGTTCCGGTGTCACCGGCGCGGAGTTCGTCAACGCCTACACCGAACTCGGGGTCAAGGTGACGGTGGTGGCCAGCCGCGACCAGATCCTGCCGCACGAGGACTCCGAGGCCGCCGCGGTGCTCGAGGACGCGCTGAGCGACCGCGGGGTGACGTTGGTCAAGAATGCGCGTGCCCAGTCGGTCACCGGCAACGGTTCGGGTGTGCTGGTCACGATGACCGACGGCCGCACCGTGGAGGGCAGCCACGCGCTGATGACGGTCGGGTCGGTGCCCAACACCAGCGGCCTGGGCCTCGAACGGGTCGGCATCGAACTCGGTCAGGGCGACTATCTGAAGGTCGACCGGGTGTCGCGCACCGGGGTACCCGGCATCTACGCCGCGGGTGACTGCACCGGCCTGATGCTGCTGGCCTCGGTGGCCGCCATGCAGGGCCGCATCGCGATGTACCACGTGCTGGGCGAGGGACTCGAACCGATCAGGTTGCGGACGGTGGCCGCGGCGGTGTTCACCCGGCCCGAGATCGCCGCGGTGGGGGTGCCGCAGTCCAAGATCGACGACGGGTCGGTGGCCGCGCGAACGATCACGCTGCCGCTGCACACCAACGCCCGCGCCAAGATGTCGAGCCTGCGGCGCGGTTTCGTCAAGATCTTCTGCCGCCCGGCGACGGGCGTGGTGATCGGCGGTGTGGTGGTCGCTCCGATCGCCTCGGAGCTGATCATGCCGATCGCGTTGGCGGTGCAGAACGGCAACGACGTCGAGGATCTGGCGCAGACGTTCTCGGTCTACCCGTCGCTGTCGGGTTCGATCACCGAAGCGGGCCGCCGGCTGATGGCGCACGACGATCTGGACTAGTTCCACGTAGCCTGGGATGCGCGAACGTACCGACGAGTAACGAGGAGCCATTCCGGTGACCGACCCGATCCCGGCGAACGGGCAGACGCTTCTGGGTCCCCAGCAGCGGGCCGAAGCCTGGGCGCGGCTCGGCAGCGAGCAGTTCGACGTCGTCGTGATCGGCGGGGGAGTCGTCGGCGCAGGTGCGGCACTGGATGCGGCCACGCGGGGTTTGAAGGTCGCGCTCGTGGAGGCGCGCGACTTCGCCTCGGGCACATCGAGCCGGTCGTCGAAGATGTTCCACGGCGGGCTGCGCTATCTCGAGCAGTTGGAGTTCGGGTTGGTGCGCGAGGCGTTGCACGAACGCGAGCTGTCGTTGACGACGTTGGCGCCGCATCTGGTCAAGCCGCTGCCGTTTCTGTTTCCGCTGACCAATCGCTGGTGGGAGCGTCCGTACGTCGCCGCGGGCATCTTCCTCTACGACCAGCTCGGCGGTGCCAAATCGGTTCCCGCGCAAAAGCATCTGACGAAGTCAGGGGCGCTGCGCCTGGCGCCGGGGCTCAAGCGGTCGTCGTTGATCGGCGGCATCCGCTATTACGACACGGTGGTCGACGATGCACGCCACACGATGACCGTGGCGCGCACGGCCGCGCATTACGGCGCCGTGGTGCGCACGTCGACACAGGTGGTCGCGTTGCTCCGGGAAGGCGACCGCGTCACCGGGGTCGAGGTCCGCGACTCCGAGAGCGGCGCAGTGACCGAGGTGCACGGGCACGTTGTCGTGAACGCCACCGGTGTCTGGACCGACGAGATCCAGGCGTTGTCCAAGCAGCGCGGGCGATTTCGGGTGCGCGCGTCCAAGGGTGTGCACATCGTGGTGCCGCGCGACCGGATCGTCAGCGAGGTGGCGATCATCCTGCGCACCGAGAAGTCGGTGCTGTTCGTGATCCCCTGGGGTACGCACTGGATCATCGGGACCACCGACACCGACTGGAATCTGGACCTGGCGCACCCCGCGGCCACCAAGGTCGACATCGACTACCTGCTCGAAACCGTCAACACGGTGTTGGCGACGCCGCTGACCCACGACGACATCGACGGCGTATACGCCGGGCTGCGACCGCTGCTGGCCGGCGAGAGCGAGGAGACCTCCAAGCTGTCGCGTGAGCATGCCGTCGCGGTGCCCGCTCCGGGCCTGGTCGCGATCGCCGGCGGCAAGTACACGACGTACCGCGTGATGGCCGAGGACGCCATCGACGCGGCCGCGGAGTACATTCCGGCGCGGGTGGCGCCGTCGATCACCGAGAAGGTTCCCCTGATGGGCGCCGACGGCTACTTCGCGCTGGTCAACCAGACTCAAAGCGTCGGAAAGCATTACGATCTGCATCCGTACCGGGTGCGCCACCTGCTGGACCGGTACGGCTCGCTGATCGGCGAGGTGCTGCAGATGGCCGAGGGTAATCCAGAACTGCTGACCCCCATCACCGAGGCGCCCGTCTACCTGAAGGTCGAGGCCTTCTACGCCGCGGCCGCCGAGGGCGCCTTGCATCTGGAGGACATCCTGGCCCGGCGGATGAGGATCTCGATCGAGTATCCCCACCGCGGCGTGGACTGCGCGCGTGAGGTCGCCGAAGTGGTTGCGCCTGTGCTGGGTTGGAGCGACGAGGACATCGACCGCGAGGTCAACACGTATCTGGCGCGGGTGGACGCGGAGATCCGCTCGCAGCAGGAACCCGACGACGAGTCGGCCGATGCGTTACGCGCGGCGGCGCCGGAGGCACGCGCCGAGATCCTCGAACCCGTCCCCCTCAATTGAGGTGCGGGCATTGAGGCGCCCAGCACCGTTGCCCGTGCGCGACGGACTGGGGCCGGCGCGGGTGCGGCTGCGGGGCGATGCGGTGCTGGTCGAGCTGGCGGACCGGTTCGGCGAAGCGGCCGCGGCCAAAGTGCTTGCGGGCGAGGTCGTGACGGCCGATGGTGACGTCGTGACCGCGGGGACCGTGCTGCCGCCCGGTGCGTTCGTGTACCTCTACCGCGAACTGCGCGACGAGGTTCCGGTGCCGTTCGACATCCCTGTGCTGTACCGTGACGACGACATCGTGGTGGTCGACAAACCGCACTTCCTTGCGACGATGCCGCGCGGTCGCCATGTCGCGCAGACGGCGACGGTGAAGCTTCGGCGTGAATTGGACCTGCCGGAGTTGTCACCTGCACATCGGTTGGACCGGCTGACCGCAGGTGTGCTGCTGTTCACGACCCGCCGCGAGTTGCGTGGCGCCTACCAGACGATGTTCGCGCGAGGCGAGGTGCGCAAGACGTACTTAGCAAGGGCCGGTGTCGATCAGGAGCTGATGTTTCCGATGACGGTGCGCAGTCGAATCGTCAAGCGGCGCGGGCAGTTACAGGCGGTGGAGGAGCCGGGTGAGCCGAACGCCGAGACGGTGGTCGAGCACCGCGGCGGTCTGTACTGGTTGACGCCGCGGACGGGACGGACGCACCAGCTGCGGGTGCACATGGCCTCGCTGGGCCTGCCGATCGTCAACGATCCGCTATACCCAGAGGTGACCGACGTTGCACCGGACGACTTCTCGCGCCCGCTGCAACTTCTGGCGCAACGCCTCGAGTTCAGCGACCCGCTCAGCGGACGTTCACGCGATTTCGTCAGCAACCGTTCCGTGTGACTCAGCGACGCTGCTCGACCGGCTCGTTCACCTTGGCCCCCGCGGAGATCACGGCGCGGTTGCGTTCGGCGACGGTTCGCAGCGACATCTTGACCAGCCAGCGGTCGTAGGTCATGTACCCGTTGACCTCGTTTTCGACGTCGGTGGTCTGGGTGTAGATGGCCCCGGACAGGCCGCCCTTTCGGACCTCGTCTTCCAGCGCGCGGCTCACCTGGACGTAGCGCTCGGTCAATCGTGCTCGGCTGTCGGTCATTTCGTAGGCCTGCGGTCTGCCCGGCCAGCGGTTGCCGTGGGGGATCAACCCGAGCCCGCCGTACTCGCCGTTCACCACCACCCGGTGTTCGAGCGGAATCGGACGGTTGCCGAGCATCGTCCGCTCGTCGCGCGGGGTCGCCGGATTGTCGTGAAGGACCGGGCGGCCCGGACCGACGTAGGTGTGGTCGTCGTAGACGTCGCCGGCCCTGCTGTCGGGCCTGGACTTGCAGCAGTTGACCCCGCTGTTGGCGTTCACCATCCGGGTCGGGTCGGCGGCCTTGGCCACTCCCGCGATCCGCGCGGTGTCGAACTCGCCCCACCCCTCGTTGAACGGAACCCAGCCGACGATCGAAGTGACGCTTCGCAACTGGTCGATCATCTCGACGAGTTCGCGTTCGAAGTTGGCCTTCGCCTGCGGCGACGGGTCCGGCGCCGGGCCGACCGGAATGTCGAGGGACACGTTCAGCGACGGCATGTCCTGCCACACCATCAACCCGAGCTTGTCCGCCCAGTAATACCAGCGCGCCGGTTCGACTTTCGCGTGCTTGCGCACGAAATTCATGCCGAGCGCCTTGGTTCGTTCGAGGTCGAACTTCAGTGCATCGTCGGTGGGAGCGGTGAAGATGCCGTCGGGCCAGTAACCCTGGTCCAACGGGCCGTGCAGGAACGTGATCTTGTCATTCAACGCGATTCGCGGCCGACCCCGCGGATCCCTGACCGTGCTGATGGTGCGCAGACCGCCGTAGCTGGCAACCTCGTCGACGACCTTGCCCTCGGGCGTGACCAGCCGCACCGTCAGGTCGTAGAGGTACGGGTCGCCCGGTGTCCACAGGCGCGGATCGGGAACCTGCACACGCACCGGGTTGCCCGGTTCCCCGTGGTTGCGGGCCAGCGTCGGACCGTCGGGAGCCGACACGATCACCTCGGCGCGTTCGTCGGTGGTCCCCGTGGAGCGCGTCGTGACGGTGAAACCCGTCAAATCCGCCGTGACGTCGAGCTTCTCGACGTGTGCGGCGCGCACGGGTTCCAACCACACGGTCTGCCAGATGCCAGACGCACCGGTGTAGAAGAGACCCCCGGGATCGTTGCGTTGCTTGCCGACGGCGAACGGTGCGGCTTCGTTGCGGTCCTCGGCGCGCACGACGATCTCCTGTGTGCCCGTCCAGCGCAGCGCATCGGTGATATCCGCGCTGAACGCGGTGAAACCGCCCTCGTGGTGGACGACGCGTTTGTTGTTGACCCACACCGTCGCGGTCTGGTCGACCGCGCCGAAGTGCAGCAGCACCCGCTGCCCGCGCCAGGTGCCGGGCAGCTGAAAATTCTTGCGGTACCACATCTGGTCGTCATGACGCTTGATCCCCGACAGCGCCGACTCCGTGGGGTAGGGGACCAGGATCTTCTCGTCGAACTCCTTGGCGAACGGCGGTGTCGTCACCGCGGTGTCCTGTGAACGGCCCGTGTAGGCCCACACCCCGTTCAGGTTCAGCCACCGCGCCCGCGTCATCTGCGGACGGGGATACTCCGGCAGGGCGTTGTTGGGCCCCACGAGATGCGTCCACGGCGTCGACAGCGGCGGGCTCTCCCGCTGCCACGCCTCGGCCGCGTTCGCCGGGGCCGTGCAGATCGCGAAGCCCGCCGCCAGAGCGAGGGGTAGGGCCGTCATCCGGCTGATTATCTTGCGCACACGGTGCCGGTTGTTCGACAACTCGGTGTTCACGGCCACGACTGCTAGTCCCCCCTGCTGGAAACCATCGACGAAATGCGGTTCGGGTGCTGCGCACCGGACGCCATGGCAAACCTAGTCAGCGACAGGTCGCGATGAATCAGGTGTTTCCCTATGTTTTGCATCGGCATGCGGAACGACTGCATTGTTTCAGGCATCGGCGTATTGACCAGGGAGTCGGTCAAGGACGCGATGATGTACGAGAGCTGTTGTGCCACAGCGTTAATGCAAATTCTGCACGCGCGTCCAGCTTAGCATCGCTTGCTGGCCGTCGCCACAGTCGTCGCGGATGCGCGCTCCCGTGAACGGCGTTCTCGAAGGCCGCCGTCATCGCACGGCGCTCAGCGGAGAAGCCGCACTTGAGCAAACGGTGAGTAGAGGAGCTAGAGGTACGGCTGAGGGTCCTGTCGTCGCCGGATGCGGCCACCATACAGGAAGGAATGGTTCGGGCATCGCAGTAGACATCGATGCGGCTGAGGGGTTCGTTACGGCGACTCGCCGATTCCGTGTTCTGTCCCGAGTCGCGCGCCGGACTGCCACAATCGGGTCGGCGACGGCGCTTGGCACGTCGCCGAAGGGAGAAGATGTGCGCAAGGTATTGCTGTGCGCTGCTGCGGCCCTGTTCGCCGGGGGATTGGTGACCGCGAACCCGCCGAGTGCCGAGGCGACGCTCTGCGGTTCGGTCGGCGGCAGCGGAACGTACACCGGCGGGCCCGGCGCCGAACGTCAGCGCGTGCGTCAACGTCGGGCGTCGGGTCAGCGTGAGCGGCTGCATCTGACCACGCACCGGTCTGCTTGACTGACGGCCGTGGACCGCGCTTCGTTCGACCGTCTCTTCGATATGACCGGCCGCACCGTGATCGTCACGGGCGGCACCAGGGGCATCGGCCTTGCGCTGGCCGAGGGCTTCGTCCTGGCCGGCGCGCGCGTCGTGGTGGCCAGCCGCAAACCCGACGCCTGCGAACAGGCCGCGCAGCATCTGCGCGGTCTCGGGGGACAGGCCGTCGGCGTGCCCACCCATTTGGGTGAGGTCGACGCCCTCGAGGCACTGGTGCAGCGGACCGTCGACGAGTACGGCGGAATCGACGTGGTGGTCAACAACGCCGCCAATGCCCTGGCGCAACCCCTGGGTGACATGACGCCCGACGCGTTGACGAAGTCCTTCGAGGTCAACCTGCGCGGGCCGGTGTTCCTGGTGCAGGCGGCCCTGCCTCATCTCAAAGCCAGCGCGAAAGCCAGTGTGATCAACATGGTTTCAGTCGGGGCGTTCAACTTCTCGGCGTTGACCTCGATCTACTCCGCCAACAAGGCCGCGCTGATGTCGTTCACCAGGTCGATGGCCGCCGAGTTCGCGCCGTCGGGCATCCGGGTGAACGCGATCGCCCCCGGACCGGTGGACACCGACATGATGCGCAACAACCCGCAGGAGGTCGTCGACGGGATGGCCCGCAGCACGTTCCTCAAACGGCTGGCATCACCCGACGAAATGGTCGGCACCGCCCTGCTCTTGGCCTCGGATGCCGGCAGCTACATCACCGGTACGGTCATGATCGTGGACGGCGGCGGAACGCCTCGCTAGCTTCGCGCATCTCGCCGCTGGTCGAGGCCAAGATCTGGCTGCGGTTCTCCAAATGCAGGGCCGCTTCCAGGCTCGACGCCTCGAGATTTGCCCACAGCACCTGCTTCGTCGACTCGAGGCCGAACTTGCCGTAGTCGCCGAGCGTCTCGGCGATCGCCATGGCGTCGAAGAGTAGCGCTTCGTCGGTCGACACCCGCGACACCAGGCCGAGCCGCAGCGCTTCCGGTGTGTCGACCGCCCGGGCGGTCAGGATCAGGTCGAATGCGGGGCCCGCGCCGATGATCCGGGGAAGCGTGTAGCTGACCCCGATGTCGCAGCCGCCGAGACCCAGCTTGATGAACTGGGTGCAAAAGCGCGCCGACTCCGAGGCGATCCGGATGTCGCAGGCCAGCGCGATGCCCATCCCACCGCCGTACGCGACCCCATTGACGGCGGCGATCACGGGTTGGCGCAGCCGGTGGATGCGGGCGGTCAGGTCGGCGATGCGCTCCTGCCAGCGCATACCCGAACGCGGAAACTCCGTGCCCTGGCCTGTCTGCTGCGGATTCGGATCGGTCAGGTCGAGCCCCGAGCAGAAGCCCCGTCCGGCGCCGGTGAGCACGACGACGCGGCAGTCGTTGTTGGAACCGATCTGCTCCAGCGTCGCGTGGAGGTCCTCGACGAGTTCGTAGGACAGCGCATTGAGTTTCTCGGGCCGGTTCAGCGTGAGCACGGCGATGTCGGGACGGGGGTAGGCAACTTCGAGGTGCGGCATGCGCACACGCTAACCCGGTATCACATGGAGCTGCGCCATCCGGCGACCCCGACCGCGATCATCCGCAACTGTTTGACGGCCACCCGTTTGATCTCGTTGAGCGCGGCCTGGTCGTGGGCGTCCTCGATGGCTTCGGCGATCACGATCATCGCGTTGACGAACAGGCTCGCCAGGATGTTGAGATCCTCGCTGCTCCACGTGTTGAGGTTCGGGAAGCGGGCCAGGTCGATCGCGAGCTCGGAGGTGATCAGCCGGATCTCGGTGCGGATGGCGTAACGCAGAACGGTGACACCGCTGTTTCGTTCACGGCCGATGAACCGCCAGTGTTCGCGGCGTTCGTTCACGCCGTCGATGAGGATGTCGACGCTGGACTCGATCACCCGCTTGGGGTCGAGCCTGCCCGCGCGGGCCCCGCGCAGCATGTCGCGCAGGCTGCGGAACGACTCGTCGATGAGGACGAGGCCCAGGGCTTCCATCGACTCGAAATGCCGGTAGAACGCCGCGGGCACGATGCCGGCTTCGCGGGTCACCTCCCGCAGGCTCAGCGCGGAGAAGCTGCGCTCCTCGAGCAGCTTGAGGGCGGCCGCGACAATCGCCTGCCGGGTTGCCTCCTTGCGCTCCTCGCGGGACATGGTCGCCCGCGGGTGCTCGCGCGAACGTGACCGTCCCGACCGGCTCGACCGTGAGCCAGGCGTACGACTGTTCACTGTGTGAAACCTACCACAACCTGGCTGAATGGGTTGACGAGGTGCTGCACACCGCTGCACGGTGTACATATGTTCACTCAAACTTTGACGCGTGGCCTGCGGGACAGGGTGCTCGGGTCGCCGCTGGTCGACCTGCTCACCGGCCCCCACGGGGTGGACCGATACACCGAGCTCGTCGCGCCCACCTGGACGCGGGGAGACGCTCGAGCGGAAGTCGTCGCGGTGCGGCGGCAGACCCCGCGCAGCGTCACCCTCACCCTGGAGCCGAATCAGGCGTTCACCGGTTTTCGCGCCGGACAGCACATCAACCTCACGATGGAGATCGACGGTCGCCGTCGCACCCGGCCGTACTCACCGGCCAACGCCGAGGGGGACCGCTACCTCGAGCTGACGGTGGGCCGCCACGACGGCGGCCTGGTCTCCGGCTACCTCTGCGACCACGCCCACCCCGGCATGGTGGTGGGTCTGGACTCGGTCGGCGGCGACTTCGTGGTTCCCGATGACCCTCCGCGACGCATCCTGTTCGTGTCCGGCGGTAGCGGCATCACCCCGGTGATGTCGATGCTGCGCACGCTGCGCGCCCGCGGGTTCCGCGGCGAGACCGCGTTCGTCCACTACGCCCGCTCCGCCGAGGAGGCGTGCTACCGCGCCGAGCTCGACGCGATGACCGGCGTGCGGGTGCTGCACGGCTACACGCGGTCGGCGACCGGGTCCGACCTGGCAGGCCGATTCGGTCCCGCACATCTGGCGGCGGCGATGCCCGACCCTGACGCGGTGTTCGTCTGCGGCCCGCCCGAACTCGTCTCCGCCGTGCGTGAGCACTGCACGAACGTGCGCTCGGAGAGCTTCGTGCCCCCGACGTACACCGTGCCCGCCGAACCCTCCGGCGGCACGATCACGTTCGCCGACAGCGGGGTGGCGGTGACCGACGACGGTCGCCCGCTATTGGAGCAGGCCGAAGATGCGGGCCTGGCCCCCGAAAGCGGATGCCGAATGGGCATCTGCCACAGCTGCACCCGCCGCAAGACGCGCGGCGTGGTGAAGAACCTGGTCACCGGCGCGATGTCCGCCGCGGAGGAGGAAGACGTGCAGATCTGCGTCTCGGCCCCCGTCGGCGACGTCGACCTCGCGCTGTAGATCCGAAAGGAGTTCGACATGACCGTCATCACCGACATCACTTCGAAACCGCCCACCCTCGAAAAGACGGTGGCGGGCAAGAAGATCAGTTTGACCGCCGAGCAGGCCGAGGCGTTCGGCCGCGAACTCGACGCACTCAAGGAGCGCGTGATCGCCGACCTCGGCGAGCGCGACGCCACCTACATCCGCCGAATCATCAAGACGCAGCGAGCTTTCGAGATCGGCGGCCGGGCCCTGCTGTTCGGCGGGGTGTTCCCGCCGTTCTGGCTGGCGGGCACCGCTTTGCTGGGACTGTCGAAGATCCTCGACAACATGGAGATCGGACACAACGTCATGCACGGTCAATACGACTGGATGGGCGATCCGAACATCTCCAGCCGGGGTTTCGAGTGGGACACCGCGTGCCCGGGCGAGCAGTGGCGCCACTCGCACAACTACATGCACCACACCTACACCAACATCGTCGGCATGGACCGCGACGTCGGTTACGGCATCCTGCGAATGAGTAAGGACCAGAAGTGGACGCCGTACTTCCTCGGCAACCCCGTCTACGCCTTCCTGCTGATGGTGCTGTTCCAGTACGGCGTCGCGCTGCATGAACTGGAGACCGAGCGCATCCGCGCCGGTGAGATCACGATCGCAGACAAGCGCGAAATCCTCGAGGGCATCTGGCGCAAGACCAAACGCCAGACACTCAAGGATTACGTCGCGTTTCCGCTGTTGGCCGGGCCGTTCGCGCCGTGGGTGGTCGCGGGGAACCTGACCGCGAACCTGATGCGCAACGTGTGGGCGTACATGATCATCTTCTGCGGTCACTTCCCCGACGACGTGCAGGAGTTCTCCGTGGAGGAGACCAAGGCCGAGACGAGGGGACAGTGGTACTTCCGGCAGGTGCTGGGCTCGGCGAACCTGACCGGCGGCAAGCTGTTTCACATCTTGAGCGGCAACCTGTCGTTCCAGATCGAGCACCATCTGTTCCCGGACATCCCGGCGCACCGCCTGGCCGAGATCTCCGAAGAGGTCAAAGACATTTGCACCCGCTACGGCATTCCGTACAACGCGGGATCGCTGCCGCGGCAGTTCGCGACGGTGGTGCGCAAGATCGTCCGGTTGGCGTTGCCGTAGCGACCCCGGCCGCGGCGAGACTGCGGTATCTGATGGGAATCGGCCGAAATCCGTCAGAAACCGCAGTCTCGGCGCGCTTCGGGCGCGGGTCAGGTCTGGCAGACCGGACACCAGTAGGACACGCGATCGCCCGGGCTGCCGGGGCGCGGGGAGTCCGACTCGATGGGCGTGCCGCACCGGCGGCACGGTCGGCCACGCCGGCCGTAGACCCACAGGTCGCGCCCGCCGCGGGTGTCGCCGGTCGTGGTCCGGTTGACGCGGGACCTGTTCAGCCACAGCATGTCTCGTGCCCGCTGAACCATCCGCAGCGGGTCCTTGACGCTGCCGACCGGGGTTATGGGCAGGTAGCCGGTGACGAAGCAGAGCTCGTTGGCGTAGACGTTGCCGACGCCCGCCATCACCCGCTGGTCCAGTAGCGCCTCGGCCAGCGGCCGCTGCGGATCCTCGACGAGGTTGGCCCTGGCGACGGCCGGTTCCCAGTCGTCGCCGAGCAGGTCCGGGCCGAGGTGAGCGACGGCTTCCATATCGTGGTCGCGCCGCAGGATCTCCAGCACCCCGAGGTCGACACCGGCGGCGCGGGAGTCACTGGTGTGCAACAGGATCCGGATCTTGTACTCGGGCACCCGCCGAATCTGGCCGCCGATCAGCCAGGCGCCCTCCATCTTCAAATGCGAGTGGATGCTGGCGTCACCGGCGCGGATGAACAGATGCTTACCCCGGCTGATCACCTCGTCGACGACACAACCCGTCAGGTCGACCGTCGCGAACTTGGGCACCCGCACGTCGCAGCGGGTGAGCTGCTTGCCCACCAATGCCTCGCGAAGTTTGGTGGCCGTGCGGTAGACCGTGTCGCCTTCGGGCATGCGTCAGGGCCTCGTGTTCTTCGTGCAGGCTCTCATCACCGCAACCGTAGGCCGCGCGGTGTCCGGGCGAACCCGGCGCCGAGCAGGGCGTCGTGCACCGCAGCGCGCTCACCCTCGGCGCCCGGTTCGAGCACGGGAACCCCGTTGACCTTCTCGACGAGGAACGATCCGGCCCGACCACTACTGACCAGGTCGGCCAGAGCCGCGGCGGCGGCGATGTGCGCTTCGGTGTCGCCGGTGAAGCTCAACAGCGAACGTCCGCCACGTTCGAGGAACCACACCAGTTCACCGTCGACCATCGCGACCAGTGCGCCAGCCTTGCGGCCCGGGCGGTGGGTGACGTCGTCGTCGGATCGCTTCGTCGGCCACGGGAGCGCGGCGCCGTAGGGGTTGGCCGGATCGGCGGCCACCAGGACTATTGCGTGATACTCGCGGTGATCGGAGTCGACGCTATCCAGATAGGACCGCAACCGGTCCACCGTGGATGCGACGGCGAACTGGGCGCCGCCGAGTGACTCGACGAAATAGCCGCGCTGGCAGCGGCCGGCGTCCTCGAACGCCGTCAGCACCTTGTAGAGCATGGCGAAGCCACCGGGCACGCCTTCCGCGCCGACGGCACCCTTGGTCAGCACCCCGTGGCGCCCGAGCAGCAGTTCGGCTTGAAAGTGCGCGCGCACAGTCGATTCCGGTTCGGCGGCCGGCAGCGCCGACCACCGGCCCGCCACCGTGGGATCGGCGTTACGGGTCTGGGCGTGCGCGACGCTGTAGCTGCTCAACCGCGGCGCCCGTCGCCGCTGCCGGTGCGCGGGAGCGCTCCGCCGTCCCGATGCCCCGCGGGTACCCATCAACTTCGCGCGCACCGGCGCGAACGTGTCGCCGGTGACCCAGCCCGCCCAGATCAGATCCCACAGCGCGTTCTTGTGGTCTTCGGTCGGATTGTCGGTGAGCTGACGGAAAAAGAAAGCGCCGCCGCGATCGAGTGTTTCGAGGATCGCCCGGTGGCTGTCGGTGAGCTCGATCTCGGTGGGGGCGCTCAACGTCAGCGGCGCCGAGTCCGCGGAGTGGAAGGCGATCCACCCGTCGCCGCCACCGATCTGGCCGGCCCCCGACCACGTGACCTCACCGGAGGCCAGCAGTTCGTCGAGCATCGCCGGCTGGTAGTCGCGGACGCGCTGACCGAACACCAGCGGCTCGACGGCCGAAGCCGGAATCGGCACGCCGGCAAGCTGATCGATCACGGCGGCGAGCCCGTCGACGCCGCTGCTGTGCGCCGAGCCGACCGACTGCCACGCCGGCAGGAAACGCCCGTAGGCCGCCGTGCTGACCGGCTCGATCTGCGCCCGCAGCGCCGCCAGCGACCGGCGCCGCAGGATCTTGAGCACGTCGGAGTCACACCACTGCTCGGCGGCGATCGGGTCGGTGACCGGCAGATCGGTGAACTCACCGCGAATCAGCTTGCCGTCGATGGCCATCCGGCCCAGCACGTCGGCGGTGACGCGCAGACCCAGGCCGAACCGGGCCGCCGCGTCGTGTGTGGTGAATGGGCCTCGCGTGCGCGCGTAGCGGCCCAGCAGCTCACCCAGCGGGTCGTCGACCGATTCGGTGAACGCCGTCGGCACCCCGACCGGCACGGCCACACCGACGCCGTCGCGCAACAGGCCGATGTCCTCGATGGCGATCCACCAGGTCTCGTCGGCGAAGGACACGGTCAACGCCCGTTTGGCGGCGCGCAAGCCGTCGAGCCAGCCGCCGATGTCGGAAGTCGTGGCGCGGTCGGCGATCTCGGCCTCGGTCAGCGGGCCCAGCAGCCGCAGCAGGTCGGCGATGCCCTCGGCGTCGCGCGCCTTGCGGTCGTCGCTCAGATGCTGCAGCTGTCGGTTCGTACTCGTGATCACCTGCGGGTCGAGCAGCTCGCGCAGCTCGACCCGGCCCAACAGCTCGGCGAGCAGCACACTGTCCAAAGACAGTGCGGCGGCGCGGCGTTCGGCCAGGGGGCTGTCGCCCTCGTACATGAATGCGCCGACGTAGCCGAACAGCAGCGACGCGGCGAACGGCGACGGCGTGGTGGTCTCCACCTCGACGATGCGCAGCCGGCGCTGGGCGACCCGGTGCATCAGCTCGGTCAGCGCGGGCACGTCGTAGACGTCCTGCAGGCATTCCCGCACGGCCTCCAACACGACCGGGAAGTCGGGGTACTTGCGCGCGACGTCAAGCAATTGCGCGGCGCGCTGGCGTTGATGCCACAGCGGGGAGCGCTTGCCCGGATGGCGGCGCGGCAGCAGCAATGCGCGGGCCGCACACTCACGGAAACGGGAGGCGAACAACGCCGAACCGCCCACCTCGGCGGTGACGATCGGCTCGATCTCGTCGGCGTCGAACACAAATAGATCCGCACCCGGGGGTGCGTCCTCGGTGTCGGGTAAGCGCACGATGATGCCGTCGTCGGAGGCGGTGGGCTTCTCGTCGATGCCGTACCGCTCGCGCAGCCGCCGCGACACCGCCAGCGCGAGTGGCCCGTGCACGCGCAAGCCATAGGGCGAGTGCAGGATGACGCGCCAGTCGCCGAGTTCGTCGCGGAACCGTTCGACGACGAATGTGGTGTCCGAGGGCACGACGCCGGTCGCCTGGCGCTGGTCGTCGATCAGCTGCCACAGGTTGTCGGTGGCGAATTGGTCAAAACCCATTGCGTGACAACGCTGATCGAACTCGTCGCGACCGAGGCGGGCCAGTTCGCCGGTGTACGCCCCGACCGCGGCGCCCAGTTCGGCCGGGCGGCCGACGCCGTCGCCGCGCCAGAACGGGAGTCGCGCCGGCTGACCGGGCGCCGGGATCACCAGGACCCGGTCATGGGTGATCTCGGTGATCCGCCAGCTCGTCGCGCCCAGGGAGATGACGTCGCCCGGCCGCGACTCGTACACCATCTCCTCGTCGAGTTCCCCGACGCGGGAAGGCTTTTCGGAATCAGTGGCCAGATAGACCGTGAACAGGCCGCGGTCGGGGATCGCGCCGCCGCTGGTGACCGCCAGCCGCTGCGCTCCGGGCCGAGCCGTCAGCGTGCCGGTGTCGCGGTCGTACACCAGGCGGGGCCGCAGCTCGGCGAACTCGGTTGACGGATACTTACCCGACAGCAGATCCAGCGTCGCCTCGAACGCGCTGCGCGGCAGGGTCGCGAACGGGGCGCTGCGCCGCACCGCGTCGAACCAGCGGTCGGCGTCGAGCGGTTCGAGCGCACACGCGGCGACCGTGTGCTGGGCCAGCACGTCGAGCGGGTTGGTCGGCACCCGCATGGTCTCGATCTCACCGGAGAGCATCCGTTTGACCGTCACCGCGCAGCCGATGAGGTCGGTGCGGTGCTTGGGGAACAACACACCCTGGGAGATCTCGCCGACCTGGTGGCCGGCGCGGCCGATGCGCTGCAGCCCGCTGGCCACCGAGGGCGGGGCCTCCACCTGGATCACCAGATCGACTGCGCCCATGTCGATTCCGAGCTCCAGGCTCGAGGTCGCAACGACGGCCTTGAGCCGGCCGCTCTTGAGGTCGTCCTCGACGATCGCCCGCTGTTCCTTGCTGACCGAGCCGTGGTGTGCGCGGGCCAGCAGTGTGGGCGCGCCCGACGCCTGCCCGCTGCCCATGATGTGCGCGGGTGAGCCGCCTGCGACTCCGGTGTTGGGTCCCGTCTCGAGCTCCTGGCCGGTGCGCTCGGCGTGGATCTCGTTGAGCCGCGACGTGAGTCGTTCGGCGAGGCGGCGCGAGTTGGCGAACACGATCGACGAATTGTGCGATTCGATCAGGTCGACGATCTTCTCTTCGACGTCGGGCCAGATGGTGTTGTTCTCGAGGTTGGCCATATCGGGCACCGGCACCTGGACCGACAGGTCGAACGTCTTGGCGGCCGGTGGGGCCACGATCGTCGTGCGCGCCTGACCGGACAGGAACCGCGCCACCTCCTCGGGGGGACGGACGGTGGCCGACAGCCCGATCCGCTGGGCGGGCGCGTCGAGAAGTTGATCCAGCCGCTCGAGCGACAGCGCGAGGTGGGCGCCGCGTTTGGTGGCCGCGACGGCGTGCACCTCGTCGACGATGACGGTCCGGACGTCGGCCAGCGTGTCGCGCGCCGCCGAGGTCAACATCAGGAACAGCGATTCGGGCGTGGTGATCAGGATGTCGGGCGGTCGGGCGATCAGTTCGCGCCGCTGCGCGGGGGAGGTGTCGCCGGAGCGCACGCCCACGCTGATCTGCGGGGCGGGCACGCCGCGCCGTTCGGCCATGCGGGCGATACCGGTGAGCGGGGTGCGCAGGTTGCGCTCCACGTCGACGGCGAGCGCCTTCAGCGGCGAGACGTACAGCACTTTGGTGCCGGCTCGTGGTTCGGCGGGGGCGGAGGCCAACTGGTCGATTGCCCACAGGAACGCCGCGAGCGTCTTACCGGACCCGGTCGGCGCGATGACGAGCGTGTTGTCCCCATCGGCGATCGCCGACCAGGCTTCGACCTGGGCGGGCGTCGGCTCGGCGAACGTGCCGGTGAACCACTCCCGGGTCAGGTCGCTGAACCGGGCGAGGGGGGATGTGCTCATCGACGTCCATGGTGCACCCCACCACCGACAAGTCCTCGGCGGTTGCGGTGCCTCAGCTATCGCCCAGCGATGGTTGGCGCGCCGAAATCACAGGTCAGCGACGATTCGGTGACACCGCTTCGCGCAGGGGAGAAGGGATACCGGGGACGCGTCCGATGGCGTCGAACAGGGCGTGTGCGCACGCGTCGGCCACGGGACCGGCCTCGATGGACGGGTCCATCAGCCGTTGCCTGCACATCTCGAAGGTGAAGGCCAGCCAGCCGTAGACGGTGATGCGCAGGTCGCGCTCCACCTTGTCGTCCAGGTCGTCGCCGACGGCGGCGTGGATGCGGCCGAGGATGCGGCTGGCTTGACGGTCGTTGTCGGTGTCCTCGATGCCGCGCAGCACGGGATCGGAGCGGCCCGATCCCACGTAGGCGGCCCATGCGCCATGTGGGTGCTCGTCGTCGTAGCGCAGATAGGCGAGCACCCCCTCACGCACCTGGTCGAAGAGGCTCTGCCCGGGCCGCGGTGGCACGTTGGTGGCCTCGAACAGCCGCTCACCCTCGGCGCGGATCACCGCGGCGAAGAACGCCCGCTTGTCCGGGAAGTAGTGGTACATCAACGCCCGGGACACTCCCGCGCGCTCGGCGATCTCGTCGATGCGAACTTCGTCGTAGGGCCGCTGACCGAACACCTCGGCACCGAGCGTCAGCAGTTCGCTGCGTCGGTCGGCGGGGGAGAGCCGCCGTCGGGACTCGGCCATGAGCTTCATCGTAGTGAACACATGTCAAACAGCGGATCGTCCGGAGTATTCGGACGGCTGCGGGGTAACCCCGCGCAAGAACAGACATCCCACGAGAGGCCATCGATGAGTTTTCCAGAACAGCAGCAGTCCCCGCCCGGTGTGCAGAGCGAGATGACCCCGACCCCCGACTGCGG
Organism: Mycobacterium sp. GA-1199; assembly: GCF_001500045.1. Classification (GTDB taxonomy): domain Bacteria; phylum Actinomycetota; class Actinomycetes; order Mycobacteriales; family Mycobacteriaceae; genus Mycobacterium. The sequence continues at coordinate 423,985 of NZ_LQIX01000001.1, forward strand.
CGAGACGAGTTATCAGGGGTCGGGCCGGCTGACCGGTAAGCGCGCGGTCATCACCGGAGGCGACAGCGGAATCGGTCGCGCGGTCGCGATCGCCTACGCGCGCGAGGGTGCCGACGTGCTGATCGCCTACCTGAACGAGGACGGCGACGCCAAGGAGGTCCAGAAGTATGTCGAGGACGCCGGGCGCAAATGTGTGTTGATGTCCGGCGATCTCTCCGACCCGGCGCACTGCCGCGCCGTCGTGGACCGCGCCGTACAGGAATTCGGCGGGATCGATGTGCTCGTCAACAACGCCGCCTACCAGATGACGCACGACACCCTCGACGAGATCAGCGACGAGGAGTGGGATTACACGTTCCGGCTCAACGTCGGGGCGTACTTCTACCTCGTGAAGGCCGCGCTGCCGCACATGGGCGCCGGTGCGTCGATCATCGGCAGTTCCTCGGTGAACTCCGACATGCCCAACCCGAAGCTGGCGCCGTACGCGGCCACCAAGGCCGCGATCGCCAACTTCTCCGCGAGCCTGGCGGAGATGTTGGGCGAGAAGGGTATTCGCGCCAACAGCGTCGCGCCGGGCCCGATCTGGACACCGTTGATCCCGTCGACGATGCCGCCGGAGAAGGTCAAGCAGTTCGGCGAGAACACGCCGTTGGGCCGTGCCGGTCAACCGGTCGAGTTGGCGCCGGTCTACGTGATGCTGGCGTCCGACGAGGCGAGCTACGTGACGGGTGCGCGGATCGCGGTGACCGGCGGCAGGCCGATTCTCTAGCGGGGCGCTTGACCGCCGATCGTGCGGTTCCATCCGCGACACGCCGGATTGGCGGATGAAACCGCACGTTCACCATGTTTTCGGGCAGCCGCGGGCGATTAGTGCCTCGCCGACTCGCTCGAGAAATACGCGCGGCTGGTTGTGCAACATTCCGCTGGTCAGCCTGATGTCGTTCCAGCCGAGCCGCGGCAGCAACCAATAGCGTTCGGCATCGGCGGTACGTTGTCGCGGGTCAGTCCAGTGGTGTGCGCCTTCGAAATCCACGCCGACGCGATACTGCGACCATCCCAGGTCGATGCGTGCGACCACACGCCCTGACCGGTCGAGCACCCGTATCTGGGTTTCCGGACGCGGAAATCCGGCCTGCACCAGCAGTAGTCGGGTCAGTGATTCGTACGGCGACTCCGCGCCGCCGTCGACGAGTTCCAGTGTCTGGCGTAGCTGCCGCAAGCCGCGCACGCCGGGATGCCGCTGCGCCACCTCGTCGATGTCGGCGGGCTTGATGTCCGTCGCATTCATCAGCGCGTCGATGCGCTGAACCCCTTCCACGAGCGGAAGCCGGCGGCCGAGGTCGAACGCGGTGCGCTCCGGCGTCGTCACGGGCATCTGGTGGCGCGTCACGATCTCCTCGGGCAACAGTGTGTCGCTGTGGACGATGATTCTTGGCGGCGGTCGCCGATTCGACAGCACGAGTTCGGCGGCGGCGTCAGGCTCGACCCATTTCGCGCCGAGCAACGCCGACGCCGATAGGCCTGCCAGTACACCTTGTCGGCGCGACCACAGCCAGGCGGCCCTGGCCCGGTCGACGGCCGACAACTCGACGCCCCGCGGCGCCCATACGCCGGGATAGATGCCGGCGTGAAATCGCCGCAGCTCGCGAAACGTCAGTAGTCCCGCGTCGAGCGCCTCGCTTGCTCGGAACGGCCAGTCGAGATCTTCCATGGCCGCAACGGTCGCGCCCCGCCATGACATCTTTTCGGGGTGAGAGCCCACGTTATCCACAGCCTCACCGCCGCGAATGTGCGGTCTCATACGCTTCTACCGGCGTGTCGCGGATGAAACGGCACGTTCGGGGCAATTCGGGCAGTCGGGACGATCGGGGCAGTCAGGACGCCGACGGCTCGAGCAGGCGTCGGATCGTCGACCGTAACCGCGGGAGGTCGGCCCCGCCGACCAGCTCGCATCCGTGAAGCTCGGCGAGTTTGCGTGCGGCGGCGGTGAATTCGTGGTTCGTGACGACCATCGTCCTGGTGCAATCCTGCATCGGCGCACCTGCCACCACTTCCTGCACGGCGCTCGCACCGACGGGACGCGACTGGCGTTTGCACTGGATGGCAAGACGATCCGGTCGCTTGCCGACGATGATGTCGACTCCCCAGTCTCCCGTTATCGCGGTCATGATCACCGGCGCCCCGCAGGACCGGGCGACCCGCGCCACGTGATCTTCGAACTCCGGCCCCGACATCGCGGCGGTGACGTCCTCGCGTGCGCCGGGAGTGGTGACGCCGACGAGGGTGCCGGCCACGAAGCGTGGGAGCGCGGCGAGTACCAGTGGCGCGACGAGTCCGAGGGCAAGGCTCCACTGCGGGACCACCCCGAGCAGCCACGCCCCGAACCCCGCCACCGACGCCGAAGCCAGGTACAGCTTTACGGTCACGAGGCGAAGCGTAAGACGCCACCCCGACACCCCCGCGCCCGCCGATCCGTTGCTTGTCCGATCAACGAACCGACGATCGTGCTGGAATACACGTGTGCGATCACCGGAATTCGACCCGCGATCATGACTGACGAGCTGCCCGATGCAGACGGGCAGACACCTGTCGAGCAGGCCCTCGCGGGCGGCGACCCTCACCGGGTCGGCTGGTTCCGTTTCTACTTCGCCGACGAACGCTGGGAGTGGTCGCCGCAAGTCGAACGAATGCACGGCTACGAGCCGGGTACGACGGAGCCGACCACCGAACTCGTGTTGTCACACAAACATCCCGACGACTATCGCCAGGTGGCGGCGACGTTGGATGAGATCCGCCGGACGTCGGGCGCGTTCTCCACCCGCCACCGGATCATCGACACTAACGGTGAGGTGCACCACGTCGTCGTCGTCGGCGATCAACTCTTCGACGACGACGACCAGGTGGTGGGCACCCACGGGTTCTATGTCGACGTCACCCCGTCCACGCTGCAGCGGCACGACAGGGCGTTCAGTGCCGCGGTCACCGAGATGGCGGAGGCTCGCGGCCCGATCGAGCAGGCCAAGGGAATGCTGATGCTCATCTACCGGATCTCCGCCGATTCGGCGTTCGAGTTACTCCGGTGGCGTTCGCAGGAGACCAACACCAAGCTGCGGATCTTGGCCGAGCAAATCGCCAGGGATTTCCTCGGGCTCAACTATGAGGAGGAGTTGCCCCCGCGTTCCACCTACGACAGGCTGCTGCTCACCGCACATCATCGCGTCGAAAATTGAGGTTTACCGGAGGTTTCGGCCGGGAACTCTGCGCTGCGTCAAAGCCACTCCGCTGATTCAGCAGCAAATTTCGGGAGTCTCTCGTCGTGTACCACAGTCCCAGCGAGCTGAGACAAGTCGACACCGGTATCCGCGACGCGGCGCGCTTCGCCCTCGGGATCGGCGCCACCGGCGCGATCTTCCTGATCGGTGCAATGGTGTGGGTGAGTACGTGCCAGGGCGCGACGGCCGACAGCTTGGCCTGCGGGGTGCCGCAGCGAACGCTTCTGGCGCTCGCGTCGCCCGCTGTCCTGTTCGCCGGCGGGCTGCGGGCGTTCTTCCGCGCCTATCAGAACTGGCGCAGGGGCGACATGTCGTCGGCATGGCAAGGCGCGGGATGGTTCCTGCTGACGTCGATGCTGCTGGTGCTGATGACGAGCATGCCCGCACTCACCGGTTTCGCGGTGTTCGGCGGATGAGCGCGTCGGCCGACGCTGATCCACCGTTGACCGCCGTGGCTTTGGTGTGCAGCCTCAAGCCCAGCCCCGCCGAGTCGAGCAGCGCGTTGATGGCCGAACACATCTGCGAGAACCTGCGCGGTGCGGGTGTCGAGACCGAGGTGGTGCGCTGCGTCGACTACGCGATCGCACCGGGCGTCGAGGCTGACATGGGCGACGGCGACGAGTGGCCCCGTATCCGCGAGAAGCTGCTACGCGCCGACATCCTGGTGTTGTCCACCCCGATCTGGCTGGGGCATCCGGCCAGCGTGACGCAGCGTGTGCTGGAGCGGCTCGATGCGGAACTGTCGAACACCGACGACACGGGCCGGCCGACCATGGTCGGCAAGGTCGCGGTCGTCGGCGTCGTCGGCAACGAGGACGGCGCGCACAAAGTGATCGCCGACTGCTTCCAAGGCCTCAACGACATCGGTTACACGATCCCGGCCCAGGGTGGCACCTACTGGACCGGCGAAGCGATGCAGAGCAAGGACTACAAGGACCTCGACGAGGTGCCCGAGCCCGTCGCGTCGACGACTGCCGCATTGGCCCGTAACGCCGCTCATCTGGCCAGAGCCCTGCGGGCTGACCAGTACCCGCCCTACCAGTGACGGCCGGTTTTCGTCCCTTCGTGGTCGGGTAGTTCTAGCGTTGTCAGTAGCCCATGTCCGGGCCCAGGTATGCCGAGAGAGGAGTACCGATGAAAAGCCCGAAGGATCCCGTCGACCACGCGAGAACGACCCGTCCACACGCCGGGGAGTCGATGAAGGACACCAAGAACATGCCGGGGCTGATCCTCATCGGAGTTGCCCTGGTGCTGTTCGTCTCGGCGCTGGCAGCCCACGGCGCCGGCCACCACGGCGTCGGTATCGGACTGGGCAGCGGGTCCGCTGCGTTGTTCGTCATCGGCGGTGGATGGCTGCTCGCCGAGCACATGCGGGTGCGCAAGATCGAAGAACGTTGGTACGCAGAACATCCCGATGCGCAACGGCAAAAGCCGAGTAGCTGACGCACCGAAGTGAAAGGCCCAGCCGTTTCGGCTGGGCCTTTCTGTTGTTGAATCGAATTACTGCTCGTTTTCCTGGCGCTTCTCGGCGGCCTCGGCGCCGGCGCGTGCGGATTCCGCCTCGGCTTCCTTCTTGGCGGCGTCTTGCTGGGCGTCGGCCTTGTCCTGCTGGGCCTTGCCTTCGCGAACCATGTCGTCACGGCCGGTGACGGTGCCGACCGTCTCCTTGGTCTTGCCCTTCACGTCTTCGACGACGCCCTTGATGCCTTCTTCAGGGCCACTGTTCTTCTCGGTCATGTTCACCTTCCGCAGTGCAGTGCATCAGTCCAATCACGAGGAACTTCCCCGCGCAGGTGTCGGGTTCCCGAGGGCCTGAACGACTAAACGCTCGCCCGACCGGGCTCACTCCGCGGCCGCGTCGTCCTCGGGATCGATCTCCACCGTCTCCAGCTGCTCCTGCCAGTCGGCGGGCGACGCCTCGAGTGGCGGATTCGGGTCCGAATCGGCGGACGCCTCCTCGTCGAGGACCGGTTCGCTGGCGGCACGCTGCTGTTCCACCGCGTCGGCCTCGGGGACGTCGTCGGGCAGGCTTTCGCGCTCTGACACGCCCCTCGGTGTACCCCGGGCTTGCTGGACGAAACGGTGGCGGCGTCGTGCCAGATCCGTTGCGCGAAGTGGGGGGTCCGCAATACGAACCAGCACTTGTCCGCTATGCGAAGAGTCGTTCGGAGAACCGTTTGTCCCAGAAGTGCTCGGGTAGGCGGCCCACATGTCGGTCGTCTCGAATTCACGTTCGGTGCTGCTGTGGCATGTGCACGGGTCCTGGACCGAGTCCTTCGTCGCGGGCCGGCATCGCTGTGTGTTGCCTGTGAATCCCGCAAGGGATGCCGACGGTCGCGGACGCTGCGGCCGGAATTGGCCACGTGCGCACGAGGTTTCGTCTGACGAACTGGATGGCGAGCACATCGACATGGTGGTGTTGCAGCGGCCCGAAGAGATCGAACTGACCAGCCGTTGGCTGGGGCGGCGACCGGGCCGAGACATTCCCGCCGTGTACGTGGAGCACAACGCGCCACGACCGTTCGCGGTCGACAGCGTCCACCCGCTTGCCGACCGTCGCGACATCCCGATCGTGCACGTGACCGATTTCAACCGGCTCATGTGGAACAACGGCGTCGCGCCCACGCGCGTCATCACGCACGGCATCGTCGATCCAGGCTTGCTCTACCGGGGTGACGTCGCGGCCGCCGCGACGATGATCAACGAACCGTGCCGGCGCTGGCGCACGGTCGGCGCGGATTTGCTGACCGCGTTCTCCGAAACGGTGCCGATCGACGTGTGGGGCATCGGCACCGACGTGCTCTTCGAATGCATCACGAGCCCGCGGGTCCGCGGACGGGGCGACCTGCCCGCCGCGGCCCTGCTGCCCGAGGTGGCCCGCCGCCGCGTGTTCCTGCACACCGCCCGATGGACCTCGCTGGGGCTGTCGCTGATCGAGGCGATGTTCATCGGGATGCCGGTGGTCGCCGTCGCCTCGACGATGGCGCCGCTGGTGGTGCCGCCCGAGGCGGGCGTGGTGAGCGCCGATATGGACACGCTTTCGTGCGCTCTGTCGTCGTTCGTCGCAGACGGCGCGGCCGCCGTTGCGGCGGGTAAGGCAGCGCGGGATTTCGCCAAGGCGCAGTTCGGAATCGATCGTTTTCTCGCGCAATGGGACGACCTCATCGACGAGTGCTGTCGATGACAACGGAAGGAGGGCGCCGGATGAAGATCGCCATGGTGTCTGAGCACGCCAGCCCGCTTGCCGCGCTCGGCGGCGTCGACGCCGGTGGGCAGAACGTACACGTCGCGGAGTTGTCGGCCGCACTGGCCAGACACGGTCATCAGGTGACCGTCTACACCAGAAGGGACAACCGGGACCTGCCCGACCGCGTGGTCACACCCGAGGGTTACACCGTGGTGCACGTTCCGGCAGGCCCGGCCGAGCCGATGCCCAAGGACGAACTCCTCTCCTACATGGGTCCCTTCGCCCAGTTCCTCGACGCCGAGTGGGCGGCGGACCGACCCGATGTCGCGCACGCACACTTCTGGATGTCCGGTATCGCAACGCAACTGGCCGCGCGCCATCTCAATCTGCCTGCGGTTCAGACCTTTCACGCATTGGGTGTGGTGAAGCGGCGGCACCAGGGGGCACAGGACACCAGCCCGCCGGATCGGCTGCGTCTGGAAGCGACAGTGGCCCGTTCTGCGACCTGGGTCGCGGCCACCTGCACCGACGAGGTGTTCGAGCTGATGCGGATGGGTCGGTCCCGCAACCGGATCTCCGTGGTGCCGTGCGGGGTGGATCTCGACCTGTTCAACCCGGAGGGACCCGTGGCGCCGCGATCCGACAGGCGCCGCGTCGTCAGCGTCGGCCGGTTCGTCCCCCGCAAGGGTTTCGACGTCGTCGTGCGCGCGATGCCCCACCTTCCCGACACCGAGCTGGTGATTGTCGGCGGACCCGACCAGTCGCAACTCGGGTCGGATCCCGAGGCACGTCGGCTGCTCTGTCTGGCAACGGAATTGGGCGTCGCGGACCGAGTGGAACTGTACGGCTCGGTGTCCCGGACGGACATGCCGGCCATTCTTCGGTCTGCCGACGTGGTGGCGTGCACCCCGTGGTACGAACCGTTCGGCATAGTGCCGCTCGAGGCGATGGCGTGCGGCGTGCCCGTGGTGGCGTCGGCGGTCGGCGGCATGCTCGACACCGTCGTCCACGACGTGACCGGACACCTGGTCAAGCCCCAGCGGCCCGATGAGGTGGCCAAGGCAGTGACCAGTCTGCTTCGCGACGACTTCCTCAGGCAGAGTATGGGTGCCGCCGGACGGGACCGCGCGCGGGCCCGCTACTCATGGGATCGGGTCGCCGCCGACAGCCAGCGAATTTACGACCGGTTGGTGCCTGTGCGGGTCGCGCGGCCGGAGCCGGCGACGAGCCTGTCGTCCGGATGACCGGCTCAGCCCGACTCCAGCAGGGTCACCGCTTCCTCGATCTCGCGGGGCAGCGGCCGGCGCTGAGCGACCACCGCGGGAATCCGCGCCACGGCCTCGACCGCCCCCCTGGCATGGTCACGGTCGCGCAGCGCCGCCACGGCCAGGCGCCCACTTGCACTGAGGCAGTGGCGAAATGGGCGTCGCAGCCAGGTGGTGAGCACATCGTTGCGCAACACCCTGGCGGCCTGGGCAGCGGACGTGGCGCGCACCTTGGACGGCTGGTGAATGGCCAGCAGTTCGGGGTCGTAGCAGAGGTCCCAGCCCGCCGCGGCCATATCGAGCGCCAGCAGTTGCTCCTCCCCGCGGAAGTGCAGGATGTCGCTGAAGCCACCCGCCTGTTCGAACGCCCGCTTGCGCACCATGGCCGCGCAACTCATGAAGCCGAGGATCGACGGGCCCGGCAGGTCCGGCCGTCGGCCGAGCGCACTGTCGGCGAGCTGAGCGGAGAACGAATCCTCCCGGCGCTGCGGCCAGACGATCGTGCGCGCGGCGAGCAGTCCCACCGACGGGTGCCGTTCGAATGCCTCCGCGCCGATCGCGGGGGATTCGGGCGTCCACCAGGAGTCGTCGTCGCAGAACGCCACGTACGGTGTGCGGCACGCCGCTACCCCGACGTTGCGGCCGACCGCACCGAGGTTGGTCTCAAGCTCGACGAGCTCGAGGCGGCCGGCCGACCGTGCCGCCATACCGTTGATGAGCGTCGCGGTGTCGTCGGTGGAGGCGTTGTCCACCACGACGATCGGGCACGGCGTGGTGTCCAGCAGCCTGGCCACCACGGCCACCAACTCCTTGGCGCGATTCTGGCTGGCTATCACGAACGAGACGTCGGTGGAGGCTGGGCCCTGCATGACCCTGACGGCTACCCGCGGATCGGGAAGGCAAACGATGCATGACATCAAACGCGCGCTGGTCACCGGCGGCGGAGGGTTTCTCGGCGGGCACCTGTGCGAGCGACTGCTCGACAGCGGTGTGGAAGTGACCTGCCTCGACGATCTGTCCACCAGCGCGCCGACCGCCGCCGATCTGTTCGTGGACCGGCCCGGATACCGGTTCGTCGCGCACGACATCAGCCGGCCGCTGCCCGATCTGCCGTCGGGAATCGACACCGTTTTCCACCTCGCATCGCCGGCCTCACCGGCGGACTATCTACAGCTGCCGATCCAGACGCTTCGCACGGGGGCGCTCGGCACCTCGCACATGCTCGAGTTCGCGCAGAAGTGCGGTGCACGGCTGGTGCTGGCCTCCACCAGCGAGGTCTACGGCGATCCGCTGGAACATCCGCAGCGCGAATCATATTGGGGCAACGTCAATCCCATCGGGCCGCGCAGCGTGTACGACGAAGCGAAGCGGTTCGCCGAGGCGTTGACGTTCGCCTATCGACGTGAGCGGTCCGCCGACATCGGAGTGGCGCGGATCTTCAACACGTATGGACCGCGCATGCGGCCCGACGACGGCCGCGTCGTGCCGACCTTCTGCCAGCAGGCATTGGCGGGCGAGCCGATCACGGTCAACGGAACGGGCACCCAGACCCGGTCGTTGTGTTTCGTCGGCGACACCGTCGCGGCGCTGATCGCCCTGGGCGAATCCGATTGCGCCGGGCCCGTCAACGTCGGCAATCCCGACGAACTGACGGTGCTGCGCATCGCCGAGCTCATCCGCGATCTGGCCGGAAGCGACTCACCGATCGAGTTCCGCCCAGTGCCGCAGGACGACCCGCAACGCCGGTGCCCCGACATCTCGCTGGCCCGCGAGCTGCTGGGGTGGTATCCGCGAGTCAGCTACACCGATGGCCTGTCGATGACCGTCGACTGGTTCCGCCGGCAGTCGGCAACCGTTGCACTGCAGGGGAGTTGAGGAAAGTCATGCGCATTCTCGGGATCAACGCGGTGTTCCACGATCCGGCTGCCGCGCTCGTGGTGGACGGTCAGATCGTCGCGGCCGCCGAGGAGGAGCGGTTCACCCGCCGCAAGCACGGCAAACAGGCCGTGCCGTTCTCGACGTGGGAATTGCCGGTGGAATCGGCACGTTGGTGCCTCGAGCAGGCGGGGCTGAAACCGTCGGAGCTGGACCTGGTCGGGTACTCCTACGACCCGCGCCTGATGGACGAGTCCACCGACGGACTCGCAGGCCTGGACCGCGACTGGGAGTACCTGCGCACGCTCTACGCCGACCGGGCCCCCCGTTTCCTCCAGTCCGCCCTGCCCGGCCTCGACCCGGGCATCGTGCGGCACGTCCGCCATCACGTCGCGCACGCCGCATCCACCGCGCTCGCCTCCCCCCACCCCGACTGCGCGGTACTGGTCGTGGACGGCCGCGGCGAGCGGTCCTCGATGCTGGCCGGCAGTTATCGCGACCACAAGCTCGACGTGCTCGCGACTCAGTCGCTTCCACACTCGCTGGGTCTGCTCTACGAAAGCCTCACCGAGCACCTCGGTTTCAAGCGCTCCAGCGACGAGTACAAAGTGATGGCGATGGCGTCCTACGGGACACCGCGGTACGCCGACAGGTTCCGCGAAGCGGTCTACGCATGCGCCGACGGTGGTTTCCGCACCGAACCGGTGGACTGGAGATCGATCACACCCGCCCGCGCACCCGGCGCCGGGAAGGGGCATGCGCTGGACCGGCCCGAGCCCGAGCACGCCGACCTCGCGTGCAGCGTCCAGACCGTCGTCGAGGAAGTGCTGCTCGACCTCGTCGGCTGGCTTCGCGGCCGCACCGACCACGAAAGCCTCTGTCTCGCAGGTGGAGTCGCTCTCAACTGCGTGGCGAACTCGAAGATCTCTTCCCGTGGCGGGTTTTCGAATGTGTGGGTGCAACCGGCCGCGGGTGACTCCGGAACCGCGCTCGGTGCGGCACTGGCTTTGGCGGGAGACGCCGGTGAACCGATCGCGCCGATGCCCTCGGCGGCGTTGGGCCGCGGGTTCACCGACGACGAGATCGCCGCGGCGCTCACCGAAGCGGCGGTACCCCATGAGAGGCCAGCGGATCTGGCCGTCGCGGTCGGAGATGCGTTGGCCGACAACAAACTCGTCGGCTGGTTTCAGGGCCGCGCCGAATTCGGGCCGCGCGCGCTCGGTCAGCGGTCACTGCTGGCCGACCCCCGTCGCATCGAGAACCTGGAGCGACTCAACACCGTGAAGGGACGCGAGCAGTTCCGGCCCGTCGCCCCGATGGTGCTCGCCGAACGGGCCGACGAGATCTTCGCCGGCGGACCGATTCCGAGTCCGTACATGCTGTTCGTGCATGACGTCGCCGCCGAGTGGCGTAACCGTATTCCCGCGGTGACCCACGTCGACGGCACCGCGCGCATTCAGACCGTGGACCGCAGCCAACCGCTGCTGCACGACACGATCACCAGGTTCGCCACCCGCACCGGGGTCCCGGTGATCGTCAACACCAGCTTCAACACCGCCGGGCGGCCCATGGTCGACAGCCCGCGCGACGCGCTCGAATGTTTCGGCAGCGCACCGATAGACGTGTTGGCGCTCGGTCCGTTCATCGTGAGGCGGCCGGTATGACGCCGTCGTTCGCGGTCGTGGTGCCGACGGTCGGGCGGCCGTCGCTGCACCGCCTGCTCGCAGAACTCGACGGGTCCGCCGGGCCGGCGCCGGCGGTGGTGATCGTCGTCGACGACCGGCCCCAGCCCGCTCCGCCCTTGGAGGTGGACTCGCGTCTTCCGGTCACGGTGCTGTGCAGCGGGGGACGAGGACCGGCGGCCGCTCGCAACAAGGGCTGGCGTGCCACCCGAGCCGACTGGGTCTGTTTCCTCGACGACGACGTTGTGCCGCAGCCTGACTGGTTCACCGCCTTGGCCGAGGACCTGGCCAAGGCCGAGGTTGAGTCGGCCGCCGGCTCGCAAGCGGTGATCGAGGTGCCGCGGGTGGGTGGGCGCAAGGCCACCGACGATGAACGGCGCACCCAGCGGCTGGCCGAGGCCAAGTGGATCACCGCCGATATGGCGTTCCGGCGCGATGTCCTCGTCGACATCGGCGGCTTCGACGAACGATTCCCACGCGCATACCGCGAGGATTCGGACATCGCGCTGCGAATCATCCAGGCGGACAACGGCATTGGCAATGGCATTGTGCGCGGGGCCCGCCGTTGCACCCATCCCGTCGCGAACGCCGCGCTGATGAGCAGCGTGTGGGCCCAGGTCGGCAACCGGGACAACGCCCTGCTTCGCCGCAAGTTCGGTAGGCGGTGGCGCTCGGCGATCGGTGAGGGCCGGGGCCGACTCCCGGCGCACGCGGTGACCACGGCCGCGGCCCTCCTCGCGGTCGTGAGCGCAGGGGCGGGCCGCTGGCGCGTCGCGCGCACCGCCGCCACGGCCTGGGCGCTGCTGACGGGGGAGTTCGCGCTCCGCCGGTTCTGGTGCGGCCCGCGGACACTCGGTGAGGCCGGTCGCATGGCGCTCACCAGCGCGCTGATCCCACCGGTTGCGGTGTGGCACCGGTTGGCCGGGGAGTGGACGTTCCGCACGGCCCGGCCCGACCCGCCGCTGGCGGTATTGCTCGACCGTGACGACACGATCATCGCGGACGGACCCTATCTCAACGATCCGGCGGGTGTTCGCCCGCTGCCGGGCGCGCACCACGCGTTGGATCGCCTGCGTCGCAACGGGTTACTGCTGGCCATCGTGAGCAACCAGTCCGGGGTGGCCAAGGGATTGATCACCACGCGACAACTCGAATCCGTCAATGCCCAGGTCGACTCGGCGCTGGGTCCGTTCGACTCGTGGCACCTGTGCGTGCACGACGCCCACGACGAATGCCGCTGCCGTAAACCCGCGCCCGGCATGGTCGAGGATGCCGCCGCCGCGCTGGGTGTTCACCCCTCGCGGTGCGTGATGATCGGCGACACCGGTGCAGACGTCGAGGCGGCGCTGGCCGCGGGCGCCGACGCGATACTCGTGCCCACCGACCGCACGCTGCGCCACGAGATCGGTGAAGCCCGGATCCGGGCGCGCGTCGCGCCGAGGCTCGACGCAGCGGTGTCCATGGTGCTCAGGGACTGCCGATGAGCCGGGCGGTGGTTGCGCGGTTGGACAGCGCCGGGGACGTGTTGATCACCGGTCCCGCGGTCCGCGCCGTAGCGCAAACCCACGATGCGGTCACCTTTCTCGCGGGCCCGCGCGGGCGGGCCGCCGCCGAGCTGCTGCCCGGCGTCGACGACGTCATCGAGTGGCAGGCGCCGTGGGTGGACTTCGACTCGCCCGAACTGACCGCAGGACACGTCGAGGCGTTGGTCAAACAGTTGCGCGACGTCGCCCCCGAGCGGGTCTACATCTTCACGTCTTTCCATCAGTCCCCGCTGCCGCTGGCGTTGATCTGCCGGATGGCTTCGGCGCCGTGGGTCGGGGCGATCAGCGAGGACTATCCCGGAACACTGCTCGACCTGCGGCACCACGTTCCCGACGGCATACCCGAACCCGAGCGGGCGCTGTCTTTGGCCAGGGCGGCCGGTTGTGAGCTGCCCGAGGGCGACGACGGCACGCTGCGGGTGCGGCAACCACCGCCCCCGCCCGCGGATGTCGCCGAATCGCTCGGCGACGCACCGTTCGTCGTCTTCCATCCCGGAGCCGCCGTGCCCGCGCGCCGACCGACCACCCAGCGCAGTGCCGGCATGGTCGAGGCGCTCGTCGCCGCCGGACATCGCATCGTCGTCACCGGCGACCCCGCCGAACGCGAACTGACCGCGGCGGTGGCCGGCGAGTCGGCCATCGACCTCGGGGGACGCACCACCCTGGAGACATTGGCGGCGGTTTACGCCGCGGCGCGGGTGGTGATCGCACCCAACACCGGGCCCGCCCACCTGGCGGCGGCCGTCGGCACACCGGTGGTCTCGCTGTTCGCTCCCGTCGTATCCGCTTCGCAATGGAGCCCGTACGGGGCCACTGTCATCCGGCTCGGAGACCAGCGGGCCCCGTGCCGGCTCACCCGGGCCCGCGTCTGTCCCGTGCCCGGGCATCCGTGCCTGGACGGCATCGGCGACGGCGAACTGCTCGAGGCGGTCAACCGAATTGGAGGACGGCAATGATCCCGATGATCCAAACCCACTTCTCCGCGCTGTCATACGCGGCCGATCACCTCGCGCCAGAGGCGCCCAGGCTGGCCACGTGGGGGCGGCGCCTCGCCGATGTCCTCACCACGGGTGGCCGGCTACTGGCCTGCGGGAACGGTGGCAGCGCGGCCGAGGCGCAGCATCTGACCGCTGAACTGGTCGGCCGTTTCCGCGACGAGCGAATGCCCATGTCCGCCATCTCGTTACACGCCGACACCTCGGCCCTCACCGCGATCGGCAACGACTACGGGATCGACGAGATATTCGCCAGAGGCGTGCGGGCGCACGGCAGGGCGGGTGACGTACTGGTTTCGCTGTCAACCAGCGGCACGAGCCCGAATGTGCTCGCCGCGGTCAAGGCCGCCCACGAAACCGGCCTCACCACATGGGCGTTCACCGGGCCGGACCCCAATCCCCTGGCCGCGATGTGCGACGACGCCGTCTGCGTCGAAGCGCCGACCACCGCGACGGTCCAGGAGGTCCACCTGCTGCTCGTGCATGCGCTGTGCATCGCCGTCGACGAGGTTCTGCTGGGGGCGTCACATGAATGAGCCTTTGGTCGTCATCGGCGATTCGATGCTCGACGTCGACATCGAGGGCACCGCCACGCGGCTCAGCCCCGAGGCGCCCGTCCCGGTCGTTGACACCGAACGGATATGGCGACGCCCGGGCGGCGCGGGACTGGCTGCCGTGCTCGCTGCGCGGACGGGCTGCGATGTGGTGCTGGTGACCGCGGTCGGCGACGACGCAGAAGGTCAGGCGCTGACCGAGCTGCTGGGCGACGCCGGCGTGCGGATCATCGGTTTACCGATGACCGGTAATACGGTGTGCAAGACCAGGATTCGCGCCGCGGGGCAATCGATGCTGCGGCTCGACCACGGCGACGGATCGGCCACGGACGACGCGGTGCCCGCCGAGGTGGCCGAGGTGCTCGGGCAGGCCGCCGCGGTCTGCGTGGCCGACTACGGGCGCGGCATCACCGCACACGGTGGGGTCCGAGATCTCATCATCTCGGCCGCGCAGCGGGTGCCGACGGTCTGGGACCCGCATCCCCGCGGGAGCGAGCCCGTACCGGGCTGCTGGCTTATCACGCCGAATCAAGACGAGGCGGCAGGACGCTCGGCGGAGTCGCTGCGCGAACAATGGGCGGCACGAGCGGTGTGCGTGACCCTCGGTTCGAAGGGTGCGCTCGTGGCCACCGGCGCCGGTAGCGAGCACCACCGCGTGCGGGCTCCGGCCGCGCGGGCCGACCACGCCGACACCTGCGGCGCGGGGGACCGGTTCGCGATCGCTGCCACCATGGCGCTTGCGAAGGGTAAGGACGTCCATGACGCCGTCGCCGACGCCGTCGAAGCCGCCAGCAGGTTCGTCGCCGCGGGCGGCGCGGTCGGCGTGTCGAGCGCGGCCGCGGTGGGTGGAACACATTCGGCGGCAACGTCGACCGCCATCACCGGCGGCATGGTCGAGGTCCGGGACCGCCTGCGCCGGCGCGGTGGCAGGCTGGTCGCCACCGGCGGCTGCTTCGACCTGTTGCACACCGGTCATGTCCGGCTGCTGCGCCAGGCCCGCGATCTCGGTGACGCGTTGGTGGTGCTCTTGAACTCCGACGCCTCGGTCCGCGCGCTGAAGGGGCCGCGCCGACCCGTCGTGGCGGATCAGGACAGGGCGCGGGTGCTGGGCGCGCTGGCGTGTGTCGACGCGGTGGTGATCTTCGACGAACTGTCACCCGAAGCGGCGCTGGAGCAACTGCGACCCGACGTCTGGGTCAAGGGCGGCGACTACACCGAGGCCGACCTTCCCGAGGCCGACGTGGTCCGCCGCCACGGCGGTGAGGTCGTGCTGCTGCCGACCGTCGCCGGTTACTCATCGTCAAATCTGATCGCCGCGGCGCGGTCGTGAACCGAAAGGAAACGCCAATGGCTCTTGGCAACATCATCATCACCGGCGGTGCGTCGGGACTCGGCGCGGCTACCGTGGAAGCGGTTGCGCGCCGGGGTGGTACGCCGCTGGTGATCGACCGCAACGACCCGAAACCCGGAGTGGTCTTCGCTCGGGCCGACCTCGCCGACACCGATGCGGTCGACGCCGCGGTGCGCGAGTTGGCCGAGCAGGTCGACGGTCAGATCCACGGCGTGTTCACCGCCGGAGGCACCGACATGTGCGGCAAGCTCGCCGATGTCGCGGTCAAGGACTGGGAACGCGTCATCCACGTCAATCTGCTGGGCACCGCGGCGGTGATCCGCTCGGCGTTGCCCTACCTGAAGAGCACGGGTGGCCGGATCGTCACGTGCGCATCGACATTGGGGATCAAGGCCGTCAGCGACGCGACCGCGTACTGCGCCTCCAAATTCGGGGTCATCGGATTCTCCCGTGCGTTGGCCGCGGAACTGGCGGGGGAGGTGGGAGTCACGACGCTGATCCCGGGCGGTATGCACACGGCGTTCTTCGACAGCCGCGACGAGCAGTACAAGCCGCCGCCGGACGCCAAGCTCAACCAGCCCGAACACGTCGCCGACACCGTCGTGTTCGCCCTGTCCCAGCCGGCGGGTTGCGAGGTGCGTGAACTGGTGGTCTGCGCGTCGACGGAGTCTTCGTGGCCGTGAGCCCGAAGACCGTCGTTGTCCTGCGCGCGCTTGGCCTCGGCGATCTGCTCACCGGAATCCCGGCGTTGCGTGGGCTGCGGCGGGCGCACCCCGACGCCCACATCGTGCTCGCCGCGCCCGAACGCTACCGCGATCTGGCGATGCTCTCCGGTGCGGTCGACGACGTCGACCCGACCCCCGGTCTCGGCCGGCTCCGTGCCCGAAGCGAACCGCCCGCCCTCGCGGTGAACCTGCACGGCAGCGGTCCCGAGAGCATCGCCGACCTGCTCGCGGTGCGGCCCCGAAGCCTGATCAGCCACCGGCATCCCGCGTATCCCGAGGTCGAGGGTCCGCCGTGGCGGGCCGAGCTGCACGAGGTCGACCGATGGTGCGCGCTACTCGAATGGGCCGGAATCACCTGTGACCCACAGGGTCTGGCGATCCCGCGGCCGGACGCCTTCCCGAGCCGCACCTCGGCGGTGGTGATCCATCCGGGCGCCGCATACGCAGCGCGGCGATGGCCGCCCGAGCGTTTCGCACAGGTCGCCGCCGCGCTCCGAAACCGCGGCCACGACGTCGTCATCACCGGCGACGACGGTGAAGTCGGCCTCGCCCGGTCAGTGGCCGACGCCGCCGGACTACCCCGATCCAGCGTGCTCGCAGGCACTCTCGGTCTGCTCGAACTCGTCGCGCTGATCCACGACTGCCGCTTGCTGATCTGTGGTGACACCGGCGTCGGACACATCGCGACCGCGACCGGCACTCCGTCGGTGCTGCTGTTCGGTCCGACACCACCGAACCGGTGGGGTCCGAGGGGAACGGGTCCGCACATCGCGGTGTGGGCCGGCGACAAGGGCGACCCACACGCCGACCGACCGCATAAAGGCTTGCTGCTGATCACGGTCGGCCGTGTGCTCGATGCCAGCGAGAACCTCTTGAAGGACTGTGCATGAAAACCATTCGAGCCGGGGTGATCGGTGCGGGCTACGTCGGCCTGACGACAGCGGTGTGCCTGGCCGAACGCGGTCATGACACGGTGTGCGTCGACGTCGACGTCTGCCGGATCGAACAGCTCCGCAGCGGGGTCCCCCTGCTGGACGAGCCCGGTCTGGCCGAGCTGCTTCGTCACGGCCTGGACACCGAAAAGCTCGAATTCACCGTCGCCTATCCCGATTTGGTCGAGTGCGACGTGGTGTTCATCTGTGTGCCGACGCCCGGCGGACCGGACGGATCGGCAGACCTGTCGGCGGTCGACGCGGCGGTCGAGCGGCTCGCCACCGTGCTGCGCCCGGGTTCGGTGCTGGTGCTCAAGTCGACGGTTCCGGTCGGCACCACCCGGCGGATCGGACAGCGGGTGCGGCACGCCGGCATTCGCGCGGTCTCCAATCCCGAGTTCCTCCGGGAGAGCCACGCCATCTACGACTTCCGCAACCCGGACCGCATCGTCATCGGCGCCGACGACGCCGACGCCGCCGACCTGGTCTCGCGCGTGTACGGAAACCACGCGCAGACCTTCCGGATGAGCCCGGAAAGCGCCGAATTGGCGAAGTACGCGAGCAATGCCTTTCTCGCGGTGAAGATCTCCTACGCCAACTCGCTGGCGAAGCTGTGCGCGCGGATGGGTGCCGACATCATTGACGTCACCCGATGCATGGGCGCCGACGTGCGCATCGGCCCCCACTTCCTGCAGCCCGGGCCGGGGTGGGGCGGATCGTGCCTGCCGAAGGACACCGCGGCCATCCTGCACACCGGCAGAGCCGCCGGCGTCGACCTGCCGGAGATCGAATCGGCTCGTGTGACAAATGCCACGCAGTCCGCGCGAATCGCGTCGACGCTGGGTCGGTCCATGGTCACTCCGCTCGGCCGGGCGCGCATCACCGCCCTGGGCCTGACGTTCAAGGCGGGCACCAGTGATCTGCGCGATTCACCGGCGCTGACGATCTGCGCTGACCTGGGCCGGACCGGTGCGCAGGTCACGGGATACGACCCGAGGCTCTCGGCGATGGACTGGTCGCGGTTGCGGGCCTCGTCGATCGTCGCCGTCGACGATCCGTATCTGGCCGCAAAAGATGCCGACGCGATCGTCGTCCTCACCGAGTGGCCGGAGTTCCGCGAACTCGACTGGGGTCTGATCGCCGAGCACGCGCCGACAGCCGTCGTCGTGGACACCCGCAACCTGCTCGATGCGGCGCTGCTCACCGACCTGGGATTGGCCTATCTGGGGAACGGAACCCCGTCGGGCTACTGACCTTTGGCCACTTTACGGATGAGGCGCGCCGTGGCGCGGTCGAGCACCTCTTGGCGTTCGGCGACGGTCTTCATCTTCGCGGCACGCCGCGCGGCTGAGGCGATGGTCAGCTCGGACTCGTAGCCCACCACGACTCGCGGGTCGACGTAGGAGCCTCGCGCCACCGCGGGTGTGTTGCCGAGTTCCTCGGCGACCTCCTTCATCACCGCGGACTCGACCCGTTTGATCACGGTCTTGTTCACCGGTGGGTCGGCGTCGACGAAGGCGGCCGCTGCCAGCACCGTGCCGTGCCAGGTGCGCAGGTCCTTGACCGTGTACCGATCCCCGACGAGCTCCTTGAACCGCGTGTTCAGGTCATCGGCGTGGATGTCGATCCAGCCCGAACTGTTGCGGCACACCAGCAACCGCTCGGTGCGGTCGGGGCGGCGCAACAGAGCGCGGACCGAGCGGACCGCTTCTGGGTCGTCGATCAGCAGTGTCCGTCGCACCCCGCTCTTGGCGGGGAAGTCGAACTCGATCGCGTTGCGCTGCAGTGTCACGTGCTCGCAGCGCAGCGTCGCGATGCCGTACGAGTTGTTCTCCTCGGCGTACTGCTCCGAGCCGGAGCGGAAGTAGCCGAGATCGGCCAGGTGCAGCGCCAGCGCCAGCACCCGGTCGCGGTTCAGGCCGCGGCCACGCATGTCCGCGGCGATGCGTCTGCGCATCTCGGGCAACGCGGCCGACATCTCCAGGACCCGGTCGAACTTCTCCTCGTTGCGCTCCTCCTGCCACCTCTGGTGGTACAGGTACTGGCGCCGGCCGGCGGCGTCGGTACCGACCGCCTGGATGTGCCCGTTGGGATACGGGCAGATCCACACCTTCCTCCATGCCGGCGGGATGACGAGCTCCTTGATGCGCTGCAGGGTCTTCTCGTCGGTGACCGGGCTGCCGTCGGGATGCTGGTAGGAGAATCCGCGGCCGCGGCGCAACCGGCGCAGGCCGGGTCCGCTGACGACGCTACGGCGAAGTCGCATGTTTGGGTCCCGAGCGCCTGGGGGTATTGAACCCCCACCATGGAGAAGTCTTACTTTGTCGCGCCGTCAAAATGCCGCTCGTCACAGTCGTGTTCGCTGTTCCGTCGGCCCGAGCCGTTGCGCGCTGGGTGGGAACTTCTCCATGACCGGGTAAATACCCGCGTCGGCGTGCGGCACACGTCGTCATTCGCGGGTCACCGGAGTACTCGTGGTTAGGTGGGATCCGACCTGGGGTAATCTCGCTTCGACATTGCCGGGAGGTCAAATGGCCGACACTGCCAACACCAGGGCCAACAAGAACAATGGGCACGGGCACGGCGCGCGGTCGGTGGAACTCCGGGTCGCCGCCGAACTCGAGAATCTTGCGGTGCTGCGCAC
Source organism: Mycobacterium sp. GA-1199 (assembly GCF_001500045.1). Classification (GTDB taxonomy): domain Bacteria; phylum Actinomycetota; class Actinomycetes; order Mycobacteriales; family Mycobacteriaceae; genus Mycobacterium. The sequence continues at coordinate 444,011 of NZ_LQIX01000001.1, forward strand.
CCTGGTCGCCGCGGTGGCGACCTTCGAGGATCTGGACTTCGATGCCGTCGCCGACCTGCGTCTTGCGGTCGACGAGGCGTGCACGAGGCTGATCCGGTCCGCGGTACCCAACTCCGTGCTCCTGCTCGTCATCGCCCCGCGCGACGACGCCGTCGTCATCGACGCGTCCACCACGTGTAAGAGTTCTGACATCCTGGCGCCCGGCAGCTTCAGCTGGCACGTGCTGAGTTCACTGACCGACGAAGTGACGACCTTCGAGAATGGACAGGGACCCGAGAACGCCCAGGTGTTCGGGATCTCCATGACGACGAGACGAGCGACGCTGCAGTGACGCCGTCGACGTCACAGGGTTCGTCGTCGCGTTCGAACTCTGAGTACGCGGATGTCGCCGACATGTTCCGCGAGCTGAAGAACGTGCCGGAGGACTCGCCGAAATTCCAGCGGCAGCGTGACCGCATCGTCGAGCGCTGCCTGCCCCTGGCCGACCACATCGCGCGCCGCTTCGACGGGCGCGGCGAGCCACGCGAAGACCTGGTCCAGGTGGCCCGCGTCGGGTTGGTCAATGCGGTGATCCGCTTCGACGTCGAGGCCGGCTCGGACTTCGTCTCGTTCGCGGTGCCCACCATCATGGGGGAGGTCCGACGGCACTTCCGCGACAACAGCTGGTCGGTCAAGGTGCCGCGGCGACTCAAGGAACTGCATCTGCGACTCGGCGCCGCCACCGCGGAGTTGTCGCAGCGGCTCGGCCGCGCCCCCACGGCATCGGAGCTCGCCGCGGAGCTGGGCATGGACCGCGACGAGGTCGTCGAGGGCCTGGTGGCCGGAAGCTCCTACAACACGCTGTCGATCGACAGCGGTGGCAGCGGAACCGAGGACGCCCCCGCGATCGCCGACACGCTGGGCGACGTCGACCTCGGTCTCGACCAGATCGAGAACCGGGAAGCGTTGCGGCCCTTGCTCGCCGCGCTGCCGGAGCGCGAACGAACCGTGTTGTTGCTGCGCTTCTTCGAATCCCTCACTCAGACGCAAATCGCTGAGCGCGTTGGCATCTCACAGATGCACGTGTCGCGTCTGCTCGCGAAGTCGCTAGCTCGACTCCGGGACCAGTTGCAGTAGCGGCCTGGTGTTCTTGCCATTCCCGAGCGCTGTCTCGATGCTGTCGCAGATGGGTAGTGCGGCATCCGGATCGCAGATGCGCAACAAGCGGCTGACCGATGCGCTCGGCAACAGCGCCCACTCGATCTTCTCGCCCGCGGTGCGCACGTTGAGCGTGTGCAGCGCGGAGAAGCCTGCGGTGCCGAAGAATTCGACCCCCGACAGGTCGACCACGATGCGCTCGAGCTCTGTGGCGTGGCGCAGCGCGTAGTCGACGAACTCCTGGGAGTTCGCGGCGTCGATCTCACCGTGGGCGGAGACGATCGCGGTGGCGGGGTGCACCCGCCGGGTGGCGAAGTGCGCGGTGTGGCAGTCGCGGCTGTCGTCGGATTGCGCTTCATCAGCGACAGTCAAATCAGGATTGGACATGTGTGACTCCATCAGTGAATGTGTCATTCGTACTGTGGCTCACGTCAAAAATTTGGGGCCCTGCGTATTCAAAGCCTTCGCAGCAGAGGCGGGAGTTCTCTACCCTTGCACGTCGATGACGTTTCAGCTCGGCTGTCAACTCAACCTGAACTGAACCCTACGCTGCTCAACGATCATGCACAATCGCTATCAAGACCACCGTCGTAACCGCTGGTCACAGCCGCCGAGACCGCCGAACATATGACAAATTTGTCGAAACTCGAGCCACACCGCAGGCCGGTGCGATGACGCCGAAAGTCGCCGGTGTGCTGCTGGCCGCAGGTGCGGGTACCCGTTACGGAATGCCGAAAGTGCTTGCCGCTCAAGGTGAATGGCTCCGGGCGGCGGTGGACGCCTTGAGCGACGGTGGATGTGGTGACGTGGTGGTGGTGTTGGGCGCGGCGGTGGTCGAGGTCCCGCGGCCTGCGCGCGCCGTGGTCGCCGAGGCCTGGGCAGACGGTTTGTCGGCATCGCTGCGGGCCGGGCTCTCGGCGGTCGACGCCGACTACGCCGTGCTGCACACCGTCGACACGCCCGATGTGGGAGCCGACGTGGTGCGCCGGGTGGTCACCGCGGCGGTGACCACCGAGTCGGGTCTCGCGCGTGCCTGCTACGGGCGATCGCCGGGCCACCCGGTGGTGATCGCGCGCAGGCACTGGGCAGCGCTGCTCGAAGGAGTCCATGGCGACGAGGGCGCACGCTCGTTCCTGGCGGCCCGCGACGACGTCGTCGCGGTGGATTGTGCGGATCTGGCGACGGGTCGCGACATCGACGTGAGCTGACGTCAGTGGACCGTGAGACCCAGCATCGCCGTCGCGAAGCGGCGCACGGAATGCTCAGCGATCGTGGCCGCATCGGCGTACCCGTCGCGGCATCGCGTACGCAGTAGCGCGGCCCGCGGGTCGAGCCTGATCTCGGCCAGCATCTCGCCCGTCGTCGGTTCGCACACCGCCCAGGTGTATGCGGTGTCGGAGGCCCACTGCGCGCGGCAGCGAGCGATGTAGCCGGGATCGGTCTCGCCCATCTCGGCGAGCGCGGGGCCGTCGTCGATCAACTCGTCATCGCGCGGCGCGCGCAGATACCATGCGCCGGCGTTGATCTCGACGGGCTCCATGGCGATTTCGGTGCGCTAACGCTCGCTGCGCGATCGATTGCGCACCGAAATCACTTGATCTCGGCGAGGACGGTGCCCTGGGTGATCGCCGCGCCGGGCTCGACCGCCAGGCCGGTGATCGTGCCGTCCTTGTGCGCGGTCACCGGGTTCTCCATCTTCATCGCCTCGAGCACCACGACGAGGTCACCGGCGGAGACCTCCTGGCCTTCCTCGACCGCGACCTTGACCACGGTGCCCTGCATCGGTGCGGTCACCGCGTCACCGGAGGCGGCCGCTCCGCCGCCGCCACCCCGCTTGCGGGCCTTGGGCTTCTTCCGGACGACATTGCCCCCCGCCGCGGGAGCGCCGCCACCACCGAGCGCCAGGTCGCCGGGCAGCGACACCTCCAGCCGGCGGCCGCCGACCTCGACGACCACGGTCTGCCGCGGGACGGTGTCCTCTTCTTCGATCGGATCGCTGCCGGTGAACGGCTCGATCGTGTTGTCCCACTCCGTCTCGATCCAGCGGGTGTGCACGGTGAAGCCGTTGTCGTCGCCGATGAAGGCGGGGTCCGACACGACCGCCCGGTGGAACGGGATGACCGTCGCCAGGCCCTCAACGGTGAATTCGGCGAGTGCGCGCCGGGACCGCTCGAGGGCCTCTTGGCGGTTGGCGCCGGTGACGATCAGCTTGGCCAGCATCGAGTCGAATTGGCCGCCGATGACCGAACCGCTCTCGACGCCGGAATCCAGCCGCACACCGGGGCCGGTCGGGGGCACGAACGTGGTGACCGGGCCGGGGGCGGGCAGGAAGCCGCGACCGGCGTCCTCACCGTTGATGCGGAACTCGATGGAGTGGCCGCGAGGTGTCGGGTCCTCGGTGATGTCGAGCGGTTCGCCATTGGCGATCCGGAACTGCTGGCGCACCAGGTCGATACCCGAGGTCTCCTCGGTCACCGGATGCTCGACCTGCAGGCGGGTGTTGACCTCGAGGAAGCTGATCAGCCCGTCCTGGCCGACGAGGTACTCGACGGTGCCGGCGCCGTAGTAACCGGCCTCCTTGCAGATGCGCTTGGCCGACTCGTGGATCTCTTTGCGCTGAGCATCGGTCAAGAACGGTGCGGGCGCCTCCTCGACCAGCTTCTGGAAGCGGCGCTGCAGCGAGCAGTCGCGGGTGCCCGCCACCACGACGTTGCCGTGCTGGTCGGCGATGACCTGCGCCTCGACGTGGCGCGGTTTGTCCAGATAGCGCTCGACGAAGCACTCACCGCGGCCGAACGCCGCGACGGCCTCGCGGACCGCCGACTCATAGAGCTCGGGGATCTCCTCGATTGTGCGGGCCACCTTCATACCGCGGCCACCGCCGCCGAACGCGGCCTTGATGGCGATCGGCACGCCGTACTCCTCGGCGAACGCGACGACCTCGTCGGAGTCCTTGACCGGTTCCGGGGTGCCGGGCACCAGCGGCGCCTTGGCGCGCGCGGCGATGTGGCGGGCGGTCACCTTGTCACCGAGATCGCGGATCGACTGCGGGCTGGGGCCGATCCAGATCAGGCCGGCGTCGAGCACCGCCTGCGCGAAGTCGGCGTTCTCGGAGAGGAACCCGTAGCCCGGGTGAATCGCGTTGGCTCCGGACTTCTCGGCGGCGTCGAGCAGCTTCTCGAACACCAGGTACGACTCGGCCGAGGTCTGCCCGCCCAATGCGAAGGCCTCGTCCGCCAGCCGTACATGTGGAGCGTCGGCGTCGGGTTCGGCGTACACCGCCACGCTCTGCAGCCCGGCGTCCTTGGCGGCCCTGATCACCCGGACCGCGATCTCTCCGCGGTTGGCGACCAGCACCTTGGAGATCTTCGAGCTGGCGTGACTGGGCACTGCGCCTCCTGGTGGCATGTCTAAGAAACGTCTTTAAGAATCTAACGGACGGAGTTTATGCGGCCCTGCTGAGGTCTCGGCGAGCCGGTCCCTATACCCGCGAGTAATAAACGACAGTTGCTGCCACAGATCCGTGAGCGCTCACCCAGGTACGTTTTCGGCTCCGCATTCTCTACACCAGCGATCGCTCGGCCAAGTGGCGTCAGCGCAGCCGCTTCTTGATGCGGGCCAGCATCGCCGACATCCCGCGCAACCGCAGCGGGCTGATCAAAGCGGCGAGCCCCAGTTCGGAGTAGAAGTCGTCGGGCACCGCCAGGATCTCGTCGGCGGAGTGGTCGTCCAGGCCCGCGGCCAGGATCGCGGCGAATCCGCGTGTCGTCGGCGCTTCGGCGGGCGCGCTGAAGTACAGCCGGACATGGTCGCGGTTGTCGGCATCGACATGGAGGAACAGCGGCGACTGGCATTCGGGCACCGGTTCCATCGCGGCCTCTTCGAGGTCGGCGGGCAGCGCAGGCAGCTCGTTGGCGAACTCCAGAAGCAGCTGCAGCTTGTCCTGCCCCTGCACCTCTTTGAAGTCCGACACCACCTCCGCCAGTGCGGCCGGCATTGCACTCATGAGGAGCCCGGCACATCCCCTGGTTCGGACCCGGCGGTGACGGGCACCCGGACCGCGTTGCCCCATTCGGTCCACGATCCGTCGTAGTTGCGGACGCCGGGCAGGCCCAGCAGATGGGTCAGCACGAACCAGGTGTGGCTCGAACGCTCACCGATGCGGCAGTAGACGATCGTCTCGTCGTCGGGAGTCAAAAAGCCGTACAGCTCCTCGAGCTCGGCACGGCTGCGGAACCGGCCGCTGTCGTCGGCCGCCTTGGCCCACGGAATCGAACGTGCGGTGGGTATGTGGCCGCCCCGCAGCGCGCCCTCCTCGGGATAGTCGGGCATGTGGGTGCGTTCCCCGGTGTACTCCTGGGGCGAGCGGACGTCGATCAGGGGCGCCTTCCCGAGCGCGTCGAGCACGTCCTCCTTGAACGCGCGGATCGGCGCGTCGTCGCGCTCGACGACGGGGTAGCCGGTGCTCGTCTTGTTCGGCACGTCGAGCGTGGTCTCGCGGCCGTCGGAGATCCACAGGTCGCGACCGCCGTTGAGGAGCCGGACGTCGGGGTGGCCGAACAACGTGAACACCCAGAGGGCGTATGCCGCCCACCAGTTGCTCTTGTCGCCGTAGATCACCACCGTGTCGTCGCGGGCGATGCCCTTGCGGTTCATCAGGTCGGCGAACTGTTCGCCGGTGATGTAGTCGCGCACGTGGGGATCGTTCAGGTCGGTGTGCCAGTCGATCTTGACCGCACCCGGTATGTGGCCGGTGTCGTAGAGCAGTACGTCCTCGTCGGACTCCACGATGGCCAGTCCCGGCCGGCCCAGGTTCGCCGACAACCAGTCGGCGGTGACGAGGCGCTCGGGATGGGCGTATGACTGCAGGGCGGGGTCTGGATCGGCAGGCAGAGGCACAAACCCGAGCCTACCGAGGCGCGCATACCGCGTGGGATCAGGTGAGCGGGTTATCGCGCCACAGGTCCGCCAGCGACAGCCCGGCGCGCTCGAACATGCGACGGACCAGGGGCAGCCCGATGCCGATCACCGACGACGGGTCGCCAACCACGCCCTCGATGAACCAGCCGCCCAGACCGTCGAGGGTGAATCCTCCCGCCACCGCCGTCGGCTCCCCGCTGGCGACGTAGGCCTCCAGATCGGCCGTCGACGGCGACGCGAAGTGCACGGTGGTGCTCTCGGTCTCGGCGAGCCGGCACACAATCCTGTTGTGCTGCAAGCGGATCACGCAGTGCCCCGTGTGGAGCTGACCGGCCGAGCCGGCCATCTGCTGCCAGCCGGCAAGCGCGGCCTCCGCCGTTGCGGGCTTGCCGGCCAACGTCCCGTCGCGGAACAGCATGGAATCGCACCCGATCACGACGCAGTCGGCACCGACCGTCGGATCGAGCTCGGCGACCACCGCGTCGGCCTTGGCCGTGGCAAGGGCGACCGTCACCTGCGCCGGTGTCGCCACGTCGTCGAGCTCGGCGACGACCGCGTCCTCGTCGACACCGGACACCACGATCAGGGGATCGATTCCGGCCTGCCGCAGCACTTTTCGGCGGCCGGAGGACGCCGAGGCGAGGACGACGCGCGTCATCGACGGCGCATGTGCGCCCGTTCCACGAGCGTCACCCGCTGCCAGCTGAACGGCGTGTACCGCAACCGGTCCACCGGATGACCCCAGAGGTTCTCTTCCTGCTCGCGCGGCTCGGACGGCGCGCTCGACGCGGCGGCGAGCACCGCCATCAGCGCGGCCAGCTCCTCGGTGCTCGGCTCACCCCTGACGACCTGGATGTGCGCCTCGTGATCCTGCTGCGCGCCGCTGTCCGTCACGTCGGCCTCCACGTCGCTCTCGGTCGCCCCGCTCACAGTCGCTGAATTGTTCGCCCGGCTCACACCGGCTGAATTGTTCGCCCCGCTCACAGTGGAATGTTCCCGTGCTTCTTGGGCGGAATCTGCGTGATCTTGCGCTCCAGCAGCCGCAGTGCATTGGCGACATAGCCGCGCGTGTGCGAGGGCGGGATGACCGCGTCGACATAACCGCGTTCGGCCGCAATGTACGGGTTGACCAGCGTGTCCTCATACTCCTGCTGCAGCTCCAGCCGCAACGAGTCGACGTCCTCGCCGTTCTTGGCCGCTTCCTTGAGCTTCGAGCGGTACACGAAGCCCACGGCGCCCGAGGCGCCCATCACCGCGATCTGGGCGGTCGGCCAGGCGACGTTCACGTCGGCGCCCATCTCCTTGGACCCCATGACGCAGTAGGCGCCGCCGTAGGCCTTGCGGGTGATCACGGTGATCTTGGCGACGGTGGCCTCGCCGTAGGCGTAGAGCAGCTTGGCGCCGCGCCGGATGATGCCGTTGTACTCCTGGCCGGTGCCCGGCAGGAAGCCCGGCACGTCGACCAGCATCACGATGGGGACGTTGAAGCAGTCACACGTCCGGATGAAACGCGCGGCCTTCTCCGAGGCGTTGATGTCCAGGCAGCCGGCGAACTGGGTCGGCTGGTTGGCCACGATTCCGACAGGGCGGCCCTCGATGCGGCCGAACCCGACGATGATGTTCTGCGCGTAGCCGGCCTGCACCTCGAGGAACTCGTCCTCGTCGAGGATGCGGGTGATGACCTCGTGCATGTCGTAGGGCTGGTTCGGGGAGTCCGGAATCAGCGTGTCCAGCTCGATGTCCTCGTCGGTGAGGTTGTCCTCGATCGGCCCCTCGGGCACCGCCTCCGGGTAGCGCGGCGGATCGGCGTGGTTGTTGCTCGGCAGGTACGAAAGAAGTTCGCGCACATAGTCGAACGCGTCCTGCTCGCCGGAGGCCACATAGTGCGCCAGCCCCGATTTCGCCATGTGGGTGTGAGCGCCGCCGAGCTCCTCCATCGTCACCTCTTCACCGGTGACGGTCTTGATGACGTCGGGTCCGGTGATGAACATCTGGCTGGTCTGGTCGACCATGATCACGAAGTCGGTCAGCGCGGGGGAGTACACGTGGCCACCCGCCGCGGCGCCCATGATCAGCGAGATCTGCGGGATCACGCCGGAGGCCAGGATGTTGTTGTGGAAGATGTTGCTGTACAAGCCAAGTGAGACGACGCCCTCTTGGATGCGCGCGCCCGCACCGTCGTTGATGCCGATCAACGGCCTGCCGGTCTTGATCGCCAGTTCCTGGACCTTGACGATCTTCTCGCCGTACACCTCGCCGAGGCTGCCGCCGAAGACCGTCGCGTCCTGGCTGAAGATGCACACCTCGCGGCCGTCGATGGTGCCGTAACCGGTCACCACGCCGTCACCGAGCGGACGGTTGGCCTCCATCCCGAAGTTGGTGCTGCGGTGCCGGGCCAGCGCGTCCAGTTCGACGAAGGACCCCTCGTCGAGCAACGCCAGGATGCGTTCGCGAGCGGTGAGCTTGCCCTTGGCGTGTGTCTTCTCGACCGCTTCCTCGCCGACCGGGTGCAAGGTCTCCTCGGTGCGCCTGCGCAGATCGGCCAGCTTGCCCGCGGTGGTGTGGATGTCGATCTCGTGTTCGCCTGACGGCTCGACCGACGGCTTCTGAACGGAGGTCATGGTGGTCGATGCTAACGAACGCCCGGTGCGCGACCGACGGCGCGTCCTTAAGGTCCCCTTAAGCTGCCTTGCGCACCGCGCGCGCAGCCGTCGGTGGTAGTAGTGAGGGCCGAACGAGTCTCAAGATGGGAGTTCGATTCCGATGACCGCGCACCGGGCTCCGCTCGATGTCAAGGCGCTGCGGGAGCAGGTGTCCGCCGGGTCGCGCGTGTGGCGGCGTATCGACGTGGTGGCCGAGACCGGCTCGACCAACGCCGACCTGATCGCGGCCGCCGGGCGCGGCGAGCACATCGCCGGCGCCGTCCTGATCGCCGAGAACCAGACCGCGGGCCGTGGCCGCCGGGGCCGCAGCTGGTCGGCGGTGCCGTACGCGCAGATCACGATGTCGGTGGGCCTCGACGCGACCGGGGTGCCCAGCTCCGCGTGGGGATGGTTGCCGCTGGCGACCGGGGTCGCCGTCGTCGACGCGGTTGCCGACACGGGTGTGACCGCGGGCCTGAAGTGGCCCAACGACGTCCTCGCCGGAGGCGGCAAGCTGGCGGGAATCCTGGCCGAGGTCGCCGGCGGTCAGCAGGCCGTCGTGATCGGCGTCGGGCTCAACGTCTCGCTGAGCGGCGAGGACGTCGGCGTCGAGGGGGTTACGTCGTTGGTGGACCTCGGCGTCCCGGCACCCGACCGGCAACGCCTGCTCGTCCGACTCCTGCACGAACTGGGCAACCGCGTCGAATCGTGGACCCGCGCCGCAGGCGCCGACGCCGGCCTGGCCGTCGACTACCGCGCCCGCAGCCTCACGCTGGGGCGGCGGGTCCGCGCCCTCCTGCCCGGGGATCAGGAGGTCGTCGGCGTGGCGCGAGACGTCGACGAGCAGGGCCGGCTGGTCATCGAAGCCGACGGGCGGTCGGTGACGGTCTCCGCGGGCGACATCGTCCATCTACGGCCCGACCAGTGATTTCGCTCTAAAGTCATCGCATGGGTTACCCCGACAACGTGCTCGCCTCCGACGAGCAGGTGGTGCTTCACCGCCATCCGCATTGGAAACGGCTGATCGGGCCGGTCCTGGTGTTGCTGCTGGTGACGGCGCTTGCCGCGTTCGGGGCCGGATACGTCAACACGATGGATTGGGATCAGACAGCCCGCAACGTCGTGCTGATCGTGATCGGCGCGATCTGGCTGCTGGTCGTCGGGTGGCTGACGATCTGGCCGTTCCTGAACTGGTGGACGACGCACTTTGTGATCACCGACCGTCGGGTGATGTTCCGGCACGGGGTGCTGACCCGCTCGGGTATCGACATCCCGCTGGCGAGAATCAACAGCGTGGAGTTTCGGCACGGATTGCTGGACCGGATGCTGCGGACCGGCACGTTGATCATCGAGTCAGCGGCGCAGGACCCGCTCGAGTTTCACGACATCCCGCGAGTGGAACGGGTCCACTCGCTGCTGTATCACGAGGTCTTCGACACCCTGGGCTCGGAGGAGTCGCCCAGCTGAGCGGCGCGGCCGGCGCGTCGGCCGGGGCGGCGCAGCGGGGTGACGTTGCCCTCGGCGTGCTCGGCGGCGACGCCCTCGTGATGGTCCTCGAGGAGTTCGGCGAGCCCACCCGCGGTGAGCGACTCCATCGCCCGGTCCGGATTGCGGCCGAACTCGTCGGGAAACACCCAGCGCCGAAACGCCCAGAATCGGAACGCCATCTGCAGCAGGTTGCCGATGATGTAGGCGGAGATGAAGTCGGCGATGTTCTCCACCGTCAGGCTGACTTCGGGCACCCGCAGCATCAACACATAGCTCGAGATCCACAGCGGGGCCATGCTCAACAGCACACCGACCCCGCTGACGCCGAAGAACAGCAGCGCCTCGTGATGACGCTCCCGTCCACCGCGGTCGCGGAAGCTCCACTCGCGGTTCAGGATGTAGGACGCGATCACCGCGACGATGCCGGCGATGATCTTGGCCGTCACCGGCTTGGGCTCGAGAACGGTGAGCTTGAGCGTGTAAAAGACCGACGTGTCGATGATGAACGTCGTCGCGCCGACGATCGCGAACTTGATCAGTTCGTGATGCCGCTCGAAGTACGGCCGTACCGGACCGGGCAGCCGTGCGATCGTCGCATCGGTAAAGGACACAACAGGGCAGTGTACGGAAATACCGCACTCTACGTGTACTCATGCAGGTCGCAGCCGATACACGGGAACCAGGCCCACCGCGTGGTCATGACACCATGAGGACGTGTCACAGAACCCCAAAGGGCCGCCTGTGGTGGCCATGGTCGGCGGTGGTCAGCTGGCCAGGATGACCCATCAGGCCGCGATCGCGCTCGGCCAGACGCTGCGTGTCCTCGCCGTCGACTCCGGCGACCCGGCCGCGCAGGTCAGCCCGGATGTGGTGTTGGGCACACACACCGACCTCGACGCGCTGCGCCGTGTCGCCTCCGGCGCCGACGCGCTGACCTTCGACCACGAGCACGTGCCCGCCGAGCTGCTGGAAAAACTGCTGGCCGACGGTGTGAACGTGGCCCCACCACCGTCGGCGCTGATCCACGCCCAGGACAAGCTGGTGATGCGCCGCAGGCTGGAGGCGCTCGGCGCGCCGGTACCGCGGTTCGCAGCGGTCGACGACCTGTCCGACATCGACGCGTTCGCCGCACGCATCGACGGTCCCGTCGTCGTCAAGACCGTGCGCGGCGGTTACGACGGCCGCGGGGTCACGCTGGCCGGCGACGTCGGCGAAGCGCGTGAGGCCGCGCAGCGTTACCTGGACGGCGGGGCTGATGTGATGGTCGAGGAGAGGGTCGCGATGCGGCGCGAACTGGCGGCCCTGGTGGCGCGTTCCCCATTCGGGCAGGGCGCGGCGTGGCCGGTGGTGGAAACCGTGCAGCGCGACGGCATCTGCGTCGAGGTGATCGCACCGGCGCCGGGCCTCGATGACGAATTGCGCTGCGCAGCAGGACAATTGGGTCTGCGGCTGGCCTCCGAACTCGGGGTCGTCGGGGTGCTGGCGGTCGAGTTGTTCGAAACCGTCGACGGCGCCCTGCTGGTCAACGAGCTCGCCATGCGTCCGCACAACTCCGGTCACTGGACCATGGACGGTGCGCAGACCAGCCAGTTCGAACAGCACCTGCGCGCGGTACTCGACTATCCGCTCGGCGACACCGCGCAGATCGTCCCAGTCACGGTGATGGCCAATGTGCTTGGCGCACAACAGACACCGACGATGACGATGGACGAACGGCTGCACCACCTGTTCGCGAGGATGCCCGACGCGAAGGTGCATCTGTACGGCAAGGGCGAGCGCCCAGGCCGCAAGATCGGTCACGTCAACGTCCTGGGCGCGGCCACCGGTTCTCTTGACGACGACGCGTTCGTCGCCGATGTGCGCGAACGCGCGGCCAGGGCGGCACACTGGTTGTCGCACGCGCAATGGACGGACGGATGGGATCCACATGAGTAGTGCTCCTGCGCCGCGGGTCGGCCTGATCATGGGCAGCGACAGCGACTGGTCGGTGATGGAGGACGCCGCCCACGCGCTGGCCGAGTTCGATGTGCCCTTCGAGGTCGGCGTCGTCTCCGCGCACCGCACACCGGTGCGCATGCTCGAGTACGCCCAGAGCACCGCGGACCGCGGCATCGAAGTGATCATCGCCGGGGCCGGCGGGGCGGCGCATCTACCCGGCATGGTGGCCTCGGCGACCCCGCTGCCCGTCATCGGCGTTCCGGTGCCGCTGGCCAAGCTCGATGGCCTGGACTCGCTGCTGTCGATCGTGCAGATGCCCGCCGGGGTGCCGGTGGCCACGGTGTCGATCGGCGGCGCCCGCAACGCGGGCTTGCTGGCGGTGCGGATCCTCGCGACGGCGGACGCGGCCCTACGCAAACGGGTCCTACAGTTCCAGGCAGACCTGCATGACACGGTGCTGCAGAAGGATGCGGCGCTGCGCGACCGCCTCCTCGGCGACTAGGTCGACCGGGACCCGCGAGAGTAGGGTTACCGGCGAGTAGCAAGGAGTTTTCATGGCCATCGGCAACCCGTCATTCGACCTTTTTCAGCTCTCCGACGAGCACAACGAACTGCGTGCGGTGCTGCGCGACCTGTGCGAGAAGGAGATCGCCCCGCACGCGGCCGACGTCGACGAGAAGGCGCGCTACACCAGTGAAGCTCTCGAGGCGCTGACCGCTTCGGGCATGGCCGCCATCCACATCCCCGAGGAGTACGGCGGTCAGGGCGGGGACTCGATCGCGGCGTGCATCGTGATCGAAGAGGTCGCGCGGGTGTGCGCGTCGTCGTCGCTGATCCCGATCTGCAACAAGCTCGGCACCATGGGGCTGTTGCTGCGCGGCAGCGAGGAACTCAAAAAGCAGGTGCTGCCGTCGATCGCCGCCGGTGAGGCCGTCGCCTCGTACGCGCTTTCGGAGCGCGAGGCGGGCAGCGACGCCGCCTCGATGCGCACCAGGGCCCGCCGCGAGGGCGACGAGTGGGTGCTCAACGGCGCCAAGTGCTGGATCTCCAACGGCGGCCAGTCGACGTGGTACACGGTGATGGCGGTGACCGATCCGGACAAGAAGGCCAACGGCATCTCGGCGTTCGTGGTGCACAAAGACGATCCCGGCTTCTCCATCGGCGCCAAGGAGAAGAAGATGGGGATCAAGGGCTCGCCCACCACCGAGTTGTACTTCGAGGACTGCCGGATCCCCGCCGACCGGATCATCGGTGACGAGGGCACCGGGTTCAAGACCGCGCTGGCCACCTTGGACCACACCCGGCCGACGATCGGCGCGCAGGCCGTCGGCATCGCGCAGGGCGCGCTCGACGCCTCGATCGCATACGTCAAGGAGCGCAAGCAGTTCGGCAAGCCGATCGGCGACTTCCAAGCGGTGCAGTTCATGCTCGCCGACATGGCGATGAAGATCGAGGCCGCCCGGCTGACGGTCTACTCCGCCGCCGCGCGGGCCGAACGCGGCGAGTCCGAGCTCGGGTTCATCTCCTCGGCGTCGAAGTGCTTTGCCTCCGATGTCGCGATGGAGGTGACCACCAACGCGGTCCAACTGTTCGGTGGTTACGGCTACACCACCGACTTCCCCGTCGAACGGTTCATGCGCGACGCCAAGATCACCCAGATCTACGAGGGCACCAACCAGATTCAGCGCGTGGTGATGTCGCGCGCGCTGCTGAAGTAGTCGCCGCGCTGGCCGCTCAACCCTTGGTGACCTTCTCGGTTGCCCGCCGGCGGTCGGCCAACGCGGCGTCGGGATTGGCCACCTGCACGAGCGAGGCGCCGACAGCGAAAACGGCCAGCATGTGGTCGACGAGTTCGTCGGCGGTGTCCCATCCGGCGCTGGACAGCACGCGGTCGGATGCGGTGAGACCCTGTGCCGCCGCGGATTGGCGGGCCGCGGCGAGGACCTCGTCGACGCCGCGACCGTTGAGCGCCGGGCCGGGCATACGCTCCGGTGAGATCTGGTCGCCGTGTACCCGTACGGCGGTGGCGTAGTCGGTGACGCCGACCGGCAGATCGGCGGCGGGCTTGCCGAACGGATCCAACGACAGCACCGCGACTTCACCTACTCCGCCACCCATCCCGACCGCGTCGTCGGCCTCGGCCAACCGGTCCGCGGTGCACAGCGCGACGTCGGCGGACTCCCCGGAACCCAGCACCGCTTCGGCGCCGATCCACCAGATACCGAAGAACACGGCGGCGCTCTGCCAGTGCGCGGGCAGCAGAACCGCGATGCGAGACGACGGGCCCGCGCCCAACTCGTCGCGTAACAGGTTGGCCGTCTTGGCCGCCCAGTTCGCCAGCGTGGCGGCCGACAACTCGATGCGTTCGCCGCTCGCGTCGTCGTAGTAGGTGATGCGGGGGCCGGCGGGGTCAGAGGCCATGAGCGGGTCGAGGATGGCCCCGCTGACTGTCGTCACGCTGCTCGACGTTAGTTGACGCATTCCGGATCGTCGGATCCGGCGGTCAGGATCGGCGACGGAGGCGGGGCGGTCTCGGTCGAACCGACGGCCACGGTATCGGACGTGAGCGTCGGAACGTTGCTGCCGTCCAGACCGGAACCGGGACCGGTGTAGTCGTCGGCCAGCACGACGCGCACGTGCCCCGGGCCCACCGACGGGTCGTCGACGATTGCCAATCCGCCCAGATCCTTCGAGACGGCCTGTGCGCCAAGGTCATCGGTCTTGTTGGCACGCACCTGGCTGCTGGCCACCGGGTCACCTTCGTGGTTGCCCGTCGCGCCGGGGGTGAACCCCTTGTTGGTCAGCACCTGCGACACCGCGGCGGCCAGACCGTTGACCTCGGTGGCGTTGACGACCTCGACGGTGGTCTTGTCGGGCGTGTAGGCGATCTCCTCGGTCTTACCCTCGTCCTGCTCGTGCAGCAGGCCTTCGATCCAACTCTTGACCTCGGTGGGGTCGACCCGCACGACGCTCTGCATCCCGTCGTCGCTCCAGCCATTCTCCTGTAACACCGGAATGGTGGCGAACGCGACGTTGCCGGCGGCCAGCTTCTGCAGGTGCTCGGCGAATTGCATGACGTCCCAACCGTCGGAGAGCACGACGGAGCGCTGCACGGCGTCCTGCAGCCGGTTCAAGGTGGCCGGACTCGACAGCGTCTTGCCCGAGATCACCTCGTGCGCAAGGGAAGCCATCACTGCCTGCTGGCGCGTGACCCGGTCGAGGTCGCCGCGCGGCAGATCGTGGCGCTGCCGGACGAAGCTCAACGCCTGCGGACCGCTCAGCTTCTGCCAGCCCGCAGGGAAGTCGGCGCCCGAGAGCGGTTCGTACACAGGCTCTTTCAAGCATACGTTGACGCCGCCGAGGGCATCGGTGATCAGTGCGAAGCCCAGCAGGCCGACCTCGGCGTAGTGGTCGACGGTGACGCCGGTGAGGTTGGCCACGGTCTTGATCAGGGCCTCGCGCCCGGCTTCGGTCGCCTTCGGCTGGGCCTCGGTCGGGTCCATGCCCTTCTGCTCGACGAGCTCGGTCATCTTCTCGAGGTGTTCCGAGCCGTAGACGCCGTTGATCTTCATCTTGCCGATACCCGGCGCCTCGACGTAGGAGTCGCGGGGGATCGAGATCGCGGTGGCGGACTTCCCGTTGTTGGGGACGCGGATCAGGATGATCGTGTCGGTGTTGGTGGCTTCGTCGTCGCCCGCCCGCAGCGTCGCCAGTTCCTCCTGGGACAGCGGATTGCCGTGCGCGTCGGTGCGGCTGTCCATACCGACGAGCAGGATGTCGATCGCGCCGTCTTCGCCGCCCTCTCCGAGCGCGATCGACGAGATGTGGTTGATGCCGGACTCGAACGAGCGGATCTTGCCCCACGCGACTCCGGTACCGACCACGATCGCCAAGGCCGCGGACACGGCGATGACACGGAGCATTCGACCGGGCATCAGCCCAGGCTACTGGCGAGATGGGCGCTAAGCGGGTAGCGCGCGTCGGCGTGCCAGACTCGTGACCATGACTTCTCGCGGACCCGGCAGGATCGTCATACCCGGCGCAGGCGGCATGGTCGGTCGGGTTCTTGCAGGTCAAGCTCGTCAGCAGGGCCGCGAGGTACTGGCGCTGACGTCGTCGGAGTTCGACATCACCGAACCGGCCGCCGCCCAGCGTGTCATCGAAGCCGGTGACGTGGTGATCAACTGCGCCGCGGTCACCGACGTGGACGCGGCCGAGGCCGAGCAAGACCGTGCGCACGCGGTCAACGCGGACGGGCCGGCTCATCTCGCGCGGGCATGCGCCACCCTCGGCGCCCGCCTGATCCACATCTCGACCGACTACGTGTTCTCCGGCACAGCGCGCCACCCGTATGAGATCGACGACGAGACGGGACCGGTGAACGTCTACGGCCGCACCAAACTCGAAGGGGAGCGGGCCGTGTTGGCCGCCCTGCCCGGCGCGCACGTCGTGCGAACGTCGTGGGTGTACGAAGGCGCCGACGGAACCGACTTCGCCGCGACCATGCGCCGCAAGGCCGCCGGTGACGACCCGGTCGATGCGGCGGCCGACCAGACCGCATCGCCGACCTACGCCGGTGATCTCGCCTCGGCGCTGTTGGAGATCGCTGACGGCGCGATCCATGCACCGGTGCTGCACGCCGCCAACGTCGGTGAGGCCAGCCGCTACGACCAGGCGAGGGCGGTTTTCGAGGCCGTCGGCGCCGACCCCGAGCGGGTACGGCCCGTCGCCGGCGCCGACAAGCCGCGGCCCGCGCGGCGCCCACGGTATACGGCGTTGTCGGGTCGACGGTCGGTCGAGGCGGGCCTCACGCCGCTGCGCCCGTGGCGCGAGGCGTTGGCCGATGCGCTGTCGCGGTACGGGCGTGGCGGCCCGATACCCTCGACGCCGTGAGTTCGGAACTGGTGCCACATGAATGACGAGTTGGTCGTCGTCACGGTGACGTACTCGCCGGGCCCGCACCTCAACCGGTTCCTGGCGTCGCTGTCGCACGCCACTGACCGGCCGGTGACAGTCGTGATGGCCGACAACGGCTCCACCGACGGCGCACCCGAAGAGGCGCTCGCGCGCTATCCCAACGCCCGATTGCTGCCCACCGGCGGCAATCTCGGGTACGGCAGCGCGGTGAACCGCGCCGTCGCCGAGTATCTGAAGGACTCGGACAACAACGACTTCTTCATCGTGGCCAACCCCGATGTGCAGTGGGGCCCGCGCAGCATCGACATCCTGTTGGAGGCCGCCGCCCGGTGGCCGAGTGCCGGTTCGCTCGGCCCGCTGATCCGCGACCCGGACGGTTCGGTCTACCCGTCGGCCCGGCACCAGCCCAGCCTGGTGCGCGGTGGGATGCACGCCGTCGTGGGGCCGTTCTGGAAGTCCAACCCGTGGACCGCCGAATACCGTCAGGAGCGCCGGGAGCCCAGCGAACGCGCCGTCGGCTGGCTGTCGGGATCGTGTCTGTTGCTGCGCCGGTCGGCGTTCGAGGAGATCTCGGGCTTCGACGAGCGCTACTTCATGTACATGGAGGACGTCGACCTCGGTGATCGGCTGTCACGGGCGGGTTGGCAGAACGTGTACGTCCCGGCCGCCGAGGTTTTGCACGACAAGGGTCACGCGACCGGCAAGGACCCCGCGCGCAACTTGGCCGCCCATCACACCAGCACCTACACTTTCCTCGCGGATCGATACCCCAGGTGGTGGCAGGGTCCGCTGCGGTGGACGATCCGAAGCTCGCTCGCCGCGCGTGCGGGCCTGGTGGTCCGCAACTCACGACGCAAACGGGCGAAAGGACGGCGCCAGTGAACCCCGCACACGTCGACGCCGTCATCCTCGTCGGCGGTCTGGGCACCCGGCTGCGACCGTTGACCCTGTCGGCGCCCAAGCCGATGCTGCCGACGGCCGGCCTGCCGTTCCTGACACACCTGTTGTCGCGCATCGCCGAGGCCGGTATCGAACACGTCGTACTGGGCACGTCGTACAAGGCCGCGGTGTTCGAATCGGAGTTCGGGGACGGCTCCAAGTTCGGTCTGCAGATCGAATACGTCGTCGAGACCGAACCTCTGGGCACCGGCGGCGGCATCGCGAACGTCACCGGAAAGTTGCGTCACGACACCGCGCTGGTGTTCAACGGCGACGTGCTGTCCGGGGCCGACCTGCGTGCGCTGCTGGACTCGCATGAGAGCAACGCCGCCGATGTGACGCTACACTTGGTGCGCGTCGGTGACCCGCGCGCATTCGGTTGCGTGCCAACCGATTCCGATGGCATGGTCACCGCGTTCCTCGAGAAGACGCAAGACCCGCCGACCGATCAGATCAACGCGGGCTGCTATGTGTTCAAGCGCGAAGTGATCGAGCGCATACCCAAGGGTCGGGCGCTTTCGGTCGAACGCGAGGTGTTTCCCGGCCTGCTCTCCGACGGGCTTCGGGTATGCGGTTACGTCGACTCCACATACTGGCGCGACATGGGCACACCGGAGGACTTCGTGCGGGGGTCGGCGGATCTGGTGCGCGGTATCGCGCCGTCACCCGCGCTGGGCGGGCACGGGGGTGAGAAGCTGGTGCACGACGGTGCCAGCGTCGCCCCCGGGGCGCTGTTGATCGGTGGCGCGGTGGTCGGTCGCGGCGCCGAGATCGCCGGTGGCGCACGGTTGGACGGTGCGGTCATCTTCGACGGCGCGCGGGTGGGCGCCGGTGCGGTGATCGAACGCTCGATCGTCGGGTTCGGTGCCCGAATCGGTCCGCGTGCGTTGATCCGCGACGGCGTGATCGGCGACGGCGCCGACATCGGCGCCCGCTGTGAACTCCTTCGCGGTGCCCGCGTGTGGCCGGGGGTGACGATTCCCGACGGCGGAATACGATTCTCGACCGACGTATAGCGGAGTGAGTTCGGTGCTCGCCCAGTCGCTGAGCGAGCGTTTGGACACCGAAATCACCTGCAGCGTGCCGTGGCCGCCAACTGGGTGAGGCCGAAATCGCAATCCTCGGGCAGCGCGTCCAGCGGCCACCACCGCAGGTCCAAAGACTCGTTGCTCACCGCGATTTCGGCATCGGCGGGGGCGTGCACGATGAACTGCATGTCGAGGTGACGGGTCGGCACGCCGAGCGAACACCTGACGGGGTGGACGTGCAGCGCGGCCATGGTCGGGTCGATCCTGAGGCCCCCGATGCCGGACTCCTCGGTGGCTTCTCGCAGCGCGGCCGCCACGACATCGGAATCGGTCGGCTCGCAATGCCCGCCGAGCTGCAGCCATCGGCCGAACCGGGGGTGCAGGGTCAGCAGGGCGCGCGTGCCGGTGTGGTCGAGCACGAGTGCCGACCCGGTGACGTGGCCGGGAGCGCATTCGCGCAGACAACCGTCGGGTCTGGCCGCCAGGAACGCCAACACCGCGTGCCGCAGGGTGTCCTGTGCGGGATCCGGTGCGTGCCAACGGGTCAGGACGTCGACCGCCGATGCGTGCAGGCTCACTTGCGAACCAGCAGTCCGTCGGTCGGCACGGGAGACCGCGGGCCGGACGGCGTCCCATCCTGGGGGTGCCCGATCGCGATGGCGCCCAACGGTTCCCAGTCTTCGGGCAGGTCTAGCTGCTCACGGACGATGTCGGGGGCGAAGATCGTCGACCCGATCCAGCAGCTGCCGACACCGCGGACGGCCAACGCCACCAGCAGCGCCTGCACCGCCGCGCCGACCGCAACGGTGAACATCGTGTGCTCTGCGGCCGTGCGGTCGGCGTCCGGGTAGTTGTGCGCACCGTCGGGCACCAGGAACGGGATGAGCACTTCGGGCGCGTCGTAGAGGATTCGGCCGCGCTCGACACGACGTTCGACGGCGTCGGCGGGACGCCCGTCGGCGGACAGGTCGGCGCGCCATTTGTCCTTCATCCGATCCAGCAGCATCGACCGTCGGGCGGGATCCTGTAACCACACGAACCGCACCGGTCGGGTGTGATGCGGTGCCGGCGCGGTGAGTGCCTCGGCGACAGCCGATTCCACGATCGCGGGGTCGACGGGCTCGGCCGCGAACCGGCGCACCGACCGGCGCAGCAGTTGCGCCTGGCTCCTGCCGAGCGCGATGGCCTCCTCGGTGCCGAGCCAGAACAGGTCCTCCTCGCCTGCCCGTACCAGCCGGCGCGCGGTGGAACCGTCGTCGGGCAGCCGCAGCCCGCGCACCACCGCGACCGGGATGTCGGTCAGCTTGCCTTTCACCAGATCCGCGGCCGCGGCGATCTCGTCGGCGACCGCGATCTCGGTGACGATCAGCTCGTTGCCGTGCCGGTCGACCGAACCGCCGTAATTGTGCAGCACGGCCACGCCCGCCGCGCCGATCGCGACGTCGGTCTGTCCGTTGCGCCACGCCCGGCCCATGGTGTCGGTGACGACGACGCCGACCGTCACGCCGAGCCGCTCGCGCAGAGCCGAGGCCAGTGTGGCGGCGCTGGCGTCGGGATCGGTTGGCAACAGCGCGAGTTCAGCGGAGTCGACGTTGGAGCCGTCGACGCCAGCGGCGGCCTGAACCAGGCCGATCGCGTTCTCGGTGATCAGCGTGCGGCCCTTGCGCGCCAGCACGCGGACCGCCTCGGCGTCGATGAGCCTGCGCCGCAGCACGTCGCGTTCCTCGGGGTCGATCGGCGCGTCGACGATGCGGCCCTCGCACTTCGACATCACCTTGCTCGTGACCACGACGATGTCGGCGTCGCGCAGCCACGGCGCGGCCGCGGCGATAGCGGCCGCGAGGTCGTCGCCGGGCCGGAACTCGGGTAGGCCTGCAACGGGTAACAGCTCGACAGCGGCCGCGGAGCCATGGTCGGCACGGGGCGCCGAAGATTCGCTCATGGCTTCACGCCCGCCAAAGCCATTCCGGCGCGGACCATCTCGCCGGTGGCTTGCGGATCGGTCATGAGCAGCGGCACCGCGCGGACCTCGACACCGTCGATCTGAGCGCCGTCCCCCTCGTGCACCAGCCAACCGTCGAGGATCCCGACACCGGAGCGTGCGCCGTAGTGCCCGCCGACGGCTTGCGACGTACTCGGCACACCGATGACCGACAGGCATTCATCGGCCATGCCCCGCAACGGCTTTCCGCCGATGATCGGGGAGTAGCCGATCACCGGCGCCGCTGTCGATCGCAGCGCCCCGCGGATACCGGGTACGGCGAGGATCGCCCCGATGCTCACCACCGGGTTCGAGGGCGCGATGAGGACGACGTCGGCCGAGTCGACGGCCTCGGCGACGCCCGGTCCGGCGGTGGCCTTCTCCGCCCCGACGAAAGCGAAGCTGTGCGTTGGCACTTTCGCGCGGTACCGCACCCACCACTCCTGGAAGTGGATCGCGCGCTTCTCGCCGGCGTACTGGCCGGGTCCGGGATCGGTGATCACGACGTGTGTTTCGCTGCGGTCGTCACTGGCCGGCAGCAGCCGGGCCCCGGGCGCCCACCTCGCGCACAGCGCCTCGGTCACTTGCGACAGCGGATACCCCGCACGCAACATCTGGCTGCGCACGAGATGTGTCGCCAGATCCCGGTCGCCGAGTCCGAACCAGTCGGGTTGCACGCCGTAGGCCGCGAGTTCCTCCTTGGCATGCCAGGTTTCATTGCGGTGGCCCCAGCCGCGTTCGGGATCGATACCACCACCGAGGGTGTACATGCAGGTGTCGAGATCCGGACAGATCCGCACGCCGAACATCCATGCGTCGTCGCCCACATTGACCACTGCAGTGACTTCGTGCTCAGCAGTATCATCAGTCTCAGCAGTACCGTGGGCGCCACCAAATTGCCCCAGCCCCAACAGGTGTTGCACCCCGAGCAGGAAGCGGGCGCCACCGACGCCGCCGACCAGTACGGTGACCTTCACATCGATCGAGGGTAGGCCGTCCAAGCGAATCCGCTACGGGCAGGAGTGGGCGTCGGCCTGGCGGACGGGAGTGTGATGGACACGCCGAGGTCACGACTCGCCGTATTTCGATCACGGAATGGTATGAATTCCTGTTCTAGAGCTTGACCAGGGCGACTGACGCGTGTGTAATCACAGCAGTGTCATTTCCCGGTAGGCCATCCGGTTCCGGTGCCGCAGACCGAGATTCGATCACTTGTTCGAATTGGAAGTGTTCCACGTTCCGGTGGGCCACTTATAGGGGATCAACGAGACCAGGTGAGGAGGCGGAAGATGTCTTTTGAGTACGGCGATTTCGATCGTCTGGTTCGGTTCGACAGCCGAGTCTTCGGCTCAGTAGACAGCGCGCCGCACGCCCATTCGGAACCGGTACCGCTCGAGACGCCGCGGCGTCCCCAGCTGAGTTTGGTGCCCGATCCGATCGATATGGCGCCGGCGCTGACACCGGAGGACGAACTCTGGCAGGAGAAGGCGCTGTGCGCCCAAACCGACCCCGAGGCGTTCTTCCCGGAGAAGGGCGGCTCGACGCGCGAAGCCAAGCGCATCTGCCAGGGCTGCGAAGTGCGCGATGCCTGCCTGGAGTACGCCCTGGCGCACGACGAGCGCTTCGGGATCTGGGGCGGCCTGTCCGAGCGCGAGCGTCGCCGCCTCAAGCGCGGAATCATCTGAGCCGCGCGCTCAATCGTCGTCGATCGTCGGGTCGATGACGGAAGGCTCGACGCCCAGATATGTGGCGACCTGAGCCACCAGGATTTCATGCAGCAGCTCCTCGAGTTCGACGGAATCCTTGGCCCGCCGCTCGATTGGCTTGCGAAACAGCACAATTCGCGCGCGTGTGGCGTTCCCCCTGACGTCCACGCCCGCCGGGATCAGCCGGGCCAGTGCGATCGGCCCGTCGGCGATCACCTCCGGTGGCCACTGCACACTGTCGGGATCCTTCGGCGCGATCCGTGGTATCTCGTCGACCGCCACGTCGAGTTGCGCAAGCCGGTCCTGCCAACGCCGCTCGATCGGCTCGTAAGCCTCCAGCACCGCCATGTCGAACTTCTCGGCGCGACTGCGCCAGCCCGGCACCGTCGGGGGGAGTAACGGCCCGCGCAACTCGCGACCCCGGCGCGCGCGCATGTGTCCACGCTTGGCCACCGCTTGGGTGCTCCTTTCGTGCGCGATGAACTGGATCGTAACGGTTCGAGATCGGCCGTCGGCAGGCTGCGCGTGTCCGGCGGCGTGCGGAGTGCGGCCACGATAGCCTTCCGCTGTGAACGTTCCCCGTCGCTGCTGCCGGCCCGGGTGTCCGCACTATGCGGTCGCGACGCTGACATTCGTCTACGCCGACTCCACGGCGGTCGTCGGCCCCCTCGCGACGGTGGCCGAACCGCACTCATGGGACCTGTGCGTCGTGCACGCCGGCCGCGTCACCGCGCCCCGCGGCTGGGAACTGGTGCGCCACGCCGGCCCGCTGCCCTCACACCCCGACGAAGACGATCTCGTCGCGCTCGCCGATGCGGTCCGGGAGGGGCGCGACGTCGCTCCGCCGATCAACCGGATGGCGACCGGGTTCTCCGACCCCGTGACCGGTGCGCCCGGAGGCTCGCTGATGGCGCCGCCCGCCAGGCGACCGGAGTCCAACGGCCGTCGCCGAGGCCATCTGCGGGTGCTGCCGGACCCCACCGACTAGACGACGTACGCGTCTGGCCGGACCGATAGGCTTGCGCCAGCAGTAGTCCATGTCACAAGGAGTTCCCACCCGTGCGCTCTTCGCGCAAGCGCTCATCGCCGTCCCGGCCCGCCGCGGCGGTTCATCGCGTCATCAAGGCGTATGACGTGCGCGGCCTGGTCGGTACCGAGCTCGACGAGTCGTTCGTCGCCGACGTCGGCGGCGCTTTCGCCCGTCTCGTGCGGGACAACGCGTCGCAGCTGGTCATCGGCTACGACATGCGGGCCAGCTCACCCGCACTGGCGGACGCGTTCGCCGACGGCGTGACCGCCCAGGGCCTCGACGTGGTGCGGATCGGACTCGCCTCGACAGACCAGCTGTACTTCGCGTCGGGTCTTCTGGACTGTCCCGGCGCGATGTTCACCGCCAGCCACAACCCGGCCGCTTACAACGGCATCAAGCTCTGTCGTGCCGGCGCCAAACCGGTGGGCAAGGACACCGGGCTGTCGACCATCGCCGACGAGGTGATCGCCGGTGTCCCCGGACACGACGGTGCGCACGGCACGATCAGCGACCGCGACGTGTTGGCCGATTACGGCGAGTTTCTGCGCTCGCTGGTGAGCCTGGCCGATCTGCGACCGCTCAAGGTCGCCGTCGACGCCGGCAACGGCATGGCCGGCCACACCACGCCCGCGGTGTTGGGTCCGATCTCGGGGATCACACTGGCGCCGCTGTACTTCGAGCTCGACGGCACCTTCCCCAATCACGAAGCAAATCCGCTGGATCCGGCCAACCTGACCGATCTGCAGGCGTTCGTCCTGCAAACCGGCGCCGATATCGGCCTGGCGTTCGACGGCGACGCCGACCGGTGTTTCGTGGTCGACGAGAAGGGGCATCCGGTCTCGCCGTCAGCGGTGACCGCGTTGGTCGCCGCGCGGGAACTCAACAGGGAGATCGGCGCCACGGTCATTCACAACTTGATCACCTCGCGGGCGGTGCCCGAACTGGTGACGGAGCGGGGCGGTACGCCGGTCCGCAGCCGCGTCGGGCACTCCTATATCAAGGCGCTGATGGCCGAGACAGGTGCGATCTTCGGCGGCGAGCACTCGGCGCACTACTACTTCCGCGACTTCTGGGGTGCCGACTCCGGCATGCTGGCGGCCCTGCACGTGTTGGCCGCGCTCGGTGAACAACACCGGCCGCTGTCGGAGATGATGGCCGACTATCAGCGCTATGAGGCGTCCGGCGAGATCAACTTCACCGTCGCCGACGCCGAGCGGTGTGTGGACGAGGTGCTCAAGGCGTTCGGCAACCGGATCCACTCGATCGACCACCTCGACGGTGTGACCGTCGATCTCGGTGAGGGCGCGTGGTTCAACCTGCGGATGTCCAACACCGAGCCGCTGCTGCGGCTCAACGTCGAAGCCCGCACCACCGACGAGGTCGACCAGATCGTCGGACAGGTCTCAGACACCGTTCGTGGGCGGGTCCCTTCGGGCTCTGAGGTGGTCACATGACCACCGGCCCGTCTTCCTCGGCCGCGACCATCGACCTCGACGACGTCGACGCCCTGCTCGGGGCCGACCGCGACGGTCTGCTGCGCGCGGCGTCGATGGCGGGCGCCCAGGTGCGCTCCACCGCCGCCGCACTCGCGGAGGGCGAACTCGAATCGCTGCGCAGCGACGGCACACCGCGCACGTTGATCTGGGTCGCCGGTCGCGGCAATGCGGAGACGGCCGGATCGCTGCTCGCTTCGGCGTGGGGCGGGTCGGTGGCCGCACCCATCGTCGTCGCCTCCGAGGTTCCGCCGTGGATCGGTCCGTTGGACGTCTTGGTCGTCGCGGGTGACGACCCAGGCGATCCCGCTCTGGTGAACGCGGCCGCCACCGGCGTGCGTCGCGGCGCGCGAGTGGTGGTGGTTGCGCCGTATGAGGGGCCGCTACGCGACGTCGCGGCCGGGCGGGCGGCGGTGTTGCCGCCCAGGGTGTGGGTGCCCGACGAGTTCGCGTTCGTGCGCTACCTCGCCGCCGGGCTGGCCACACTCGACGCCGTCGATCCGACGATGCACGTCGATCTCGACGCGCTGGCCGACGAACTCGACGCCGAGGCGCTGCGCAACAGCGCGAACCGAGAGCTGTTCACGAACCCGGCCAAGACGCTGGCCGAACGGATGTCGGACCGCGAAGTGGTGCTGGCCGGCGACAGCGCGGCGACGCTGGCGGTGGCTCGGCACTGTGCGGCCATCCTGTTGCGCATCGCTCACCGAGTCGTCGCCGCGGCCGGCTTCGCCGATGCGCTGGTGGTGCTGCGCGGCGGCATGGGGGGCACGTCGGCGGCCGACCGGGAGCGGTCGATGTTCCACGACGAACAGATCGACGGCCCGCTTCCGAGGCGTATGCGGACGTTCGTGCTCACCACCGACGCGGAGCAGCCGATCGTCGCTGCCCGGGCAGCGGATCTGGACGACGTCGATGTGCTCAGCGCCCAAGACGTGCCCGAACTGCCGGAGGCATCAGCGGTGCCGGACGCGTCGACCGCGGCGGGCAGCATGGAACAACAGTTGGCCATGCTCGCCGTCCGCTTGGAGATGACCGCCGTCTACCTGAAGTTAGTTCGAGGTTAGCCAAGTGCACTTGCTACAGGGAGCGGTGCGGACCTATGCCTGGGGTTCCCGCACGGACATTGCCGAGTTCACTGGAAGGCCCAGTCCCACAGCACATCCCGAGGCTGAGCTCTGGTTCGGAGCCCATCCCGGTGACCCGGCCATGCTGAAGACCGGAATCGGAGAGCTTTCGCTGCTGGATGCGCTGCGCGACGATCCCGAGGGGCAGTTGGGCGCCGCGGTCTGCGCACGCTTCGGCGAGGCGCTGCCGTTTCTTGTCAAGGTGCTGGCCGCCGACGAGCCGTTGTCGCTGCAGGCGCACCCCAGCGCCGAGCAGGCCGTCGAGGGCTACGAACGGGAGAACAGGCTGGGCATCCCCGTTTCGGCACCCAACCGCAATTACCGTGACCCCAGCCACAAGCCCGAATTGATCGTCGCTGTGCGGCCATTCGAGGCGCTCGCCGGTTTCCGGCCGGTCGGGCGGACCATCGAGTTGATGCGTGCGCTCGAGGTCAGCGATCTCGACCCGTTCGTCAACCTGCTCTCCGGCCAACCGGACGGCGACGGACTGCGCGCGCTGTTCACGACCTGGATCACCGCGCCGCAACCCGATCTCGACGTCTTGGTGCCCGCGGTGATCGACGGGGCCATCCACTACGTGTGTTCGGGCAGAGACGAGTTCGCGGCCGAGGCGAAGACCGTGCTCGAACTCGGCGAGCGCTATCCCGGCGACGCGGGTGTGCTGGCGTCCCTGCTCCTCAACCGCATCACGCTGACCCCCGGCGAGGGCATCTATCTGCCTGCGGGAAACCTGCACACCTATCTCAGCGGTGTCGGTGTCGAAGTGATGGCCAACTCCGACAACGTGTTACGTGGTGGGCTGACACCCAAACACGTCGATGTCCCGGAGTTGTTGCGGGTGCTCGACTTCACGCCCGCCGAGAACGTGGTGGTCCGTCCCGAGAAAGTCGAAGACGGCATCGAATGGGTCTACCGCACACCGGCACAGGAGTTTTCGCTGTCGGTGCTCGACATCGACGCCGACCGCGTCGGTCATGAGATCGACGCGCCCACGCGACACGACGGTCCGCAGCTGCTGCTGTGCGCCGAGGGTTCGACCGTGGTGCACGCCAAGGGCGGCACCGTCACGCTGAACCGGGGATCTGCGGCGTGGGTGCCCGCCGACGAGGGGCCGATCCGGCTGGCGGCCACGGAGCCGACCAAGTTGTTCCGCGCCACGGTCGGCATCTAGCTGCTCAGTGGGCCGTCTTCTCCTTGGCGCCCTGGCCGAACGGCAACACATGCATCACGGCGACGACGACCGCGCCGACCACCAGGCCGATGACCGCCGACGCGGCCGTGTTGACCAGCCACGCCAGCACGCCGCCGACACCGCCGACGGCGTGGTGGACGATCTCCTCGAGGTGGTGCACGAGGCTGTAGGGCAGGTGCCAGCCCACTTCGTTGGTTCCGATCAGCAGGATGTGACCGCCCACCCACAGCATCGCCACCGTGCCGATGACCGAAAGCGCGGCAAGAAGTTTCGGCATCCCGGCCACCAGACCGCGGCCGATCTTCTGCGCGAACTTCGAACTGCGCTGCGCGAGGCGCAGTCCGATGTCGTCCATCTTCACGATGCCTGCGACGACGCCGTACACCGCGATCGTGATCACGATCGCCACGACGATGAGAATGATCAGCCGCGGCCAGAACGACTGATCGGCCACCTCGTTCAGCGCGATCACCATGATCTCCGCCGACAGGATGAAATCGGTGCGGATGGCGCCGGTCACCATGAACTTCTCGGCGTCCTCACCCGCTGTCGCGACGGGCGCGGAGTGGTGGTCGTGGCCCCGAATGCGGCCCCACACCTTCTCCGCGCCCTCGTAGCACAGATATGTCGCGCCGAGCATCAGCAGCGGTGTCAGCAGCCACGGCAGGAACTGGCTGAGCAGCAGCGCAGCGGGCAGGATGAACAGCAGCTTGTTGCGCAGTGAGCCAATCGCGATGCGCTTGATGATCGGCAGTTCGCGCTCTGCGGCCAGTCCGTGAACGTACTGCGGCGTCACGGCGGTGTCGTCGACGACGACGCCCGCGGCCTTGGCGGTCGCCCGGCCCGCGGCCGCCCCGATGTCGTCGACCGATGCGGCGGCCATGCGCGCCAGCACCGCGACGTCGTCGAGAAGCCCGAACAGTCCTGCGCTCATCGCGTCCTCGTCATAGGCAAGAAATTACCCGCTCGCGCCTGGTTCACGCCGATTGAGGCACCGCGGCCGGATGTTTGGCCGCCCGCTTTCCGGCCAGCCACAACCGCAGGTTGTGCCGGATGGTGCGGCCCACCAGCCGCGGAGACGGGACCATGTAGAGGCTGTCGAGCAGGCTGAACCGGCGCAGAAACCACTCGGCGAGAACGGGATCGGTCTCCGCGGCGCCGAGAAACTGGTCGAAGAGCCCCCCGACAGGCTTGTACCACCACTTGGCCTCGCCGGTCGCGTTGTGCAGCGTCAGGTCGCCGATGGCCGTCATCACCCACACCGGCCACGTCGTCTTGGCGGTCGCTTTCGCGAGACGACCGGCCACGTCCCCCTCACCGGATGCCAGCACCGAGCGCAGGTTTCCGGCCTGGATCGCCGTCATGGTCATGCCCTGGCCGAACGTCGGGTTGAAGCTGACGACGGCGTCCCCGAACGGGATGATGCCTGCGGGGAAGCGTTCCAGGGTGTCGTAGCGGCGCCACCGACTCGTCGGATAGCGGTGGAAAGCCATCTCGCCCAGCGGTGTGGCCTGTCGTAGGGCGGCCGACACGTGCGGGGGCAAGATCTCGTCGGCCAGGTCGAGGATCTGCTCGACGGTCCGCGGCGGGGGCGCCTTGCCCACCCCGAAGGCTGTGACGTTCCAGTTGCCGTCCTCGTAGAACAGCATGCCGATGCCGAGCGGTTGTTCTCGCGAAGCGCCGGCGACTACGACCTTCTCGGCCAGCAGACCGTCAGGGACGTGAAACTGGTGGCTGGCATACGAGATGCCGACGTCGACCGTTTCCTCGGCCGGACGCGCGTAACCCCACTTCGCGAGCCACGCGGGCAGGCGGGTACCCCGACCGGCGGCGTCCACCACCAGATCGGCGTCGACGATCTGACCCGAATCGAGCAGCACACCGGTCACCGTCTCGCGCGCGGCGTCGTAGACGGGTTCGGTGACGCCGGCGTGCACGAAGTCGACGTTGTCGATGTCCTTCACCCGCTTGCGGATCTGCCATTCCAGTTGCGGCCTGCTCGGCACGTAGGCGGTGAACTCGTCACGCAACCGGTGTGCGGTACCGAGCACGTGGCCGGCCGCGCCGAAGTGGATGCAGTCGGGCCGGTTCTCCAGGATCGGAACACCGTCGGCCACCATGTCCGCGAGCAGACCGGGGAAGTGGCTCTCGAACTCCGCGGCGCCACGGGCCATCAGCAGGTGGACGTGACGGCCCTGCGGCACGCCCGCGCGGTTGCCGGGATCCTCGGGCAGCGTGTCACGTTCGTAGATGGTGACTCGATCGCTGACGTCAGAGAGCACCCTGGCCGCACACATGCCCGCGAGACTGCCCCCGATCACGGCCACGTGTTTATAACTCCGCCCCATTGGGTGCACGGTACTCGGTAGATTGCCCGAACGGACCCAACAGGAGGACCTGCGATGGCTCGGCGGACGAAGTCGGTGGAGCAGTCCATCGCCGACACCGATGAACCCGACACCCGGCTACGCAAGGACCTGAATTGGTGGGACCTCACCGTGTTCGGGGTGTCCGTGGTGATCGGGGCGGGCATCTTCACCATCACCGCCTCGACCGCCGGTAACATCACCGGCCCCGCGATCTCGATCTCGTTCGTCCTCGCCGCGATCGCGTGCGGGCTGGCTGCGCTGTGCTACGCGGAGTTCGCCTCGACGGTGCCGGTCGCGGGCAGTGCCTACACGTTCTCCTATGCGACGTTCGGCGAGTTCGTCGCCTGGATCATCGGCTGGGACCTGATCCTCGAGTTCGCGGTCGCGTCTGCGGTGGTCGCGAAGGGATGGTCGAGCTACCTCGGCGAGGTTTTCGAGTTCGGTGGCGGGACCGCGGATCTCGGTGTCGTGCAATTAGATTGGGGCGCGCTGCTGATCATCGCGTTCGTCACCACGATCCTGGCCCTGGGGACGAAGCTCTCCGCCGGGGTCAGCCTGGCGATCACCGCGATCAAGGTGGCGGTGGTGCTGCTCGTGGTCGCCGTCGGCGCGTTCTACATCAAGGCGGCCAACTACTCGCCCTTCGTGCCGCCGGCCGAACCTGGCGAAGGCGGACGGGGTACCGACCAGTCGCTGCTCTCGCTGATCACCGGCGCCGAGGGCAGCAGCTACGGGTGGTACGGCCTGCTGGCCGGCGCCTCCATCGTGTTCTTCGCGT
This sequence comes from Mycobacterium sp. GA-1199, assembly GCF_001500045.1. Classification (GTDB taxonomy): domain Bacteria; phylum Actinomycetota; class Actinomycetes; order Mycobacteriales; family Mycobacteriaceae; genus Mycobacterium. Next base: position 474,696 of record NZ_LQIX01000001.1, read on the forward strand.
TCATCGGGTTCGACGTCGTGGCCACCACTGCGGAGGAGACCAAGAACCCGCAGCGCGACGTCTCCCGCGGCATCCTGGCCTCGCTCGGGATCGTGACGGTGCTCTACGTCGCGGTGGCTTTGGTGTTGACCGGCATGGTGCACTACACCGAACTGCGTGAGGCGGGGGAGAAGGCCAACCTCGCAACGGCGTTCAGCGCCAATGGGATCGACTGGGCAGCGAAGGTGATCTCGATCGGTGCACTCGCAGGCCTGACGACAGTGGTCATCGTGCTGGTGCTCGGCCAGACGCGGGTGTTCTTCGCGATGTCGCGCGACGGGTTGATTCCTCGTGGACTGGCCAGGACCGGGCGCCACGGCACGCCGGTGCGCATCACGCTGATCGTCGGCGCGCTGGTGGCCATCACGGCGTCGGTGTTCCCGATCGGCAGGCTCGAGGAGATGGTCAACATCGGCACGTTGTTCGCGTTCGTGCTGGTGTCCGCGGGCGTGATCGTGCTGCGACGGTCCCGCCCCGACTTGGAACGCGGCTTCCGGGTGCCCGGCGTGCCGTGGTTGCCGATCGCCTCGATCGTGGCCTGCGTGTGGTTGATGCTGAACCTCACCGCGCTGACGTGGATCCGCTTCCTGATCTGGATGGCGATCGGCGTCGCCATCTACTTCCTGTACGGCCGTCGCCACTCGGTGCTCGGCCGCCGCGAACGCCAAGAGATCTCGGCGTAGCCCTTCTGCACGTTCCCACGGCGGCCGAGTGCGCAGCCTTGTACACATTTCGGGCATCGGCCGTACAAGGCTGCGCGGTCGAGCCCGCAGTTGATTTACAAACTACGGCTTTATGTCTAGACAACCGACAAATCCAGCCTTATAGTCAACTGCGGACGTGATGGCACTCACATCAGGAGGCTTGGCAATGGCCATGCAGACGCAGGAACCGAACATCGCCCAGTGGCGCGACAGAAAGCGCTACCTCTGGCTGATGGGCCTGATCGCCCCGACCGCGCTGTTCGTGATGCTGCCGCTGGTGTGGGCGTTCAACCAGTGGGGTTGGCATGCCGCCGCGCAGGTGCCGTTCTGGATCGGGCCGATCCTGCTCTACATCCTGCTGCCGGCGCTGGACCTGCGGTTCGGGCCGGACGGGCAGAATCCGCCCGAGGAGATGATGGAGCGGTTGGAGAACGACAAGTACTACCGCTACTGCACCTACGCATACATCCCGTTCCAGTACGCCAGCGTGATCCTCGGCGCCTACCTGTTCACCGCGTCGGACCTGAGTTGGCTCGGCTTCGACGGCGGACTGGGCTGGCCCGCCAAGATCGGCCTGGCGCTGTCGGTCGGCCTGCTGGGCGGGGTGGGCATCAACACCGCCCACGAAATGGGGCACAAGAAGGACTCGCTCGAGCGGTGGCTCGCCAAGATCACGCTGGCGCAGACCTGCTACGGCCACTTCTACATCGAGCACAACCGCGGGCACCACGTCCGGGTCGCAACGCCCGAGGACCCGGCATCGGCCCGTTTCGGGGAGACGTTCTGGGAGTTCCTGCCGCGCAGCGTGTTCGGGTCGCTGAAGTCGGCGTGGGAGCTGGAGGCCAAGCGGCTCGAGCGGGCGGGAAAGACCAAGTGGCACTGGTCCAACGACGTGCTCAACGCGTGGGCGATGTCGGTGGTGTTCTACGGCGTGCTGATCGCGGTGTTCGGCTGGGCGTTGATCCCCTACATCGTCATCTCGGCGGTGTTCGGCTTCACGCTGCTCGAGACCGTCAACTATCTCGAGCACTACGGCCTGCTGCGGGGCAAACTCGAATCCGGTCGCTACGAGCGGTGCGCGCCGGTGCACAGCTGGAACTCCGACCACATCGTGACCAACCTGTTCCTGTACCACCTGCAGCGCCACAGCGACCACCACGCCAACCCGACCCGGCGCTACCAGACGCTGCGCAGCATGGAGGGTGCGCCGAACCTGCCCAGCGGTTACGCGTCGATGATCGCGCTGACGTACTTTCCGCCGCTGTGGCGCAAGGTGATGGACCACCGGGTGCTCGACCACTACGACGGTGACATCACCCGGGTGAACGTGCACCCCCGCGTGCGCGACAAGGTGTTGGCCCGCCACGGGGTGCACGCATGACCGCCTTTCGCTGCCCGGGCTGTGACTACGTCTACGACGAAGCCAAAGGCGCTCCGCGGGAAGGCTTTCCGCCCGGCACAGCCTGGAGCGAGATTCCGGACGACTGGTGCTGCCCCGACTGCGCGGTGCGCGAGAAGGTCGACTTCGAGACCGTCTGAGTGAGAAAGGAACTACCGATGAGCGAGCCGTACAAACTGTTCGTCTGCGTGCAGTGCGGATTCGAATACGACGAGGAGAAGGGCTGGCCGGAGGACGGTATCGCCCCCGGCACGCGCTGGGACGAGATTCCCGACGACTGGAGTTGCCCGGACTGCGGCGCGGCCAAGTCCGACTTCGAGATGGTCGAGGTCGCCCGTCCGTGACGACGCGCTGGGCGAGCGAAGCGACGGGAAAGAAAGACGTTGTGGGCGAGCGAAGCGACGGGAAAGAAAGACGTTGTGGGCGAGCGAAGCGACGGGAAAGAAAGACTAAGGTCGCGCGTGTGAACAGCCCGCGCCGGACCGCGCAGCGGATCCCGTACGCCGAAGCGTCGAGGGTGCTGCTGCGCGATTCCATCCTGGACGGGATGCGCGAACTCCTGCTCACCCGTGACTGGTCGGCGATCACCCTCGCCGACGTCGCCAAGGCGGCAGGCATCAGCCGCCAGACCATCTACAACGAGTTCGGCTCGCGCCTGGGACTGGCGCAGGCGTACGCCATGCGCCTGGCCGACCGGCTCGTCGACCAAATCGACGACGCCATCGAGGGCAACGTCGGCGATGTCTTCGCCGCGTTCCACCAGGGCTTCCGCGACTTCTTCACCGAGTCCGCGGCCGACCCGCTGGTCATCTCGTTGCTGACGGGCGAGGCCAAACCCGACCTACTGCAGCTCATCACCACCGACAGCGGGCCGATCATCATCCACTGCAGCCGGCGGCTGACCCAGACGTTCGTCGACAGCTGGGTGAAGGCCAGCGAAGAGGATGCCGGAGTGCTGGCCAGGGCCATCGTCCGGCTTGCGATGAGCTACGTCTCCATGCCGCCCGAAGCCGACCCGGCCGCATCACCCGCTCGCGGCCACGACGTGGCGCGTGACCTGGCCCGATTGATGACGCCCTTCGCCGAACGCTACGGTGTTATCGATATTCCTTAGCTGTCAGAGCGCCACGGCTGGTTCCACCGCACAAGCGCCTGTCCCGCGAGCCCGCAGGCTATGGATGTCTACTCAGATGTCGCCGTGCGCACATCTGTGCGCTCATAGGCAATGCTCATAGACAAGACGAACGAAAAGGGGCTCTACATGACTGAGCTGAAGGCCGACTCCCGTAACGGGATCGACTACAAGGTCGCCGACCTGTCTCTGGCCGACTTCGGCCGCAAGGAGATCCGCCTGGCCGAGCACGAGATGCCCGGTTTGATGGCGCTGCGCGAGGAGTACCACGACGTTCAGCCGCTCAAAGGTGCGCGGATCTCGGGCTCGCTGCACATGACCGTGCAGACGGCGGTGCTGATCGAGACGCTGACGGCGCTGGGTGCTGAAGTTCGATGGGCTTCCTGCAATATCTTCTCCACTCAGGATCACGCCGCCGCTGCCGTCGTCGTCGGCCCGCACGGCACCCCGGAGGAGCCGAAGGGCACCCCGGTGTTCGCGTGGAAGGGCGAGACGCTCGAGGAGTACTGGTGGGCCGCCGAGCAGATGCTCACCTGGGAAGGCGAGCCGGCGAACATGATTCTCGACGACGGCGGCGACGCCACGATGATGGTGCTGCGCGGCGCGCAATACGAGAAGCAGGGCGTGGTCCCGCCCGCCGAGGACGACGATCCGGCGGAGTGGAAGGTCTTCCTCGGTGTGCTGCGCCAGCGCTTCGACACCGACAAGACGAAGTGGACGAAGATCGCCGAATCGGTCAAGGGTGTCACCGAGGAGACGACGACCGGCGTGCTGCGTCTCTATCAGTTCGAGGCCGTCGGTGAACTGCCGTTCCCGGCGATCAACGTCAACGACTCGGTCACCAAGAGCAAGTTCGACAACAAGTACGGCACCCGGCACTCGCTGATCGACGGCATCAACCGCGGCACGGACGTGCTGATCGGCGGCAAGAAGGTACTGATCTGCGGTTACGGCGACGTCGGCAAGGGCTGCGCGGAGTCGCTGGCCGGCCAGGGCGCGCGCGTGGCCGTCACCGAGATCGACCCGATCAACGCGCTGCAGGCGCTGATGGACGGGTTCGACGTGGTGACCGTCGAGGACGGGATCGGCCAGGCAGACATCGTCATCACGGCCACGGGCAACAAGGACATCATCACGCTCGAGCACATGCGCGCGATGAAGGACCAGGCCATCCTGGGCAACATCGGCCACTTCGACAACGAGATCGACATCGCCGCCCTGGAGCGCTCGGGGGCCAAGAAGCTCAACATCAAGCCGCAGGTCGACCAGTGGATCTTCGACGACGGCAAGTCGATCGTGGTGCTCTCCGAGGGCCGGCTGCTCAACCTGGGCAACGCGACGGGACACCCGTCGTTCGTGATGAGCAACAGCTTTTCCAACCAGGTCATCGCCCAGATCGAGCTGTGGACGAAAAACGACGAGTACGACAACGCGGTGTACCGGTTGGCCAAGCACCTCGACGAGAAGGTCGCGCGCATCCACGTCGAGGCACTCGGCGGCCAGTTGACCAAGCTCACCAAGGAGCAGGCCGAATACATCGGAGTCGACGTCGAGGGCCCGTACAAGCCCGAGCACTACCGCTACTGATCGTCACCCGGAGGTCCCCGGCACATCCGCGTGCCGGGGACTTTTCGTTGCCGCATGTATCGGTCACGGCGGGGTTTCCTGCAGGGTTCAGGGTGTCGGGTCCAAGCCTCCGCAGTGGTTCTTCAGATCCATGAGCGGCTGCCGGATACTCGCCATCTCGGCGCTCTCCTGCGGATGGCCGGCCATGTATCCCTTCACCTGCTCGGCCACCCCCTCACGCGACATGCCTCGCAGCGTGCTCATGAAGCCGTTGAGATCGGGGTGGGTGAACAAATAGGCCGACGTTGACGCGTCGACCCCGGCGCGGACGCCTTCGAGGTCGGCGCTGGTGCAGTTCGCCGGTTCGGCGCTGGCCAACGGGGACAAGCCGAGCAGTGCGGCCCCGGCGACGACGGCCAACGAAAGCGGGTATGCCCTACGGGTTCCGGACATCGGACGGACTCCTTCGGTCAGGGTGCGAGTGCCAGTGTGGAACCGGGCGACCGTTGATGCTCTGCGTCCCAAGCAGGTTCACAGGAGCCGCCCAGAAACCCGCAAGCGGCGCGGGCCCTACTCCGGATACTCGTCGCGCTTGCGCGGCCAGTCGGAGAAGTCCTCGCCGCGGCCCTTGGGCGCCCGGTCCAACAGCTGCCACGTGGCGTTCAGCGCTTCGGTGCCGCGGTCGTACGTCGAGTAGGTGTGGTAGACGACGCCGTCTTCCAACGCGAAACAGCTCAGCGCCATCAGCTCCATGACGTCGAGCATGCTGCCGCTGCCCGACCCGAAGTCGCGGCGCGGCGTCGGAACGTGCATGTAGCCGAAGAAGTCGGCGTCGAAATCGCTGTCCGCGGAGGACACCCATTCCACCTCCCAGCCCATCCGCTGCTTGTAGGCGAGCAGAACCGGTAGCGGCGAACGCGACGAAAGAATGAACGTGACGTCGCGCCGCGCCAGGTGCGGAACCGCGCCGACCAGGTTGTCGGTCTCGAAGGTGCAGCCCGGACACCCTTCCGGCGTCTTCGGCCCGTGCATGAAGTGCCGCACGATCAGCTGTGATCGGCCGTCGAACAGTTCGGCGAGCGTGCGACGTCCCGCGGTGGTGTCGAACTCGTAGAGTTTGTCGACCCGCACCCACGGCAGTGCCTGCCGCTCCTTTGCCAGCTCGGCGGCTCTGCGGGTGAGCTCCTTCTCGTTGGCCAACTGTCGCTCGTAGGCCGCTCGCCACTGGTCACGCGTCCCGACCGCATGAGTCGTCATTCCCAACTTCCTCCTCGTCACGTGAGCATTCGGCTAGGCAGACTCGCGCCGGCGCGTGAACTCATCGCTCGACCCGCCGGGGCGTACTCGTTGGCGCGGTGGGTATTCATTGCCGTGAGAGCCCAATGCTGCCCCGGGAGAGACCATGACGACCAGACCCGAATCATCGGCGGGTCTGCACCACGTCACGGCGATCGCCGCGGACCCGCAGCGCAACGTCGACTTCTACCGCGAGGTGCTGGGCCTGCGGCTGGTGAAGAAGACGGTCAACTTCGACGCCCCCGACGGCTACCACCTGTACTTCGGCGACGAGTTCGGCCGACCCGGAACGCTGATCACCTTCTTTCCATGGCCCGGCCTCCCGCCCGGGCGCCGCGGCACCGGGCAGGCCACCACCGTGTCGCTGTCGGTGCCGCAGGCGTCGCTGGGCTGGTGGGGGGACCGGCTGACGGCCTTGGATGTCGCGGTCGGTGAGCCGGGCACCCGCAACGGGGAGGACGCCATGACCGTGCGCGACCCCGACGGGTTATGCCTAAAACTTGCCGCCCACCCCGAAGCCGCCGACGAACCGGTGTGGGAACAGGGGCCGGTCGCTGCCGAGCACGCGATCCGCGGGCTGCACTCGGTCACGCTGACCGAGGCCGGTTTCGAGAGCACCGCCGAACTGCTCACCGACACAATGGGATTCCGCTATGTCGACGAGTCGGGCAACCGGTTCCGGTTCCGCACCGGCGACGGCGGCGCGAGCTCGCGGCTCGATGTGGTGTGCTCCCCGGAGGCGCCACGAGGCCTCGTCGCCGCCGGCACCGTGCACCACATCGCCTGGCGGGTCCCCGACGGCACCGACCAGCAGCGCTGGCGCGAACTCCTGCTGGGCAACGGGCTCAACGTCACACCGATCCTGGACCGCAACTACTTCCAGTCCATCTACTTTCGCGAACCCGGCGGAGTGCTGTTCGAAATGGCCACCGACACTCCGGGATTCACCGTCGACGAACCGCTGATGGAACTGGGTCGGGCGCTGAAGCTGCCGCCGTGGCTGGAGCCGGACCGGGCCGCGATCGAGGCCGCACTGCCGCAACTGCGCGACCCGGACATGCGGGTCATGCCATGACCGACTACGGACACGACCTGATCTTCGGCACTTTCGTCACGCCGAACAACAGCCCCGCCCGTCAGGCCGTCGACCAGGCCGTCGTTGCCGAGCGGGCCGGCCTGGACCTGATCACCTACCAGGACCACCCGTACGTGGCGAGGTTTCACGACACCTGGACGTTGCTGTCCTACGTCGCCGCGCAAACCGAACGAATCCGGCTGAGCGCCAACGTGATCAACCTGCCGCTGCGCCCGCCGGCGGTGCTGGCCCGTTCGGTGGCCAGCCTCGATCTGCTCACCGTTGGTCGAGTCGAGCTGGGCCTGGGTGCGGGCGCGTTCTGGGACGGGGTGGCCGCGATGGGTCGACCGCGCCGCGGCGCGGGGGAGTCGGTGGCGGCGCTGGAGGAGGCCATCGCGATCATCCGCGGCATGTGGGACGTCGACGCCACCGGTGTGCTGACCGTTGACGGAGCGCATTACCGCGTGCGCGGCGCCAAACGCGGACCCGCACCGGCGCACGACGTCGGCATCTGGCTGGGCGCCTACCGGCCGCGGATGCTGCGGCTGATCGGCCGCGAAGCCGACGGGTGGCTGCCCTCGCTGCAGTATCTCCCCGGGGGCGTCGCCGACCTCGCGGCGCTGAACCGCCACATCGACGACGCGGCGGCGGCCGCCGGACGCGAACCGCGCGCGATCCGCCGGCTGCTCAACATCGGCGGCAGCTTTTCCGGATCGGGCTTTTTGCAGGGGCCTCCGCGGCAGTGGGCCGAGGAGCTCACCGACGTCGCGCTGGCCTTCGGCGTCAGCGGCTTCGTACTGGCCTCCGACGACACCGCCACCACCGAACGCTACGCCGCGGAGGTCGCCCCGGCGGTACGGCAGCTAGTTGCCGCCGAGCGGTAGTGGTTCTTGTTAGGGTCGGCGCGTGGGTCGCGGCGTGCGCGGGTTGGTCATCGCGTTCGTACTCGCATTGGTGTGGGGAACCGCGGTGCCCGCGGCGGCCGACGACCCGACGATCGACGATCACCACCCCTATTTCAACGAGGACGAATACCAGGCGTTCTATACGCCTCCTGATCCGTTGCCGCCTGGCAAGCCCGGCGATCTGGTGCGCACGGAGCCGTCGCGCCTAGTGCTCGAACCGTCCGGCGAACTCGGCATGATCATGGCCGACGGCACGCGAATCATGTACCGCAGCAATGATGCTCGGGGGAACCCGAACGTCGTCACCGGTACCTACTTCGAACCGCACGCGCCGTGGCCGTTCGGCGGGCCGCGGCCACTGATCGTCTACGGCCCAGGCACGCAGGGCCAGGGCGATCAGTGCGCGCCGTCACGGCAGTTCAATCAGGGCATCCACTGGTCACCGTACCTCGACCTCGCGTTCAACTACGAGGAGTTGTTCGTCGCGACGATGGTCGCGCGCGGCTTCGCGATCGTCATGACCGACTACGAGGGTCTTGGCACCCCGGGGCTGCACACGTACGCGAACCGGGTGTCGCAGGGCCACGCGATGCTCGACGCGGCGCGGGCCGCCAAGAACCTGCCCGGCACCTCGCTGGAGCCGGACGGTCCGCTGGCGTTCTGGGGCTACTCGCAGGGCGGTGGCGCCGCGGCGTCCGCAGCGGAGATGGCCGAGTCGTACGCGCCCGAACTCGACATCGTCGGCGCCTACGCCGGGGCGCCGCCGGCCGATCTCAAGGCGCTGTTCCCGTTCATCGACGGCAGCATGCTGATCGGAGCGGTCGGCTATGCGCTGAACGGCGTGATGGCGGCCTACCCCGAACACGAGGCGGCGATCCGGGCGACGCTGACACCGCGCGGGGCCGACATGCTGTTCAAGGTGCAGGACCAGTGCGTCGCCGAGACGCTGACGAAGTTCATGTTCCGGCACCTTCAGCCCTACTTCAATCAGGACATCTTCGAACTCGTCGAGCAGGAGCCGTTCAAGTCGCTGTTCGACGAGCAGAAGCTGGGCCGCACGAAACCCAATGCGCCCGTACTCATCAACGCCAACCGATACGACCCGCTGGTGCCTTGGGCGCCAGCGATGCAAATGGGTCGCGACTGGTGCGCCCAGGGCGCAGACGTCGAGGCGCGCACCAACGAGCAGCCGCCGTTCCTCAACAAGGCGATGGTCAACCACGGCCTGCCCATGCTGGTCGACGGCGAACCCGCCATGCAGTGGATCGCCGACCGGTTCAAGGGTGTGCCCACGGCGTCGAACTGCGGGCGGTTCTGACGCGGGACGCGGAGTCGCTCCGGGCAAATGGTTAAGGCGTCTGCGATCGGCTACTCGCAACCCCATGAACCCACCCCGCCCCGCACTGCGGTCGAAGCGGCCGGACCCTCGGTGGACCCGTCGATGAGCCCGGCGAAGCTCGGCGACGCGATGGCAGGAATCGACGAGGTTCAGCCGTGGCAGGAGGAGTTCTACAAGGACCTCCACCGCCACCCCGACGTGTGGGGCGAAGAAGCGCGCACCGCGGGCAAGGTGACCGACAAGCTCCGGGAGGTCGGTGTCGAGGAGATCCTGCAGATCGGCGGCGGGGTTGTCGGCGTCATCCGCAACCGCGAAGGCCGCAGTGTTCTCTTCCGCGCGGACATGGATGCCCTCCCGGTGACGGAGGCGACCGGCTTGGAGTACGCCTCCACGGAACCGGGAAAGATGCATGCCTGCGGCCACGACGCCCATGTGGCATCCGCACTGGGTGCCGCCGCGCTGCTGGCGAGGAACAAGAGCGAATGGTCAGGTACCTATCTGGCGTTGTTCCAACCCGGCGAAGAGACCGGGAAAGGCGCGCAGGCGATGGTCGACGACGGGCTTGTCGACAAGCTCGCCGACGTCAAACCCGACGTGTGCTTGGGCCAGCACGTCCTGACGGCGCCCGAAGCCGGCCATGTCGCCACCCGGAGCGGCGCGGTGCTGTCTGCCGGAGACAGCCTCAAGGTGACCGTCTTCGGGCAGGGCTCGCACGGCTCGATGCCGCATTTGGGTGTCGACCCCGCGGTGCTGGCCTCGGCCATCGTCATGCGGCTGCAGGGCATCGTCTCCCGAGAGATCGCGCCCGGTGACTTCGGTGTGGTCACCGTCGGGTCGGTTCGGGTCGGTGACTCCCCGAACGTCATCGCCGACCGGGCCGAGCTCCTGCTCAATGTGCGCACCTACGACCCAGCGGTGCGGGACACGATCCTGGGTGCCATCGACAGGATCGTGCGAGCGGAGTGCGAAGCCTCGGGCTCACCGAAGGAGCCCACCTTCGAGACGATCGCCACTTTCCCGCGCACCGTGAACGACCCACAGGTGACAGACGCCGTGACGCAGGCCTTCACCCAGGCCTTCGGGGCCGAGAGGGTGCACGAACTGGAGCCGGCTACCGCATCTGAGGACTTCAGCCGTATCCCCGATGCCTTCGGGGTGCCCTACACCTACTGGAGCAACGGCGGGTTCCTGCCGGGCCAGCACGTCGTGGCGAACCACAACCCGGAGTTCGCACCCGCGATCCAGCCGACGCTACGCACCGGCACCGAAGCCGCGATCGCCGCAACGCTGGCGTATCTCGGCTGAGCCACGAGGCCGACGTAGCCGACGGTCAACGCAGCCGGAAGAGCATCTCTCCCGCGCGCGGCACCACCAACGTGTCGGCGTCCTCGGCGTAGGCCTGCGGATTAACCGAGTCCGGATCCAGATAGCCCAGATTCGCGGCGCGACAGACATTTTCGGGGATTCGCGTGGCGAGGGTGACCTGCACGCGCAGCCGCTCCTCGCCGGTCTCGGCGTCATAGCTGCCCGCACCGCGAAGGTGCGTCGAGTGGGCCAGCACGCCCCAGGGCACCGCCGCGAAGCGGTCCCACTGTTTGACGAAGTAATCGCGGCAGTGGTAGCCGATCTCGTAGATCTCGGGGTGGGAGGCGGACAGCTCCGTGACATGCGGGGCGTAGAGGATCACCTCGCCGCCGTCGGCGACCACCGGCTCGACCTTGTAGAAGCCCTTGGCTGCGGTCCAGATGTCGTCATACATCTGCGGGACGATCGAGAACACCCGTCGGACGGGCGCATCGAGGTAAGTGACGTGGGTGGCCGCACACACCTCGGCCGCCGACGCCCAGGACGCCACGGTGTCGCCGAACGACAGCGAATGCAGGCCGCTGGTCTGTACCGGTGATCGCACGGCGCTGCCCACGGCGCTGTCGGTCGCGCCGTCGGCGGTCTCGGCGGTGACCGCGCACAGTGCCAGCTTCTCGCTGGGGATCAATGCCGCCCCGTCATCGATCAGCGCGCGCACCGGGGTGATGCCCGTCGTGCCGATGATTTCGGCCGAGGTGATCAGGGCGCCCAGCCAGTGCGAGACATCGATGATCTTCTGGCCGCCGACACCCGGGAAGAAATACTTGTTGCCGCCGGAGATGCCGACCACCTCGTGCGGCAGGACCGGCCCGAGCACCAGAGCGACGTCGTGGTCGACGACGGCCCGGTTGAGCAGCACCGGCACGTCGAGGTTCATCCGACCCTCGGACAGCTCCGCGATGCGCGATGCGGGAATGGTGCCGAGGTCGACGAAGCTCTCCGGCTTCCACCACTCATGGTTGATCACCGTGGTGCCCGGATAGTTCTCCGCCAGTCGGCCGGCCGGGTATCCGAGGTGTTCGGCGAGCGCCTCCTCGCTCATCTTGGCGTGCGTGCCCAACGCGATCAGGACCGTCAGCCGGCTCACCCGTCCGTACAACGCACCGTGCACCGCACGCAGCAGCAGCGGCAGCGGACACGTGCGGGTCGCGTCGGGGACGAGGACACAGACACTGCGCCCGTCGAAGGCGTGCGCACCGAGTTGCTCGTGGACGAACTGGGTGACCTCGTCCTCGGTGAGCACGGTGGTCGCGCCGCCGATCCGCGCTGCGGTCGCGGCCAACCCGGGCGGAACCTCACCGATCAGCGTCATGACTCGATCCTGTGGCCCGCGCGACGCGTTGGCAAGGAGGTGTTGGCAAGTTGGCACTGTGGTGCACACCCGACGCACAATCGACGGATGACCGACGTCGGGCAGCTCGGAACGAAGCGCGACGGCGACCTCCCGGTGCGGCCGGTGCGCATCGCTCACCTGGGAACCGGCAACTTCTTCCGAGCGCACCAGGCCTGGTACACCGAGCACGCCGGTGACGGCGCGGACTGGGGGATCGCGGCGTTCGCCGGCCGATCCGGTGCCACCGCACGTCACCTGGCCGCACAGGACGGGCTCTACACACTGCTGGTCCGCGGCGCCGATGGCGACCGGCCGGAGATCATCTCCTCGCTCACCAGCGTGTCCGCGGACCTCGACGACTGGCGTCGCTGTTTCGCGCTCCCGGAGTTGGCGCTGGCGACGCTGACCGTCACCGAGGCCGGCTACCGGCGCGCAGGAGATGGTGGCCTGGACCGCGCCGACGCGGAGGTCGCCGCGGATATCGCCGCGTTGCGCGGCCACGGCTCGGCCGCCGAGGTGGTCACCGCGCCCGGCAAGTTCGTCCTCGGCTTCGCGGTGCGGCGCGGTCTCGGTCTGCCCGGACTGGCGCTCATACCGTGCGACAACGTCCCGGACAACGGGGCGATGGCCGCGCGGGTCATCGCGGAACTGGCCGAGGCCGTGGACCCGGGTCTTGCCGAATGGATCGCTGCGCAAATCGCTTATGTCTCCACCGTCGTCGACCGGATCACGCCGCGCGCCACCGACGAGGACCGTGCGGCGGCGCACGACCCGGCCGCGGTGGTCACCGAGCCGTATGCCGAATGGGTGTTGTGTGGCGAGTTTCCGCGGGGGCGGCCCCGTTGGGAGGCGGCAGGAGCCCGCGTCGTCGACGACATCGCGCCATGGGAGGCGCGAAAACTGTGGCTGCTCAACGGGTCTCATTCGCTGATGGCTTACGCCGCGACGTTGCGCGGTCATCACACCGTGGACGAGGCGGTGTCGGATCCGGTGGTGCTCGGCTGGGTGGAGCAGTGGTGGGACGACGCCGCACGGCAGTTGCCGCTGCCCGATGCGGAGATCGCCGCCTACCGCGACGCGCTGCGGGAGCGCTACGCGAACCCACGCATCCGCCACCGGCTGAGCCAGATCGCCGCCGACGGCTCACAAAAGCTGCCGATCCGGGTGCTGCCCATCGTGCGGGCCGAACTCGCCGCAGGCCGGGTACCGGTCGGCGCGGCGCGCATCCTGGCGGCGTGGGTGTGCCACCTGCGCGGTCAGGGCGCTCCCGTGGACGACGTCGCGGCCGAGGAGTTCACCGCGCTTGCCGCCGGAGCCGGGATCGACGACGCCGTGGACCGCGTGCTGGCCCGCCTCGGCGTCGGCGACGAGCGGTTGCGTGACGCCGTCGCGACCCTCGCACGTGAGTTGAGCCTCTAGGATTTTGGGCATGGTGTTCGGGGACGACCAGGCGGGAGTCGACCGGGTGACGGCGCAGCTGGACGGAATCGGCCGACTCGGTGTGGCGTACTCGGGCGGGGTGGATTCGGCGACACTGCTCGGGCTCGCGATCCGCGCGCTGGGGCCGTCCCGCGTGCTCGCGGTCATCGGCGTCTCGCCCAGCCTCGCCGACGACGAACGCGCGGCCGCTCACGATGTCGCGCGCTTTCTCGGCGCATCGGTGGTGGAGGTCGAGACCCGCGAGGGGGAGCGCCCCGAATACCGGGCCAACGGCCCGGATCGCTGCTATCACTGCAAGGACGAGCTGTTCACCCGCATCGGCAGCGAGGTGTGCGAGCGTCATGGGCTCGACGCCATCGCCTACGGTGAGAACGCCGATGACGTTGTCCGGCAAGACCGTCCAGGTGCGCGAGCCGCGGTCGAGCATCGTGTGCTGCGTCCTCTCGCCGACGCGGGACTCGACAAGGCGGCGGTGCGCCGCATCGCGCGGGTGATGTCGCTGCCGTGTGCCGACAAACCGGCCCGGCCGTGCCTGGCGTCCAGGATCCCGCACTACGAGCCCGTGACCGCGCAGAAGCTGGCGCAGATCGAGAGCGCTGAAAGACAGTTGTTCCGACTGGGATTCGACGATTGCCGAGTCCGCCACCACGGTGACGTCGCCCGAGTTGAACTGCCCCAGGCCGACATCGGCCGCGCGACCGGCGAGCTGCGCACGCAGGTACACCACGCCGTCACGTCGGCGGGCTTCCGCTTCGTGGCCGTGGACCTGGCGGGGATCCAGTCCGGCGCCTTCACCGTCCCGCTCATGGTCGTTCGCGGTGACTGACGAACCCGACGCGCCCGATACCGTCGCCGAGCTGGACCTCGACCGCGCCCGGCGTCGCGGCTACCCCGAAGCCGTTCTGTGCCAAGGCAAAACGCCGGAACAGGTCCGTGCCATCGCCGCGGCACTGCGCGAGCACGGCGCCCGCGCGTTGTTCACCCGCGCCACACCCGAACATGCCCGGGCCGTCCGAGCCGAACTGCCCGACGTCTTCTGCGCCGACGAGTGCGGCCTGCTGGCGTGGCCGGCGCAGCCGCCGCAGCCGGTCGGAGGCCTGGTGCTCGTCGTCGCCGCGGGCACCGCCGATCACGCTGTCGCACGCGAGGCACTGCTGACCGCGCGCCATCTCGGCAGGCCGGCCGAGCTGATCATGGACGTCGGCGTCGCGGGGCTGCACCGGGTGCTCGCCAAGCAGGAGGCGCTTCGCGCGGCCCGCGTGATCGTCGTCGTCGCCGGCATGGACGGAGCCCTCCCCGCGGTCGTCGCGGGTCTGGTCAGCGCACCGGTGGTGGCCGTGCCGACCTCCACCGGGTACGGCGCCGCGTTCGGCGGGTTGGCGGCGTTGCTGGGCATGCTGAACAGCTGTGCGCCTGGTGTGGGTGTGGTCAACATCGACAACGGTTATGGCGCAGGTCATTTGGCGGCTCAGATCGCGGCCCCGGCCTGAGGGTCGCCACCGACCGGCCATGGCGCTCCACGCCGCAGTCCGCGCGAGGCGGCCGCCGCGATCGCCTCCTCGAGAACCTGCCGCACCGGCACCGCGCGCTGCTGTGCCAGCGCCGCCGCGTCGTCGAACTCGGGAGTGGCCACGTCCACGGTCCCGCCCCGCAACCCGATCTTGACCCGGATCGAGCCGCCCTCGACGGTGACCGGAACCACGACGCGCTCCAGTGCGGTCCGGTGCACCGGAGCTTCGCGGACACCCAAAGTCCCTGTGAGAGCGAAGATCTCCGAGCGCAGCGTATCGCGCTTGTCCTCGGCTGCCAGCGCGCAGAGGGTGTGCGCGGGTCGACCCTTTTTCATCACGATCGGCACCAGCCACGCGTCCGCCGCGCCCGCGTCGAGGAGCGCGGTGAGCGTGGACGGCCACACGCGCGGGTCGATGTCGTCGACGTTGGTTTCCAGCACCCACATCGTCGACATCGCGGCGTCGGATTCCTGTTCGCCGAGGACGGCACGCACCACGTTGGGCCGGCCCGCCACGTCGCGGCTTCCGGCACCCACGCCCACCGCCGTCACCGTCATCTCGGGTATGGGGCCGCACCGCGCCGCCAACCCTCGGATCAGGGCCATCCCGGTCGGCGTGGCCAGTTCACCCTCACCGCCGGAGGACACCTGCCAGCCGCGGGACAACTCGAGCACCGCGGGTGCGGGCACGGGCAACTCGCCGTGGGCGGCGTTCACCCGCCCGGATCCGAGCGCGACCGGGCTTGCGGTCACCTCGGTGACACCCAGGTCGGCCAACGCGGCGCACACGCCGACGACGTCGGCGATCGCGTCCCACGAGCCCACCTCGTGGAACGTCACCTCGTCGGTGGGCACCCCGTGGACGCGCGCCTCGGCGTCGGCGAGCAGAGCGAACACCGCCAGCGCGGACTCCCGGATACCGATGGTCAACGGTGCCCGTTCGAGCAGTAGGCGGATGTCGGCCCAGCGGCGGTGCGGGTGGTCGTGCGCGCGGCTGGTGACCTGCGCGCGGACGGCCCGCAGACCGGCGCGACGGGTGGTGTGGGTACCGATCTCCACCTCACCGGGAACGACGGCGGCCACGGCGCGCTGCACCGACGGCAGCGCGGCGCCCGCGTCGACCAGCGCACCGAGCAGCATGTCGCCGGCGACTCCCGCGGTCGCGTCGATCCAGGCGCGGCGGCCGGCAGTCGTCACCGGGCCCCGTCAGAACATGTCGTAGAGCGAGATCGCCCCGACCGCGAAGATCGCGATGGCGGAGACGACCAGATAGACGGTGAACATCCGGCCGTCCTTGATCCGCGGGTCGGTCTCCCTGAACGAGAGGTACAGGCTAGCCACCGAAACAGCCACCAGGTACAGGGCGTTGAGGATGCCGCCGAGGATCACCAGTGCCAGCGGCGAGGCGGCCACCACCCCGAGCACACCCCACAGGATCGGCTGGACCACCATCAGGCCGCGCAGCCACCGGTCGCGGGACGTCGAGTCCTTCCAGTCAAAGACGCCGAACACCGCGATCGCGTTGGCGACCTGCCTGCTGAGGCTGGGGACGTTGGCCAGGATCGTCTTGTACAGCGCCAGCGCGGCGAACGCCAGGAACACGACGCCGACCCAGTCGCCCACGGTGTCGGTGAAGATCCGTGAGATCGTCGTCAGCACTTCGTTTCCGGCGGGCACCAACCCCTGCGGATTCAGCACCGCCGCGCCGAGGATGTAGAACGACGCGGTCGAGGTGGTGTAGATGACCCAGGCGACCCAGACGTCCTTCTTCATCACCGAGATCCAGCCGCGCGCCCGCCGTACCCAGGCCTCGGATCCGTCGTTGGGGCCGGTCCAGGCGGCGTAGCCCTTCTCCACACACCAGAACGAGTACGACGTGATCTCGCCGGCTCCGACGCCGGTGAGGCCGAACATCGCCAGCGCGACTCCCATGGTCCCTGCGGCGAGTTGGAACTGCATGCCACCGGCCAGGTCCGAGATGCTCCACGCGAACGGGGTGGCCTGGATGCCGAACACCAGGACGACCACCGCCGCGGTGACGATCACGACCAGGACCGTCGACACCTTCTCGACGATCCCGTACCGGTTCGCGATGTGGATGGCGATGGCGACCACCACCATCACCAGCACCCAGAAGCCGACCGATGCGGTGCTCGGCGAGTCGCCCCCGATCGGCACCAGCAGCGACAGTGCGAGGCCCGCGGCGCTCAACACACCGGCCTGACTGGTCAGGAACTGCAGGAACATCAGCACCGCAAGGTAGGAGACCCAGCCGCGCTTGAGGAACCGCGGCGGCACCCGGTTGTAGCCCTCGATGGCCGACTGCCCGGTGGAGATCGACCAGCGGGCCACTTCGATCTGAACGGCCACCTTGACGAACGTCGAGACGAAGACCAGCCACAGCAGCAGGAAGCCCACTTCGGCGCCCAGAGTCGTGGCGGTGATCAGCTCACCGGAGCCCACCACGGCGGCGCTGGTGATCATCCCCGGCCCGAGGAAGCGGACGCTCGGTCCCCAACCCTTCGGCGGCTCTTTGATTTTCGCGGGGTCCAAGGCGTAGGGGTCGCCGATCGCGGCGGGCGCGCCGATCGGCTCGGAGGCTGTCGCCAAGGCCAACTCCTCGTCACGCGATCGTGAGATCGCTGGGGCGGTGATTGCCGGTACCTGGACACTAGTTCGTCGGACTGCCGTCGCGGTGGGGTTTGCCCGCGTAGATTCCGGCGGCGCGGGTAATGATGATGAGGCGATGTAAGCGGTACCGCCCGGAGTCCGTCCGTCCGTCGACGAGGAGCACCTCGTGGCCAAAACCTCCAGCAGCGGGGGGATCGGTGTCGCGTCGAACCGTCCGCGGATGCCGCTGGACTGGCAGGGATGGGCGTCGGGCGCGATCGCGCTCGTCGGGTTCGTGCTCTGCCTGTGGGGGTGGCTCGCGGGCGGCGGGTCGTTCACGGTGTCGTGGGTGCCGTCGCTGGACCTGCATCTGAGCTTCTCGTTCGACGGTCTGGCCGCCCTGTATTCGATGCTGGCGTGCGGCATCGGTGCGCTCGTGTTCTGGTACGGGACCGGGTACCTGTCATTGCACCTGGCGCACGAAGGCCGGCCGGCGCGGGAGCGGTGGCGGTTCTGGCCGTGGATGGTGCTGTTCGCCGTGTCGATGGTCGGGTTGGCCACCGCGCAGGATCTCGTGCTGTTGTTCGTCTTCTTCGACATCACGGCGATCTGCTCGTACTTTCTGATCGGGTTCGACCGGGGCGAACAGAAGGCGCGTCGAGCGGCGCTGATGGCGCTGGTGATCACGGTCGCCAGCGCCGTGGCGATGCTGATCGCCGCGGTGCTGTTGTACGCGGGTTACGGAACCTTCTCGATTCCGGTGTTGCTCGAGCGGGTCGAGCCCGGGACGACGACGACAGTCGCCGCGGTGCTGCTCGCAGTGGCGGCCCTGGCCAAGAGCGCGCAGGTGCCGCTGCACTTCTGGTTGCCCAAGGCGATGGCGGCGCCGACGCCGGTCTCGGCCTATCTACATTCGGCGGCGATGGTGGCGGCGGGCGTGCTCGTGCTGGGCCGGGTACATCCGCTGCTGGCGCGCAGCGACGTCGTGCTGACCGGCCTGTTCGTCGTCGGCGTCGCATCCATCGTCGTCGGAGGGGTGCTCGCGCTGGGTCAGGACGTTCTCAAGCAGGTGCTGGCCTACTCGACGATCTCGCAGTACGGCTACGTCGTGATGCTCTACGGCATCGGCGGCGGGGCCGCGGCGGGCGCGGCCGCGTTCTACGTACTGGCGCACGGTGTGGCCAAGAGCGCGCTGTTCATGACCGCGGGCGCGGTGACGATGGCGACGGGGGAGGATCGACTGTCCCGGCTCGGTGGGCTGGGCCGGCGCCAACCCGTGCTCGCCGTTGCGGCCGGTATCGCGGCCGCGAGCCTGGCGGGGCTGCCCCTGACGGCCGGGTTCTTCAAAGACGAACTCTTCTTCGACGCCGCCGGTGCGGCCGGAGCGGTACCGACCGCGCTCGCCATCCTTGCGGCGGTACTCACCCTGACGTACATCGGCCGCTTCTGGATGATGCTGTTCCTGGGCCCGACCCGGGCACAGCCGCGGGCGGTGTCTGTCGTCCTCACCGCACCCGTCGTCGTCCTTGCGGTGGTCAGTGTGGCCGGAGGGCTGGTGCCGCAGCTGGCCAGCGGACTGGCCGCGGACGCCGGCTCGGTCACCAACGCCGCCCCGGTGCACCTGTCGCCGGCCTACCATCTCGACGCGCGCCCGGCGAACCTGATGGCGCTGAGCGTATGGGCGCTGGCGGCGGTGCTGCTCGCCACGCCCCGGGTGCGCGGCAGCCTGGCGCGGGCTCTGGCCCGGGCGGGCGAACGCGCGGGGTCGCTGCGCATTTACACCAGAAGCCTTCGCGCGCTGGGGCGTATCTCTGCTGCCATCCACGACCGGGAGGTGCGCGATCTGCGCAGCAGCGTCGCAGCCGTGCTCGTGCCCGCGGGCGTGCTGACCGCGTTGGCGTTCGCGGTGACGCCGACGGCCGGCGAGTACGCGGTGGGCGCGGTACGCGGAAGCGACTGGCTGATCCTGCCGCTGCTGGGGCTGGTCGCCATCGCCACACTGGCGACCGCCCGGATCGGCACGCGGGTCGGGATGGTGCTGGCGCTGTCAGTGGTCGGATTCGCGCTGGCCGCCGTCTACGCCCTGGTTGCGGCACCCGACATCGCGCTGGTGGCGGTCCTGGTCGAGACGATGATCACTCTGGTCTTCATCGCCGCGTTCAACCGGTTGCCCAAACGGGTCCCGTCCAGCGGCCCGGTCGAGCCGACGCCGCCGAACCGCGCGGAGCGGATTCGTCAGTGGCGCAACGTGATTGCCGGTGGGGTCGCGGGTATCGCTGCGTTCGTCAGCATCTGGGGATTCCTGTCCGCGCCGACGCAAATGTCCGGGGTGGCCGAGGAGTACATCCGGCGCACGCCGAGCGCACACGGCGAGGACGTCGTCACCGTGATCATCAGCGATTTCCGCGGCCTGGACACGCTCGGGGAGATCACCGTGCTGCTGGTCGCCGTCGTCGGGGTGGCGACTCTGCTGCGGAGAGGCAGACTCTGGTGAGGCGGACGAGCGTGGTGTTGCGGGTGGTGGCGCGGCTTCTGCTCGGGCCCAGCATCATGGTGGCGGCCGCGCTGATCGTCAAGGGTTACACCGACGTCGGCGACGGCTTCGCCGCCGGTATGGTGGTCGCGCTCGCAATTGCCTTGTGCTACGTGGCTTTCGGAGCCACCGACGCCGAGCGCCTGTTGCCCCCGCTCCGATACTCACCGCACTGTGCGGTCGGCGGGCTGCTCTTGTCGCTGGCCGTCGGGTTCTTCCCGGTGCTGTACAACGCGCCGTTGTTCAGCCATGAACCCGGCCCCGGTGAACGCGTCACCACGTTCGGATCGTTGGAGTTGTTCACGCCGTTGATCTTCGACCTCGGCATATTCCTTCTCGTCGTGGGCGTGATGACGGTGTTGCTCCACCAGATGGCCGAACCCGATGCCCACGCCACCGATACCGCCGACGACGGAAGGGATAAGGAGTCGTGACCCTGGCGTTCGCCGTCGCCGCGGCCATGCTTTTCGGTTGCGGCGCTTACCTTCTCCTGCAACGCGACCTGATCCGCATCGTCGTCGGCGTCGCGCTCGTCTCGCAGTCCGCCGTGGTGACGCTCATCGGCGCCGGGCTGTCACGCGGGCGGGCTCCGATCGACCCCCCGGCCGGCGCACCGGTCAGCGATCCGGTGCCCCAGGCGCTGGTGCTGACCGCGCTGGTCATCGGGTTGGCGACCCTGGCGTTGCTGCTCGCCCTCGTGCACCGCGCGGTCATCGCCTCGCGCACAGCGCATCACGACGAACTCGCCGCCCAGGAGATCGCGCACGACGAGGTACTCGAGCGCGACCGTCGACGCGACAGCAGTGAGATGACGTGATGCGCTGATGTCGGTCTCGCTGTCGCTGTCGCTGGCCCTGCTCATCCCGTGGGCGACGGGTGCGGTGCTCGTTGCGTTGGACGGTCGGCGCCGCTGGGTCGCGTGGTCGGCGGTGGCCGCACTGGCGGCGACGTTGACCGTGCTCGCCGTCCTCACCGTGCAGGTGGTGACCGACGGCGGACGGCAGTTGACGACCGGCGGCTGGCCGGCCGGAGTGGGCATCGTGCTGAATGCCGACGCGCTCGGGGCCACGTTCGCGCTGATCTCGGTTCTCGTGCTGCTCGTCGCGGCCTGCAACGAAGCCATCGTCGGCGTGCGGAACCGCACCTTTCCCGGGTTGGTGGTGCTGCTGGCGGCAGGCCTGACGGGGCTGTTCTTCACCGGCGACGTGTTCAACTTCTATGTCTTCTTCGAGATCTCGATGATGGCGTCTTACGCTCTGGCCACCTACGGCGGCGGTGCCCGTCAGCTGCGCGCGGCGCTGATCTTCGCCTCGGTGAACCTGCTGGGGTCGTTCTTGTTCCTGATCGCGGTCGCGGGAACGTACCGC
Source organism: Mycobacterium sp. GA-1199 (assembly GCF_001500045.1). Classification (GTDB taxonomy): domain Bacteria; phylum Actinomycetota; class Actinomycetes; order Mycobacteriales; family Mycobacteriaceae; genus Mycobacterium. The sequence continues at coordinate 496,309 of NZ_LQIX01000001.1, forward strand.
ATCACCGGTGCGTTGGCGATGGCCGACGTCGCTGAGCGCATCCACGGCGTCGGCGCCAACGCGACATTGCTGGTTGCGGTCGGCTACTTCGTCGCGTTCAGCGTCAAACTCGGGCTCTTCCCGTTCCATTTCTGGCTGCCGACGGTGTACGCGGGAACCCGGCCCGCCGTGGCCGCCATCCTCAGCGGCGCGGTCGCCAACATCGGCGGCTATGGACTTCTGCGCTTCGGCGCCGGAATCTTCGGCGAGGAACTGCGGTTCGCGGCGACCGCACTCGTGGTGCTCGGTGTCGCGTCGATCCTCTACGGCGGGGTGGTCTCGGTGTCGCGCGGTGACATCGGCGAGACGCTGGCCTACTCGGCGATCGGACAGGTCGGCTACGTCCTCGTCGCGCTCGGCGTGGGCGGTCCGATCGGGCTCGCCGCGGCCGTCCTCTACAGCGTGGTCAACGCGCTCAACAAGGGACTGCTGTTTCTGGCCGACGGACTGCGTGGGCCGATGGTGGCCGCCGCGTTCGCGATCGGAGCATTCAGTGTCGCCGGCGTGCCACCGGCGCTCGGTTTCGTCGGCAAGCTCGAGTTGTTCCGCACCGCGATCGCCGCCGACAGTGCGGCCCTGGTCGTACTGCTCCTCATCGGCAGCGTGCTGTCGTTGGTCTACATGTTCCCCAGCTACCAGCGGCGGTTCTGGCGCACCGATCTCACGCCCGCCGAACCCGTTGCGGTGAGCCCTGTTTCGGCGCGCACCTTGGTGGCCGCCTTCGCTCTTCTCGTCGTGGTCACGGGCTTGTGGCCCGAGCCGTTACTGATCCTCAGCAACACCGCCGCCGAAGTCCTCACCGGGAGGTCCACATGATTGCCGCGATGGTCCGGATCGTCTTGCTGACCGCCGTCTACCTGATGGTGCTCAGCAGCGTCGAGCCCGCCGACATTCTCATCGGGGCGCTGCTCGCGACCCTGATCGTGCTGGCGGGAACCGCCATGCGGAAACAGGGCTGGCAGCCGGACCGGCCGGCCGGCACGACGCCGTGGCGCCGGATGGCCGGGGTGCCCGCGCTGATCGGCGTCACGGTGCTCGACATGTGCCGCGCGAGCTGGACGGTGTCGCGGCACTGTCTGGGCCTGCGGCCGATGGCGCCCGGTCAGGTGACGATGACGATCCGTCCCGGCTCACCGGCGTCGGCGACGGCCTGGGCGATACGCGTCGGGCTCTCGCCGGACACCGTCGTCGTCGACGTCGACGACGAGAAGGGCACGCTGGTGTTGCACGTCCTGGACGCCCGCGACCCCGACGCCATCCGTCGCGAGCAGACCGTTTCCTACGAGCGCGCGCAGCGCCGCGTCTTTCCGTGATCGCCATGCCCACCGTGTTGCTCGTCGTCGCCCTGATCTGGACCACCCTGCTGACCGTCGCGGGAGGACTGTTACTGCTGCGGGCGCGCGATGTGCTCCAACGCGTCATCGCACTGGACCTGCTGGCGGTGCTCCTGGTGGCGCTGCTGGCGTTGGTCAGCTATCTGCGCGACGTGCCCTACTACCTGAACGCGGCGGTGGCGCTCGCGTTGCTCGCGTTCGTCGCGACCGTCGCGACCGCGCGCTACCTCGGATCCGGAGGGCCGTTCGAGTGATCTCCCTGGTGCTCGACATCGTCGGTGCGGCGCTGCTGTTCGCGGGACTGGTGCTGCTGACGGTCAGTGTCTACGGATTGCTGCGGATACCGGACACCTTGAGCCAGTTGCACGCCCAGGGCCTGGCCACCGGTCCCGGAGTGATCGCGGTGCTGGCGTCCTCGATCGCCACCGAGAACGCCGCGATCATCGCGTTCGCGATTCTGGCCATCGCCTTCATGGTGGCTTCCTCGCCGGCCGCCGGTCACGCCATCGCCCGCTCCGCCGACCGTCGCAGCCAACCTGCGCGCGAGCCACGCGACGAACCGGACGGCGAGCGCGACGTCTGAGAGGTCACACCGTTGCGGTGGCCGCCCTGGAGATGCCGGCGGCCTCGTACACCTGGGCCTCGTCGAGGGTCTCCTGGGCAAGCAACTCCGCGACGATGCCCTCGAGCCGCCGCCGATTGTCGCGCAATAACCGCCGTGCCTCGACGTAGCACTCGTCGATGAGTCGACGGATTTCCTGGTCGACGGCGCCGAGCATCGAGTCCGAGACGCCACCCATCCGCGGGTCGCCTTCCCTGGGCAGCACCGATACCGGGCCGATCCGCTCGGACATGCCCCATCTTCCGACCATGCTGCGGGCGACCGTGGTGGCCGTCTCGAGGTCGCTTTCAGAACCCGTGGTCACCACCCCGAAAATCTCCTCTTCCGCGGCCATCCCGCCCAGGGCGCCGATGATGCGCCCGCGCAGATAGTCGGCGGTGTATCCGTAGCGGTCCTCCTCCGGCGTGGACCAGGTGACGCCCAGCGCGTGGCCACGCGGAATGATCGACACCTTGCGCACCGGGTCGGCACCCGGTTGCAGCATGCCGAGCAACGCGTGTCCGGCCTCGTGATAGGCCGTGCGACGACGTTCCTCCTCGGAGACCACCACGTTGCGGGCAGTCCCGAGTTGGACCTTCTCCAGAGCGTCGGACAGGTAGCGGTCCGTCACGTGGGTCAGCCCGTCGCGGGCGGCGGCCAACGCCGCCTCGTTGACGAGGTTGGCCAGGTCCGCGCCGGTCATGCCGGGTGTCGCGGCGGCCACCTTGTCGAGGTCGACGTCGTCGGCGAGCGGCACCGAGCGGGTGTGCACCCGCAGAATGGCGACGCGGCCCTTGCGGTCGGGCGGGTTGACGGTGACCGTGCGGTCGAACCGCCCCGGCCGCAGCAGCGCCGGGTCCAGGACATCGGGGCGGTTCGTCGCGGCGAGCACCACCACTCCCTCGGATCCGCTGAAACCGTCCATCTCGGTGAGGATCTGGTTGAGCGTCTGCTCGCGTTCGTCGTGCCCGCCGACGCTGGCACCGCCGCCGCGCGACCGGCCGATGGTGTCGATCTCGTCGATGAAAATGATCGACGGGGCGACCTTGCGGGCCTCCTCGAACAGTTCCCGCACCCGGGAGGCGCCGACGCCGACGATCATCTCGATGAACTCGGCGCCACTGGCGGAGAAGAACGGGACGTTCGCTTCGCCGGCGGTCGCCCGCGCAAGCAGCGTCTTACCGGTGCCCGGTGGGCCGGTCAGCAGCACACCTTTGGGCACCTTGGCGCCGAGCTTGCGGTACTTCTCCGGTTGGCGCAGATAGTCGACGATCTCGTTGATCTCGGCCTTGACCTCGTCGATGCCTGCGACGTCATCGAAGGTGGCCCGGACCGTTTCCGGGTCGACGGGCTCACGCTTGCGCGAGTTCACGCCGAACAGTCCGCCGCCGCCGCCGGCCCCCATCTTCTGGGCGCGCTTGAACAGCCAGAACCAGAACCCGAACAGCAGCAGGATCGGGGCGAAGGACAGCAGCAGGTTCCAGAAGATCCCGCGGTCGGTGCTCAGCGGTTCCGCCGAAACCGTGGCGCCGCCCTGCTCCAACTGGGTGAGCAAGTCGTCCTGGGCGTACGTCGGACGTTCGGTGGTGAACTGCTCGTAGGTCTTTGACGAGTCATCTTGACCCGGAATGGGTTTGGCCTCACGCAGGGTGCCCTGGATGGACTCGCCCTGGGAGAAGACCTCGGCGACGTTGCGCTGCTCCACTTGTGTGGTGAACTCCGTATACGGCACCGTGACCGGACCGCCCAGCGAGTCCTGGAATGACAGCAGCCCGAATACCGCCAGATAACCGAGACCGAGGTACATCAGCACGATCCACCAGCGCGGCCGCGGACGGTTCCCGCCGTCGTCCTCGCTCTGGTTGGGCAGCCCCTCCGTGCGCCACGGTTTGGGGTCCTCGATCTTCGACGGCCTCGATGCCGCGGACGATTCGCGTCTGCGCTCTCCGTTTGCGCGCCCTGACTGTGTCACCGTATCCAAGCTAGCCGGATCTCCCGCCTTCGATAAGGGGCCGAGGTCCTTCGCGGCGGCGTCAACGTTGCCAGGGGGGCCGTGGGGCGTTGATATCGAACCGCACCCCGACCATGCGGATCACGAAGCACACGGCCGCGGCGCCCAGGGTCGCCGCGATGTTTTGGACGCCCAGGCCGTAGAGCAGCGCAGCAGCGGCTGCGCCGATCATCGCCGGAATCGCGTAGAGCTCGCTGCGGAACACCGTGGGTACCTGCCCGATCGCCATATCGCGGATGGTCCCGCCGCCCACGGCGGTGATGGTGCCGACGACGACCGCCTGCAGCACGCCGAAGTCGAGGTTCAGCGCCTTGTACGCGGCAAGCACCGCGAACACGCTCAACCCCACGGCATCGGCGACGGTGATGGGCATGGTGAATCGCTCGAGAACGGGGCTGAGCGCGAACGCGATCGCGCCGCCGCCCGCTGCCACGGCCAGGTAGCGCCAGTCGACGAAGGTCGCCGGCGGAAGCGAATCCAAGAGGATGTCGCGGATGACGCCACCGCCCAGACCGGTGAGCATGCCGACCGTCACGACGCCGAAGATGTCCAGACGCGTTGCGCGCAGCGCGACCAGCGCACCGTTGAGAGCGAACGCGAACGTGCCGATGAGGTCGAGCACCAGCAGCAGAGGCGTTTCGGTCGACATTGCTTGGTGTATACCCGAGCCGGTGCCGGTATCGCAGGACGCTGTCGAGGCGGCCCCGACCGGGCTGGCGGCAGAGGCGTCGGTCAGCGGGCCTCGGTGATGTTGCGGCTTGCAGGGGCGGCGGCATCGGACGACTCACCGGTGAGGTAGCCGGCGACACCGAGCGCGGTCAGCAACGCACCGGACAGCCAAGCCGTCCAGCCCGCGGACTCTCCGGAGAACCTGACCACCCACGGTGACAGGAAGAGCGCGAATCCCACGACGGCAAGCGTCAGATAGTCGCGCGTCGGGTCGACGGCCAGCAGCGACCACAACCCGATCACCGCTGCCATGCCGCTCAGGCCGATGATGACGATGATGCCGACGGTCGAGGAGCGCACGACCGTTGCGGCCAGTACCGCGGTCCCAAGGCCGACGACCAGGGCGAGCCTGCCGATCCAGCCGGAGAAGCGGCGGCGCCCACCGGGATCCGCCGGGTGCGCTCCAGGGGCGACGAGACCGGCCGGTGGTGTCGAGCGCAGCCAACCCACGCCGCCGAGCACCATCGCGACGAAGCCCGCGACCCAGGCGGTCCACGCGGCGCCGCGGTCGCTGACGAACGCCTCGCCGAGGAACGGCAGCAGGAACGTCATCACGCCCACCACCAGCAGTCCGAAGTAGTCGGGCGCCCGGTTGCGCACCAGTAGCGACAACAGGGCGAAGAACGCGATGAACGCGCCGAAGCCGAAGGTCAGGCCGGCGCCGACGTCGGTGTCGGTGGCCACCAGGGACGCGATCACCGCACCCACGCCCACCGCCAGGGCCACGGCGCTGATCAAGGTCTGTGGTTTGGTCACGTGACCACCCAACCGGTGGCCTCGAGGACATATCGGGTCATATTCGTGTCCTTTCTCCTCTAGATCGCTTCGAGATCAGGGGGTGCCGCCGCCGAAGGGCTACCCCCGGCGGTTCGGCACAAACCGGTCGTCGAGCGGTTCAGATCCCGTCGGCGATGCGAACGGCCTCGTCGAAGTAGGGGGCGTCGACCTGCACCGTGTAACTCTTGGCCACGAGGCCCGAGATGCTCGAGAAGTCACGCCGGCCACCGGTGGTCCAGTGCGCGATGAAGCCGAAGACACCGCCCCAGAAGGCGCCGATCAACAGGCTGCCCAGCAGCGTCAGCAACACACCGGTCGGGACGAGCACGAAGAGGCTGAAAAGCAGCCCGAACAGTAGACCGAATCCGGCCCCCGCCGCGGCGCCTGTCAGCGTGGCCTTGCCATTGGTCATCCGGCCGGTCACCTGCTCGATGCTGTCGACGCCGTGGCCGATGATGCGCACACGTTCGACGGGGAAGCCCTCGTCCGACAGTCGATCCACCACACGCTGCGCCTCCTCGTAGGTCGGGTACACGCGCAGCACCATCGACTCCAGCGGGTTTCTGTTCAACGTCGCTGTCATGAAACTCTCCTATCTGATCTAGTTGGTTGGTACTACCCAACTATAGTATGTTTGGTTGGTAGATACCAACTATTAGGCAGGTGTGGACGCGGTGGCCAAACACGAAGAGGGCGAAGACCGGGCCGTGTACGAGGCGATCAGGCAGATCGCGCGGTGGTCCAACCGCCCCGATGCGCGCGCCGCGCTGCTCGGACGGGCCGGACAGGATTTCTCGCCGATCGACGTGGATCTGTTGCGCGCCATCGTCTCCAGCGGTCCGGTGCGGATCTCCGACCTCGCTCATTGGCAGGGCGTGGACAAGTCCACGATGTCATTGCAGGTTCGAAGGCTCGAACAGCGTGATCTGATCCGCCGGCGCCCGGATCCCGCCGACCAACGGGCCGCACTGCTCACCGCGACCGCCAAGGGGCGCCGGACCTGTCAACGCATGGACGTCGCGGGCACCGATGTCGTCGCGCGCGCATTCGCGCACTGGCCCGAAGGCGACCGGCGGGACCTCGCCACGCTTTTGGTCCGGTTCGCCCGAGACCTCACGTCGTCGGGCGAGATCCCGCGAGCGGCTGCGTCGGCGCGCAGCACCGTGGATTAGACGGCGGTGAAAGAGGAACCCTCATCAATCACACATCGATCGGAAGGAGCCAATCATGGTGAAACTGTCAGTGATCTACTACTCCGCGACGGGGCACGGCACCGCGATGGCGCGCACCGTTGCCGAGGCCGGGGAGAAGGCCGGCGCCGAGGTCCGGTTCCGCCCTGTCGCCGAAACCCGCGATCCCCAGTCGTTCGCGAACAACCCCGCCTGGTCGGCCAACTACGAAGACACCAAGGACCTTCCGTCGGCGACGGGGGACGATATCGTGTGGGCCGACGCGGTGATTTTCGGCTCACCGACCCGATTCGGTTCTCCCGCAGCGCCTTTCCGCACCTTCATCGACACGCTGGGTGGGCTGTGGGCACAGGGCAAGCTCGCCGACAAGGTCTACGCCGGGTTCACGTCGTCGCAGACCGCGCACGGTGGCCAGGAGACCACGTTGATCAACCTCTACGTGACGCTGATGCACTTCGGCGGCATCATCGTTCCGCCCGGGTACACCAACGAGCTCAAGTTCGCCGATGGAAACCCGTACGGCGTCAGCCACATCACCGGACCGGACAACAAGTCCCCCGTCAACGATGCCGTCAACGCCGCACTCGAGCACATGACCCAACGGGTGATCGCCGTCGCCGACCGCCTGGCGGACCGGTAGAGAAATCAGAGCGCCTCGGGCTTCTCGACGGGTCCGTTCTCGGCGCCGTCCCGCCGCAGCACGCTGATCATTCCGTTGGGTTCGAGATAAGCCCGCTGTACGCCTTCGACGTCGGAAATCCCATGCAGTCGCAGCTGCGACTCGATTTCGTCGCGCCTCATGAACTCGCGACGCATGGTATGGCGGTTCAGCTTCCCGTCACGGATCAGTGGTTTGGGATGCGCCTTGACGACGCGGGCGAACAACGGAAACCGGTACGCGATGGCATCGACCGCCACGCTCCAGAACAGGATCGTGACGATCACGACGAAACTGTCGATGAGTGTCGTCTCGTCTGTGTACAGCGCCGGCGCCGCGGCTTCGGCGACCAGCACGATGATTAGCACGTCGGTGATGCCAAGGCCCCCGGACTCGCGCTGGCCGACGATCCGCATCAGGACGAGCAGCGCGAGAAAGGTGACGGTGCCGCGCAGGACACCGTCGAGCAAGGGGACGGCGGGAACGAAAAACGACTGCCAGTCAGACATCACGGATCCCCTTCGCGTTCGGTTTCGGCTTGGCTTTCGAGGACTACCCGCAGCCTGGTCGTCGACACTTCCGAGCATGATCGAAAACGTGGTACCCACCGCCGCTGCCGGGTATCCGGTGAAACACGTGCTTTTGACCCCGGGAGGATTCATGGTGACCCCGAGCAGTTCCTCACCTCAACGGCCGGATGTGGACGCACAGCGTCTGGTCGACCCTTTCATCGGGCACCGGAGCTAGCCGTGCCCTACGAAACCCCCGTCGCCGACAACCTGGAACCCGTTGCGGTGCAACGTCACTCGGAAACGTCGGGATGATGCGCCGTCCCGCTCCGCGTTCGGCACTGCGGATCTCCACAGCGCTCTACCACTTTCGCGAAAGTCTGTTCGCGCTGCCCGCGCTGGTCCTGTTGGGCGGCATTGCCCTGGCGGAGGCGACGGCCTACCTCGACGACATCGTGGGCGTGAACACCTCACTCCCGCTGACCCTCGAAATGAACAGCAACGCGGCGACATGGCTACTGAGCACCGTCGCCGGCGCCACCATCACCACCGCAGGGGTGGTGTTCTCGCTCACGGTGGTCAGCCTGCAATTGGCCAGCAGCCAGTTCTCACCACGTGTGATGCGGTCGTTCATCCGCGACCGGCTCAGCCAATTGGTCATCGGCCTGCTGGTGGGCACCTTCGTCTTCTGTGTGCTGACCCTTCGCCATATCAGCGGGGACCCGATGTCGAATGCGCCGCGGGTGTCGATGACGACGGCGGTCGTACTGGCGGTGGTGACGGTGCTGCTGATCATCGCCTACCTCAACCGATTGGCATACGGTCTGCAGGTCGGGGAGGTGGTGCGCACCATTGCCACGGAGGCCGACGAGGTCATCGACGAGCAGGCGCGGCAGACGCGGATGGAGACACCGGCCCCACACCCGCCGACACCGGACTCCGAACAACATCTGACGGTTCACGCCGGCAGCGACGGCTGGGTCACCCAGTCGGCCAGCAGGTACATCCTGGCGGCGGTCCCGCCCGCGACCGTGGTGCGGCTCGAAACCCGGACCGGCGCCTACATCCACCAGGGTGAGGTGCTGATGACGCTGTGGCCGGTTCCCCCCGACGCCGAACGCGTCGAGCGCAGGCTGATGTCGACGGTCGAAGTGGCCGACATCCGCACCATGCAGCAGGACGTCGACTTCGGGATCCGCCAACTGGTCGACATCGCGCTGCGTGCGCTCAGCCCCGCCATCAACGACCCGACCACCGCGGCCGACGTGGTGCTGAGACTCGGCAGCCTCATGCGCAAACTGCTGACGGCGGACATGCCGCCGCAGTCGGTCTGCGGACCCGACGACAGGATCCTCGTTCGCCCCTGGGATCTGTCGCACGAGGAGTACGTCGCGCACGCCTTCGACCAGATCCGCCAGAGCTCGGTCGGCCAGCCCAACGTGGTGGCCACCGTGCTGCGCGTGCTCCGCATGCTCATCGAGCACGCTCGCAGCGAGGGCCGCGGGGAGTTGATACCCGCGCTGGATCGCCAGATCCGACTGTTGATGGACGCCATGGCGGAGCAACCCGGCCTTCACCCGGCCGATCTGGAACGTCTGGAGGCGATCTCGCGAAACACCGATCCGGCCGAACACGACGTCTGATGCCGCGGCCGGCGATCGGACATCGCTAGTCTCACAGCCGTGCTGATGGTCATCGAGGGGGTCGACGGAGCCGGTAAGCGCACGCTGACCAACGGTCTGCGAACCGCGTTCGAAGCCGACGGCAGGACGGTGACGAGCCTGGCCTTCCCGCGTTACGGCCGATCGGTGGAGGCCGACCTGGCCGCCGAGGCGCTGCACGGATCCCACGGCGACCTCGCCGATTCCGTGTACGCGATGGCGGTGCTGTTCGCGCTCGACCGTGCCCGCGCCCGAGCCGAGATCGAACGTCTGCAGGACGCCTACGACGTCGTCATCCTGGACCGCTACGTCGCCTCGAACGCCGCCTACAGCGCCGCGCGCCTTCATCAGGGCGCCGACGGCGAGGTCGTCGAGTGGGTGCGTGCACTGGAGTACGAGCGCCTCGCGCTACCGCGGCCGGACGCCCAGGTGCTGCTGGCCGTCCCGATCGAACTGGCGGCCCAGCGCGCCGAGCGGCGCGCCAACACCGAGGTCGACCGGGCCAAAGACGCCTACGAACGCGACGGCGGGCTGCAGCAACGCACCTCCGACGTCTACGCCGCACTGGCCGCATCGCAGTGGTGCGGACGCTGGAAGGTCGCCGGACCCGACGTCGATCCGGCCGCGCTCGCCGCCGAACTGGGCGCTCACTAGCCCCGTTCGGCACGATTCGCCGGTCAAAGCGCGAAACGCGCCGTGTGGTAGCCGGGGTTTATCGCAATTCGGTGACACCATGGTCTCCATGAGGCAAAGGATTCTGGTTGTCGACGATGACCCGTCGCTCGCCGAGATGCTCACCATCGTGCTGCGGGGCGAAGGCTTCGACACCGCGGTCATCGGTGACGGCACCCAAGCGCTGACCGCGGTCCGCGAGCTGCGGCCCGATCTGGTCCTGCTCGACCTGATGCTGCCCGGGATGAACGGCATCGACGTGTGCCGGGTGCTCCGCGCGGACTCCGGCGTGCCGATCGTCATGCTGACCGCCAAGACCGACACGGTCGACGTCGTACTGGGCCTGGAGTCCGGCGCCGACGACTACGTGATGAAACCGTTCAAACCCAAAGAGCTCGTCGCGCGGGTGCGGGCCCGCCTGCGGCGCAACGAGGACGAGCCTGCCGAGATGCTCTCGATCGGCGACGTCGACATCGACGTGCCCGCGCACAAGGTCACCCGCCAGGGCGAACAGATTTCGCTGACCCCTCTGGAGTTCGACCTGTTGGTGGCGTTGGCGCGCAAACCGCGGCAGGTGTTTACTCGTGATGTGCTGCTCGAACAGGTGTGGGGTTATCGCCACCCCGCGGACACCCGTTTGGTGAACGTGCATGTCCAACGGTTGCGGGCCAAGGTCGAGAAGGATCCCGAAAACCCGCAGGTGGTGCTCACGGTTCGAGGAGTGGGGTACAAGGCCGGACCGCCGTGACATGCACGGCTCTCGGCCGTGGTCGTGATCCCGACCGTTTGACGGTCGCCGTGTTGACCGCTCGGCGGGCGCCGTGATCTTCAGCTCCAGACGACGCATCCATCGGCGCTCGGCGCCGCTGGTGCGCGGGCTGGGGGCGTTGGGGCGGGCGTTGAGCCTCGCGTGGCGGCGCTCGTTGCAGCTGCGCGTCGTCTCGTTGACGTTGGGCCTGTCGCTGGCCGTGATCCTGGTGCTCGGGTTCGTTCTGACCAGCCAGATCACCGATCGCATCCTCGAGGTCAAGGTGCGCGCGGCGACCGAGCAGATCGATCGCGCACGCACCACCGTCAGCGGAATCGTCGGCGGTGAGGAGACCCGCTCGCTGGACAGCAGCCTGCAGCTGGCGCGCAACACGCTGATCGATCGCAGCGCCGATGCCGAACCGGGCCTCGCGGGAACCTACGACGCGGTGCTGGTGGTGCCGGGCGACGGACCCCGCGCGGCGACCGCGGCCGGCCCGGTCCAGCAGGTGCCCAACACGCTGCGGGAGTTCGTCAAGGCCGGCCAGGTCAGTTATCAGTACGCGACCGTGCACACCGACGGCTTCTCCGGGCCCGCGCTGATCGTGGGCAGTCCGACGTCGTCGTCGGTGACGAACCTCGAGCTCTACCTGATCTTCCCGCTCACCAACGAGGAGTCCACGATCGCGTTGGTGCGCGGGACGATGGCCACCGGCGGCGTGGTGCTGCTCGGTCTGCTCGCTGCGATCGCCTTGCTGGTGGCGCGCCAGATCGTGCTGCCGGTGCGGTCCGCGTCGCGCATCGCCGAGCGGTTCGCCGAAGGCCACCTCACCGAACGCATGCCGGTGCGCGGCGAGGACGACATGGCCCGCCTGGCCGTCTCGTTCAACGACATGGCCGAGAGCCTGCACCGCCAGATCACCCAGCTCGAGGAGTTCGGCAACCTGCAGCGCCGGTTCACCTCCGACGTCAGCCACGAACTGCGCACCCCGCTGACCACAGTGCGCATGGCCGCCGACCTGATCTACGACCACAGCGAGGATCTCGATCCCGCGCTGCGCCGGTCCACCGAGTTGATGGTCAGCGAACTCGACCGGTTCGAGACGCTGCTCAACGATCTGTTGGAGATCTCCCGCCACGACGCCGGTGTCGCCGAACTGTCGGTCGAGTCGCTGGATCTTCGGTCGACGGTGCAAAGCGCGTTGGACAACGTCGGGCACCTCGCGGCCGACGCCGACGTCGAACTGGTTGTCGACATGCCCACCGAGGAGGTCATCGCCGAGGTCGATCCGCGGCGCGTGGAGCGCATCCTGCGCAACCTGATCGCCAACGCCATCGACCACGCCGAGCACAAACCCGTCCGCATCCGGATGGCCGCCGACGACGACACCGTCGCGGTCACCGTCCGAGACCACGGGGTCGGGCTGCGGCCCGGCGAGGAGAAACTTGTGTTCAGCCGGTTCTGGCGGTCGGATCCCTCGCGGGTGCGTCGTTCCGGTGGCACCGGTCTCGGTTTGGCGATCAGCATCGAGGACGCCCGCCTGCACCAGGGCAGGCTGGAGGCGTGGGGGGAGCCGGGTAAGGGTGCCTGCTTCCGGCTCACGCTGCCGCTCGTGCGCGGGCACAAGGTGACCACCAGCCCGTTGCCGTTGAAACCCGTTGGGCCCGACGAGGTGCCGCCGCGCAGCCGCGATCGCGAACCCGCGCAGGAGTCCGTGTGAGAACCCTGCTGGCCGTACTGAGTGCGCTGGCGTTGGTTCTCACCGGCTGCGCCGGCGTGCCGAGTTCGTCCTCGCCGCAAGCCATCGGAACCGTCGACCGGCCCGCCCCGCCCAGCCTGCCCGAGCCGACTCCGGGCATGGACCCGGACGTGTTGCTGCGCGAATTCCTCAAAGCCACCGCCGATCCCGCCAACCGGCATCTGGCCGCACGCCAGTTCCTCACCGAATCCGCCTCCCAGGCTTGGGATGATGCGGGCAGCGCATTGCTGATCGACAACGTGGTGTTCGTCGAGACGCGCGGGCCCGACCGGGTGTCGGTGACCATGCGCGCCGACATCCTCGGGTCGCTGTCGGACATGGGTGTGTTCGAGACGGGAGAGGGCGCGCTACCCGACCCGGGGCCGATCGAACTGATCAAGACCGCCGACGGTTGGCGCATCGACAAGCTGCCCAACGGCGTCTTCCTCGACTGGCAACAGTTCCAGGCCACCTATCGGCGCAACACCCTGTATTTCGTCGACCCCACCGGCGGCACCGTGGTGCCCGATCCGCGCTATGTCGCGGTGTCCGATCCCGACCAGTTGGCCACCGAACTGGTGAGCAAGCTGATCGCCGGACCGCGACCGGAGATGGCCAAGACCGTCCGCAATCTCCTCGAACCGCCGCTGAAACTGCGGGGCCCGGTGACGCGCGCCGACGGCGGCAAGATGGGCGTCGGCCGGGGCTATGGCGGGGCCAGAATCGATGTGGACAACCTGTCGACCACCGATCCGCACAGCAGGCAACTGCTTGCGGCACAACTCATCTGGACATTGTCACGCGCGGGGGTCAATGGGCCGTACGTGATCAACGCCGACGGCGCCGCCCTCGACGACCGGTTCACCGACGGTTGGGAGACCTCCGACGTGGCGGCCACCGATCCGGGCGCGGCCTCGGGAGTGGCGGCGGGCCTGCACGCGTTGGTGGACGGTTCGCTCGTCGCGCTCGACGGCCTGCGCGCGCCGCGGGTTCCCGGACAGTTCGGGCAGATGCCGAACCAGACGTCGGCGGCGGTGTCCCGCACGGGTCAGGAGGTGGCGTCGATCGTCACGGTGCGCCCGGGTGCACCGGACATGGCGTCGTCGATGTGGGTGGGCGCGCTCGGCGGGGCGGCGTCGCAGGTGTTGGATGCGCGAAGCCTGTCGCGGCCGAGTTGGTCGCTCGACAACGCGGTTTGGGTGGTGATCGACGGCAACAACGTCGTGCGTGTCATCCAGGACGCGTCGGGCCAGCCGGCTCGTATACCGATCGACTCCACGCTGGTGTCGAGCAGGTTTCCCGGCGTGATCACCGAATTGCAGTTGTCGCGTGACGGCACGCGCGCGGCGATGGTCATCGAGGGCCGGGTGGTCCTGGCCGGCGTCGAGCAGACCCCCGGCGGCGGCTATGCGTTGACCTACCCGCGGCGGCTGGGGTACGGCCTTGGCAACACCGTGGTGTCGTTGTCATGGCGTACCGGCGACGACATCGTGGTCAGCCGCACCGATCCGCAGCATCCGGTCTCTTACGTCAACCTCGACGGCGTCAACTCCGACGGGCCGAGCCGCAACCTGCTGATGCCGGTCACCACCGTGGCGGCCAACCCGTCGACGGTGTACGTGGCCGATGCCCGCGGGGTCGTGCAACTGTCCGGTTCGGTGGCCGAGGACGATCCGGCGTGGGCCGAGGTGCGCCCGCTGCTGGTGCCGGGCGCCGAACCCGTGTTGCCGGGCTAGAGCCGGCTCGCGAAAGCAACACCAGGGTTGCGGACACCACCCTCGTCACGACCCTGGTGTTGCGTTCGCGAGAAATCGATGTGAACCGACCTCCGGTGTCACCCGTTGTGCTGACAGAACGACGCCCGCAGGCGTTTGCTATCAGCCAAGGAGTGAAGATGAGGACTCGCGGTCCGTTGATCACGTTGGGCGCGGTCGCCGCGCTGGCGGCCGCGCTGTGGCTCGGCAACGTTTCTCAGGAACCAGCGCCCGCGGCCGTCCCGGCGACCGAATCGGTCGCCACGTCGAGCGCTCCGCCGCCGGCGAGCGCGCCGCAACCGCCCGCGACGGGCTTTCCGGTCAGGGCCGACTACCTCGGAACCGTGCCGACGGCGACCGGCGAGATCACGTTGGAGATCTCGGTCGACGGCGACCAGGCGATCGCATATGCCTGTGACGGCGACTCGGTGGAGGTGTGGCTGAGGGGCGCCGCCGCAGACGGTGTCGTGAACCTGACGAGCAAGGACAAGACCGGCGTTCTCGACGGCCACCTCGAAGGCAATGCGATGGTGGGGTCGCTGACCATCGGCGAGAAGAACTGGGTGTTCACCGCGCCGGCCGCCGAGGCACCCGCGGGCCTCTACCGCTACGAGCGGGAGGGCGTGCGGAGCAGCTGGATCGTCGACGCGGATGGTGATGTCACCGGAGTGCTGCGCCGCAGCGACGGATCCCTCGGTCCCGCACCGGTTCTCGCCACCGACGGGACTGCGGTCATCGACGGGCAGCGGGTCAGGGCTGTTCGCGTGGGTGGCGGCGATGCCTGATTCCGCTTCTGAGGTGATGGCCACCCGCAACACCGGGACGGCGGGAATCCTGATCGCTGTCGGCCTGGGCGCACTGGTCGCCGTGGCACTCGGAGTGTTCGGCAGAGTCCATGAGCCGCAATTCTTTTCGATCAATGTGGCGGGCTTCTCCAGCGGGACGGCGGTGAAGTCGTGGCTGGCCACCCTTGCGGTTCTGTTGGCGCTGTTACAGTTGTTCTCGGCGTTCGTGATGTACCGGTTGACACCCGGGGGGCGCGCACCGGCGTGGATCGCGACGGCCCATGTATGGTCGGGGCGGCTGGCGGTGCTGGCGACCGTGCCGGTGGCCGTGCACTGCCTCTACGCGCTGGGCTCTGCCGACACGGACAGCCGGGTGCTGTTCCATTCGCTGTTCGGCTGCTTCTTCTACGGGGTCTTCGTCACCAAGATGATCCTGCTGACGCGCGGTGGGCTCCGCGGCTGGGTGCTTCCCATCGTCGGGGGACTGGTGTTCTTCGGGTTGGTGTATGTCTGGCTCACCTCGGCGCTGTGGTTCTTCCAGACCAGCGGACTGAGATTCTGAGGAAGGGAATCGCCATGCAACGCAAACAGTTTCTCGTGGGCGCCGGGCTCGGTATCGCGACGGGCGCGCTGGCCGCCTGCAGCACCTATGGCAAGGATCCCCAGCCCGCCGAGGAGCCGGCCGTGACGACGACCGGTGGCGTGGCGGCACCGGCTGTGGTCCTCGCAAAGGTCGCCGACGTTCCGGTCGGCGGAGGTGTCATCGTCGACCAGACGGTGTTGACGCAACCGACGCCAGGGGATTTCAAGGGATTTTCTGCCACCTGCACTCACGCCGGGTGCACGGTGCGCGACGTGGCGGGCGGCACCATCAACTGTCCCTGCCACGGCAGCAGGTTCAACCTCGACGGCACGGTGGCCAACGGACCGGCAACTCGTGCTTTGGAGTCGAAACCAATTCAACTGCGGGAAGATTCGATCATTCTGAGCTGAGCAGGTCAGGTTGACGTGACGCCGGGAATGCGACCTTCGCGAAACGCTTCGACGAAATGGCGGTGATCGTCGCGCACGATGCCGGCGTACTCGAGCCCGAACTCCACGAGATCGGCCGAGAACTCGTCGACATGGTCACCGATGACCGCGTCGATCGCCTCCTCCGTTTGGAACTCGACCACCTTCTGGTCACTGTCGGCATCCCCGACGCAGTGCACCTTTGCCACCGCCCGGCCCAACTGTTCGATCACCTCGGCCAACTCGTCCGGTTCGGTCAACTCGCTCCAGTCGAGATCGGCCGCATACGGGGATATCTCGCTGACGACGAACCCGACGTCGTCGATGTCGGTGTAGCCGAGCAGCGGATCGGCGTGCGCCTGCAGTGCGCGTTGAGACACCGCTGTTCGGTGGCCGTGGTGCGTGAAGTGCCGACTCAGGCTTCCATCGTCGACGACGCGGCTGGGCGCGGCGATATTGCCCTGCTTCATCGAGAGCACGGCGTCGTTGTCCAGCGCCTGGTTGAATCCCTCGATCAGCACGGTGTAGGTCGGCAGGCCCGCGCTGCCGATACCGTGCCCCGTCTTGCCGATCACATCCTTGATGTCGTAGGTGATCCCCTGGAACCGTTTGGTTTTCGGAATGGTCTCAAGGTAATTGGCGAAGGCGGCCTCGACTTTGTCGCGTTCGGAGTCCTCGAGTCGTCTCACGCCCGCGGCGTCCCGGAAGCGTCTGTCCCAGTCGTCCACCGTGGTGAGGCGGTTCAACATCTCGGCCCTGGTCGACAACCGGGCGCTCGGCAAGGCGGACAGGACGGCGCCGCGCGCCGTGTCGAGATTCAACGAAAAGCTCGCGTCATCGTCGGCGTGGAGGAACCAGCGCACCTGATCGACGTAGGCACGCGTGAAAGTGTCGATCAGCCTGCTGATTTCGTGATCCGACAGAGCCTTCTGCCAGCACATCAGCGCGACGCTGGCGGCGAACCGCTGCAGGTCCCACGTGAAGTGCCCGATGTAGGCCTCGTCGAAGTCGTTGACGTCGAAGATCAGCTGGCCCGCGCCGTCCATGTAGGTGCCGAAGTTCTCGGTGTGCAGATCGCCTTGAATCCACACCCGGCTGGTGCGCTCGTCGACCCAACGGTCCTCACGCGCGGCGACGTCACCGTAGAAGACGCAGGCGCTGCCGCGGAAGAAGGCGAAGGGTTCGGCCGCCATCTTGCGGAACTTCGTCCGGAACGCATCCGGATCGGCCTTCATCAGATCGGCGAACGCGCTCACCAGGCAATCGACGATCAACGACTCCCGTTGGTCCTGCATGGACACCGAGTACCCGTCCCGGTGTCACCGATCACCGCCACACTGTCGGCGTGCTCGATCTCGTTCTCCCGCTACAGTGCGGCGGTTGCGGCGCGCCGTCGACGCGGTGGTGCGCGGCGTGCGCGGC
This sequence comes from Mycobacterium sp. GA-1199, assembly GCF_001500045.1. Classification (GTDB taxonomy): domain Bacteria; phylum Actinomycetota; class Actinomycetes; order Mycobacteriales; family Mycobacteriaceae; genus Mycobacterium. The sequence goes on from NZ_LQIX01000001.1 coordinate 513,948, forward strand.
GACGCTGACCGTCAGGGCCGACGACCCGCACATCGTCTCGCCGCGAGCGGACCCCGGCGTTCCGGTGTACTCCCTGGGCCGTTACGCGGGGCCGCGGCGGGCCGCCGTCATCGCGGTCAAAGAACATGGCCGGGCCGATCTGCTGGGGCCACTCGCCGGCGCGCTGCGGACCGGCCTGCTGCACCTGCTCACCTGGGGCCTGGTGGACACCCCGCTGACGGTCGTCCCCGCACCCACCCGCCGGTGGTCGGCCCGGCGGCGCGGGGGTGACCCGGTGACCCGGATGGCCCGTACCGCCGCGGCCGGCCTCCCGGCGGTGGCCGTCGTCCAAGCGCTGCGTACGCGCGCGTTCGTGGCGGATTCGGTGGGACTGTCCAGCGCCGACCGGCAGCGCAACATCGGCGGCCGGCTCCGGCTCGTGCGGCCCGTCGCGGGCGAAGTGCTCGTCGTCGACGACGTCGTCACCACCGGCGCCACAGCCGCTGAGTCGGTTCGCGTGCTGCACACCATTGGGGCGCGCGTGGCGGCCGTGCTGGTTGTGGCAAACGCGTGACCGGCGCCGTGAGCCCAGGTGTCAGGCCCGACATATCAGACCGAGGTGAAGAACTGGAAACAGGTACCCGGTTTCACTGGCACTACCGGGTGAACGCGGCTACCGTCGGCTTCAACACCCGTGAATGACTCACGGCCGGCGCTGAAGATCGAAGCGCCAGCATCGCCGACGCGGTAGGAGGTGAGTAGACGACACCTTGCACCGGCGAGCGGCGAGACATGCAAGCCCCGTCGGTGCGGATCCACGACAACCGGGCACGCTGACGCGTGCGGACGCCGAAGAAACGAGTTGCCAAGCATGTCAAGCCAATCCCTGGACTCCCGAACGATGGTGATCGAGGACGAAACGTCCGAACCCCGACCGCGCGCCGAAGTCGCGGTCACCGGCCGCAACGTCGAGATCCCCGACCACTTCCGCAAGTACGTCGCAGAGAAACTGTCACGCCTGGAACGATTCGACCGCACGATCTATCTGTTCGACGTCGAGCTCGACCACGAGCGCAACCGTCGTCAACGCAAGAACTGTCAACACGTGGAGATCACCGCCCGCGGACGCGGCCCGGTGGTCCGCGCCGAAGCCTGTGCCGACAGCTTCTACGGCGCGATGGAATCCGCGGTGGACAAGCTTGCCGAACGGCTGCGTCGCGCGCGCGACCGGCGCAAGATCCACTACGGCGACAAGACCCCGGTCTCGGTTGCCAAGGCCACCGCGGTCACCGCACCGCCTGAGCCGCTGACCGCCAGCCCGCCCGAACACGACGGGGCCGCGCTCGACGAGCACGAGCCAGGACGCATCGTGCGGATCAAGGAGCATCCGGCCACACCGATGACCGTCGACGACGCGCTGTCGCAGATGGAACTGGTCGGCCACGACTTCTTTCTCTTCCACGACAAGGAGAGCGACCTGCCGTCCGTGGTCTACCGCAGGCACGCCTACGACTACGGCTTGATTCGGCTCGCCTGAGCCGGGGGCTTGATTCGGCTCGCCTGAACCGGGGCCTGATTCGGCTCGCCTGAGCCGGACCGACCACTATTTCGCCTGGCCTGACGTAGCGGGGCCGGGTCGGGGCGCATGTCGCCTACCATGGGTTCAGCTCAAGACTTCCAAACCCATAGGGGAACTAGCGTGCTGCAAAAGTTGCTGCGTCTCGGCGAGGGCCGGATGGTCAAACGCCTCAAGGGGGTGGCCGACTACGTCGACTCCCTGGCAGGCGACGTCGAGAAGCTGACCGACGCTGAACTGCGGGCCAAGACCGACGAGTTCAAAAAGCGCGTGGAGGGCGGCGAAAGCCTCGACGACCTGCTGCCCGAGGCGTTCGCCGTCGCGCGCGAGGCGGCTTGGCGGGTGTTGGACCAGAAGCCGTTCAAGGTGCAGCTGATGGGCGGCGCGGCGCTGCACTTCGGCAACGTGGCGGAGATGAAGACCGGTGAAGGCAAGACGCTGACCGGTGTGCTCCCGGCCTACCTCAACGCGCTGTCCGGCAAGGGCGTGCACATCGTCACCGTCAACGACTACCTGGCCAGGCGCGACGCCGAGTGGATGGGCCGTGTGCACCGGTTCCTCGGCCTGGAGGTCGACGTGATCCTCGCGCAGATGACCCCGGACCAGCGCCGCACCGCCTACGCCGCCGACATCACGTACGGCACCAACAACGAGTTCGGCTTCGACTACCTGCGCGACAACATGGCGCACTCCCTGGCCGACCTGGTCCAGCGCGGGCACAACTTCGCGATCGTCGACGAGGTCGACTCGATCCTCATCGACGAGGCCCGCACCCCGCTGATCATCTCCGGCCCCGCCGACGGCGCGTCGCAGTGGTACACCGAGTTCGCGCGGATCGTGCCGCTGATGGAGAAAGACGTCCACTACGAGGTCGACATCCGCAAGCGCACCGTCGGCGTGCACGAACTCGGCGTCGAGTTCGTCGAGGATCAGCTGGGCATCGACAACCTCTACGAGGCGGCCAACTCGCCGCTGGTCAGCTACCTGAACAACGCCCTGAAGGCCAAGGAACTGTTCCAGCGCGACAAGGACTACATCGTGCGCGACGGTGACGTGCTCATCGTCGACGAGTTCACCGGTCGCGTGCTGGTGGGCCGTCGCTACAACGAGGGCATGCACCAGGCCATCGAGGCCAAGGAGCGCGTCGAGATCAAGGCCGAGAACCAGACGCTGGCCACGATCACGCTGCAGAACTACTTCCGCCTCTACGACAAGCTGGCCGGCATGACCGGCACCGCGCAGACCGAGGCGGCCGAGCTGCACGAGATCTACAAGCTCGGCGTGGTGCCCATCCCGACCAACAAACCGATGATCCGCGCCGATCAGTCCGACCTGATCTACAAGACCGAAGAGGCCAAGTACATCGCGGTCGTCGACGACGTCGCCGAGCGCTACGAAAAGGGCCAGCCCGTCCTGATCGGCACCACCAGCGTGGAGCGTTCGGAGTACCTGTCGCGCCAGTTCACCAAGCGCCGCATCCCGCACAACGTGCTCAACGCGAAGTACCACGAGCAGGAGGCCTCCATCATCGCCGAGGCCGGCCGGCTGGGCGCGATCACCGTCGCGACGAACATGGCGGGCCGCGGTACCGACATCGTGCTCGGCGGAAACCCGGACTTCCTCACCGACAAGCGGTTGCGCGAACGTGGCCTGGACCCGGTGGAGACGCCCGAGGAGTACGAGAAGGCCTGGCACGAGACGCTGTCGGCGGTCAAGGCCGAGTGCGCGCGCGAGGCCGAGGACGTGATCGCCGCGGGCGGCCTGTACGTGCTGGGCACCGAACGGCACGAATCCCGCCGTATCGACAACCAGCTGCGCGGCCGCTCCGGGCGTCAGGGTGACCCCGGCGAATCCCGGTTCTACCTGTCGCTGGGCGACGAGCTGATGCGACGGTTCAACGGCGCCACCCTTGAGGCGTTGCTGACCCGTCTCAACCTGCCCGACGACGTGCCGATCGAGGCGAAGATGGTCACCCGCGCCATCAAGAGCGCGCAGACGCAGGTCGAGCAGCAGAACTTCGAGGTCCGCAAGAACGTCCTCAAGTACGACGAGGTGATGAACAAGCAGCGCGTGGTCATCTACGAGGAGCGCAGGCGCATCCTCGAGGGCGAGAACCTCGCCGAACAGGCCCGCAACATGCTCGTCGACGTGATCACCGCCTACATCGACGGCGCCACCGCCGAGGGTTACTCCGAGGACTGGGATCTCGAACAGCTCTGGACCGCGCTGCGGCAGCTCTACCCCGTCGGCATCGACCACCACGACCTGATCGACTCCGACGCCATCGGTGAGCCCGGCGAGTTGACTCGCGAGGAGCTGCTCGAGGCGTTGATCGCCGACGCCGACCGCGCCTACGCCGAGCGGGAGAAGCAGATCGAGGAGATCGCGGGCGAGGGCGCGATGCGCCAGCTCGAACGCAACGTGCTGCTCAACGTGCTGGACCGCAAGTGGCGCGAACATCTCTACGAGATGGACTACCTCAAGGAGGGCATCGGCCTGCGCGCGATGGCACAGCGCGATCCACTGGTCGAATACCAGCGCGAGGGCTACGACATGTTCATCGGCATGCTCGAGGGACTCAAGGAGGAATCGGTCGGATTCCTGTTCAACGTCGCGGTCGAACCCGCGCCGCAGCCCGCCGTCGCCCCGATCGCAGCACCGGCGGGTCTGAGCGAGTTCGCCGAGGCCGCCGCCGCGCAGGCGCAGGGTGGTGTGGCGACCAAGGAACGGCCCACCGGAACCGGCCTGCGCGCCAAGGGAATCGACGACGAATCGCGTCCCCTGACCTACACCGGGCCGTCGGAGGACGGCTCGGCCGAGGTGCAGCGGTCCGGCAACGGCAGCGGCGCGCCACGTCCTGCGGCCTCCAGCGGCGGCACCCGCAAGCAACGGCGAGAAGCCGCGCGCCAGCAGGCCCGCGAGCAGAAGGCCATGCGCAGGCGTTAGCTCTGGCGTCAGGTCTCGACGAGGGCGGCGATCCGGCCCAGCGTGGCCCGCATCCCGTCCTCGGCCTGCTTGGGTGTACCGCCCCTCTTGAGCAGCAGGCGTTGCCGGTCCTCGGATACGTCCCAGGTTTCGCGCACCAGCGTGCCCTCGGAGATCGGTTCGAGTTCGTAGCGCCAGATGCGCCCGCCGATCAGCCCGAGGGGCCCCATCGTCGTCTTCCACGCGATGCGGCGGTCGGGTTCGAATTCGACGACGGTGTTGGTGGTCCGGTACGGAACGAACAGTGACTCCGGCCTTCCGCGCATCGCCATGCCGAATGTCGCACCGGCACAAAGAGGTTGGGACTTCTCACCGGGGGCGTGCGCGACAGTGCCCGAGCCGTCGAAAGCCGGATGCCTGGCGGCGTCGGCGAGCAACGCGAAAATTGGGGCCGGGGGCGCCTTGATGAGACGCTGCACGCTGATCGAGTTTCCCTGCACGCCGAGCAGGCTAGCGCTCAACCGATCTGCAACGCGACCACCCGCCAGCGTCGTCCGTCGAACGCGATGCGCGCCGCGATCGCGCGGATGCGCTGTCCGCGACTGTAAGTGCCGAATACCTCCGCGGCCTCGTCATCGGTGACGCGCACCCTCACCCGGCGCAGGGTGGCAACGGTCGACTGCGGATGCCGGGTCATCGCGAGCACGGTTTCGATCGGCCCCGGCGCCAACAGCGGGCGCAACTGCGCCACGGGGCGACGCCGGTCGATCACCTCGAGCACGCGCCGCAACGCCGCATCGGCGAATACGACCGCGGCGCGCGGCGGGGCCGGCTCCCCGGGGATCGGCACCGGCCGTTGTGGGTGCCGCTCGCCCGGTGAGGCGCCAGGCCTGCCGGATATTCGGCGGCGCAACGCTTTCGGCGACGGTGGTGGACAGGCGACGGCACCGAGGGGTGGCGGTTCACAGTCGATCACGGGCGCCACCAGCGCAGCCTCGGCACGGGTGCAGAATGATGTCACAACGCGTTCTCCAGCTACTCGACGAGACAGAACCCGTCTGCTGGAGAGTGGCAGACACCACCATGATCGCACGGCCCGCGGTGGCCCACAGACAGCGATAGGCACCCGTGATGCGCATCCGCAGGGTTTGCCTATAGCGTGACGGGGACTTCGACGCACGCGGTCGGGCCGCGGCAGTACAGGGGAGGGACGACGTCGCGATGGTCACCCGGTTGTCGACGGCGGACGCGTCGTTCTACCACCTGGAGAACACGTCGACGCCGATGTACGTGGGTTCGCTGTCGATCCTTCGCAAACCCCGCGGCGGCCTGAGCTACGAAGCCCTGCTGGCCACCGTCGAACAGCGGCTGCCGCAGATACCCCGCTACCGGCAGAAGGTCCGCGAGGTGACGCTGGGCCTGGCGCGTCCGGTGTGGGTGGACGACCGCGACTTCGACATCACCTATCACATCCGTCGCTCCGCACTGCCGTCTCCGGGTAGCGACGCCCAGTTGCACGAACTCATCGCACGGCTGGGGTCGCGGCCACTGGACCGGTCGCGGCCGCTGTGGGAGATGTACCTGATCGAAGGCCTGGCCAAGAACCGCCTGGCGATCTATACGAAGTCGCATCAGGCGCTGGTGAACGGAATGACGGCCCTGGAGATCGGCCACGTCATCGCCGACCGCACCCAGAAGCCGCCGGAGTTCGGCGAAGACATCTGGATCCCGTTGCGCGAGCCCAGCGATCGCCAGTTGCTGCTCGGTGCGCTCGGCGAGTGGATCATGCGGCCCGCCGAGCAGATCGGTGCGGTCCGATCCGCCGTCGTCGACGTCGCGACCAACGCGGGCCAGTTGGTCGACATGGGCCGGCGGGCCCTCGAAGTGGCCCGCACCGTGGCGCGCGGCACCGCGCCGAACAGCCCGCTGAACACCACCGTGTCGCGCAACCGGCGGTTCACGGTCGCCTGCGGGCAACTCGAGGACTTCCGAACCGTGCGCGCCCGCTACGACTGCGACGTCAACGACGTGGTGCTGGCCGTGGTGGCCGGTGCGTTGCGCAATTGGCTGATGTCGCGCGGTGAACCGGTGACGTCCACGGCGCGGGTGCGGGCAATGGCGCCCATGTCGGTGTATCCGGATGCCGAACTCGACGCGACCGGCCCGGGCCAGGCCATCAGCGAGGTGACGCCGTTCCTCGTCGACCTTCCCGTCGGGGAGGGCAACCCGGTGGTGCGGCTCTCGCAGATCGCGCACGCCACGGAGTCGGCGTCCACCGCCTCGAGCCTGGTCGACGCGCGAACCATCGTGACTTTGTCGGGGTTCGCTCCGCCGACCTTGCACGCCATGGGCATCCGGGTGGCGACCACGTTCTCGGCGCGCCAGTTCAACCTGCTGATCACCAACGTGCCGGGCGCGCAGCATCAGATGTACATCGCGGGCACCAAACTGCTGGAGACCTACGCGGTGCCGCCGCTGTTGAGCAACCAGGTGCTGGCCCTGGGGGTGACCTCCTACAACGGCATGGTCTACTTCGGCATCAATGCCGACCGCGACGCCATGAGCGACGTCGATGTTTTGCCGAGCCTGCTGCGCGAATCGCTGGAAGAACTGCTAGAGGCGGCCCAATAACACCGTCTATGCGTTTGCGGGATTGACTCTCTCGCCGCCAGCGGGGTCGAATTGGGTCACCATGACGACGAGCGCAGAGAACGAGACGCCAGGAAAAGCCAGGACCGCGACGCGGCGCGCGCTCGAATCGCCGACTGATTCCGTCGTGCCCCACCCGGCGCTGGATCTGCCGCCAGGAGATGACGCCATCACCCGGTCGCGCGGGGTGGATTGGATCGTCTTCGGGGTCACCGCCGTCATCGCCATCGCCTTCCTGGCGTGGGGCTTCGTCAGTACGGAGTCGCTGGCCTCGGCCTCCGGTAGTGCGCTGACATGGGTGATGGACAACACCGGGTGGCTGTTCGTGTTGACGGCCTCCGGTTTCGTGGTCTTCATTCTGTGGCTCGCGATCGGCCGCTTCGGCGCGATCCCACTGGGTCGCGACGACGAGGAACCCGAGTTCCACGGGGTGTCGTGGGTCGCGATGATGTTCAGCGCCGGCATGGGGATCGGGCTGATGTTCTTCGGGGTGGCCGAACCGCTTTCGCACTTCGCGACACCGCCTCCGGGTACCGGCGAACCGGGCAACCCCGAGGCCGTGCAGACCGCAATGGCCACCACGCTGTTCCACTGGTCGCTGCACCCGTGGGCGATCTACGCGGTGGTCGGGCTGGCGATCGCCTACGGCGTCTACCGCAAGGGTCGGTTGCAGCTGATCAGCGCGGCGTTCGAACCGCTGCTGGGCTCGCGCGCCAACGGCCCGTGGGGCAAGGTCATCGACATGCTGGCGATCTTCGCCACGCTGTTCGGCTCGGCCGCCTCACTCGGGTTGGGTGCGCTGCAGATCCGCAGCGGTCTGCAGATCGTCGGCGGTATCGGAGAAACCGGCAACACCATCCTCATCGTCATCATCACGGTGCTCACGATGGCGTTCGTGCTGTCGGCGGTCTCCGGGGTTGCGCGCGGCATCCAGTGGTTGTCCAACATCAACATGGTGCTGGCGATGGTGCTCGCGTGCTTCGTATTCGTCGTCGGGCCAACGGTTTTCATCCTCAACCTGTTGCCGACATCGCTGGGCAGTTACATGGCCGACTTCGCGATGATGTCCGCGCGCACCGGCGCCGAAGGCGCCGACGTCAACGAGTGGTTGCAGTCGTGGACGATCTTCTACTGGGCGTGGTGGGTGTCGTGGACGCCGTTCGTCGGCATGTTCATCGCGCGGATCTCGCGGGGCCGCACCATCCGTCAGTTCGTCACCGGCGTGTTGCTGGTGCCCAGCCTGGTGTCGCTGGTGTGGTTCGCGGTGTTCGGCGGTTCGGCGATCCGCGTGCAGGAGGAGGGCACCGACCTCGCCGGTGAGGGCAGCATCGAGGCCCAGCTGTTCGGCCTGCTCGACCAGTATCCGATCGCGGCGATCGCCAGTGTGCTGGTGATGCTGCTGGTGGGAATCTTCTTCGTCTCCGGCGCGGACGCGGCGTCGGTGGTGATGGGATCGCTGTCCGAACGCGGCACGATCAGACCCGGTAGAGCCACCGTGATCTTCTGGGGGGTGGCCACCGGTGCCGTGGCCGCGGTGATGCTGCTGGTCGGCGGACAGGACGCGCTGACCGGGTTGCAGACCATCACGATCATCGCGGCGCTGCCGTTCGTCGTCGTGATGGTCGGCATGGCGGTGGGGCTGGTCAAGGACCTGCGTCGGGACCCGCTGATGGTCCGCAGGCAGTATGCGAGGGAGGCCGTCGACACCGCGGTCATCCAGGGTGTCACCGAGCACGGCGACGACTTCGTCATCTCGGTGGAAAAGGATCCGGCGAGCGAGAAATCGCCTGACGACTAATCTCGCCTGGTGCGCGTCTACATCCCCGCGACCCTGACCGTGCTGCAGCAGCTCGTGGCCGACCGGGTGCTGCATGCCCGCAGCGGTACGGCGTTCGCGCTGACGCCGGCCCTGCGCGAGTCCTACGCCGAGGGCGACGACGAAGAACTCGCCGAGGTCGCACGCCGGGAAGCCGCGCTGGCATCGCTGCGACTGCTCGCCGGTGAGGGAGTGGGGGAGCTGCCGCCGCGGCGCGTGGTGGTGGAGGCCGAGGTCGACGGCGTGACGCCGCGCCCCGATCTCGACGACGCGGTGGTGCGGCTGGCCGGTCCGGTCGCCTTCGAGGACGTCATCGCCGCGTATGTCGACAATGCCGACGCCGAGTCCGCGGTGTTGGCGGCGATCGAGGCCGTCGACGAGGCGGATCTCGGCGACGAGGATGCCGAATTCGTCGTCGGGGATGCCCAGGACCACGACCTGGCCTGGTACGCGCCGCAGGAACTGCCGTTCCTGCTCGAACTGCTCTGATCCGCGCATCGGCCGTGATCCCGGCTGGATACGGGACCGTAGGTTACGGTACCGTAGGTTCATGGCCAAGAACTCCATCAAGGTGTCGGCCAACGTCGTCGACACGGTGCGGCCTACGGTCGCCGGGATCAGGAATCCGGGCTTACACGCGCTGCGGACCATCGTGGGGCGAATCACCACGCCGTTGCTGCCCGACGACTACCTCAAACTCGCCAACCCGTTGTGGTCGGCGCGCGAGCTGCGCGGCCGGGTGCTCGGCGTCCGGCGCGAGACCGAGGACTCCGCGACGCTGGTGATCAAGCCGGGATGGGGCTTCTCGTTCGATTACCGGCCCGGCCAGTACATCGGGATCGGCGTGCAGATCGACGGTCGTTGGCGCTGGCGGTCGTATTCCCTGACCTCACCACCGTCGCGCACCGCCCGAACCATCACCATCACGGTCAAGGCAATGCCCGAAGGGTTCTTGTCGACGCACCTGGTGGACGGACTGGCGCCGGGCACGATCGTGCGGTTGGCTGCGCCGCAGGGCAACTTCGTGATGCCCGACCCGGCTCCGCCCAAGGTGCTGTTCCTCACCGGCGGCTCCGGTATCACGCCGGTGATGTCGATGCTGCGGACGCTGGCTCGGCGTGAGCAGATCACCGATATCGTCCACTTGCATTCCGCGCCAACGGAATCCGATGTCATGTTCGCCTCGGAACTCGCCGACCTGGCCCGTGCGCACGACGGTTATCGATTGCGGACCCGCGCGACGCGCAGTCAGGGCCGCCTGGACCTGTCGCGCCTGGACGACGAGGTCCCCGACTGGCGCGAACGACAGACCTGGGCGTGCGGCCCCGAGGGCATGCTCGATGCCGCCCAGCGCTGCTGGTCGACGGCCGGCCTCGCCGAACGCCTGCACCTCGAGCGTTTCGCGGTGTCCAAGGCAGCCGTGCACGGGCAGGGCGGCACCGTCGAGTTCGCGCGCAGCGGCAAGACGGCCACGGTGGACGCCGCGACGCCGCTGATGGAGGCCGGGGAGCAGGTCGGTGTGCAGATGCCGTTCGGCTGCCGGATGGGTATCTGCCAGTCATGTGTGGTGGGGCTCGTCGAGGGACATGTCCGCGACCTGCGCACCGGTGTCGAGCACGAGCCGGGCAGCCGGGTGCAGACGTGTGTCTCTGCGGCATCCGGCGATTGTGTGCTCGATGTCTGAGGTTTACTGGCTGGTAACCTACGGGTACGTAGGTTACGGTAGCGTAGGCATGCGAGAGGAGGCTTGACGATGGCAATAACCGACGTTCCCGAATTCGCGCATCTGACCGACGCGGACATCGGGAGTCTGGCTGTGGAACTGGACGCGATCCGGCAGGACATCGAAGACTCCCGTGGTGAGCGCGATGCGCGCTACATCCGCCGCACTATCGCCGCCCAGCGTGCGCTGGAGGTCGCCGGCCGCCTGATGCTGGCCGCGAGTTCACGCCGCTCGGCATGGTGGGCCGGAACCGTCACCCTGGGCGTGGCCAAGATCATCGAGAACATGGAGATCGGCCACAACGTCATGCACGGCCAGTGGGATTGGATGAACGATCCTGAGATTCACTCCTCGACATGGGAGTGGGACATGAGTGGCTCGTCCAAGCACTGGCGCTTCACCCACAACTTCATGCATCACAAGTACACCAACATTCTGGGCATGGACGACGACGTGGGCTACGGGCTGTTGCGGGTTACCCGCGACACGAAGTGGAAGCCGTTCAACCTCGGAAACCTGCTCTACAACACGATTCTCGCGCTTGGCTTCGAGTGGGGCGTCGGTCTGCAGCACGTGGAGCTGGGCAAGATCTTCAAGGGCAGGGACAATCGCGACGAGAGCAAGACCCGGGCGCGGGAGTTCGCCGCGAAGGCGGGCGCGCAGGTGGTCAAGGACTACGTCGCCTACCCCGCATTGACCTCGCTGTCGCCCGCGGCGACGTTCCGGTCGACGCTGACGGCCAACGCGGTCGCGAACGTGATCCGCAATGTCTGGTCGAATGCGGTCATCTTCTGCGGCCACTTCCCTGACGGCGCAGAGAAATTCACCAAGACCGACATGGCCGGTGAGAGCAAGGGCCAGTGGTATCTGCGCCAGATGCTCGGCAGCGCCAACTTCGAGAACGGCCCGGTGCTGCGGTTCATGAGCGGCAACCTGTGCCACCAGATCGAGCACCATCTGTATCCGGACCTTCCGAGTAACCGGCTGCACGAGATCTCGGTGCGGGTGCGACAGGTGTGCGACAAATACGACCTGCCCTACACGACCGGTTCGTTCCTGGTGCAGTACGGCAAGACGTGGCGGACCATCGCCAAGCTGTCGCTGCCGGACAAGTATCTGCGCGACACCGCCGACGATGCGCCGGAGACGCGCAGCGAGCGGATGTTCGCCGAACTGGAGCCGGCCCAGCGGCGTGGTCTCAAGTCGTCGATCGCGGCCGTGCGGGCACGTCGTCGCGAGAAGCGCGCCAGCCGCGAACAGGCCCGAATTCAGCGCGCGGCGTAACTCCCATTTGGCGCGAGCGTGCGAGTCTGCACACGACACACCGCTGTTTTTCGTGAGTTTGTGCACGCTCGCGGCGCGGTGAACGTGCGTCCGCGGCTAAGGCCGACTCGGGCGGCCGACTCGGGAGCCCGATGGGGAAGCCTCTGAGAGTGGCATGTTCGGTTGTGGCGTGAGCCGGAGCGACTTGCATTGCGCACTGTCGTCGAGTGCGAGCGTGCGTAAAGTGGCGATTTTCGTCGGCGTGTCGTGTGCAGACGCGCACGCTCGCGCAGAGAGAGAGTTAGTAGGCCGCCGATTCGTGGAGCGCGGCCAGCAACCTGCGCGCCGCGGCGACGCGGTCGACCGCGGCGCCGCTCAGCGTGTCCAGCGCACACTCCGGATCGGCGGGCGGACCCATGTGCCCGCATCCGCGGGGGCAGTCCTTGATCGCCTCGGCCAGATCCGAAAACGCCAGCAGCACATCGTCGGGTTCGATGTGCGCCAGTCCGAACGACCGGATACCGGGCGTATCGATCACCCACCCGCCCAGCTCCAGCGGCAGTGCCACCGACTGGGTCGACGTATGTCTGCCCTTCCCGATATCGGTCACCTCGCCGGTAGCCCGTTCAGCCTGGGGGACAAGACGATTCACCAACGTTGACTTGCCGACCCCCGAATGGCCGAGCAGTACGGTGACCCGTCCCGCCAGCATCGGGGCCACGGCGTCGAGCGGATCGTCGCGGCCAGCCGTGGTGATCGTCAGATCGAGGTCGGCGAACTGCGCCGCAAACGGCTGCGGCGGCGCCAGATCCGTCTTGGTCAGGCACAGGATCGGTTCCAGCCCGCCGGCGTAGGCGGCGATCAGCGCGCGCTCGACCAACCCTGTGCGCGGCGGCGGATCGGCCAGCGCGACGACGATCAACAGCTGGTCGGCGTTGGCGACCACCACCCGCTCCGTCGGATCGGTGTCATCGGCGGTGCGGCGCAACACGGTTCGTCGATCGCCGCGGCGCACGATGCGGGCCAGGGTGTCGGGCCGACCCGACAGGTCACCGACGATGCCGACCTCGTCGCCGACGACGATCGGGGTGCGTCCCAGCTCTCGGGCACGCATCGCGACCACGCGGCGGCCGGGGTCCCCGCCGAGCGCGCACCCCCACCGCCCCCGGTCGACTGTCACCACCATCGCTTCTTGCGCGTCGGCGTGCTCAGGACGAATCTTGGTCCGCGGCCGCGAGCCTCGGCCGGGCCGCACCCGGACATCGGACTCGTCGTACTCGCGTCGGCTCAAGCGGGGTCGACCTCCGTCGTCTGCCCCGCGAGCATGTCGGCCCACAACTGCGGGAAGCCGGGCAACGTCTTGGCGGTGGTGTCGATGTCCTCCACCGCGACGTCCGGCACCCGAAGCCCCACGATCGCGCCCGCAGTGGCCATCCGGTGGTCGGCATACGACCGCCACAGCCCGCCGTGCAGCGGTCGGGCCGTGATCACCAGTCCGTCCTCGGTCTCCTCGCACTGACCGCCGAGACCGTTGATCTCCGCCGACAGTGCCGCGAGCCGGTCCGTCTCGTGTCCACGCAGATGCGCGATACCCGACAGCTTCGACACCGAGTCGGGGGAGGCCAGCGCTGCCAGCGCAGCGACGGCGGGCGTGAGCTCACCGACCTCGTGCAGATCGACGTCGATACCGCCGTACACCTCGGCGCCACTCACTTCGAGGTATGTATCGCCATGTTGTACAACGGATCCCAACTTCTCCAGGATCGAGACGATCGTGTGGGCCGGCTGCGTGCTCACCCGCGGCCAGCCCATCAACCGCACGCTGCCCCCGCTGACCACCGCCGCCGCCAGGAACGGGACCGCGTTGGACAGGTCGGGCTCGATGTCCCAATGCCGGGCAGCCACCGGCCCCGGCGACACCTGCCATCGGTTGTCCCGGCTGTCGTCGACGTCGACTCCGGCGTCGCGCAGCATCGCGACCGTCATCGCCACATGCGGTGCCGAGGGCACCGAGCCGCCGGTGTGCACGACGGTCAGCCCGTCGCGGAACCCCGCTCCCGACAGCAGCAGCCCCGAAACGAACTGGGACGACGCCGAGGCATCGATCTCCACGGTTCCGCCGGCGACCGATCCGGCGCCCCGCACAGCGAAGGGAAGCCCATCGCCGTCGATGTCGACCCCGAGGCCGCGCAACGCGCCGAGGAGGGGCGCGATGGGACGGGCGCGGGCCTGTTCGTCACCGTCGAACATGACCGTGGCGGTGCCCAGGGCGGCCACCGGCGGCACGAACCGCAACACCGTGCCGGCCAGTCCGCAGTCGATGCGCGCCCCGTCGCTCGGCGCGATCCGGCCGCTGACGGACAGGTCGTCGGCGTGACCCTCGACCGTCACGCCGAGCGCGGTCAGCGCCCCGATCATCAGGTCGGTGTCGCGGCTGCGCAACGCCCCGCGGATCGTCGAATCGCCGTTGGCCGTGGCCAGCGCCGCCAACACCAGCGCCCGGTTCGTCTGAGATTTCGAGCCGGGAACGGTGACAGTGGCATGCACCGGAGTTGTCGTCGACGGTGCAGGCCAGGCCTGGCGTTGGTGGGGTCCGGGCGCGCTCACTGCTCCATCTTCCCCTGTCGGCTCGCCGTGCCACCATGGGATTCATGTGTGGACGTTTCGCGGTGACCACGGACCCGGCGCTACTGGCCGAGAAGATCAAGGCGATCGACGAGACGACGGCGGCCTCTGCCGGCGGTAAAGATGCGTCGGCGCCGAATTACAACGTCGCCCCGACCACGACCGTCAGCACCCTGGTCAAGCGCCACAGCGAACCCGACGACGAAGCCACCCGGCGGCTGCGGTCGATGCGCTGGGGCCTGGTGCCGCCGTGGGTGAAGGCTAAAGAGGACGGCAGCCCCGAGACCAAGGGGCCGTTGCTGATCAACGCGCGCTCGGACAAGCTGACCACGTCGCCGGCCTTCCGTCACTCGGCCAAGAACAAGCGCTGCCTGGTTCCGATGGACGGCTGGTATGAGTGGCAGGGCGAGCGAGGCGCCAAGACGCCCTTCTTCATGTACGCGGGCGACGGTGAGCCGCTGTTCATGGCGGGGTTGTGGTCGACGTGGCGGCCGAAAGACGCGCCCAAGGACGCCAACCCGCTGCTCAGCTGCACGATCATCACCACCGACGCCGCCGGTCCGCTGGCCGAGATCCACGACCGCATGCCGCTGACCGTCAGCGAGCGCGACTGGGACCGCTGGTTGGACCCCGACGCGCCGATCGACGAGGGACTGTTGCGCGGCCACGGAGACCTCGACCGCATCGAGATCCGCGAGGTGTCCCGGTTGGTCAACAGCGTCCGCAACAACGGCCCGGAGTTGATCGAGCCCGTCGAACCCTCGGCCGAACAAGGCACCCTGCTTTGACGCGGCCGGATTCGTCCGGGCCGCTGCACTCCGCCGCCGTCATCGACGGGCTGGCCGCCGACCTGCGCAGCGCGGGGTACAGCACCGACGGGGTGGCCGTTCTACTCGGCGACGACGCTGATGCCGCGTTCGCCAGGGGAGCGTGGTGGCCGGCGCTGCGGGCCACCGATCGCGTCCTGCACAGCGGGACAGCACAGCAGCGACGGCTGGCGGTACTGGTGCGTCTGTTCCTGCTGGGTTCGGCCGAACCCGCCGAACGCGTCACCCACGCGTTCGGCTCCGTCGACATCGACGCGTTGGTGGCCAACGCCGTGCTGGGGTGGGCGGCCGACGGCACCGCGCGCGCCGCACTGGACATCCGGCCCCACAGCGACGGCGCCAACGACTTCTTCGTCGTCTCCGACCTGGACGCCTCGATGCGTTCGGGGCCGGTGCGCCGGGACCACGTCCTGGGCATCGGCGGTGCGTCGGTCTCGCTGGCCCGCGCGGTCGTGCGCCCGCCGGTCGCCCGCGCGCTCGACCTTGGCACAGGGTGCGGTGTGCAAGCCCTGCACCTAAACGGGCACTGCGCGCACATCGTGGCCACCGACACCAACGAGCGTGCACTCGCGCTCGCGGCGGCGACCGCGCGCCTCAACGACATGTCTTGGGATCTGCGGCGCGGCAGCTTGTTTGAGCCGGTCGCCGGTGAGCGCTTTGACCTCATCGTCTCCAATCCGCCGTTCGTGGTGGGCGCGGGTGGCTGCGACTACCTCTACCGCGACTCGGGTCTTGCGGGAGACGCCCTATGTCGCAATCTGATCGAGCAAGTCTGTGACCATCTGGAGCCCGGGGGCACGGCGCTGGTCATGGCCAACTGGATCGTTCGTCGCGACGACTGGCGCAACCGGGTTCGAGGTTGGTTGGCGGGCACCGGGTTGCACGCGTGGGTGGTGCAGCGCGAACTCGCCGACCCGGTCAGCTATGTGTCGCTGTGGACCGCCGACGCCGGGGAGGACCGGGAGGGGGCGGCGCGCCGCGGAGGGCAGTGGCTCGACTGGTTTGCCGACGAGGGCATCGCCGGTATCGGCATGGGTGTGATCGCTTTGCGCGCACCACGATCCGGTGAGCGTCGCGCGCCTGAGCACATCCTCGAGGAGATCACCGGCGCGGACGAAGCCCTCACCGGTGATGAGGTCGACGCGTTCTTCGCGCGCCGGGAGTACCTGCACGACACCACCGACGAGCAGTTGCTTGCCGCGAGGTTGTCGACGGCGCCCGTCTTCCTCGAGGAGCAGTCGCTTCCGGGGCCCGACGGCTGGCAGGTCGTCGGTGCGGCCGTGCGTCGCCCCGGTGGGCCCGGAGCGGTCATCGGCATCGACGAGATCGGCCGAGCGCTGTTGGCCGGATGCCGCGGCGAGGTGCCGCTGGGAACGCTGATCGACCTGCTCGCAACCGTTCACGGTGTCGACGCCGACGCCCTGGCGGGGGCCGCGCTGCCCGTCGTGCGGGAGGCGGTGGGGCGGGGCATCCTCTTTTAGGCCCACTGACCCTTGACAGAGGATTCCTCGGTTCGATTAGAGTAATCCTCGTGCCCTCGCGTACGCGGCCCGATGCGCGGAGCCGATTGCTCGCCGTCGCGCGCCGCCGGTTCGCGGCCGACGGCGCTCTCTCGGCCACCCTCGACGAGGTTCGCCGCGAAGCCGAGGTGAGTGTCGGCGCGCTGTATCACCATTTCCCCGACAAGTTTTCGCTCGCCACCGCCGTCTTCGCCGAGGTGCTCGCCGAGTACCAGGCCGGCTTCCTCACCATGCTGCGCGCACACGACACCGCCGAGGGCGGCATTCGCGGCGGTGTCACCCATCACCTGCGGTGGGTTTCGGCGCATCGCGGCGAGGCCGGCCTACTGCTCGGTCCCAGGCTCGACAGTGCCGAACTGCGATCGCACAACGAGATCTTCTTCGCGACCATCCGCGACTGGTGGCGTCCGCATCACGGCTACGGCGCGCTGCAGCCGATGCGCGCCGGGGTGACCGCAGCGTTGTGGCTCGGCCCCGCCCAGGAGTACAGCCGGTACTGGATTGCCGGGGCGGCCAGGCGGATACCACCGCAAACAATCAAGACTTTCGCCGATGCCGCGTGGAAGGCGTTGCGCACCAACGACACCGAGGAGGACCCGTCATGACCGATTCGTTGTACCGGACCATGGTGGCCAGCGGCGACGAGCCCGACGCGCCGCATCGGGTGCGCGTCGAGCACCGAGGGGACAGGGCCGTCGTCACGCTCGACGAGCCACGACGGCTCAACGTGCTGTCCGCGCCGTTGGTGCGCCAGCTGCGACGGGCGCTGGCCGACCTCGACGCCGACCCGGGAATCCGTTCGGTCGTGCTCACCGGCGCGGACCCCGGCTTCAGCGCCGGAGGCGACCTACGCATGATGGACGCCGCGATCGACCGACTCGACGCACCGGAGGGCGCGGCCGATATCTGGCGTTGGATTCGCCGCGAGTTCGGCGGCATCGCGCGGCTGATCGCCGGATCCGACACGATCTTCGTCGCCGCGCTCAACGGAGCAGCGGCAGGCGTCGGGTTGGCCTGGGCGCTGACCTGCGACCTCGTGATCGCCAGCGAACGCGCCGTCGTGGTGCCCGCATTCGCCAAGCTGGGATTGATCCCCGAGGTCGGCACCAGTTGGGCCCTGACCCGGCGCCTGGGTTACCAGGCGACACTCGCCTACTACCTGCGTGGCGAACACATCGACGCCCGCGAGGCGCTGCGGCTGGGCCTGGTGCAGGAGGTCGTCGAACACGACCGTCTGCTCGGGGTCGCCGACGAATGGTGTTCGCGCATCGCCGCACTCCCGCCGCACGCCGTCGCAATGAGCAAGCCGCTGCTGCGGGCGGCCGCCGACGCCGACTGGTCCGACGCCCTCACCCTGGAAGAGTTCGCCGAACCCACCTGCTTCACCACCGCCGCGTTCGCCGACAGCGTGCGTTCGATGCTCTCCTGAGCCGGCGCCGACACTCACAGCCTATGCTCGGTTTCACCGCATTTGCCTGATCAGCTCGGAATGGGCATTAACATAGTGCGGGTAGGTCGAGTGAGGGGGTCGAGTGTGGTCAGTGCGGTGAGGAAGCTTCTCAGCTTCGAGATGACCCTCGCCGAATGGATCGGCACCGGGCTCATCCTCGCCGCACCCTACGTCGTCGTCGGCATAGGCTGGACCGCCTTGCGCCTGGACCGGTTGGACGGCAGCGGACTGACCTGGCTGATCCAGGCGGTCGGTTCGGTCGCATTCTGGCCGGCGCTGGTCTTCTCGGCGGTGTGTGTCGGATGACCGACCGCTACCGCATCTCCGTTCGACGACGCACCGCCCGATGGGACCCCGAGGCCGACGTGACCGCCGGGGACGCGATGGACTTCTGGGCATTCGCCGGCGGCGCCGCCAACGTCGTCATGCAACTGTCCTGGCCGGAGGTCGGTTACGGCGTCGCCGAGAGCAAGGTCGATTCGGGGAACCTGCTCAAACACCCGTGGAAGCGGGCGCGCACGACGTTCCAGTACCTCGCGGTCTCGGTGCTGGGGACTCCCGATGACCGCGCGGCCTTCCGGGAGGCGGTCAACACCGCGCACCGCCACGTCAAGTCGACCGCCGAGAGCCCCGTGCGGTACAACGCCTTCGATCGCGACCTGCAGATGTGGGTGGCGGCTTGCCTTTTCGTCGGGCTGGAGGACACCTATCAGCTGCTGCGCGGTGAGATGACACCGCAGCAGGCCGAGCAGTTCTACCGCTCTGCATGGCCACTGGGCACCACGCTGCAGGTCACCGAAGACCAGTGGCCGCCGTCGCGCGCCGAGTTCGACGACTACTGGCGAACCGCGTGCGAGCGGGTCAAGATCGACGACCGGGTACGTGACCACCTGATGCACATGCTCAATCTGCGCATGATCAACCCGCTACTGGGACTGCCGTTCCGGCCGTTGCTGAAGTTCCTGACAACCGGATTCCTCGCCCCGGTGTTCCGTGAGCAGATGGGCTTGCGGTGGAGCGGGTTTCACCAGTTCCTGTTCGAATGGCTCTTCCTCACAGTCGCTTTCGTCAACAGGTTCATGCCGGTGTTCCTGCGCCAGGGCGGCAGCTACGTGCTGCTCGCCGACGTGCGCCGCCGGGTCCGTATGCACAAGGCGCTGGTATGACGGGGCTTCGCCGGCTGCTCAGTCGACGGGTCAGCGTCGAGGCGATGATCGAGGCCGGCATGTGGCTGTCGATCCCGTATCTGGTGATCGGGCTGATATGGGCCTTCTTCGACGCCGAGCAGGTGCAGCTGATCGACACTGCGCTGCGCACGCGGATACCGGCCGGGTCCGACATCGGCGCGTTCATGGTGACGGCGGTGTTCTGGCCGGCGAACCTGTTGGGCATCGAACTCTGCGTTCCCTGACGCATCGTGTGCGACCCGCGGTTCATTGAGATGGCGAATACCGACGACTGACGTACGCCAATACGCGTCCCGCAGCGCTCTGCTGGTGGGACGCTCAATTCGGAGTGGATTTCGCTCGTGGAAGGAGCCCGTATGACCACCATCGAGCCCGCCGTGCGGTACGACCCGATCGACAACGCTGAGCACCTGGCCAATGTGATGCAGCCAGAGACCGGTAAGCCGAGGGCCGAGGCCTCCTCGGAACCGGTGATGTCCGGCGACCCGCAGTTCGGTCTCTCAGCAAAGCGGGCCGGGAAATGAAGTGCCGAGGCGCAGTTCTGCGCGGCGTCGGGCGTGAGTGGGAGATCGAGGAGATCACGCTGGACCCTCCGCGTGACGGTGAGGTGTTGGTGCAGATGGCGGTCGCGGGAGTCTGTCATTCGGACGACCACTACTCGACTGGCGACGGGGTGATGTCCGACCAGCTCGTCGCGATCGTCGAAGCGACCGGCGGCGTGGTGCCCGACTTCTTCCCCATGGTCGGCGGGCACGAAGGCGCCGGCGTGGTCGTGGAGGTTGGTCCCGGCGTGCGGACGGTGCAGCCCGGCGATCGTGTGGCGACCTCCTTCATCCCCGCTTGCGGCGCCTGCCGGTGGTGCGTGTCGGGAATGACCTACTTGTGTGACAACGGCGCCATGATGTTCGACAAGGGCATGGTCACCGACGGCACATCCCGCCGCCACGTCGGTGAGGAAGACCTGACGGCGATGACGCAACTCGGCACGTTCGCCGAATACGCCGTCCTGGCCGAGGAATCGGTCATAAAGATCGACGAGTCGATCCCTCTGGAAGCAGCGTCGCTGGTGTCCTGCGGTGTGACGACCGGTTGGGGCTCGGCGACGGTCGGTGTGGGCACGCAACCCGGCGACACCGTCGTCATCATCGGCGCTGGGGGAGTGGGCATCAACGCTGTGCAGGGAGCCCGGGCGGCCGGTGCGGTTTCCGTCGTCGCAGTGGATCCCGTGGGCTTCAAAAGAGATACGGCCAAGTTCTTCGGCGCCACTGAGACGGCGACCTCCGCCGAGGAGGCCATCCCGATGGTCCGCGAATTGACAGCAGGTGTAATGGCGGATCGGGTGGTTTTGACCCCGAGTGTGCTGCCGGCCGAGCTGCTGGCGCCCGCGATGATGTTGACCCGCAAGGGTGGAACGTGTCTGATGACCGCAATCCCGAAGCTCGACGTGAACATCGTGCCGCTGCTGCTGGTGGACTTCATTCAGTCTTGTAAGACACTGAAGGGACTGTTGTACGGCGGGATGAACCCGCGTGCCAGCATGCCGATGCTGTTATCGATGTACCGAAACGGCAGCCTGATGCTCGATGAGTTGATCACGCGTCGGTACCGGCTCGATCAGATCAACGACGCGTTCCGCGACATGCGCGAAGGACGCAACATCCGCGGCATCATCGAGTTCGCCTGACGGGCATATGTATCCACGACCATCGGGCGCTGACGCACTCGCGGGGTATCCCGTCGTGCCCGAAGCGGTGCCGCGGCCGGTCTTCTCCGAACAACGTTGGTGCGACCTTACTTTCGTGCACTGGCCGGTGCGACCCGATGCGGTCACGTCGCTGTACCCGGCGGGCACCCGCCCCGATGTCTTCAGCGACGGCTTCACCTATGTCGGCCTGGTGCCCTTTCAGATGCGTGATACGACGATCGGGCGGGTGATTCCGCTGCCGTACCTCGGCACCTTCGCCGAGACGAATGTCCGGCTGTATTCGATCGACGAGTCCGGCCGTCACGGAGTGGTGTTCCGTTCGCTGGAGACCGCGCGGTTGGCGGTCGTGCCCACCCTGCGCCTGACCCTCGGCATTCCCTACACCTGGGCGAAGATGCGCATCGACAGGACGGCGGACATCATCACCTACACCAGCGAGCGGCGGTGGCCGCACCGCGGATTGCGCAGCGTGGTCAGCGTGCGCGTCGGCGACGAAGTGACGCCGACCGCTGGAGGTGTGGCTGACCGCGCGCTGGGGTGCGCACACCCGCAAGGCCGGCCGCACCTGGTGGGTGCCCAACGAACACGACCCCTGGCCGCTGTGCGCCGCCGAGATCACTTACCTGCGCGACGATCTCGTCGCCGCAGCCGGCGTCACCCCCGCGGGCCCGATGCTGCGGGCACTGTTCACCACGGGCGTCCAGGCCCGGTTCGGCCGCCCGTGCGTAGTCACCTGATCAGGGGCCCGCGTATCCCGGCGGGTTGGGGGTGTCCACCCACAGGTCGACGCCCAGTTCCGCACCCGGAACGCAGTCGTACACCGACAGGTCGGTCACCCCGGACTCCACAAGGACGTCCTCGCACAGCAGGGTCTGCCCGGTGTACTCGCGGGCGGGCTTGTTGAGGATCACGTATGCGGCGTCGGCGTAGACGTCGGGCTTCCGCGCGCGCCCCATCGCCTCGTCCCCGCCCAACAGGTTCTGCACGGCCGCGGTCGCCACCATCGTGCGGGGCCACAGCGTGTTCGACGCGATACCGGCGGCCCGCATCTCCTCGGCGATTCCCAACGCGCACAACGTCATACCGAACTTCGCCATCATGTACGCCGTCGGCTTGAGCCACTGCGACTCCAGCCGGATCGGCGGCGACAGCGTCAGGATGTGCGGATTGTCGCGGCCCTTCATGTGCGGGATGCAGGCCTGTGACACCGCGTAGGTACCGCGGACCTGGATGCCGTTCATCAGGTCGAACCGCTTCAGGGGGACCTCCTCGATCGAGCCGAGGTTGATCGCCGAGGCGTTGTTGACGCAGATGTCGATGCCGCCGAACTGTTCGACGGTCTTGGCGACCGCCGCGTCCACCGAGTCGCCGTCCCGGACATCGCCGACGATCGGCAGCGCCTGACCGCCGGCGTCCTCCAGCTCCTTGGCCGCGGTGTACACCGTGCCGGGCAGCTTGGGATGGGGTTCGGCGGTCTTCGCGATCAACGCGATGTTGGCGCCGTCGGCCGCGGCGCGCTTGGCGATCGCCAGGCCGATGCCGCGGCTCGCGCCGGAGATGAACATGGTCTTCCCGTTGAGCGACATGACCTCACCCTAACCGCCGCGAAATGGCATTCCGGCAGGTCCGCACTCGAACTTTTCCTGCTGGAATGCCATTTCGCGGGAGACGGGCGCGAGCGGCGCTCTCACGTCGGGATTCGGGGAACAATCGAGCCTGGTGCCGCTGTTGTTGACGGTGGCTGCATCGCGACGAGAATCCGCGGCCAAAAACATGTCGGTCTCAACCTCTAGGATGAGCGAAGGGGGTCAGGTGCCAACGCTGGCTACGGACTTTCCAGTGCTGCCGGTCGATCTACCGGGTTTGTACGCTGGCACCGCGACAGAAGGGACGGTGTTCCCCACCATGACCGACTCCGACGGGTCAACAGATTCGGCGGCTCCTGAACCGCAGGAGACCGACGCCGAACTCACCGCGCGCTTCGAGCGTGACGCGATTCCGCTGCTCGACCAGCTGTACGGCGGCGCGCTGCGGATGACGCGCAACCCCGCCGACGCCGAGGACCTGTTGCAGGAAACCATGGTCAAGGCGTACGCCGGCTTCCGCTCGTTCCGCGAGGGCACCAACCTCAAGGCCTGGCTGTACCGCATCCTCACCAACACGTACATCAACAGCTACCGCAAAAAGCAGCGTCAGCCGGCGGAGTACCCCACGGAGGAGATCACCGACTGGCAGCTCGCGGCCAACGCCGAGCATTCCTCGACCGGACTGCGCTCGGCCGAGGTCGAGGCGCTCGAGTTGCTGCCGGACAACGAGATCAAGGAAGCACTGCAGGCGCTGCCCGAGGACTTTCGGATGGCGGTCTACTACGCCGACGTCGAGGGCTTCCCATACAAGGAGATCGCCGAGATCATGGACACGCCGATAGGCACGGTGATGTCCCGGCTGCACCGGGGCAGGCGCCAGCTGCGCGAGCTGCTGGCCGGTGTGGCCCGCGACCGTGGGTTCATTCGGGGACAGCAGATGGACACGCCCGAGGAGGTCTCGTCGTGAGCTCGTTCTCTGACGAAGAGCGATGGCAGCCCCCCGTCGGTCCCATCGACCCCGAGCATCCCGAATGTGCGGCGGTGATCGCCGAGGTGTGGACGCTGCTCGACGGTGAATGCACCCCCGAAACCCGCGACAAGTTGCGCCATCATCTGGAGGAGTGCCCCGCCTGCCTGCGCCACTACGGCGTCGAGGAACGGGTCAAGCAGCTGATCGCCAAGAAGTGCGGCGGTGAAAGAGCGCCGGAGAGCCTGCGCGAGCGGCTGCGCATCGAGATCAGCCGCACCACCATCATCCGGCGCGGTTAGCGCCGGGGATCACGCCTGGGCGCGTCAGCGCACCGATTTCGAACCGGCGTTGGGCCGCTTACCGTGGTTGGCCTTGGTGTGCTTGCGGTCACGCTTCTTACGGCCACGCTTGGCCATGATCTACCTCCGAATGCTCTGGGGATTGTCCGGCCCGTACTCGGCGGGCGCGTTGACGACCATTGTCTCATGGCCCGGCGACAGCGCTGACAAGCCGGTCGTGTGGTTCGATGTAGGCCGAAACGCATACAGCAGCGAAAGAGTAATGGGGTGATGATGGCCGAGGACGTTCGCGCTGAGATCGTGGCCAGTGTGCTCGAGGTCGTGGTGAGCGAGGGCGATCAGATCGGCGAGGGGGACACCCTGGTGCTGCTGGAGTCGATGAAGATGGAGATTCCGGTGCTGGCCGAGGTGGCGGGCACCGTGAGCAAGGTCAGCGTCTCGGTCGGCGACGTGATCCAGGCCGGCGACCTCATCGCGGTGATCAGCTGATCCGCCCGTCGTGAACGGCCGCCGGAAGTAGCCCCCGATGTCCACCCTCGGTGACCTGCTCGCCGAGCACACCGTGCTGCCCGGCAACGCGGTCGACCATCTCCATGCGGTCGTCGGCGAATGGCAGCTGCTCGCCGACCTGTCCTTCGCCGACTACCTGATGTGGGTGCGCCGTGACGACGGCGCCCTGGTCTGCGTGGCGCAGGTGCGGCCCAACACGGCGCCGACGGTGCTGCTGGCCGACGCGGTCGCCACGCTGGCCGACGCCGACGCGATGCCACTGGTCACCACGGCGTTCACGGCCGGTGAAATCGTCGTGGGAGACGGTGCGGGTCAACAGGTTTCGCCGGGACTCAACGTGGAAGCGGTTCCTGTGCGGTACAAGGACGAGGTGGTCGCGGTGCTGACGCATCAGACCGCGTTGGAGTCCAGGAAGGCCAGCCCGCTGGAGTCCGCCTACCTCGACTGCGCCGGCGATCTCTTGCACATGCTCTCGGAGGGCACCTTCCCGAACGTGGGAGACATCGCGATGTCGCGCTCGAGCCCCCGCGTCGGCGACGGGTTCATCCGGCTCGACGAGGCCGGGGTGGTCACCTTCGCGAGCCCCAACGCGATCTCCGCCTATCACCGGATGGGCCTGGCCGCCGAGCTCGGCGGCCACAACCTGGTCACCGTCACGCGCCCGCTCATCGGCGACCCGTTCGAGGCGCAGGAACTGGCCAACCACGTGCGCGACTCGCTGGCCGGCGGATCGAGCATGCGCATGGAGGTCGACGCGGGTGGTGCAGCCGTGCTGATGCGCACGCTGCCGCTGGTCGTGCACGGCAAACCGGTGGGGGCAGCGGTGCTGATCCGCGACGTCACGGAGGTCAAGCGCCGCGACCGCGCCCTGCTGTCGAAGGACGCCACGATCCGCGAGATCCACCATCGCGTGAAGAACAACCTGCAGACCGTCGCGGCTCTGCTGCGCCTGCAGGCCCGGCGCACCAACAACGACGAAGGCCGCGAAGCGCTGATGGAATCGGTGCGGCGGGTGTCATCGATCGCGTTGGTCCACGATGCGCTGTCGATGTCGGTCGACGAGGAGGTCAACCTCGACGAGGTCGTCGACCGGATCCTGCCGATGATGAACGATGTCGCCGCCGTTGACAGCCCGATCCGCATCTATCGTGTGGGCGATCTCGGTGTGCTCGACGCCGACCGCGCCACCGCGCTGATCATGGTGATCACCGAGCTGGTGCAGAACGCCATCGAGCACGCCTTCGACCCCGGCGTGCGCGAGGGCAGTGTCACCATCCGGGCAGAGCGCTCGGCCCGGTGGCTCGATGTGGTCGTTCACGACGACGGCCGGGGTCTGCCCGACGGGTTCAGCCTGGAGAAGTCCGACCGGCTCGGTCTGCAGATCGTGCGCACGCTGGTGTCGGCCGAACTGGACGGGTCGCTGGGCATGCGTGAGGGACGGGCCGGCGGAACCGATGTGGTGCTGCGGGTGCCGCTGGGCCGGCAACGCCGACTCGCACAGTAGCAATCTTCGCAATTCGCAAATCGGCTATTCGCGTCGCAAATCGGCCGCTATTGCATTTGCAGAAAGATACGGCCCCGACGTATGTCGGGGCCGTAAATGTTTGGCTCGGGTAGGGCTCAGACTCCGCTGCGAGCCTTGGTGCGAGCATTGCGACGCTTGAGTGCGCGACGCTCGTCCTCGCTCATGCCGCCCCAGACGCCGGCGTCCTGTCCGGACTCCAAAGCCCAGGTCAGGCACTCCGTGGTGACGGGGCAACGGTTACAGACGAGCTTCGCGTCAGCGATCTGAGCGAGCGCCGGGCCGCTGTTTCCCACCGGGAAGAACAGTTCCGGATCCTCATCGCGACAGACCGCCTTGTGGCGCCAATCCATTAGATCAAACTCCTCGTCAGATACGTCACCTGTGCGCAGCACGGCGCACGGCATATTCTTCGGCTGTTTAACGCGTGCACATTGAATGTTTCTGCAACGTTGCTTCGATGCTTTCACAGGCTGGACAGATGTCAATACTCGCGAGTTAACAAGTGCGCAATGTCACTAGCCGGGTGGCTTCGCACGCCACCCACTCGTCTGTACTAGACTCGATCCAACTGCGCTCGAAATTCTACTCCGCTAGTCCGTCACCGCAGGTCAGAGACCTCTACAGGTGCGGGCGCCAACACGCCCAGCGCGTCGGGGACCGCGGTGAACATCATCGAATCACGTAATCCGACATAGTCGCCGTCGATCTGGCAAGCGACCGGCGCCTCGCTGGTCACCTGCAACCACGGCAGGTCGTCGTCGCGGAGAAGATGCTTGGCCTGGATGCGGGCCTTCTTGGACAGCATCCGCCGCACCAGCATCAGGTTGCCCCACACGTTCATGCTGGTCGTGGCGAAAACACCCAGACCGGTCTCGAATGTCGTCATCGGGTTGGTCCACACCGGCCTGGCGTTGGCGTACGTCCAGGGGCTGGCGTTGGACACGAACGCGAAGTGGACGCCGCCGACCGGTTCGCGGTCGGGCAGGTGCACCGTCAGCGACGGTTCCTTGCGGGTGCTGGCCAGCACCTCGCGGATGGCGACGCGCACGTAGCGGGATGCCGTCACCGCGCGTCCCTTGGCGCGCTGCGCCTCGACGGCGGCCACCACGTCGCCGTCCACGCCCATGCCGGCCGTGAACACGCCCCAGCGCTCACCGCAGTCCATCAACCCGATGCGGCGCCACGTCTTGCGGCGGCGGTACTCCGAGAGCAGGTCGATCAGCTGATTGGTCGCCTCGATGGGGTCGGGGCTGATGCCGAGGGCGCGTGCGAACACGTTGGCCGAGCCTCCAGGCACCACGCCGACCGCAGGCGCGGCGGCGCCGGGCCCGCCGACCTCGAGAATGCCGTTGACCACTTCGTTCACCGTGCCGTCGCCGCCGTGCACGATCAGCACGTCGACGCCGTCGCGCGCCGATTCGCGGGCGATCTCGATGGCATGTCCGCGGTGATCGGTGTGCGCGACGGTCAGTTTCACCCGGCTCTCCAGCGCATGGGCCAACAGATCACGGCCGGCCGGGGTCGTCGACGTCGCATTCGGGTTCACGATCAGCACGGCGCGCACGGGGTCCGAGCCTACTGAACGGGTTCTGCGCACCCCTCTACGCTCGAGGGCGTGATCGTTCCATCTCCGACGACGGTGCGCCAAGCCGCTGTCCTCGTCGCCCTGGAGGGTGCGGCCGCCGTGGTCGCGGCGTTCGTCTACGTGGTGAGCGGGTTCGGCCGGGCCGAGGAGTCCGGGCTGAACAAGTACGGCACCGCGCTGTGGTTCGCGATCATGGGTGCGGGTGTGCTGGCCGCGGCGTGGGCGCTGTGGACGGGCAGGCGGTGGGGGCGCGGCATCGCCGTGTTCGCCCAACTGCTGCTGCTACCGGTCGTCTACTACATGGGGGTCGGTTCGCATCAGTGGTGGTACGCCGCGCCGATCGGCGTGGTGGCGGTGGTGACGCTGATCCTGCTGTTCAGTCCCTCGACCCTGGAATGGGTTGGAGCTCATGGCGACTCCGCGGCCAGCGCCGATAATTCGGGACCCGAGACCCGATAGGTGATCCACTCCGTCTGCGGCTTGCCGCCGACGGCGTCGTAGAGCGCGATCGCGTTGACATTCCAGTCCAGGACAGCCCACGACAGTCGGGTGTAACCGTGCGTCGAACACTCGCGGGCCAAGGTGGCCAACAACTTCCGAGCCAGTCCACGTCTGCGAAACTGCGGGCGCACGTACAGGTCTTCGAGGTAGATCCCGCCGACACCGTCCCACGTAGAGAAGTTGATGAACCACAGCGCGCAGGCGGCGGCCTGCCCGTCGACCTCGACGATATGGCCGAAAACGACGGCCGGCTCGGCGAAAAGCGCCTGGCGCATCTGCTCTTCGGTGACCGTGCACTCGTGCGCGGCGTGTTCGAACTCCGCGAGTTCGTGGACCATCGCGGTCAATTCGCGTTCGTCGCCCGGGCGCACCCTGCGGATCAGCTGGCTCACGTCGTGACGCCCAGGGCGGTGAGGATCGTCGTGAATTTTGTTGTGGTCTCGGCGACTTCGTCGTCCGGATCCGATTCGGCGACGATGCCGCCGCCCGAATACGCCTCGGCCGTACGACGGTCCGCCGACAGCTGAGCGCAGCGGATCGACACCACCCATCGGCCGTCGCCGCGTTGGTCGCACCAGCCGACGGCACCGGCGTAGAAGCCGCGGTCGCCTTCGAGTTCGGCGATCAAATCGGCCGCATCGGCGGTGGGCACCCCTCCGACCGCCGGCGTCGGGTGCAGTGCGATGGCCAAATCCAGTGCGGTGGTCGACCTTTCGCGGAGCTTACCGGTGATCCGGGTGGCCAGGTGCCACACCGAGTCGGTCTTGCGAAGCCCCGGTTCGGCGGCCACCTCGAGCTCAGCGCACAGCGGGTCGAGTGCGTCGCGGATCGTATCGACCACGAATTGGTGCTCGCGGAGGTTCTTCGCCGACGCGGCCAGCGCGGCGCCGTTGGCCTCGTCGGTGTCGGGGTCGGGGGAGCGGGGCGCCGAGCCCGCGAACGGTGCGCACACCACCTGCTCGCCGCGGCGGGCCACCAGCAGCTCCGGGCTCGCGCCCACCAGCACGCTCCCCGAGTAGCCCCCGCCCGCGGCGGTCAGGTCCGCGAGGTACCCGTTGGCCGCGGGATCGGCGCTGACGAGCCGGTGCAGGACGGTGCGCGCGTCCAGCGGTCCGTCGGCGGCGAGCCGAAGGGCTCTTGCGAGCACCACCTTGTGCAGTCCGCTCGACGGGCTGGTGAGCCGGTCGACGACGGTGGCGACCCGCGCACGGTGCTCATCGGGATCCGGCAACCCCTCGGCGATCTGCACCCCGGGCATCGGACGCAGCGGCCAGTCCGGCAGCGCATCGAGGAACTGGATGCTCTGCGGTCGGATCAGCGCCGCCGGTTTGGTCATGTCGAAAGGCAACGCCCCCACGATGATCGGGGCGCTGTGCGATGCCAGCGCCGCCCGGGCGTCGGCGACCTTCGGAAACGCGGTGTGCACTCCCTCCGCGACGACGGCGCCGCGGGAGGCCAGGACGAAGGAGGGTTCGCGAGTCACCGTGGTTTACACGGATCCTGATGGCCGGTGAGTCCCTGGGCGATGATCTGACGTATCGCGTGCTCGAAGCCGAGGACGGCCAGGGACGCGGGCGCCATCGCGAAGCGGATCCCGCTGGACACCGGCAGTTCGACCCACCGCGCGATCATCGAGCGGGAGAAGTGCGCATGTCCCACGAACACGACGTCGCGCGACGCCATGTGGGTCGACGCCAACTCCAGGGCGCTGTCGGCGCGCTGCGCGACGGTCTCCACGCTCTCGCCGTCGTCGGCGCCGTGCGTCCAGATCAGCCAGTCGGGCACGGTCTCGCGGATCTCGGGCGTCGTCAGCCCCTCGTAGCGGCCGTAGTCCCACTCCCGCAGGAGCGGCGACACGTCGTCGATGGTCAGCCCGGCCAATTCGGCTGTCTGCACCGCGCGCCGCAGTGGGCTGCACACCACCAGCGGGTTGTCCAGTTCGAGTTCGGCCAGCGCCTCGGCGGCCCTCTTGGCGCGTTCCACGCCGGTCGCAGTCAGTTCGAGGTCTGTGTGGCTGGTGTGCCGACCGCTCTTCGACCACTCCGTCTCGCCGTGACGAAGCAGGATCAGACGGTGCTCCATTAGGGCCACGCTCACTGATTCTGCCGCACGGTCGGTCGCGGCGTGCCCGGCCATGCAACGATGGGCACCGTGACGCGAGTACTTGCGGTCGCCAATCAAAAGGGTGGGGTAGCCAAGACGACGACGGTGGCGTCGTTGGGTGCGGCGATTCAGGAGACGGGTAAGCGGGTCCTGCTGGTGGACCTCGACCCGCAGGGGTCGTTGACGTTCTCCCTGGGCCATGACCCGGACAAGTTGGCGGTGTCGATCCACGAGGTGCTGCTCGGCGAGGTCGAACCCGACGTTGCCCTGCTGGAGACGCCCGAGGGGATGACTCTGCTGCCCTCCAACATCGACCTGGCGGGCGCCGAGGCCATGCTGTTGATGCGCGCCGGGCGCGAGTACGCGCTCAAAAGGGCGCTGGGCAAGCTGGGTGTCGGAACCGGAACGCCGGCGACATCGGGCCGAGATGCGGCATCGTCCTCATCGGGCAGGGCCGACTACGACGTCGTGATCGTCGACTGTCCGCCGTCGCTCGGCGTGCTCACCCTCAACGGGTTGACCGCCGCCGACGAGGTGATCGTGCCGCTGCAGTGCGAGACGTTGGCGCACCGCGGCGTCGGGCAGTTCCTGCGCACCATCGCCGATGTCCAGGCGATCACGAACCCCGACCTCAAGCTGCTGGGCGCGTTGCCGACGTTGTACGACTCGCGTACGACCCACAGCCGCGACGTGCTGCTCGACGTCGCCGACCGCTACGACCTGGCGGTGCTGGCGCCGCCGATCCCGCGCACCGTCCGGTTCGCCGAAGCCAGCGCCTCGGGCGCGTCGGTGCTGGCCAGCCGCAAGAACAAGGGCGCCGGTGCCTACCGCGATCTGGCCAAGGCGCTGCTCAAGCACTGGAAGAACGGCAAGCCGATGCCGACGTTCGCCCCCGAGATCTAGGGATTTCGGTGCTCAAACAGTCGGTGAGCGACTGTTAGAACACCCAGATCACGTCCCGCCCACGTTGGATTGGCGGCTCAGCCGCCGAGCGCCACCAACTCGTCGCCGCGCTGCTCGAGCACCATCGAGCCGGCCACCGCGGGCACCACCGGCGCGGCGCTCGGCGGCCGTGTCAGCGGTATGTGGCGTTCGCCCCGCCCCGTCGCGGGGTCGAACACGTCGTAGCCGTCGGTGACCGGGACCAGCAACCGCCCCGCCATGATCGTCCCCGGCCCCAGCGGCTTGTTCCGGCCCTCGGGTGTGACGGTGTAGCGATAGTCAAATCCGTTGGCGGAGAACACCATTACGCTGTCGCCGGTCCACCAGGTGATCAGGTCGCCCGCCCGCGACATCGTTGCCTGCGGCGACGGCGGACTTGCCACCCCGGTGCTGGCGATCGTCGCGCCCGTCTCGTCGACGATGTTGACCACAGGCTGGGGCGTGGGCACATAGACCGCGGTCATAGTGTCGGCGACGGCCACCACCCGCGCGCCCGAATCCGTCGCGACGCCCGGTTGCGGGACGTACCTCAACTCCGGGGTGTCCTCCTCATCGGAGGGCCGCAGCAGGGTCAGCCGCAGTTCGGGCTGCCGCGGGCAGTCCTCGAGCACCGACACCGCGCTCGAACTCGCCTGCGCCGACACCAAGCGGCACAGCGGCAGCGAGGGCACATCCGGCTTGATACGGGCGTCCAGGGCGCCGTAGCTGAGCATCCGGACCATGTCGGAACGCCACAACTCCAGCCGGTTCTCACCCGCCGAGAGCACCGCGGTGCCGTCCGACGACAGGTGCACCGAGGGGTCGGCGTAGGACGAACGCGCCGGACCGCGCATGCCGGTCTTGGCGTCGATGGTGCTGACCTGACCGCATCCGCGTGTGTCGGGGTAGACGGCGACCGCGTACTGGTAGACGTAGCTGACCCCGCACAGGTCGAGGTCACGCTCATAACTCCACAGCGTGGTCCCCGTCGCCGGATCGCGCCCCTGTACGGCCCGGCCGTCGCCGGTCACCGCCGCACCGCCGACGACCAGCGGCAAAGTGGTGGCTGCGCTGGGTGCGCTCCACACCTGCCGCAGCGACTGCGGAACCGCCTTGGCCGGAGTCAGGGCCGGAACCGGGTCGGCGGCGGGCCTGCTGATCGTCGCCCGCGCGTCGCTGGTCCACCACACCAACGCGGCCGTCACCACGACTACGACGCCAATCGCCAGCGCCACCATCACATCGGTGCGGGTGCGGCGTTCGGGTTTGACCATCGCGGGGGAGGTGCCGGGCTAGCCGGTGCTGGCCGCGGCCTTGCGCGGCCGGCGGCGACGCCTGCGTTTGGCCGGAGCCGTGTCGCCGGATCCCTCGCCCGTCTCGCCCGACTCCTGATCGGACGACACCGTGGACGCCTCCGGATGCCCGGTGACCGTTTTGCCGCCGCGGGTGCGGCGACGCGTCCGGTTGCGCGCGGGGCGGTCGGCCGACTTCTCCGCGGGGGCGCGCCGGCTGCTCTGCACCTTGACCGGTTCGCCGACGGTGCCGGTGGCCTCGGCGGGGATGCCCAGCTCGGAGTAAAGGTGCGGTGAGCTGGAATACGTCTCGGCGGGATCGGGGCAGCCGAGGTTCAGCGCCTTGTCGATCATCGTCCAGCGCGCCAGTTCGTCCCAGTCGACGAGGGTCACCGCGACACCGGTCTTGCCGGCCCGCCCGGTGCGACCGATGCGGTGCACATAGGCCTGCTCGTCCTCGGGAATCTGGTAGTTGATCACGTGGGTGACGTCGTCGATGTCGATGCCGCGCGCGGCGACGTCGGTGGCGACCAGGACGTCGATCTCGCCCGTGCGGAACGCCTTGAGCGCCTTCTCGCGCGCGCCCTGCCCGAGGTCACCGTGCACGGCGCCGACCTTGAACCCGCGCTCGGCGAGTTCGTCGGAGACCTTCTGCGCGGTGCGCTTGGTACGGGTGAAGATCATCGTCGCGCCACGACCCTCGGCCTGAAGGATGCGGGCGACCATCTCCACCTTGTCCAGGGCATGCGCGCGGTACGCGAACTGCTCGGTGGTGTCGTGGGTGGCCGCCGAATGCGGGGCCTCGGCCCGGATGTGCGTCGGCTGGTTCATGAAGGTACGGGCCAACGTGATGATCGGGTCCGGCATCGTGGCCGAGAACAGCATCGACTGCCTGCTGTCGGGGATCTGGCGCAGAATCCGCTCGATGTCGGGCAAAAAGCCCAGGTCGAGCATCTCGTCGGCCTCGTCGAGCACCAGCATGGACAGTCCGCCCAGCTTCAGGTGCCCCTGCTGGGCCAGGTCGAGCAGTCGCCCCGGCGTGCCGACGACCACGTCGACACCCTTCTCGAGCGCCTCGATCTGCCCCTCGTAGGGCCGACCGCCGTAGATCGACGTGACCGACAGCTTGCGATCACCGACGGTGAGGTACTTCGCGGCGGCCGCCAGGTCGCCGTACACCTGCAGGCACAGTTCGCGGGTGGGCACGACGACCAAGGCCCGCGGGACGCCCGTCAGGGGGCGGTCGGGGTCGGTGGTGATCCGCTGGAGCAGGGGCACACCGAACGCCAGCGTCTTGCCCATACCCGTACGGGCCTGGCCGATCAGGTCGTCGCCGGCCAATGCCATCGGCATGGTCAGCTCTTGGATTGCGAAGGGATGCTGTTTGCCGTCCTCGGCGAGGGCGCGGACGATTTCGTCGCGAACTCCCAGTTCAGCAAATGTGGGGTTGAGATGCGTCATACGCGAAAACGAGGCCTTTCAATTGTCGTCCTCATGGCTTCCACGCGCGCACGAGTTCGACAAGAGATGGCCTGTGAAGACCAAGGCCCTGCACTGAGGTAGGCGGACCGACTGCGTGCACGCACATTTCTTCGGGTCGCGGCGGGCTTTGCAAAATACCTTGCGAAAGCCGTGAAACTGCCACCGCCCGGACCCATCATACCTGGCGGTGCTCGCCCGACGGGCGACCCGCCGTGGCCGTTTATTGTTGGGCCCATGAACACGACGCCTCCGGCACCCGGGCAAACCGACTCGGCGACCACGGGTGCGTCGGCCGACCATCCCGGCGTCAACGAACTTTTCGCGCTGCTGGCCTATGGCGAGGTGGCGGCGTTCTACCGCCTCACCGACGAAGCGCGCATGGCCCCGAACCTTCGCGGGCGCATCAACATGGCGATCATGGCGGCCGCCGAGATGAACCACTACGAGGTGCTGCGCGACGCGCTCGAGCGCCGCGGGGTCGACGTCGTGCCCGCGATGACGAAATATGCGTCGGCGCTTGAGAATTACCACCGGCTGACCACCCCGAGCACCTGGCTCGAGGCACTGGTCAAGACCTATGTCGGCGACGCCCTGGCTGCCGACTTCTACCTCGAGATCGCCCACACCCTGCCCGATGAGGTCGCCGACGTCGTGCGCGCGGTGCTGTCGGAGACCGGCCACTCCCAGTTCGTCGTCGCAGAGGTGCGCGCGGCGGTGACGGCCAGCGACAGGCAGCGCCACCGGCTCGCGCTGTGGTCGCGGCGGCTTCTCGGTGAGGCCATCACCCAGGCCCAGTTCGTCATGGCCGATCACGACGAACTCGTCGACCTGGTGCTGGCCAGCGGCGAAAGCCTCACGCAGATGACCGAGTTCTTCGACCGGCTGCAGCGAACGCACGCATCTCGGATGGAGGAGCTGGGCCTCGCCTGACGCGGCCGCCTGACCTACTGGGTGCAGGTGGCGATCATCGAGTTGTTGTTCTGCGCGGCGATCAAGGTGCCCGCGGCGTCGAGGATGCTGCAGTTCAGCTGACCGGCGACGCTGGTGGCGGTGACCGATTTCAACTCCACACCGGGGTCGAGGACCACCTGCTTGACCCACGGCAGCGCGACGTTGACGTCGGTCCGCAGTGCGCCCTGGCCGTCGGTGTAGATGACGGTCACCAGGTCGAGCAGCTGGCGGTTACCGGTCACCCGGTAGGTGACGGTGCGCGGTGACGGCGGCGCGGGCGGCGGAACGGCTGCCTGCGCTGTCGTGCTCGGCGCGGGCGGTGGCGTCGTCTCGGCGCTGGGGGTGACCGTCGTGACCGTCTCCGGCGGCAGCGAGGGAACGACGGGCGCCGCCGTGCCCGCACTCGGTGCAGTGGTGGCGGGCGCGCTCGACGGCACCGGTGCGTCCGACGTCGCGGTGGCTGAAACCGAACCGCTGTCGCCGCCGCCGAGGATGATGCCGGTGGTGCCGATCGCGATGAACAGGATCACCCCTGCGATACCGGCGACCCACATCCAGCGCCGGTCGATGCTCTCCTCGTCGTATTGCTGCTCGTAGTCGTCGTAGTCGTCGAACTCGGCAGAACCGGGGTACTCGTAGTCGAAGTCTTCGGCCGGCGGCTCCGGATAATCGGAGTAGCTGGGAATCCGCTCCGTGGGGGCCAGCGAATACGGTGACTGCGCGGTGTAAGACCTGTTCATGTGGGTTTTCCCGGGGTCGTCTTGAGCGTAGAAGTTCTTGCCGCGCCTGATGCTATCGAGACAGAAGTGACAGATGAGGTCCACCAGCTGGTGTGTTGGTTACGGTCCGGACTCGGTTCGGTCGCCGTTGGTCTCGGTGCTTCGCTGACCGCGAACTACCGGCGCGATGCGACCGGCGGGTCGTCCACTAGCCTTGGCTCAAGTTCTTCGCAAAGACGAAAGGGGCCCACGGCGTGGAGGTCAAGATCGGTGTCACGGACAGCCCGCGCGAGCTGAGCTTCAACAGCGCGCAGACACCCAGCGAGGTGGAGCAGTTGTTCACCGATGCGCTGGCCAAGGATTCGGGTGTGCTGGCTCTGACCGACGAGAAGGGCCGGCGCTTCCTCGTGCAGACATCCAAGATCGCCTACGTGGAGATCGGCGCGGCCGATGTCCGGCGTGTCGGCTTCGGGGTCGGGATCGGGTCTAAGACCGGGTAAGCGGCACGTGTGACAGTCCGCCCCAAGCGAACTGGACCGTGCCCTCGACCGCGTCGTCCTTGGAGATAGGACGGTCGTTGTTGAGCCAGTAGCGCGCGGAGTCGACGCTGATGGCGACCAGGCCGACCGCGATCATCCTGGCGCGGTGCGCTTCCAGTCCGGAGTCGCGGCTGATCAGGTCGAACACCGCGTCGGTGCACGCCTCGGTGGCCACCTTCACCTGCGCGGCGACCTGCGGTTCGTTGACGTAGTCGTTCTCGAAGATCAAGCGGTAACCCTGGCCGTCGTGCTCGATGAAGTCGAAGAACGCCTGGACCGCGGCGCGCAACCGCTGCCGGTTGTCGGTTGTCGTGCGCAGCGCCTGACGCACACCGGAGACGAGGTTCTCCACATGCTTGGCCAGCACCGCCAGGTAAAGTTCCAACTTGGACGAGAAATGTTGGTAGAGAACGGGTTTGCTGACTCCAGCGCGCTCGGCGATCTCGTCCATGCCCGCCGCGTGGTAGCCGCGGTCGACGAAAACCTCGCTGGCAGCGACCAGTAGCTGCCCTCGGCGCTCATCGCGCGGCAGTCTGCCGCCGCGCCGATTCAACACTTCGCCGCCCGGCTGCGCGCCTCTCTTCGCGGCGGTGTTGGCGAGATCGCTCATCACATCCTTCATCTGCGTCGTCGGGCACCGGTTATCGCAATGACCTTACTACCGTTGATAAAGCATGCTGGTGAGGCGCGGATCACAGCGCTCGGGGCGGTCGATGGCGCGCCGAAAGTAAGAGGACGTCGGCCTGTGTCATCCTGTTGCGGTGACCTACGACTCCCGTACGCGAGGAGGACAGATGGGTCCCGAACACGGCGGGGGTGTTCGCGTGCCCGCGCTGCGCAACGAATGGCGCGAGCCGTTGCGTGCCCAGCGCGATCCCCTCGCGGAGAGCTCGGGACGGGTGAGGTCCAATCGCGACGAGCACCGTGGCTTCCGCAAGCAGTCGTGGCTCGGTCGCTTCGTGTCCACCTACGGCTGGCGGGCCTACGCGTTGCCCGTCCTCATGGTGTTGACCGGGGTCGTCGTCTACCAGACCATCACCGGCACCGGCGCGCCGGCACCGAAACAGGCCGAGGGCCCGGTGCAGGGCCCACCGACCATCGGCGTGGCCAGCACGGCGATCATCGGGGCGCCGCCCAAGGGGTTGACGCAGTTCGACGCGAACCTGCCGACCGGAATCCTGCCCCAGGGCGGCCCGTTCACCGAGGCCGGCGCCAAGACGTGGCACGTCGTGCCGGGAGCCACCTCGCAGGTCGGCCAGGGCACCGCGAAGGTGTTCACCTACACGGTCGAGGTCGAGGACGGCATCGACACCACGACATTCGGCGGCGACGAGGCGTTCGCCCGCATGGTCACCGAAACGCTGGCCAACCCCAAGAGCTGGACCCACAACCCGCAGTTCGCCTTCACCCGTATCGACGGGACGTCGGGAATCGAACCGGACTTCCGGGTGTCGCTGAGCACGCCGATGACCGTGCGCGAGGGCTGCGGCTACGACATCCAGCTGGAGGCGTCCTGCTACAACCCGGCCTACCGCGACGGGCAGCCGCGCGTGTTCATCAACGAGGCGCGGTGGGTGCGTGGTGCGGTGCCCTTCCAAGGCGACGTCGGGTCGTATCGGCAGTACCTGATCAACCACGAGGTCGGCCACGCGATCGGCTACCAACGGCACGAGCCCTGCGGGGGCAACGACCAACTGGCACCGGTCATGATGCAGCAGACTTTTTCCACCAACAACAACGACGCAGCGCGCTTCGACCCGCAGTCGGTGCAGCCCGACAACCACATCTGCAAACCCAACCCCTGGCCGTACCCGATCGCCTGAGTCGCTTCCTTGATTCCGCGAGCGGCCGTGTTTGTGCGGCAACACGCCGTGCCTGGACGTACCAGAGCGGTCGCTCGTACACGCTGACCGACCACCGAACGTGCGGGAAGCGATCGTCGCTCGTTGCTGTTGAATGTCGTAACTGCTGTGATGGTCATAGACGTCGAATCAGGTGGATCAAGGAGAAACACGGTGTCGACACCGTTGCCGCCGCTGGTAGAACCGGCGGCCGAACTCACCCGCGA
This sequence comes from Mycobacterium sp. GA-1199, assembly GCF_001500045.1. GTDB lineage: Bacteria > Actinomycetota > Actinomycetes > Mycobacteriales > Mycobacteriaceae > Mycobacterium. Next base: position 552,244 of record NZ_LQIX01000001.1, read on the forward strand.
GGAAGTGGCGCGCTACAGCCGTCACCTCATCATTCCCGACCTCGGCCTGGACGGGCAGAAGCGGCTGAAGAACGCCCGTGTCCTGGTCATCGGCGCCGGCGGGCTGGGTTCCCCGACGCTGCTGTACCTGGCCGCCGCAGGCGTCGGCACGATCGGGATCGTCGAGTTCGACGTGGTCGACGAGTCCAACCTGCAGCGCCAGATCATCCACGGCCAATCCGACATCGGCCGGTCGAAGGCCGAGAGCGCGCGTGACTCGATTCTCGACATCAACCCACTGGTGACGGTCAACCTGCACCAGTTCCGGCTCGAACCCGAGAATGCGGTCGAGCTGTTCGAGCAGTACGACCTGATCCTGGACGGCACCGACAACTTCGCGACGCGCTACCTCGTCAACGACGCCGCCGTGCTGGCCCACAAGCCCTATGTGTGGGGGTCGATCTACCGCTTCGAGGGCCAGATCTCGGTGTTCTGGGAGGACGCCCCCGACGGGTTGGGTCTGAACTACCGAGACCTGTACCCCGAACCGCCGCCACCGGGAATGGTGCCGTCGTGCGCGGAGGGCGGCGTGCTCGGGATCCTCTGTGCGTCGGTGGCATCGGTGATGGGCACCGAGGCCATCAAGCTGATCACCGGCATCGGCGAAACGCTGCTGGGCCGCCTGATGGTTTACGACGCACTCGACATGACCTATCGCACGATCAAGATCCGCAAGGACCCGTCGACCCCGAAGATCACCGAACTGATCGACTACGAGGAATTCTGCGGCGTGGTGTCCGACGCCGCCGCCGAGGCCGCGGCCGACTCGACCCTCACCCCCCGTGAGCTCAAGGAGCTTATCGATTCGGGCAAGCCGTTGGCCCTGATCGACGTACGCGAACAGGTCGAGTGGGACATCAACCGCATCCAAGGCGCGGAGCTGATCCCCAAGGGCGCCTTCGAATCCGGCGAGGCGCTGGCCAAGTTGCCGACCGACCGGACGCCGGTGTTCTACTGCAAGACCGGTGTGCGCTCAGCCGAGGTGTTGGCGATCGCGAAGAACGCCGGGTTCTCCGACGCGATGCATGTGCAGGGCGGAATCGTCGCGTGGGGTAAACAACTCGAACCCGACATGGTCATGTACTAACGGCTGGTTTGCCGAAACTCCGCTTACGCTGAGGTGGTGACTGTCGAACGGCCACCGGATCATGTGCTGGCCGCGTTCGGCCTGTCCGGTGTGCAACCCGTTGCGCTCGGGCCGGGCTGGGAGGGCGGCTGGCGCTGCGGGGAAGTGGTGGTGTCGATGGTCGCCGACCACGCGCGCGCGGCATGGTCGGCCAAGGTCCGCGAGACGCTGTTCGTCGACGGGGTGCGCCTGGCGCGTCCGGTGCGGTCGACCGATGGGCGCTATGTGGTGGCCGGGTGGCGTGCCGACACCTTCGTCGCGGGAACTCCCGAACCGCGCCACGACGAGGTGGTCTCGGCCGCGGTGCGACTGCATGAGGCGACGGCCAAACTCGAACGCCCGAGATTCCTGACGCAGCCACCGGTGGCGCCGTGGGCCGATGTCGACGTGTTCATCGCGGCCGACCGCGCAGCCTGGGAGGAACGGCCGCTGCACTCGTTGCCGCCGGGCGCCAAGGTGTCCCCGGGGTCGGCCGACGGGCAGCGCTCGATCGAGTTGCTCAATCAGCTTGCCACCCTGCGTAAGCCGACGAAGAGCCCCAGCCAGCTGGTCCACGGCGACCTCTACGGCACAGTGCTTTTCGCGGGCACCGCCGCACCCGGGATCACCGACATCATCCCGTACTGGCGGCCGGCGTCATGGGCAGCCGGCGTCGTCGTGGTCGACGCGCTGTCCTGGGGCGAGGCCGACGACGGACTGATCGAACGCTGGGGCCCGCTGCCGGAGTGGTCGCAGATGTTGTTGCGCGCGTTGATGTTCCGCATCGCCGTGCACGCCCTACATCCGCGGTCGACGGCGGCCGCGTTCCCCGGTCTCGCGCGGACGGCGGCGCTGGTCCGCCTCGTGCTCTAGTCTGTGGCGCGAACGTGGGTTACCCGCACATTTTCGGCGCTCAGATGTGCATCAACCCCACACTCGCGGCGCTAGAACCGGTGTCGCACCTCGGCGAGCCGGATCCGACCGTCGTGCGCGAGAACGCCTTCGGCCCGGAGCCGCTCGAGTTGGCGCGTCGCCAGGTGCGCAGCCGGTTTCCCTGACGCCGTGATCACCCGGTGCCACGGCAGGTCTGACGAGTCGGTGCGCATGATCCAGCCGACGATGCGGGGACTGGAAAGCCCGGCGGCATCGGCGATGTCACCGTACGTCGACACCCGGCCCGGCGGTATCGAAGCGACCAGTGCGCGCACGGCCTCCACCTGCTCGTCGGTGACCGCCGCCATCGCTAGGACTCGAGGTGCTCGCGGATCAGCGCCGCGGTCTCGGCGGGCCGGGCCTGGGCGACCATGTGGTCGCAGTCCCACTCCAAGAGCCCGAAGTCCGCGCCGAGTCGCTGCGCGAGGGTGCTGACGATCTCGTCGGTCGCATACGGCGGCCTGGTGCGGGCGGCCCGCACCAGTGTCGTGGGAATCCCCTTGGGAGGCACCGTGACCGGGCGCGCGAGCTCGCTCCAGTACGCCATCATCGCCGGGATGCTGATCCGCCAGCCGACCCGCCCGGACGGCAGATCGATCAGATGCTCGTCGAGCTCGCGATCCAACTCGGCCGATGCGACCTCACCCCACGACCCGTTGGCCTTCTCGGCGCGCGCCTCGGCGCGGTCGGTGTAATCGGGGGAGGCGAACATGTCGTCGGCGATCTGGCGCATCCACTCGCCGTCCAAGCCGACGGCCGGGTCCAGCAGGACCATCCGCGACACCAGCTCTGGCCGGGCGGCAGCCAGATTCAGCGCCACCGCACCGCCGAAGGAGTGGCCGACCACCACCGCGGGACGCTCGAGCAGCGCGGCCAGCGCCGTGGTGTTCGAGTCGATCGACCACGGCGCCGCCCACGACGAGCGGCCGTGCCCGATGAGGTCCGGTGCGACGATCGCGTACTCGGGCAGGTGGCGGGTCGCCAGCGTCTGCCACCGCTGGCCGTGCCCGGTCAGCCCGTGGATCGCCAACACCTGTGCGGGCCCGGCCGGCCCGTAACGGTGAACGTGCAGGGGTTCGGTCACGGCTGTGATGCTGCCAGCCTCGGGTGAGGGCCACGTGTCGGACCCCCGTGGTGTCATTCCCACATGTCCGCACCGCACACCGACCTCACGCCGAGCGCGCTCACCGATCCCGGCACGCGCGGCGCTTTCCGTGTGATCGGAGGGCCCGGCACCGGCAAGAGCTCGCTACTGATCCAGACGGCGGTCGCGCACATCGCCGCCGGCATCGATCCGGAATCGGTTCTGCTGCTGACTGGTTCGGCTCGACTCGGCGCGCAGGCGCGGGCCCGCATCACCTCGACGCTCTTGCAGGCCGGTGCCCGCGCAGTCGTTCGCGAACCGCTGGTGCGCACTGTGCACTCGTATGCGTTCGCGGTGCTGCGGCTGGCCGCTCAGCGCAACGGCGATCCGCCGCCGCGGTTGATCACCAGCGCCGAACAAGACGGAATCATCCGCGAACTGCTCGCCGGCGACGTCGAGGACGGCGACCGCGCGGCGACCGCGTGGCCGCACCATCTGCGCCCGGCGTTGAGCACGGTCGGCTTTGCCAACGAGCTGCGAGACCTGCTGGCCCGGTGCGCCGAACGCGGTGTCGATCCCCTTGAACTGCAACGCATCGGGCGGCGCTCGGGTAGGACGGAGTGGCTGGCGGCCGGCCAGTTCGCCCAGGCCTATGAGCAGATCATGCTGTTGCGTTCGGCTGTCGGAATGGCGGCTCCACAGGCCACCATCCCGGCACTGGGCGCGGCCGAACTGGTGGGAGCGGCGCTGGAGGCGTTGGCCACCGACGGTGAGCTGCTGGCCGCCGAACGTGGACGCATCAAGATCCTCCTCGTCGACGACGCACAGCAACTCGACCCGCAGGCCGCGCTCCTGGTTCGGGTGCTGGCTCAGGGTGCCGAAACCACGGTGTTCGCAGGTGATCCCAATCAGGCGGTTTTCGGCTACCGCGGTGCCGACCCGGCGCTGCTGCGCGGCGAGGAGCCGGCGATCGTGCTGACCGAGTCACACCGCTGCGCACCGGCGATCGCCGGAGCCATCACCGAGGTTGCACGACGGCTGCCCGGCGCCGAGCAGGGGCGCGTGCTGACCGGTGCGCCCGGCCCCGACGGCACCGTGGCCGTGCGCATCGCCGCCTCGCCGCATGCGGAGTCGGCGATGATCACCGACGCGCTGCGCCGGGCGCACCTCGTCGACGGCGTCCCGTGGTCGCAGATGGCTGTCATCGTGCGTTCGGTGCCCCGCCTGGGCGCGGCGTTGGCGCGCACGCTGGCCGCGGCCGGAGTCCCGGTGGATAGCCCATCGCCTGCGACACCGCTCGGCGACCAGCCGGGCGTGCGGGCCCTTCTCACCGTCTTGGCGGCGACATCGCACGGTCTCGACGCCGACCAGGCGGCGTCGTTGGTGACGGGACCGATCGGCCGCGTCGATCCGGTGTCGCTGCGTCAACTGCGGCGCGCCCTACGACGGATCGACGGCTCGCAACCGCCGCGCGGTTTCAGCGATCTGCTGGTCGAGGCGTTGGAGCACGGCGTCGACGGATTGCCGGAGAGCCTTGGCCGGCCCGTGGACCGCGTGCGCAAGGTGCTGGCGGCCGCCCGTCGCAGTGCCGAGACGGGGGGCGATCCGCGCTACACGCTGTGGCAGGCCTGGCAGCGTTCCGGGCTGCAACGACGTTGGCTGGCCGCGAGCGAACGCGGCGGCGTATCCGGTGCGCAGGCCGACCGGGACCTCGACGCCGTCACCGCGCTCTTCGACGTCGCCGAGCAGTACGTGAACCGCACCGCGGGCGCGACGCTGCGCGGGTTGATCGACCACGTCGCGAATCTCGGGTCGCCCGCCCGCGACGAGCGCGCCGACGACGACGCGGTCGCCGTGCTCAGCGCCCACGCCGCGATGGGCCGCGAGTGGGAGTTCGTCGTCATCGCCGGCGTGCAGGAAGGCCTGTGGCCGAACACCGTTCCGCGTGGCGGCGTATTGGCCACCCAGCAGCTCGTCGACCTGCTCGACGGCGTCACCCAGGACGCAGAAAGCGTGTCGACCCGGGCGCCGCTGTTGGCCGAGGAACGCCGGTTGCTGATCGCCGCGATGGGGCGTGCCCGCAGCCGCCTGCTGGTGACGGCGGTCGACAGCAGCGGCGACGAGTCGCTGCTCCCGTCGGCGTTCTGCTACGAGTTGAGCACGCGCTCCCAAGACGACGGTTCCGACATGACCGAGCCGGTCAGCGCACCGCGCGTGCTGGCCCCCGCGGCGCTGGTCGGACGGCTGCGCGCCGTGGTGTGCGCGTCCGACGGCGCGGTCGACGACACAGTAAGGGCATGTGCGGCAACGCTGTTGGCGCGGTTGGCGGCGGCCGGCGTGCCCGGAGCCGACCCGTCGCAGTGGCAGTCGATGACTCCGCTGTCCAGTGAGGACCCGCTGTGGAACGTCGGCAACCACACCGTGACGCTGTCGCCGTCGACGCTGCAGATGCTCACCGACTGTCCGTTGCGCTGGCTGCTGGAGCGGCACGGCGGCGCCGACGGTCGCGACGTGCGCTCGGCGGTCGGCTCGCTGGTGCATGCGCTCGTCGCCGACCCGGGGCGCACCGAGAGCCAGATGATCAACGAGCTCGAGAAGATCTGGCCCAATCTGCCGTTCGAGTCGCGCTGGTATGCCGACAACGAACTCGGTCGGCAGCGGGAGATGTTGGCGACGTTTGAGCGGTGGCGTGCGCAGACCCGCGGCCAGCTCACCGAGGTGGGCAGCGAGATCGGTGTCGACGGTGTCGTGGTCGACGGCGGCGACGACGGGCTCGACGTACGCGTACGTGGACGTGTCGACCGCCTCGAACGCGACAGCGAGGGGCGGCTGGTCGTGGTCGACCTCAAAACCGGCAAGAGCCCGGTCACCAAGGACGATGCGCAAAACCACGCCCAGCTGGCGATGTATCAGCTGGCCATCGCGGAAGGTCTGCTCGCGCAAGGAGACTCACCGGGGGGCGGCCGATTGGTCTACCTCGGCAAAACCTGCGCATCGGGTCCGACCGAGCGCACACAGGACGCGCTGACACCCGAGAAGCGCGACCAGTGGCGTGACACCGTGCGCGCGGCGGCGGCAGCCACCCAGGGTCCGGAGTTCGTCGCGCGGATCAATGACGGATGCGGCCACTGCCCGGTGCGGGCCATGTGTCCCGCCCAGGCCGCGACTGGAGGACAGCCATGACCCCGCGCTACAGCCCGCACGAACTCGCCGCGGCCCTCGGCCTTTTCGCGCCGACCGAGGAGCAGGCCGCCGTGATCGCGGCCCCGCCCGGACCGCTCGTGGTCATCGCCGGCGCCGGTGCCGGCAAGACCGAGACCATGGCGGCGCGGGTGGTGTGGCTGGTCGCCAACGGGTTCGCTCGCCCCGGTGAGGTTCTCGGCCTCACCTTCACCCGCAAGGCAGCCGGACAGCTGCTGCGCAGGGTCCGCACCCGCCTCGCCCGACTCGAGGGCGCCGGCCTCTCCCTTGCCGGCGGGAGATACCCCCACGACGGCGGCGCCACCATCGACGAGCCACCGACCGTCAGCACGTATCACGCGTTCGCCGGCAACCTACTGCGCGAGTACGGCCTGCTGCTGCCCGTCGAGTCCGAGACCCGGCTGCTGAGCGAAACCGAGCTGTGGCAGTTGGCCTTCCGTGTCGTGTGCGAGCACCCCGAACTGCACACCGAGAAGACGCCGGCGGCGGTCACCTCGATGGTGCTGCGGCTGGCGGGTCAACTCGCCGAGCACCTCGTCGACACCGACCAGTTGCGCGACACGCATGTCGAGCTCGAGCGGTTGGTGCACACGCTGCCCGCCGGCCCCTACCAACGCGACCGCGGCCCCAGCCAGTGGCTGCTGCGGCTGCTGGCCACCCAGACCGAGCGCACCGAGCTGGTCCCGCTGATCGACGCCCTTCATCAGCGGATGCGGGCCGAGAAAGTGATGGACTTCGGTATGCAGATGGCCTCGGCCGCCCGGCTGGCCGAAAACTTCCCGAATGTCGGTGAGCAACTGCGCCAGCGGTATCGGGTGGTGTTGCTCGACGAGTACCAGGACACCGGGCATGCGCAGCGCGTCGCCTTGTCGTCGTTGTTCGGCGGGGGAGCCGACGACGACCTCGCGCTGACCGCGGTGGGCGATCCCATCCAGTCGATCTACGGGTGGCGCGGTGCGTCGGCCACCAACCTGCCGCGCTTTGCCACCGACTTCCCCCGTTCGGACGGCACGCCGGCGCCCACCTTGGAGCTGCGTACGAGCTGGCGCAATCCGCCCCGCACGCTGTATCTGGCCAACGCGGTGTCGGCACAGGCGCGGCGTCGTTCGGTGGCGGTGCGTTCACTGCTGCCCAGGCCGGACGCCCCGCCGGGCACAATCCGATGTGCCCTGCTGAATGACGTTGCCGCCGAACGTGAGTGGCTCGCAGGCCATATCGCCGACATCTATGAGCGGTCCCGCGAAGACGGGGTGCCGGCGCCGACGACGGCCGTGCTGGTGCGCCGTAACGCCGACGCCGCGCCGATGGCTGAAGCGCTCACGGCCCGCGGTGTGCCGGTCGAAGTCGTGGGGCTGGCCGGCCTTCTCGGCGTGCCCGAGGTCGCCGACGTGGTCGCGATGTTGCGGATGATGGCCGACCCGACCGCGGGCAGCGCGGCCATGCGGGTCCTCACGGGGCCACGCTGGCGACTGAGCGGGCGCGACATCACCGCGCTGTGGAGGCGCGCGGTGCAGCTCGACGACAGCGGGCGAGCCGACGCCCCCGCCGAGGCCGCCGAACGCATTGCCGCCCAGGCGGCCCCCGACGCCGACACCGCGTGCATCGCCGAGGCGGTCACCGACCCCGGTGCGCCCGAGGCCTATTCGCCGACGGGATACGCGCGGATCGTCGCACTGGGCCGCGAGCTGACCGCATTGCGGGCTCATCTGTCACACCCGCTTCCCGAGCTTGTCGCCGAGGTGCGCCGCGTGCTCGGCATCGACACCGAGGTGCGCGCGCGCCGCCCCGTCTCGGCGGGCTGGTCGGGCACCGAACATCTCGACGCGTTCGCCGATGTGGTGGCCGATTTCGCCGGCCGCCCGGGCGCCGGTGTCACCAGCCTGCTGGCCTACCTCGACGCCGCCGAAGAGGTGGAGAACGGCCTGGCTCCCGCCGTGGGGTCCGTCGCGGCCGACCGGGTGCAGATCATGACCGTCCACGCGGCAAAGGGACTCGAATGGCAGGTGGTCGCCGTTCCGCACCTCAGCGGTCGCGTCTTCCCCTCGACCGGTACCACCCGCACCTGGCTGACCGACGCGGGAGACCTCCCTCCGCTGCTGCGCGGCGACCGGGCCACGCTCTCCGAGCACGGCGTCCCGGTGCTCGACACCAGCGACGTCAACGACCGCAAGCGGTTGTCCGACGTGATCGGCGAGCACAAGAGAAACCTCGAACAACGCCGCATCGACGAGGAACGCCGCTTGCTCTACGTGGCGCTCACCCGCGCCGAGGACACCCTGTTCTTGTCGGGGCACCACTGGGGAGCATCCGAAAGCAAGGCCCGTGGGCCATCGGAGTTCCTCTGTGAGCTCAAAGGCATCATCGGCAAGTCCGCCGAAGAGGGTGAGCCCTGCGGCGTGATCGAACAGTGGGCACCCGCTCCACCCGATGGCGAGCCGAACCCGCTGCGGGACAAGGTGGTCGAAGCCGTCTGGCCCGCCGATCCTGCCGGTGCGCGTCGCGGCGATGTGGCTCGCGGGGCAACGCTTGTGGCCGCGGCGATGTCGGGTGCCCGCGACGACGAACCCGTCGAGTCCGGAGAAGGATGGGAGGCCGACGTCGACGCGCTCATCGCCGAACGCACCCGGGTGGTCGAACCGTCGGCGCCACCGCTGCCTCTTCAGGTATCGGTCAGCACCCTGGTGGAGCTCGGCAAAGACCCCGAAGGCGTCTCACAGCGGCTGCGCCGCAGGCTGCCGACGCGTCCGGATCCACATGCGTTGCTGGGCACGGCGTTTCACGACTGGGTGCAGCGCTTCTATCACGCCGATCGCCTGTTCGACCTCGACGATCTGCCCGGTGCGGTCGACCATCACACCGCGGTGGCCGAGGAACTCGCTGAGTTGCAGGCGGCGTTCGCGGTGTCGCCGTGGGCCGCGCGCACCCCGATCGACGTCGAGGTGCCGTTCGACATGGTGATCGGCGGACGGGTGATCCGGGGACGCATCGACGCCGTGTTCGCCGACGACGACGGCGGGGCCATCGTGGTCGATTGGAAGACGGGCGAGCCTCCGAGTACTGCGGAAGCCATGCAGCACAACGCGATTCAGCTCGCGGTGTACCGGGTGGCGTGGGCCGCCCTGCACGGATGCCCCGTCGAGTCGGTGCGGGCGGCGTTTCACTACGTGCGCAGCGGCGTCACCATCACCCCTGACCCGCTGCCCGACGTCGACGAACTCGCCGACCTGCTGGAGGCGGCCTAAGACTCGCGGTACACCTTGACGGCCTGGACGATCATCGGAATCTGCAGCGGCAGGCGGGCGATCGCGATCAACCGCATCGGCCACGGCTTGTCCCACCACAACCGCACCATGTTGACGTTGCCGGGGAACACCGCGACAAACAGTGCCACCGCGGCCAACGCACCCAAACGTCGCGTCCCCGGCACCAGCAGCAACCCCGCCACCCCGAGCTCAGCGACACCCGAGGCGTAGGTGTAGAACCGCGGACTGCCGGGCAGCTCGGCGGGAATGATGCCGTCGAACGGCTTGGGCGCCACGAAGTGCAGCGTCCCGATACCCAGCAGGCCGGCCGCCATCCGGTAGGCGCGCGACGGGCTGGCCATTTGCTGCAGTTCGGGCGGGGGAGAGGTCATGATTACATTGTGGCGTGCACACCCCTGCGGGACCGGTAACGGGTCCTCGTGGCAAAAGGTAGGCTGCGGCGCCGGCTCGCCGCGATCGAACAGGACCTGACTACACAGCCCGACTCGCGGCTCGTCGACATCCTGCGGATTCCCGAACCGTTCGTCAGCCCGACCCAGCGGATCATCCGCCGTGTCATCTACGCGACGCTGGCGCTGATGGCGGCCGTGTTCATCGTGTACCTGGACCGCGACGGCTACCGCGACGTGCAGGACAACCAGCTGTCGTTTCTGGACTGCCTGTACTACGCGACCGTCTCGCTGTCGACCACCGGCTACGGCGACATCACCCCGTTCACGCCCGAAGCCCGGTTGATCAACGTCCTGGTGGTCACCCCGCTGCGCGTCGCCTTCCTGATCGTCCTCATCGGCACCACAGTCGAGACGCTGACCAGCCAGTCGCGCGCGGCATTGAAGATCCAGCGATGGAGGAGCAGAGTGCGCAACCACACCGTCGTCATCGGCTATGGCACCAAGGGCAGGACGGCGGTCGCCGCGATGGTCGGCGACGAGGTCGCCCCCGCCGACATCGTCGTCGTCGACGAGAACGCCGGCGCGCTCGAACGCGCCCGCAGCGCCGGGCTGGTCACCGTCCACGGCGACGCCACCAAGGCCGACATCCTGCGCCTGGCCAGCGCCCAGCACGCGAAGTCGATCATCGTCGCCACCGACGACGACGCCAGCGCCGTGCTCGTCACATTGACCGCGCGTGAGCTCGCGCCCAACGCCAAGATCATCGCCGCGGCCCGCGAGTCCGACAACCAGCACCTGCTGCGGCAGTCGGGCGCCGACTCGACCGTGGTGTCCTCGGAGACCGCGGGCCGACTGCTCGGCATCGCCACCCAGACCCCCAGCGTCGTGCAGATCATGGAAGACCTGCTCACGCCGGACGCCGGCTTCGCGATCGCCGAACGGGAGGTGACGCCCAAGGAGGTGGGCGGCTCCCCGCGCCACCTACACGACATCGTCCTCGGCGTCGTCCGTGGAGGGGAGCTGCTGCGCGTCGACTCACCGGAGGTGGACACGGTCGAGTCCGGCGATCGGCTGCTCTACATCCGCAATGCGGACGCCGAGTGACAACCGAACGATGACCCGGTTTCGCCTCCGCAACGTGCCGCTGCTGTCCCGCGTCGGCGCCGACCGCGCCGATGCCCTGCGCACCGACATCGACGCCGCTCTGGCCGGATGGCCCGACGCGCTGGTGCTGCGCGTCGACCGCCGCCACCAGGTGTTGATCGCCGAGGGCAGCGTGGTGCTCGGCGACGCGGCCAAGCTCGGCGACCGCCCGCCGGAGAACGCAGTCTTCCTGGGCAGGCTCAACGACGGTCGGCATGTGTGGGCGATCCGCGCTGCCCTCGAGGGGCCGGAGGACCCGCACACCGAGACCGAGGTGCTCGACCTGCGCCGGGCCGGTCAGGTGTTCGACGACGTCAGCGCACAACTCGTCGCCACCGCGACCGCGCTGCTCAACTGGCACGACAGTGCCCGGTTCAGCCCGCTCGACGGTTCACCGACCAAGCCCGTCAAGGGCGGGTGGGCGAGGGTCAACCCCCTCAACGGCCACGAGGAGTATCCCCGCATCGACCCCGCGGTCATCTGCCTCGTACACGACGGACACGACCGCGCCGTGCTGGCCCGTCAAACGGTCTGGCCGGAGCGGCTGTTCTCGATCCTGGCCGGTTTCGTCGAGGCCGGTGAGTCCTTCGAGAGTTGCGTCGTGCGCGAGATCGCCGAGGAGATCGGGCTGACCGTCACCGACGTCACCTACCTGGGCAGCCAGCCCTGGCCGTTCCCGCGGTCGCTGATGGTGGGCTTCCACGCGATCGGCGATCCCGATCAGCAGTTTGCGTTCAACGACGGTGAGATCGCCGAGGCCGCCTGGTTCACCCGGGCCGAGATCCGCGAGGCCCTCGACCACGGCGACTGGAGCAGCGACTCGCCGTCACGGCTGCTGCTTCCGGGATCGATCTCGATCGCGCGCGAGATCATCGAGTCCTGGGCCGCGCTGGACTAACCCCGGACTAACCCGCCAGCTTGGCCTTGACCTCGCGCGCGGTCGGATTCGTCAACGTCGAACCGTCGGGCAGCTTCAGCGTCGGCACGGTCTGGTTGCCCCCGTTGGCCGTGGCGACGAACTCCGCGGCCGCGGCATCCTTCTCGATGTCGACCTCGGTGAACTCGATGCCCTCGGCCTGCAGCGCCTTCTTCAGACGCACGCAGTAGCCACACCAGGTGGTGGTGTACATGATCACGGGAGTCTGTGCTGCGCTCATAAGGCGTTCAACGTATCGGATGGACCGAACATGCCCGACGCCGTACCGGTCATTTGTCACCGGCCCCTGCCAAGATGGACCGCATGTCGGTAGAGGTCGCTTCGGTGGGCAGCCGCCCGGACGCCGTCGACGACCTCGACGACGAACAGCGCGAGGCGGTGCTCGCCCCGCGCGGGCCGGTGTGCGTGCTCGCCGGCGCGGGCACCGGTAAGACCCGCACGATCACCCGCCGCATCGCGCACCTGGTCGCGGCCGGCCACGTCGCGCCCGGGCAGGTCCTCGCGGTCACCTTCACCCAGCGCGCGGCCGGTGAGATGCGCGCCCGGTTGCGTGCGCTCGACGCGGCGTTCGGCGGTGTCGGCACCGGTTCGGTGCAGGCGATGACGTTTCACGCCGCCGCGCGTCGCCAGCTGTCGTACTTCTGGCCCCGCGTCGTCGGCAACACCACGTGGGAACTTCTCGACACCAAATTCGCGGTGGTGGCCCAAGCCGCCAACCGGGCCCGCCTGTCGACCGGCACCGACGACGTGCGCGACCTCGCGGGCGAGATCGAGTGGGCCAAGGCATCGCTGATCAGTCCCGAGGACTATCCGGCCGCGGTCGCACAGGTCGGCCGCGACATCCCGTTCGACGCGGCGAAGGTCGCGGCCGTCTACACCGGCTACGAGGCGCTCAAGGCCCGCAGTGACGGCACCACACTGCTCGACTTCGACGATCTGCTGCTGCACACCGCCGCGGCCATCGAGAACGACGCCGCGGTGGGGCAGGAGTTCCGCGACCGCTACCGCTGCTTCGTCGTCGACGAATACCAGGACGTGACGCCCCTGCAACAGCGCGTGCTCGACGCCTGGCTCGGGGAGCGCGACGACCTCACCGTCGTCGGCGACGCCAACCAGACCATCTACTCCTTCACCGGCGCCACCCCCCGCTACCTGCTCGACTTCTCCCGGCGCTTCCCCGACGCGGCGGTGGTCCGCCTGGAACGCGACTACCGCTCGACCCCGCAGGTGGTGTCGCTGGCCAACCGGGTCATCGCCGGTGCGCGCGGCCGGATGGCGGGCAGCAAGTTGCATCTGGTCGGTCAGCGCGATCCCGGCCCCGCGCCCCGGTTCGCCGAGTACCCCGACGAGGTCGCCGAGGCCAAGGCGGTGGCCAAGAACATCAAACGGCTTCTCGAATCCGGCACCGAACCGGCCGAGATCGCGGTGCTCTACCGCATCAACGCCCAGTCGGAGGTCTACGAGGAGGCGCTCACCGAAGCCGGCGTCCCGTTCCAGGTGCGCGGCGGCGAGGGTTTCTTCAGCCGCCAGGAGATCCGCCAGGCGCTGGTGGCGTTGCAGCGCGCGGCCGAACGCAGTGCCGAACCGGACGTCGACAGAGCTCTGCCCGAGGTGGTGCGTGCGGTGCTCGAGCCACTCGGGCTGACCACCGAGCCGCCGCCGGGCACCAAAGCGAGGGAACGGTGGGAAGCGCTGACGTCGCTGGCCGAACTCGTCGACGAGGAAGTCGCGCTGCGCCCCACCCTCGATCTGCGCGCACTGCTCGTCGAACTGCGCCAGCGCGCCGACGCGCGCCACCCTCCGGTCGTGCAGGGCGTCACGCTGGCCTCACTGCACGCGGCGAAGGGGCTGGAGTGGGACGCGGTGTTCCTGGTCGGCCTCGCCGACGGCACGCTGCCCATCTCCCACGCCCTTGCGCACGGTCCCGACAGCGAGGCGGTCGAAGAGGAACGGCGGTTGCTCTACGTCGGAATCACCAGGGCGCGTGTGCATTTGGCGCTCAGTTGGGCGCTCGCCCGCGCTCCGGGTGGACGGCAGAGCCGCAAACCGTCGCGGTTCCTCAACGGCATCGCGCCGCAGTCGTCGAACACCAGCGACACACCGACCAAGCCCCGCCGTCCCCGCGGCGCGACCCCCCGCTGTCGCGTGTGCAACAGCGCGCTGACCGCACCGGCGGCAATCATGTTGCGCCGCTGCGAAACCTGCCCGTCGGACATCGACGAGCAATTGCTCAGCGACCTCAAGGACTGGCGGTTGCGCACCTCCAAGGAGATGAGCGTGCCGGCGTATGTGGTGTTCACCGACAACACGCTGATCGCGATCGCCGAGACCCTGCCCACCGACGACGCCGCGCTGGTCGCGATCCCGGGCATCGGGGCGCGCAAGCTCGAGCAGTACGGCGCCGATGTGCTCGCCATGGTCAAGAGCCGAAGCCGCTAGGCCGGCGACCTCACGGCCAAACGTCGTAAAGATCGCGCCAAACCTGCTGGTCAAAAATCAATTGTCAGCCGCCGCTGTTACGCTTAGCCTCAACATCACACTGTTTGGGTGTCTTTTGCGCGAAAGGAGGGACCGACATCATGGGTAGCAACTACGCATTCACCGGCGTAGCCGTTGCTGGTATGACGCGGACCCTCCATGTCGCCGCCGCCGCGGCGCATCCCGCGTTCGCCGCCGCGCACGCCGCCGGTGCCGCCGCTGCCATCACCCCGCAGCGCAAGCGCCGCGCCGCCGCGACTGTGTCGTCCGTCGATCGGGGCACCACCTAGGTAAGCCCACGATTTCGCCGAAAAGGCCACGGACCCGCAGTCGGATCCGTGGCCTTGGTCTTTTGGACACCACTCCAAAGCCCTGGTCCCGGATCCACAGGGAAGAGATTTCGAAACCCACGACCAGGGAAGGACTGGACATGTCACTCGGGACATGCCGAGACAAGACGAAGCTGGCGGTGCCGTGTCACAGGGGCGATCCCGATATGTGGTTCGCCGAGAATCCCGTCGAACTCGAACGCGCCAAGGCGCTGTGCGTGCAGTGCCCGATCCGGCGTGAGTGCCTGGCCGCAGCGCTGGAACGGCAAGAGCCGTGGGGTGTTTGGGGCGGCGAGATCCTCGAACGGGGCACCGTCATCGCGCGCAAGCGTCCACGGGGCCGGCCGCGCAAGAACGGCATCGGGAACCCGGCAGCCGCATAGACGGCTGCCGGTTTTTCCCGCCAAACGTGCTGTTTCTCAGGCGGCTTCGTCGGCGAAGCCCGGGATCAGCTCGGTGGCAAGGCTTCTCGCCGGAACATGCGCATCGAGTTGGCACGCGATCGCGACGTTGGACGCGATCACCCGCATCGGGATGGCGAGCTTGGCCGGAATGTCCATCTGCCGGGCGGCCTTGATCTGGCCGGCGGCGCGCTCGGGCCGCATGTTCGCGGTGGTGATCCGCTGCAACCACTTGCGGTTGTAGTGGAAGACCTCCACCTCGAGCGGTTCGACGTACTGGCGCATCATGTCGTCCATTTCGCGCTTGGAGACCTGCTCGCCCTTCTGGATGAAGCCGATGTTCTGCATGGTGGTGAGCAGGTTGTCGTAGTCGTCGTTGAGCGCATACCGCGTCGCCAACCCGATCTCGATCGGGATACCGCCGGGCATCGGGGCGACCGCGCCGAAGTCGATGACACCCATCTTGTCGCCGGGCAGCAGCATGAAATTGCCCGGATGAGTGTCACCGTGCATCATCTCAAGCCGGCGAGGCGCATCGTAGGTCAGCTCGAAAAGCCTGGTACCCATCAGGTCTCGTTGTTCCTGAGTGCCCTCTCGGATGATCACCGACATCGGCACGCCCTCGATCCACTCCTGGATCACGACCTTGGGAGCGCTGGCCACGATGCGGGGAACCACGAAGCGCGGATGGCCTTCGTAGGCCTTGGCGAACGCGCGCTGGTTGTCGGCCTCCAGCCGGTAGTCGAGTTCCATCTCGGTGCGCTCGATGAGTTCTTTGACCACACTGTCGACGTCGGCGCCGGGGGACAGTTGCTTGAGCACGCCCACCATGCGCTGCATCGTCTTCAGGTCGGCGCGCAGCGCCTCGTCGGCGCCCGGGTACTGGATCTTGACCGCGACCTCGCGACCGTCCGACCACACCGCCTTGTGGACCTGACCGATGCTGGCCGACGCCACGGGCTTGTCGTCGAAGGACGCGAACCGCTCCCGCCACTTCGTACCCAATTGGGCGTTGAGCACCCTGTGCACCTTGGCCGCGGGCAGCGGCGGAGCCTCCCGTTGAAGCTTGGTCAGCGCCTCGCGGTACGGCTTGCCGTACTGCTCGGGGATCGCGGCCTCCATCACCGACAGCGCCTGACCGACCTTCATCGCCCCGCCCTTGAGCTCACCGAGCACGGTGAAAAGCTGTTGAGCGGCCTTGTCCATCAGTTCGGCGTTGACCTCGTCTTTCGACCGTCCGGTCAACCGTTTGCCGAAGCCCAAGGCTGCCCGGCCGGCCATCCCGACCGGCAAGCTCGCGAGCTTGGCGTTGCGCGCGGCCCGACCCCGCTTGATCTCACTCACCAGACCATCATCCATGACGCGGTTGCCCGCAGCGCAACGACTTGCCAACGGCCGATGTCAACATGCGCAGCGAGGATGCCGCGACCATCGCCGTGCCACCACCGAACCCACGTTGACGTCGAACTCCAATGTGGTGTCCAGCGTCGGCGGCGGTTCGGAGGAGCCGGCGACGTCGGCGCCGCCACGCACCGCGCGAACGACCCGGTCGACCTGGTTGAGGGCCAGCGCCGCGGTCGCCAGCACCGTGGCCCGGTCTGCGCTGCCCACGGTGTGGCGCAGTTGGGCCGCGAGTGCCGGCCACGCCGCGTCACGGTCGCTACGGTGCAGGTCCGCGCAGGCCAAACAGCTCGTCACCCCCGGCAGGACCAGCGGCCCGACCAGGCCGACACCGTCGCGCACGCGCACCGGCAGGTGGGCGACGCCGACGGCATGGAGCTCGCGCACCATACGCGGGTCGGCCACCAGGTAGTCGGCGAGCACCACGAGGTCGGTCGGCTCCGACGGCGCACCGGTGTCGGTACGGGTGCTGTGAGTCAGGCGCGCACCCGAACAGCGCAGCGCCGAGGCGAGCAGATCCGACAGCGGGCCGCGCCCGTGGATGCGCACCGCAGCCGAACGGCCACGCCGTCGCGGGGCGGTCGTGACCACACCGGCGTCGACCAGGGACGTCAGCAGGTTCTCGACGGGCGCGCCGTCGGGGGCGAGCGCCGCGAGGTCGGCCAGTCGCGCGCCGGTCTGCAGACGGCGCAGCATGTCGGCCAGCGTGGCCGCCGACATCCCCGCCGGTGGACGGATCACGACCGCGCGCCGCGGGTCCCAGCCCACCTGCACAGCCCCGTCCGGTCGCATCAGCACCGGCGTCGCGGCGCTCAACGCATAGCGCGTCATCGATCGAGCGTGCCACGCCGCGCGCCGGTCACCCGCGGTTATCCACAGGGGCACCGGCTGAAGCGCTACCGGTCGTCGTCGTCCGGCTTCTGGATGTCCTTCTCGAGGTCGGCGATCGCCTCCTCGATGGCGCTGTCCATGCCGCTGGTGTCGCCGCCGATCATCCGGTCGATGAACCCGGCCGGTTCGTCGAGGTCCTTGGCGCTGGGCAGCAGGTCGGGGTGCTGCCACACCGCGTCGCGGCGGTCGGACCCGACCGCCTCGGTCAACCGTTCCCACAGCGCCGCGGCCTCGCGCATCTTGCGTGGACGCAGTTCCAGTCCGACCAGCGTCGCGAACGTCTGCTCGGCCGGTCCGCCGGTGGCGCGGCGCCTGCGCAGCATCTCCGCCAGCGCCGAGGTGCCGGGGATGCGGTCGCCGAGCGCGTCGGAGACGACGGTCTGCACCCAACCCTCGATCAGCGCGAGCAGCGTTTCCAGCCGCTCGAGCGCCGCGGTCTGCTCCGGCGTCGCCTTCGGCTCGAAGATGCCCTGGTTGAGCAGCTGCTCCATCTGGGCCGGGTCGGTCAGCGCGGCGGGGTTGAGGCCGGAAGCCAGTTCCTCGATGCCGCTCATGTCGATCTTCATGCCGCGGGCGAACGCCTCGACCGCGTTGAGCAGCTGGCTGGAAAGCCACGGCACGTGACTGAACAGGCGGTGGTGGGCGGCCTCCCGGGCGGCCAGGAAGGTCAGAATCTCGCTACGCGGTTGCTCGAGGCCCTCCGACAGCGACTCGACCGCCTCGGGCATCAGCGCGGCCACGCCCTTGGGGCCCAACGGCAATCCGATGTCGGTGGAGGTCAACACTTCTCGCGACAGTTTGCCCAGCGCCTGGCCGAGCTGCGAGCCGAACGCCATGCCGCCCATCTGCGTCATCATCGACAGCAGCGGACCGGCCATGGTGCGCGCCTCCTCCGGGAGCGCCGACACCCACACCGTCGAGATCTGTTCGGCGACCGGGTCGCACAGCCGCTTCCACGTCTCGAGGGTGTTGTCGATCCAGTCCGTGGGCGTCCACGCGACCGCCTTGCTGGTTCCCGCGGGCAGTGCTGTCACGCCGTCGAGCCATGTCTCGGCCAGGCGCACGGCGCCGTCGATCGCCTCAGTCGTCTTCTCCGGCACGGGTGCGACGAAACCGATCTGGCTCGACGCCAACTGGCGCGCCAGGTCGTAGTTCACGGGTCCGGAGTGTTTCCCGCCGGCCATCGCGCTGCCGGCGCCGCTGAACATCTCGCCGAGCTTGCTGAATATCTGCCCCAGCTGGGACATGTCGAATTCGGAGCCGCCTTGAAAGCCCATGCCGAACGGGTCGCCGGGGCCCCCGGATCCGGAGTCGGGATCTTTCTTGCGCTTGTCGCGCTCGGGGTCGTCGCCGGCGGAGAAGCCGAAAGGCACGTCAGCCATGCCCTCAACGGTACTCACCAGGATGGGGTCTCGTGGGTGGGCGTCTCACGCTGACAGCGAACCGACCCTGGACCGCCTTTTCTGCGCGACGGCAGCGCTCGCGCCGGTGTGACCGCCCGGCGAGCGACGTCGTGGGCACGGTCGCCCGCGGGGCAACCTTTAGATTGGGCGGCGTGAACAGGCGGACTTTGACATTGCTCGTCGCGCTCGTGCCGATTCTGGTGTTCGGCGTGCTGGTGTCGGCGGTGATTGTGCCATTCGTCTCCCTGGGCCCGGGCCCGACGTTCAACACGCTCGGCGAGTTCGACGGTAAGCCGGTCGTCGAGATCGAGGGCACCGACGTCTACCCGACGTCGGGACATCTGAACATGACGACGGTGTCGCAACGCGACCAGCTCAGGCTGGGCGAGGCGATGGTGCTGTGGCTGTCGGGCCGCGAGCAGCTGGTCCCGCGCGACCTGGTCTATCCGCCGGACAAGACCCGCGAAGAGGTCGACGAGGCCAACACCACCGATTTCCGCAACTCCGAACGCAGTGCCGAGTACGCCGCGCTGCATTTCCTGGAGTTCCCGATGGCGGTGACGGTGGAAAACGTCAACGACCCGGGCCCGTCGGCGGGAAAGCTGCGCGACGGTGACGCGATCGACGCCGTCAACGGCACGCCGGTCACCAAACTCGAGGAGTTCCAGGCCCTCTTGAAGGACACCAAACCGGGGGACACCGTGAGGTTGGACTACCGGCGCAAGGACGCACCGTCGGGCGTCGCCACCATCACGCTGGGCAAGCACCCCGACCGCGACCAGGGTTTCCTCGGCATCGGCGTCCTCGACGCGCCCTGGGCGCCGTTCTCGATCGAGTTCAACCTCGAGAAAATCGGCGGGCCGTCCGCGGGGCTGATGTTCTCGCTGGCGGTGGTCGACAAGCTGACCACCGGCGACCTCAACGGCGGGAAGTTCGTCGCGGGCAGCGGAACCATCAGCGGCGACGGCGAGGTCGGCTCGATCGGCGGCATCACCCACAAGATGCTTAGCGCGCGCGAGGAGGGCGCCACCATCTTCCTGGTGCCCGCCGACAACTGCGAAGAAGCCAAGACGGCGCCGCAGGACGGTATGGAACTGGTCAAGGTCGAAACCCTGCCGCAGGCCGTCGACGCGTTGAAGACCTTGTCCGCCGGTGGCGAACGCCCCCATTGTTAGGTCACCGGCGAAAAGCCGTTGCGTAGAGTTGGGGCCACGTCGAGCACGACGTAGCCGAATGAAACTGGAGTCAACGAGTGGGTATGCGGCCCGCGGCACGAATGCCGAAGCTGACACGACGTAGCCGAATCCTCATCGCGCTGGGAGCCGTGATCGTGCTCCTGTTGTTGATCGGCCCGCGGCTGATCGACACCTACGTCGACTGGCTGTGGTTCGGCGAACTCGGCTACCGCTCGGTCTTCACCACGGTGCTGTTCACGCAGATCCTGTTGTTTCTGGTCGTGTCGCTGCTGATCGGTTCGATCCTGTTCGCGGGGTTGGCGCTGGCCTACCGGACCCGGCCGGTGTTCGTGCCGACCAACGGCCCCAACGACCCGGTCGCGGCCTACCGCACCGCGGTGATGGCGCGGCTGCGCCTCGTCGGCTTCGGGGTCCCCGCGCTCATCGGCCTGTTCGTCGGGCTGTTCGCGCTCGGGCAGTGGGAGACCGTCCAGTTGTTCCTGCACGGCAACAGCTTCGGGATCACCGACCCGCAATTCGGCAAGGATCTGGGCTTCTACGCGTTCGACCTGCCGTTCTACCGGCTCGTCCTGAACTACCTGTTCGTAGCGACGTTCCTGGCCTTCATCGGAAACCTGTTGGGCCACTACCTGTTCGGCGGGATCCGGCTGTCCGGGCGCGCCGGTGCGTTGAGCCGTGCGGCGCGCATCCAGCTGATCACCCTGGTCGGCATCCTCATGCTGCTCAAAGCGATCGCGTACTGGCTGGACCGTTACGAACTGCTGAGCCACACCCGCGGCGGCAAGCCGTTCACCGGCGCGGGCTACACCGACATCAACGCGGTGCTGCCCGCCAAGCTGATCCTGATGGCGATCGCCGTGATCTGCGCGGCCGCGGTGTTCTCGGCGATCGTGCTGCGCGACCTGCGGATCCCGGCGATCGGCGTGGTGCTGTTGCTGCTCTCGTCGCTGGTGGTCGGCGCGGGCTGGCCGCTCGTCGTCGAGCAGTTCAGCGTCAAACCCAATGCGGCGCAGAAGGAAAGCGAATACATCAGCCGAAGCATCACCGCGACCAGACAGGCCTACGGGCTCACCGACGACGTGGTGAGCTATCGCGACTATCCGGGTAACGCCCCCGCGACCGCAGCCCAGGTGGCCGCTGACCGCGCCACGACGTCGAACATCCGCGTGCTCGACCCCAACATCGTCAGCCCGGCATTCACCCAGTTCCAGCAGGGCAAGAACTTCTACTACTTCCCCGACCAACTGAACATGGACCGGTACCGGGATGACGACGGCAACTTGCGCGACTATGTCGTCGCCGCGCGCGAACTCAATCCCGACCGGCTGATCGACAACCAGCGCGACTGGATCAACCGCCACTCGGTCTACACCCACGGCAACGGGTTCATCGCTTCGCCGGCCAACACCGTGCGCGGGGTGGCCAACGACCCCAACCAGAACGGCGGATATCCGGAGTTCCTGTCCAGCGTGGTCGGCGCGAACGGTGAGGTGATCTCGCCCGGGCCCGCCCCGCTGGCCCAACCCCGCATCTACTACGGCCCGGTCATCGCCAACACCCCGGCCGACTACGCCATCGTCGGCGAAAACGGCGCCCCGCGCGAATACGACTACGAGAACAACGTCGAGACCCGCAACTACACCTACACCGGTGAGGGCGGCGTTCCGATCGGCAACTGGCTGACGCGCAGCGTCTTCGCCGCAAAGTTCGCCGAACGAAACTTCCTGTTCTCCAACGTCATCGGGGAGAACAGCAAGCTGCTGTTCAACCGCGACCCGGCCAAGCGGGTCGAGGCGGTGGCGCCGTGGCTGACCACCGACACCACCGTCTACCCGGCGATCGTCAACGAGCGGATCGTCTGGATCGTCGACGGCTACACCACGCTGGACAACTATCCGTACTCGGAGTTGACCACGCTGTCCTCGGCCACCGTCGACTCCAACGAAGTGGCGCTCAACCGGTTGCAGCCCGACAAGCAGGTGTCCTACATCCGAAACTCGGTCAAGGCGACCGTCGACGCCTACGACGGCACGGTGTCGCTGTACGCGCAGGACGAGCAGGATCCGGTGCTGCAGGCATGGATGAAGGTGTTCCCGGGTACGGTCAAGCCCAAGAGCGAGATCTCCGCCGAACTGCAGGAGCATCTTCGCTATCCCGAAGACCTGTTCAAGGTGCAGCGCGCGCTGCTGGCCAAGTACCACGTCGACGATCCGGTGACGTTCTTCTCGACATCGGACTTCTGGGACGTTCCGCTGGATCCCAACCCGACCGCGAGCAGCTATCAGCCGCCGTACTACATCGTGGCCAAAGACCTCGCGGAAAACGACCGTGCGGCGTCGTTCCAGTTGACCAGTGCGATGAACCGGTTCCGGCGCGACTTCCTGGCCGCCTTCATGAGTGCCAGTTCCGACCCCGAGACCTACGGCAAGATCACCGTATTGACCATTCCGGGTCAGGTCAACGGTCCCAAGCTGGCGTTCAACGCGATCAGCACCGATACCGCGGTGTCCCAGGACCTCGGTGTGATCGGGCGCGACAACCAGAACCGCATCCGGTGGGGCAACCTGCTGACGTTGCCGGTCGCCGAGGGCGGATTGCTCTATGTCGCACCGGTGTACGCCTCGCCCGGGGCCAGCGATGCCGCGTCGTCGTACCCGCGCCTGATCCGTGTGGCGATGATGTACAACGACAAGGTCGGTTACGGCCCGACGGTGCGCGATGCGCTCACCGAGTTGTTCGGACCCGGCGCGGACGCCACCGCCACCGGCCCCGCGCCGATCGCGGGCACCGGCGGACAGCAGCCCGCCGCCCAGCCGCCGGCCGACGGTGAACCGCCGGCCCGCACCCCGGCCAACCAGCAGGGCCGGGCACCGGAGTCGCCGCCGCCCGCGGCGGTGCCGCCGGGTGGACCGGTCCAGCTGTCGGGCGCGAAAGCCGCTGCGCTGCAAGAGGTCAACGCGGCGCTCGACGGGCTGCGTCAGGCCCAGCAGGGCGGTAACTTCGCCGAGTACGGCGAGGCGCTGCAACGCCTCGACGACGCGATGGAGAAGTACCAGTCCGCGAGCTGAGGCCGCCACTGCCGCGAGCTAAGCCACCACTGCCCCGAGCTGAGCCGCCACTGCCGCGAGCGACCGCGTCTGCACGGCGACACGCCGCGAAAGTGCGTACATTTTCGGTCGCTCGCGCCGTGCGGACGGCCGCGCGACCGCAGGCGTGACGGGTCTCACCGCCATTGGTGACCGCCCGATTTGGAACTGCGCGAGAGCCTTCGGTAACGTGGCGTTCACCCGACGCGGGGTGGAGCAGCTCGGTAGCTCGCTGGGCTCATAACCCAGAGGTCGCAGGTTCGAATCCTGTCCCCGCTACGAAGTGGAACGGCCCTCGGAGGAAACTCCGGGGGCCGTTTCCATTGGCATGTCGAACGGGTCTCGAGATCACACCGCTCAGCCGGCCGCTTCGGCCTTCGCCTTGAGGCGCTTCAGTGTGAGCTTGATGTGTTCGGCGTTGGCGGTCTCGCGGTCGCGCACACCGGTCGCCATCCCCGCGATCGTCTTGAACCACCCCGGCCGTTTGTCCCATGTGCGTTCGGTGACGGTGCAGCCGCTGTCGGTGGGCGTGATGTCGTAGCGCCAATGTGCGACCGGAATGACGAAGCTCTTGACGTCGAAGCCAAACCTCCGGCCCGGCTGCGCGTCAGTCACGGTGCAGGTGGTGGTCCACTCCTTGCCGCGGTTGCTGTTGTGGCCCCTGAAGACGGCGCCTACAGCGACGCGGTCGCCCTTGCGCCACTCCATCCGGTCGGCTTCCTCAGCCAGCGACGCCAGCGTCGGAAGGTCGGTGATCAGCGCGTAGACCGCGGCCGGGTCGGCCGCGATGGACGTCGACGCTTCAGCAGAGGCAGGCTTGGGTTCATTCATGCCGTGATCGTAATCAGCGGTGCAGGGATCCCGGGCGGTGCTTCATGCGACGAGTGCTTGCCGCCGCCTCGCCCAGCGCCGCAGACTGCTTGAAGTTTCGCAATGAAGGAGCCCGCGATGGCGTTGGTCATTGATCCGCTCGACGATATCGGGGTCATCCGCCTCTCCCGGTGGATCTTCAACTGCTACCTGATCCGTGGCGAAGAGTCCTATGTGGTGGTTGATGCGGGGATGCCCGGCAGCGCCGACGACGTCGCGGGTGTGCTGCTGGTCCACGAAGGCACCGTCGGTGCGGTCGTGGCCACCCACGGCCACAGCGACCACGTCGCCGGGGCGCCGCGACTGGCCGCCGAGTACGGGGCGGCGCTGCATCTTCCCGAGGTCACTCTCGGCTACCTCGACGGCACGCAGGAGCCTCGGACCCCTGCGCTGAGCAAGGTCGCCCAAATCTGGCCCACCCTGATCAGCCAGCCGCTGGACCTGACCGGGCTGCGCGGCTTCGTCGACGGCGCTCGCATCGCCGGTTACGGCGGAGCCAAGGGGATGGTCGGCGACGCCCTGGGCAGTGCTCAGCCGCTGGCCGACGGTCAGCCACTACCGGGTGCCACGAGCTGGGAGGTGCTGCACGTGCCCGGCCACACCGACGACTCGACCGCGTTCTGGCATGCCGACAGCCGGACCCTGATCTCCGGTGACGCGGTTCTCAGTGCCGGCGGGCGCGCGTGGTTCACCCCGGAGACCGTCGACGACACCGCTGCGGCACGCAGTGAGCGGCGGATGCGGGCGCTGCCCGTCGAGCACCTGCTACCGGGCCACGGTCTGCCGGTGCACCGCGCCGACGTGTGGGCCGATACGCGCTGAAATGCCCGGGCTGACACCAACGTCCGTCGACGTAACCCGCGAATCACACCCTCTCGCAACCCGGTGAGGACGCAAGTACCGGTGTAGGTTCTGTCGGGGAGAAGCCGACGTCAGCGCCCGACGGACCACCATCGCGGCTTTTCGCCGACATGGTGCGCTTCGACCCGATGGGAGACCTGTGTGAGTGCGCAGTCGGGTGCGTCGCCGTTCGAAGACATGGTGTCGCTGTTGGACTATCCGATGTTCATCGTCACAACCCATGCCGACGACGAGCGGTCCGGCTGCCTGGTGGGCTTCGCGAGCCAGACGAGCATCGATCCGCCGCGCTTTCTGGTCGGCTTGTCCCGCCGCAACCGGACTTTCCGGATAGCGCAGTCCGCCTCGCACCTCGCGGTACATCTGGTATCGCGCGAGCACCTTGAACTGGCGCAGTTGTTCGGCGGAGAAACCGGCGACCGCACCAACAAGTTCGGTCGGTGCGCGTGGCACACCGGCCCCGAAGACATGCCGATTCTCGACGACGCCGCCGCATGGTTCGTCGGCGAAGTGGTCCGTCGGTTCGACGTCGGAGACCACGTCGGTCATCTGCTCGAACCGGTCGCCGGTGTGCCGCCCCAAGACCTCGACGAGTGGGTGACCTTCGCCGACGTGCGCGACATCGAACCGGGACACGAGGCGTGAGCGCAGAGCTTCCCCTGCGGGCGGTCTCCGGCCTCGACGAGCTGATCGACTACTACCGCGCCGCACCCATCGGGGTGCGCGCCAACATGATCTTCAGTGCCGACGGAGCGGCGGCGTTCGGCGGGCGGGTGGGGTCGCTGTCGGACCCGACCGACCAACGGCTGCTGGTCGCCCTGCGCGGGTTCGCCGATGTCGTCCTGGTCGGCGCCGCAACGGCACGCGCCGAGAACTATGGCCCCGTGAAACCATCAGCTACGACGACCGGGAGCACCGCCCGGATCGCCGTGGTGAGCCGATCCGGGCGACTGCCGGACTCGCTACTGGCCGATCCTGCTCAACGTCCGATCCTGGTGACCAGCGCACGTGCGGTATCCGAACATGGATTGGATCGCGAGAAGCGTTGGGAACTATTGATCGCCGGTACCGACACCGTGGACGTCAGGGCCATGGTCATCGAGCTTCGACAACGTGGACTGGGTCGGGTCCTATGCGAAGGCGGCCCCACGTTGCTCGACGAACTCGTGGGAGCGGACCTCGTCGACGAGATCTGTGTGACGTTGGCGCCCAAGCTCGCCGGCGCCCGCCTCCCAGGTGGTGGAGACGGTCTGCTTTCCGCGCCGACCGCGCTACGGCTGGACCACGTCCTGAACCACCGGGACTATCTCTACCTGAAGTACTCCCGACGGTGAGGAAGCCTGTCTGACCCGCTGACCGGGCGGCCGCCGCTCGCAAACTGGCTTCGGTTAGCTTAGACGGAATTGACCAGACCGAAGATCGCTCGTTCGAGCGAGTAAGCAGTGCGAGGGTGTCCATGGAAACGTTGGCGACGGCATTTGCCGAGCGGCTGACCAGCACTGACAACAGCCTCTACGTCTTCGACGACGGAACCTGGACCCGCCACCCCTGGCCGGAGGTGCACGCCCGCTCGGAGAACGTCGCCGACTGGCTGCTCAACGAGGAGGTCGCCGCACTCGGCCTGGCCAACGAGCCCACCGTCGAACTCATCGCGGCCATCCTCGGCGCCTTCCAGGCCGGCGTCCCGGTGACGATCGCGCCCGGCCCCGTCCGAGGGGCCGACGCCGACAAGTGGGCGCAATCGACGGTGGCCCGGTTCGCGGGCATGGGCGTCAGCCACGTGCTCAGTAGGGGGCGGCAACTGGAGCAACTCGGCCTCGTCGAGAGCGGCCCGACGGTCAAGGATTTGGATTCGGTTGCTCCACTGACCAAATCGACGAACTTCCGGCGACCCGATCGGGCGGCCGACGTCGCGATCCTGCAGGGCACGGCCGGTTCGACGGGCGTGCCGCGCGCCGTGCAGCTATCGCCGGATGCGGTGCTTGCCAACCTCGACGGCCTGAACACGCGGATCGGGGTCGGAGAGGGCGACGTCGGCTGTTCCTGGCTGCCGCTGTATCACGACATGGGCCTGAGCTTCGTGCTCGCCGGAGCGTTGACCGGCATCGACGTCTGGCAGGCGCCGACCGCGGCGTTTCAGGCGTCGCCATTTCGGTGGCTGAACTGGCTCACCGAGAGTCGCGCCACGATCACCGCAGCGCCGAACATGGCCTACGGCTTGATCGGCAAGTACTCGCGACGCGTCACCGACGTCGACCTTTCTGACCTGCGGTTCGCGCTCAACGGCGGCGAACCCATCGACTGTGCGCTCACCGCCCGGTTCGCCGAGGAGATGGCCCGATTCGGATTCTCCGCCGGTGCGCTCGCGCCCTCCTACGGCTTGGCCGAATCCACTTGTGCGGTAACGGTTCCCGAGCCAGGACGCGGCCTGATCGTCGACGACAATGGTCAAGCACTGCTCGGCGAACCCATACCCGGAATGTCGGTGCGCCTAGAACCGCGCGACGACGACGAGGTCGGCGAGATACACATCCGCGGGACCTCGATGATGTCGGGATACCGCGGCGACGCACCGTTGAATCCCGACGATTGGTTCCCCACAGGCGATCTCGGCTACTTCGTCGACGGCAGCCTCGTCGTGTGCGGTCGCGCCAAGGAACTGATCACCGTCGCCGGCCGCAACATCTTTCCCGCAGAGGTCGAGCGGGTGGCCGCGGGCGCGGCCGGTGTGCGCGAAGGCGCCGTGGTGGCCGTCGGCGTGGGGGAGCGGTCGATCCGTCCGGGTGTCGCGATCGTCGCCGAGTTCCGAGGACCCGACGAGGCGCGGTCCCGCGCCGACCTCATCGAGCGCGTCGCATCCGAATGCGGCGTGGTGCCCAGCGAGGTGGTCTTCGTCCGGCCGGGCGCGTTGCCGCGTACCTCGTCGGGCAAGCTGCGCAGGCTCGAGGTGAAACGCGACCTGCTGCAACAGCAGTGAGCCCGTCGACCGCGTGACAGGATGACGCGCGTGGGTGAACGCGTCAGCTTCCCGAGCACCAGCGGACCCGCGCTCGCGGGCGTGATCGACCTGCCCGACGGCGACGTGCGCGGTTGGGGTGTGTTCGCACACGGGTTCACGCTCGGCAAGGACTCGCCGGCGGCCAGTCGGATCTGCAAGCAACTCGCCGCCGAGGGCATCGGCATGCTGCGGTTCGACAACCTCGGGCTTGGCGACTCGGACGGCGACTGGAGTGACGGGTCGTTCTCGCACAAGGTCGCCGACACCGTGCGGGCCGTGGAGTTCATGAACTCCGAAGGCCGCGAGGTGCGCCTGCTGGTCGGGCATTCCTTCGGCGGCTCGGCCGTCATCGCCGCCGCCCACGACTGCCCGACCGTGAAGGCGGTCGCGACGGTCGCGGCCCCCTACGAGCCCGCGCACGTGGAGCGGATCTACGACGCGGTCGTCGAGCGCATCGAGGAAGAGGGGGAGGCGCAGTTTCGCGTCGGCGGCAAGGCGCTGACGCTCAAGCGGCACTTCCTCGAAGACGTCCGCGACGCCGACCTCCGCGAACGCATACACACCCTGCGCCGCGCGCTGCTGGTGATGCATTCGCCGACCGACAACACCGTCGGCATCGCCAACGCCAGCGAGATCTTCCAGGCCGCGCGTCACCCGCGTAGCTTCGTCTCACTCGAAGGCGCCGATCACCTGCTGACCGGAAAGGATCAGGCGGCGCGGGCGGCACGCATCGTCAGCGCCTGGGCCGACCCGTACCTGTAGGCATTCGCGCGTCACCGCACGGCGACGACGACCTTGCCCTTCGCCGAGCGATCCTCCAGCGCGGCAATCGCGTCCGCGGCCCGCTCGAACGCAAACACCTGCGGTTGCGGTGCGGACACCTTGCCCGAGGCCAGCAGCGGCTCGAGTTCGGCCCACTGCTCGGCGAGGTAATTGGGATGAATGAAAGTCCAAGCGCCCCAACCCACTCCGACCGCGTCGACATTGTTGAGTAGCAGCCGGTTCACCTTCACAGTGGGAATCTCGCCGCCGGTGAACCCGACCACGAGCAGCCGTCCCCCCGGGGCCAGCGAACGTAGCGAGTCGGTGAACCGATCCCCGCCGACCGGGTCGACGACGATGTCCACCCCGCGTCCCTCGGTCAACTCCTTCACCTTGTCCTTGAACCCGTCGACCGGTACGACGTCGGTTGCGCCCGCCGCCCTGGCCACCGCGGCCTTCTCCTCGGTACTCACCACCGCGATCACCCGAGAGGCACCCCATGCCGGGGCCAACCGCAGCGTCGAGGTTCCGATGCCGCCCGCCGCCCCGTGCACCAGCACGGTCTCGCCCTCGGCCAGCCGCCCCCGCGTGCGCAGCGCGTGGTGCATCGTGAGGTCGTTGAAGAGCAGCCCGGCGCCGGCCTCGAAGGAGACGTTGTCGGGCAGCTTGAAGACGCGTTCGGCGGGCAGGGCGACGACCTCGGCCATCGCGCCGCACAACATCGTCAGCGCCGCGACGCGATCGCCCGCCTGCACATGTGCGCCGTCGGGCGCACTGCGCACCACGCCGGCGACCTCACCGCCGGGTGTATAGGGCATCTCGGGCTTGTACTGATAGAGCCCGCGCGACTGCAACACATCGGGAAACGCGACCCCGGCCGCGTGCACATCGATGACGACAGCACCGTCGCCGTCGGGCTCGTCGACGTCGACGAGCTTGGCGGCTTGAGGTCCGTCGAGGCTGGCAATCTGAATCGCGCGCATGCCGCCATTTAACTCGACTCGAACGCCGGAGCCTCCGCCGCTGCACCGATACTCGCCAAAACCCGGCGGGGGGTGCCGCCGGAAGCGCACACTATTAGATAAGCTCACTTATCCGGCAACGTTGCCGAGTTCGAACGGAGCGCACATGACCAGTGGTCCCCGCAGCCGGTCGAGGGTTTCGGCCTTCGCTCCCGCTCGGTCCCTCCCATCCGGACGCGCCGTCGAGGTGCGCTCGAGGGACGGCATTCGCCTGCACGCCGAGGTCTTCGGTCGCGAGGACGGCTATCCGATCGTCCTGGCGCACGGCATCACGTGCGCGCTGCGGGTGTGGGCCCATCAGATCGCCGACCTGTCTCGCGACTACCGCGTGATCGCATTCGACCACCGCGGCCACGGCCGCAGCGCGGTCCCGGTCCGCCGCGGCGCCTACAGCCTCGATCATCTGGCCGCCGACCTCGACTCCGTCCTGGAAGCCACGCTGGCCCCCGGTGAACGGGCGGTCATCGCCGGCCATTCGATGGGTGGCATCGCGATCACCTCCTGGGCCGAGCGCTACTCCGAGCGGGTAACCGAACGCGCCGACGGCGTCGCGCTCATCAACACCACCACCGGCGACCTGTTGCGCAACGTCAAGTTGCTGCCCGTGCCCGCGCCGCTGGCCAACGTTCGGGTTCGCACCGCGGGAACCTTCCTGAAGACGTTCGGCGCGTTCCCCGTGCCGCGCGCCATCCACGGCCCGAATCAGCGCTTCGTGTCGATGCTGGCGGTGGGCCGCGACGCCGATCCGGCGATCGCCTCGTTCGTGCACGAACTGTTCGCCGCGACCTCGCCGGTAGGTCGCGGCGGCTGGGCCCGTACGCTCGTCGAGCATCTCGGTCCCCGGCACATCGAGCTGCACAACCTGGTCGTGCCGACGCTGGTGATCGGCAGCCAGAAGGACCGGCTGCTGCCGCTGACGTCGTCTCGCCGGATCGCCGAGGCGGCGCCCAACCTGCGCGATTTCGTGGAGTTGGCCGGCGGTCACTGCGCCATCCTGGAACGCCCCGACGAGGTGAACAGGCACCTGCGTGGGCTGGTCGAGTCGGTGACCGCCGAGCGCCGCATCAGCTCCTAGTCACCCGCGAGCGCGCGGTGCACCTCGTCGGCCGCGCGCCGACCGGACCGGACCGCGCCGTCGAGGAAACCCGTCCACGCGTCAGCGGTTTCGGTTCCCGCCCAATAGATCCCGTCGATCGGCTTGCGCAGCCACGGACCGTACGTCGTCCACGAGCCGGGTGGCACGGCCGCCGTCGGCCCTCCCGGCGCGAAATCCTCTGCGCCCCAGCAATAGTCGAGATAGTCGATCGGGCTGAGTGCGGCGTCGCCGAACAGCCCCGCGAAACCCGAAAGCGCGCGCTCCCGACGTTGCGCCGCCGGCAGCGCGTCGAACGAGCGGGCGTCGACAAAGCCCAGCAGGATGCCGGGGCCGGCCGAGTCCGAGGGGCTGACGTCGAACGTGATGAACACCGGGCCCTCGTCGGAAAGCGCCTCTCCCGAAAGCCCTTTGGCGCGCCAGAACGGCTTGTCGTAGGCGGCGTAGGCCTTGCTCAGGTTGCCTTGGGGCCAGTGCTGCGCGAGCTTGCCGTACTCGGCGGGCAGCTCGGGTGAGAACTCGATCGATTGGCGGTGTTCGGGAGGGATGGCGACGACGACGGCCTTGGTGCGCACCGCGCCCCGATCGGATGTCACGGTGAGCGTGCCGTCGCTGTGGCGTTCGATGCCGCGCACCGGGGCGTCGAGCACGACACGCGGGCCCAGCTCCTCGGCCATCCGGATCGCGATCTGCTGGGTGCCGCCCGGGAAGCGGCTCTGCTGTGCACCGCCCTCGACGTCGAGCATGCGGTCAAGCCCGCCCGCGGCTCTGACGTAGCGCACGGCGTGCAGCATCGACACCGCGTCGGGCTCACAACCCCAGGTCACCCTCGACATGATCGCCATCAGGTCCCGTGTTCCGGCGCTGGCGTGCACCGACTTCAGCCAGCCGTCGAGCGACAGGGAGTCCAGGGCGTCGGCGTGGGGGGCGGTCCAGGGCGCTTCGACGGCGACCCGCCGACAAGCCCGCTCGAAGCGCCACTGGATGCGCGACACGTCGAGCAGTTCGATGATCGACAACCGGGGAATCGTGCTGCGGTACGAGCGGACTCGGCCCCGCCACCGGATCAGGTTCTTACCACCGCTGAACGTGGGCACTGTCGCACAGCCCAATTCGGCTGCCAGTTCTCCGACGGCGTCCTGCGTCGGTCCGATGAAGGTGCCGCCGAGGTCGACGGGTACGCCGGCGATCGTTGCCGTCGCCGACCGTCCGCCGACCCGGTCGCGACCTTCGAGGACGACGACGTCGTGACCGAGCCGATTCAACTCGCGCGCCGCCGCCAACCCGGCGAACCCGGCGCCCACCACCACCGCGTCGGCACTGCCTTGCAACCCCACGCGATTAGGCTCTCACGCCGTGAAGGTCATGACAGCGTTGTTCGGCCCAACCGATGCGATCGAGCGGGCGCGACTGCTGCGCGACGCGGGCGCCAGCGGGGTGTTCACCTTCGAAGGGCCGCACGACGTGTTCGCGCCGCTGACGTTGGCGTCTACGGTGGGCGGTCTGGACCTGATGACCAACGTCGCCATTGCGTTTCCGCGCAACCCTGTTCAGCTCGCCCACCAGGCCTACGACCATCAGGTGCTCGCCGAGGGCCGCTTCACACTCGGACTGGGAACGCAGGTGCGCGCGCAGGTCGAGAAGCGATACGGCGCGGCGTTCGACCGCCCGGTCGCCCGCATGAAGGAGATGGTCGCTTCGGTGCGGGCGGTGTTCACCGCGTGGGAGACCGGCGAACGTCTGGACTTCCGCGGCGAGTACTTCCGGCACACGCTGATGACCCCGACGTTCAACCCCGGCCCGAACCCGTACGGTCCTCCGCCGATCTATCTCGGTGCGCTCGGCCCGAGGCTGACGCGTGCGACCGCAGCCGTCGCCGACGGCCTGCTGGTCATGCCGTTCGGCTCGAAGCGATTTCTGCACGAGGCGACGATGCCGCAGGTGCGCGCCGGCCTGTCGGAGGCGGGGCGGTCCCTCGACGACTTCGCGTTGGTGCCCGAGATCATCGTGTCGGTCGGTACGCACGACGCGGACCACGACGCCACCCGTCGGCTGTTGGCGTTCTACGGCTCCACCCCGGCCTACCGTCCGGTGCTCGACGTGCACGGCTGGGGCGATCTGCAGCCAGAGCTCAACGCGCTGTCCAAACAGGGCCGCTGGCAGGAGATGGGCACCCTGATCGACGACGAGGTTCTGCACACCATCGCCGCGTGCGGCACCCCGGCCGAGATCGCCGCCCACATCCGCGACCGCGTGGCCGGGGTGTCCGACCGCGTCTGCCTATACCAGCCCGGACCCATCGCCATCGACGCGTTGGCCGAGATCGTCGACGCGCTGGCAGCTTGACTCCTATGGTGGTACTCAGCGGGACCAAGGGAGGTTGCGGATGAGTGGCAATGAGCAGAACGGCGACTACACCGATGTGCTGATCATCGGGGCGGGGATCTCGGGGATCGGCGCGGCATACCGACTGCAGGAGAAGAACCCGCACACGTCCTACACGCTGCTCGAGCGGCGGGCCCGCATCGGAGGCACCTGGGATCTGCACCGCTATCCGGGCATCCGCTCCGACAGCGACATCTTCACGCTGAGCTACCCGTTCGAACCCTGGACGCGGCCGGAGAACGTGGCCGACGGCCCCGACATCCGCGACTACCTGGTTCAGACCGCCCGCAAGCACGGCATCGACGAACACATCCGGTTCAACACCCGCGTCCTGTCGGCCGACTGGGACTCGTCCACCGACACGTGGACGGTGCACACCGAACAGGACGGGGCACCCAAGACGTACCGCAGTCGCTTCCTGTTCTTCGGGACCGGCTATTACAACTACGACGAGCCCTACCGTCCGGAATTCCCCGGCCTCGACGAATTCGGCGGCGAGGTCGTACACCCGCAGCATTGGCCGGAGTCGCTGGACTACACCGGCAAACGCATGGTGGTCATCGGCAGCGGCGCGACGGCGGTGAGCATGATCCCGTCGCTGACCGAGAAGGCCGGCCACGTGACGATGCTGCAGCGCTCGCCCACGTACATGCTGTCGGGGCCGCGGATCAATCCCATCGTGCAGGCGCTGCGCAAGGTGCTGCCCGGCCGGGCCGGTTACTGGGGTGCACGCATCTACAACACCATCTTCACGGTGTTCATCTACGCGTTCGCCAAGGCGGCGCCCAAACTCAGCAGGCGCTATATCCGCAATTACGCCAAACGCAATCTGCCCAAGGGCTATCCGGTCGACGTGCACTTCAAGCCGCGTTACGACCCGTGG
Source organism: Mycobacterium sp. GA-1199 (assembly GCF_001500045.1). GTDB lineage: Bacteria > Actinomycetota > Actinomycetes > Mycobacteriales > Mycobacteriaceae > Mycobacterium. The sequence goes on from NZ_LQIX01000001.1 coordinate 586,397, forward strand.
GACCAACGGTTGTGCGCGATGCTCGACAACGACTTCTACGACGCGATCAACACCGGCCGCCTCGACGTGGTGACCGACCGGATCGACCACATCGATGCGTCCGGTGTCGTGCTGCAGTCGGGACAGCGCATCGACGCCGACGTGATCATCACCGCGACCGGCATCCAATTGCAGGCGCTGGGCGGTGTTTTGATCAGCATCGACGGCGAGGAGGTCAAACCGCAGGACCGGTTCGTCTACAAGGAGCACATGCTCGAGGACGTGCCCAACCTGGCCTGGTGCGTCGGCTACATCAACGCGTCGTGGACGTTGCGTGCCGACCTGACCGCTCGGGCGTTCGCAAAGCTGATCTCCTACATGGACTCTCACGGGTATACGCACGCATACCCGCATCTCGGGGACAAACCCATGGCGGAGAAGCCGGCGTGGAACATCAACGCCGGCTACGTACAACGCGCGGGGCATGTGCTGCCGAAGTCGGGCACGCACCGGCCGTGGAACGTCCGGCACAACTATGTGCTCGACGCGATCGACCACCGCCTCGACCGGATCGAGGAGTCGATGGTGTTCGGCCGCGCACCGGTGCGGGTGACGCCGGTCGCCTGATCGCGCAAGCTAATTCGGCACCCTGACCGCCACACCGGCGGCCAGGAGCGTCGATGCGGACAGTCCGAACGTCGACTTGAAGCGGTCGGACAGATGAGACGGGCTGGAGAAGCCGGTCTGCATCGCGGCGTCGGTCAGGTTCTTGCCATCGGCGATCGCTCGGCCCGCCTCCAGCAACCGCAGCCATAGCCGATAGCGGCGCACAGTGGTGCCCAGCTCGTCGCGGAACAGGTGAAGGAACCGCGACTCCGAAAGGCCCACATCCGCGGCCAGGTCGCACGACGCCACCGATCCGGCCGGGTCCTCGCGAACCCTGTTGGCAGCCCGAGCGATTCGAGGATCGATACGTCGGTCGGCTGCGGGTGCCGCTACGTCAAGCCAGTGGGACGCATCGTCGTCGTCTCGCGGGACGAACTGCAGGCGCTCCTCGTCGACCTGCCCGGCCCCGAGGCCGCCGCGCCATTCGCCGACCTTCGCGCGGCAACTCCGGGCGCGATCCGACATGGGCTCGAGGTAGCACGAGACCAGACCGGCGCCGTGGCAGATCAGTCGGTGCGCGAGCCGCGGCGGAATGAGCACGCTGCGTGCGTCGACTCGCTTGTGTTGATGCTCGACGGTCAGCGGTCCACCGATACCGACCGCAAGACACCACACCGATCCGGAATGCGGTGCGAGCTTGAGGCTCGGCCCGGCATACAGGGCTTGGCCGGGCCACAACCACACCGTCGGACAGCAGGTTTGTGGAAGCGCGTCAGCCGCGTGTGCGGTCATGCTGGCCTCCTGATCGATTGACGGGAGGCTACCGTGGCAGATGTGGTCGTGGTGATGATCGCGGTGTTCTTCGCCGGGATGGGAACCTACGCTCTGGCCGCGCCCGAGGCGCTTGTCCGGCCGTTCGGCACCACCCTCGGCGGCACCGCGGCGCGCGCGGAGGTGCGCGCGGTGTACGGGGGCTTCGGTGTGGCCATCGCTTGTGTCCTGGCGTACGCGGTCATCGACGGCGGGGCGCTGCGCGCGGGCACGGTGATCACGGTCGGGGGCGCGCTGGCCGGGATGGCCTTCGGTCGGGTGGTGTCGGCGGTCATCGACCAACGAACGTCGTTCTACCCGAACTGGTTCTACTTTCTGGTCGAGGCGGTCGCCGCCGCGGCGCTGTTCATGGCCGCCTGACACGCTCAGTCGGCGACGGTGAGCCAGTCGTTGAAGCCCGACGGGTCATGGCGGCCGAGCGCACCGTGTTCGAACAAACCCCAACCCTCGCTGGTATTGCCGCCTTCCTTGCACTCGGCGCGGCCGACGTGGTCGATGACGCCGAACATGGCGCGGCCGTTGACCGCCGGATCGGTCATGTCGTAGGTGAGGCGTTCGCTGAATTTGTCGCCCTTCCACATGCCGTGCAGCCAGTCCGAGTCGCCGCCGTATCCACCGCCGATGTGGATCGGTACCGCCAGCTTCGACTCGACCTCGAACACCACCGGCGCGCCGTCCGGAGTGGTCGCTTCGATGGTGGCGCCGTAGGGGATTCGGGTGCCCGAGGTGTAGTGGATCTTCACGCGCGGCCAGCCGAGTTGTTCGACGCGGCCGTCGCGCCAGATCCGGGTGCAGTCGTTGAGGCTGCGGAACCCGGTCGGATCCTCCTGGATGATCAGGCAGATCCCGAAGTCGTCGAAGGCCATCGGCACGTACAACCACCACATCCCCTCGAACGGGGGATCGGCGGGTCGGCCTGCGGGCTCGGCCTCGCCGATCGGGCGGATACCCCACGACCGGTCGCGGCTGCCGATCCACACGTCCGGGTCCACCGTGATCTCTTCACCGTCGATCGCGATCGTGCCGCTCCAGGACCCGACCTGCGCAAACCGCTGGGCGTCCAACGTGATTCGGGTGCCGGTGCGTAGCACGTGGCGCTGCTCCTGGATGGGGTCGAACAGGCCGTTCCAGGTCAGGTCGACGGCGATGCCTTCGGTCTCCTCGAGCACGATGCGCAGCTTGTGTAGCGGTTGGGTGACCTCGACGCGGTAGCCGAGCACGTGCTGGTTGAGTCGGTCTGAGTCGATGCCGTCGGACAGATGCACCGCGGTCTGGGTGTCGCCCCTCCTGACCAACACGAACGCGTCCTTCACGCCCAGGTTCGGGTAGTAGCCGATCCCGGTGATCACGAAGATGTCGCCGGTGCGGTCGTGGGCGTTGAAGTAGGACCGGTCGTAGAAGTTGCGGTCGGACGACCCCGGCCACGCGATCGGTTGGGGGATCTGGTGAATCGGGAATTCGTCGGTGGGACCGAGCATCAGGAGTCATCTCCAATGAGTCGTTTCAGCAGTGCACCGTGATAGAACAGCGATTCGACGTCCTCGGGCTGCTCGATCTCGCCGAACCGCACCCGTCGCGCGCTGGTGCGCATGAACACACACGCCCAGATCACGCCGGAATAGACGTAGAACCAGTGCAGGTCGCCGAGTCCGACCCCGGTCAGCGCCGTATAGGTGGTCTTGACGTCCTCCTCACGCATGAAGTCGGGCAGCCCGGGCAATCCGGCAAGGCCGGCCAACTCCTGGAAGACATTGTGGGCGAAGATCATCCACGCCGCATCCATCTCGCGCGGCCCGAGTGTGGCCATCTCCCAGTCCAAGACGGCCACCGGCTGGTAGCCGGAGTACAGCACGTTGCCGACGCGGGAGTCCCCCCAGATCAGGACGGGGTCGTTGCCCGCGGCGTCGGCGGGCCAGTTGGCCTCCAACCAATCCAGGGCGCGCTCGACCAGCGACGAACGGCCGATGTCGGGGACGGCGAACTGATACCAGTCCTGTAGCCAGTTGAGGTTGCGCCGCAATGCATTGCGATCGGATCCGTCGTCGAGGAAACCGAACACCTTCTCGGGTTCGGGAATCGAATGCAGTTTGGCGATCACGCCGACGGTGGCGTCCTGCAGTTCGCGGCGCTGTTCGGCGGGGGAGTCGGCGAACCAGTTCCCCCCGAACGTGTAGGGCATGACATCGGGCGGCACCCGGCCGTCGACGTAGTCCATCAGGAAGAACGGCGTACCGAGCACGTCGCCGCTGTTCTCCAGCCACCGCACCTGCGGCACCGGCACGTCGGTGTGCTCCTGCACCAACCGGATCACGTCGAACTGGTGATCCATGCGGTACTCGGAGAACACCGGCACGTCCTGGGGAGTGGGCGCCACCCGGGCCACCCACTTCTGGGCCTGCGGCTCCCCGTCGGCCGACCATCGTCCCGTCAGGATGATCGTCTCCGAGGACATCCCGTTGGCGTCGACGCCACTTTCCACGGTGATCTCCGGTGCCGCCGCGCCCGGCAGGACGGTCGACAGCCACCGAGACATCACACCGGGGAGGGTGGACAGATCGCGACTTGAATGTTCGAGGCGGCTGACATCTTCGACAGCCGGTTCGTTGGCCACAGTCTCTTCTTTCGCCGATAATTACGATACGGTGGGTAGCGTTATGAAACCAGACGCGTCATCGGTTGACAAGACCCCGGGCGCCGGGCGACCCCGGGATCCACGCATCGACGCTGCCATATTGCGCGCGACGGCGGATCTCCTTGCGGAGATCGGATATTCGAATTTGACGATCGCCGCGGTGGCCGAGCGGGCGGGCACCACCAAGACCGCGCTCTACCGCCGGTGGTCGAGCAAGGCCGAACTGGTCCACGAAGCGGCGTTCCCCGCCGCGCCGACCGCGATCGCCACGCCGCCGGGGGATATCGCCGCCGACATCCGCGCCATGCTCACCGCCACCCGAGACGTGTTCGCCTCCCCGGTCGTGCGGGCGGCGTTGCCCGGTCTGATCGCCGACATGGTCGCCGACGACGAGCTCAACGTCCGCGTCATGGACCGGTTCACCGGTGTGTTCGCGGCGGTGCGCAACCGGGTGGCCGACGCGGTTCGGCGGGGCGAGGTCTATCCCGATGTCGACCCGGACCGGCTGGTGGAGGTGATCGGTGGGGCGACGCTGCTGCGGATGCTGCTGTCGCCGGGCGAGCCGCTCGGTGACGACTGGGTTGAGCAGACCACCGCCATCGTGGTGCACGGTGTGGTGGCATAGAGGGCGTGTTCGACGCATTCCCCTCCGACTGGCGTTCCGCGCTGGTGTTGGTACCGCATCCCGACGACCCCGAATACGGGTGCGCCGCGGCGGTGGCGAAATGGACGTCCCAGGGCAGGACGGTCCATTACGCGCTGGCCAGTCGCGGTGAAGCCGGCATCGCGGGTGTGGCGCTCGAACAGGCCGGCCCGCTGCGGGAGCACGAGCAGCTGCGGTCGGCCGCGGTCGTCGGCGTGGCCGGCGTGCGGTTCTGGGAGTTCCCGGACGGCGAGATCCGCAACAGCCCGGAACTGCGGGCCAGGATCGTCGAGACGATCAGCGAACTGGAGCCGGATGTGGTGATCAGCATCTACGGCGGCCGCGAGTGGTCGCCCGGCGCACCCAACCAGCGCGACCACATGGAGTTCGCCGCGGCCGTCGTCGAGGCCTACGACAGCCTGCCGCATCCGCCGCGCTGGCTGTTTCAGAACGGGCCGGAGGCAACGCACGTCGAGGTGATCGACGACGGCAGCTTCGAGCGTGCGGTCACGTCCCTGGCCGAGCACAGGGTTTATCTGTCGGTGCTCGATCCGCACACCCCCACCACAATGCATGCGCGCAAGCAAGTGGAGATGACGACGAGCCCAAGGCCCGAGTTCGGCGGCAGTCGCACAGTGGAATTCATCCTGCTGCGCCAGCGCTAGCACTTTCTTCCGCCAGCGCTAGCACTTTCTTCCGCCAGCGTGCGTGTCTGCACACGCCACGCCGCGAAAAATTGACACTGTGCGCACGGTCGACGCCCGCGAGCGTGCGCACACCGCCGAAGAACGCCCGCGTGTCGTCAGCAGACGCGCACCGTCGCGCGGCACAGGGGGAGGCCTGCCCGTCAGCTGTCGATCTGGCGCTTGTTGCGCTCCGAGACCTCCTGGAACCGGTCGCCGAGGCCGGCGAAATCGCGGTGTTGGGCGAACGCGATCTTCTCCTCGGCGGCCAGCGCGGGATCGATCACCGCGGCCGCGCCCGTCGTGTAGATCTCCTTCAGGCCGAGCATGACCGACGCAGGCACCTCGGAAATCTGCGCGGCCAGCTCGACGGCGCGCTCGACCAGCCGGTCGTGGGCGACGACCTCGGTGACCAGGCCGATGCGCTCGGCGCGCGCCGCGTCGACGACCTCACCGGTCATCGACAGCCGCCGGGCCATGGCCAGCCCGACCACCTGGGGGAGCCGGGCGGTCATACCGCCTCCCGGCAGGATGCCGACCCGGGCGTGCGTGTCGGCGAACACGGCGCGTTCGGAGGCGATCAGGAAATCGCAGCCGAGCGCCATCTCCAGCCCACCAGTGAAGGTCGCGCCGTTGATGGCGCCGACGATCGGGGTGCGCATGTTGCCCGTCGCGGCGATGCAACTCTGCGACCGGAACTCCTCGAAATAGCCCAGGCCGTCGCGTTGCGCCTCTTTGAGGTCAACCCCCGCGCAGAAGGCGGGGTCTGTGCCGGTGAGCACGACGGCGTTGACGGACTCGTCGGCGTCGGCCTCGGTCAGCGCGCTGTAGGTGGCCTTGATCAGTCCGCGGCTCAAGGCGTTTCGAGCCTCGGGCCGGTTGAGGGTCAGCACCCGCACGGGACCACGGTCGTCGACGAGCACGAGCGAATCGGTCATGCGATGACGGTAGCCCGGGGCCGCCGAGCAGGAAAGGCGGCCCGGGCAACCTAACGCAGGAACTGGTCGGCGTTGTTGGCCAGATCCAGAAGCGGTTGCGGCAGCGCGCCCAGTGCGAACGTCACCGCCGCGGTGACCGTCACGACCGTCGTGCTGAGCACGCTCGGCACCACCACCGTCGGGGCGTTCTCGGGCGGATCGGTGAAGAACATCAACACGATCACCCGCACGTAGAAGTACGCGGCGATCGCGCTTGCGAGGACGCCGACCACCACCAACGGCATCGCCCCGCCCTCGCCGGCGGCCTTGAAGACCGCGAACTTCGCCACGAAGCCACTGGTCAGCGGGATTCCGGCGAACGCGAGGAGAAACAGCGAAAACACCACGCCCACAATGGGGTAACGCCGCCCGAGCCCGGCCCACCGGGCCATTGCGGTGTCCTCCTCGCCGGCCCCGTCACGCACGAGGCCGACCACGGCGAACGCCCCCACGCTGCTGAAGCCGTACGCGAACAGATAGAACAGCGTCGAGGAGAGCCCCGCCTCATTGGCGGCGATCACACCGGTGAGGATGAAACCGGTGTGCGAAACCGCCGAATACGCCAGCATCCGCTTGACGTCGGCCTGGGTCACCGCCGCCACGGTGCCTACCACCATCGTCAGGATCGCGATCGCCCACAGCACCGGCCGCCAGTCGTCGCGCAGTTCGGGCAGCGCCACGTAGAACACGCGCAGCAGCGCACCGAAGGCTGCGATCTTCGTCGCCGCCGACATGAACGCGGTGATCGGGGTCGGCGCACCTTGATACACGTCGGGGACCCAGCTGTGGAACGGCACGGCACCGACTTTGAACAGCACGCCCACCAGTACCAGCCCGGTACCGATCAGCGCCAGCGATGTCTTGCCCGACCCGGCGGCGATGGCCTCGGCGATACCGACCAGATCCAGCGTCCCGGCGTATCCGTACAGCATGGCCACGCCGTAGAGGAAGAACGCCGACGAGAATGCGCCCAGCAGAAAGTATTTCAGCGCGGCCTCTTGGGACAGCAGGCGACGCCTTCGAGCCAGACCGCACAACAGGTACAGCGGAAGCGACAGAATCTCCAGCGCGATGAACATCGTCAGCAGGTCGTCGGATGCCGGGAACAGCAGCATCCCACCGATGGCGAACATCGTCAGCGGGAAGACCTCGGTCTGGATCACCCCGGCCTTGGTGGCCAGTTGTTCGTCGACGCTGCCGGGCACGGCCGACGCCTGCGGGGTGAATCCGTCCAGGCCTCGCCGGGCACCGACGGCGACCTCCGCACCGACCTGCCGCTCGGCGATCAGCAGGACGCCGAGCACACCGACGAGCAGGATGGTGCCCTGCAGGAACAGTGCGGGGGTGTCGATGACGACCGCACCCATCACGGCCGACCGCCCGATGGTGCCGTGCAGGTCACGTGCGAGCACCACCACGGCGACCAGGGCGGCCGCCAGGCCACCGAAGCAGAGCACCAGCTGGCTCGCGTACCGGTGCTGCCGCGGCAGGAAAGCCTCCACGAGGAGCCCCGCGATGGCGACCCCGAACACGATCAGCATCGGGCAGACCAGACCGTATTCGACGGTCGGCGGGGTGAGGGTCATGGTCTCGGCCCTTCCGCGACTCTGGGTACGGGATCAGGTTGGTCGATGGTCGTCAGGGTGTGGTCGACCGCGGGATTGATGACATCGAGAGCGGGTTTCGGATACACCCCGAGCACGACCAGAAGCGCGATCAACGGTGCGACGACGACGAGTTCGCGCGGCACCAGGTCGCGCACCCGCTCGTTGCCCTCGGTGACGGCGCCGGTCATCATCCGCTGGTACATCCACAGGATGTAGATCGCCGACAGCACCAGCGCGGTGGCCGCGAACACCGCCAGCACCGGGTAACGCGTGAATGTGCCGATGAGAACCAGGAATTCGCTGATGAACGGCGCCAGGCCGGGCAGCGACAGCGTTGCCAGCCCGGCGACCAGGAACGTGCCCGCCATGACCGGCGCCACCTTCTGCACGCCACCGAACGCCCGGATCAGTCGGGTGCCCCTGCGCGACACCAGGAATCCGGCGATCAGGAACAGGGCGGCCGTCGACAGTCCGTGGTTGATCATGTAGAGCGTCGAGCCGGACTGGCCCTGGCTGGTCATCACGAAGATGCCAAGGATGATGAAGCCGAAGTGCGAGATCGAGGTATAGGCGATCAACCGCATCACGTCGGTCTGGCCGATGGCCAGGATCGCGCCGTAGACGATGCCGATCACCGCCAGCGTGACCACCAGCGGCTGGAAATACGTTGACGCGTCGGGGAACAACTGCAGGCAGTACCGCAGCATCCCGAAGGTTCCGACCTTGTCCATGACCGCCATCATCAGCACCGCACTGGCCGGGGTGGCCTCGACGGCAGCATCGGGCAGCCACCGGTGGAACGGCCACAGCGGCGCCTTGACGGCGAACGCGAACATGAATCCGAGGAACAGCAGGTTCATCACGGCGGGGTCGACGGCGAACTCGCCGCTGGACACCGCGTTGACGATCTCGCGGAAGTCGAACGTGCCCGCGGCGAAAGCGTCGCTCGTGGCGGTCACCACGTACAGTCCGATCACCGCGGCCAGCATGATCAGCCCGCCGAACAGGTTGTACAGCAGGAACTTCACCGCCGCCTTGCCGCGGTTCTTTCCGCCGAAGCCGCCGATGAGGAAGTACATCGGGATCAGCATCGCTTCGAAGAACACGTAGAACAGCAGGATGTCCAGCGACATCAGCGACATGAGGACCATGCCCTCGACGGCCAGCGTCAACGCGAAGTAGGTCTGCACCGACCGTCCGCGCAGGCCGGTCTGGGCGTCGGCGTCGTTCCAGCCCGCGATGATCAGCAGCGGCACCAGTACCGCGGTGAGCACGATGATCGCCAGCGCGATGCCGTCGACGCCGAGGATGTAACCGGTGCCGAATGACGGGATCCACCGGTGGGATTCGACGAACTGGTACCGCTCGCCACCGGGTTGGAAGCCGACCGCCACAACGGCGGTGATCGCCAGGACCGCGATCGAGACGGCCAACGCGAACCACTTGGCCAGCACCCGCTGGGCGGCAGGCAGAAGGATCGTCAGCGCGGCGCCGACGGTCGGCGTCGCCCACAGCACCGTGAGCCAGGGGAAGTTGTTCACCAGAGTTGCACCGCCAGGATCGCCGCGACCACCAGAACCGCACCGGAGAGCATCGAAAGGGCATAGGAGCGGGCATAACCCGTCTGCAGACGCCGCAGACCCGTCGACAGGCGGCTGACCAGTCCGGCCAACCCGCTGGCCGCGCCGTCGACCGCCTCCTCGTCGATCTCGACCAGACCGCGGGTCAGCAGTTGGCCGGGCCGCATCAGCGCCGCCTCGTTGAACGCATCGCCGTACAGATCCCTGCGTGCCGCGACGGTGAGCGCCGAACCGTCCGGGACTTCCGCCGGCACCGGCTTGGTTCCGTACATGCGGTAGGCGATGAGGATGCCGACTGCGACGACGGCCAGGATCACCGTCGTCACCACCCAGACGGGTGCGACGTGGTGTACCTCATGCGCACCGACGACCGGTTCGAGCCAGTGCTTCAGTGTGCCGCCGATCGCGAACGCGGCCCCGGAGCCCACGGAGCCGATGGCCAGAAGGATCATCGGCCAGGTCATCACCGCGGGGGCTTCGTGCGGATGTACGTGTTCGGCCCAACGCTTCTCGCCGAAGAACGTCATCAACATCACCCTGGTCATGTAGAACGCGGTGATACCGGCGCCCAGGATCGTCACGCCGCCCAGGATCAGACCTTTGACGCCGCCCGCGCCGAGCGCGGCTTCGATGATCCCGTCCTTGGAGAAGAACCCGGCCAGCGGCGGCACCCCGATGATCGCGAGGTAGCCGAGGCCGAAGGTGACGAACGTGATCGGCAGCGCTTTCCGCAGGCCGCCGTAGCGGCGCATGTCGACCTCGTCGTCCATCGCGTGCATGACCGAACCGGCCCCCAGGAACAGGCCGGCTTTGAAGAATCCGTGGGTGAGCAGGTGCATGATCGCGAACGCGTACCCGACCGGGCCGAGTCCGGCGGCCAGCACCATGTACCCGATCTGCGACATCGTCGACGCCGCAAGCGCTTTCTTGATGTCGTCCTTCGCGCAGCCGATGATCGCGCCGAACAACAGCGTGACGGCGCCGACGATGACGACACCCAGTTGTGCGGTGGGCGCGAGATCGAACACCGGTCCGGAGCGCACGATCAGGTACACCCCGGCGGTCACCATGGTGGCGGCGTGGATCAACGCCGACACCGGTGTCGGACCCTCCATCGCGTCGCCCAGCCAGGACTGCAGCGGCACCTGCGCCGACTTACCGCACGCGGCCAGCAGCAGCAGCAGCCCGATCGCGGTCAGCACGCCCTCGCCGGCGGCCGGCGCGGCGGCGAAGACACCCGCATACGAGATGGACCCGATGTAGGCGAACATCACCATCATCGCGATGGCCAGGCCCATGTCGCCGACGCGGTTGACGACGAACGCCTTCTTGGCCGCCGTCGCGGCCGACGGTTTGTGCGCCCAGAAACCGATCAACAGGTAGGACGCCAGACCGACACCCTCCCAGCCGACGTAGAGGCCGAGGTAGTTGTCGGCGAGCACGAGCAGCAGCATCGCCGAAAGGAACAGGTTCAGGTACGCGAAAAACCGCCGCCGCCCGGGGTCTTCGGCCATGTAGCCGATCGAGTAGATGTGGATCAGCGAGCCGACACCGGTGATCAGCAACACGAAACACATCGAAAGCGCGTCGAGTTGCATTCCGAAGTCCACCTGCAGCCCGCCGACCGGAACCCAGGAGAACAATGCCTCGTGGATCGTGCGGTGTTCGGCGTCGCGGCCCAGCATGTCGACGAAGAGCACGACTCCGACGACGAACGCCCCGATGGCCGCGGCGCAGCCCAACAGGTGGCCCCAGGCGTCGGTCCGTCGGCCCCCGAGGAGCAGGATCGTCGCGCCGGCCAGCGGCAGCGCGATGGTCAACCAGACTGGAATCGTCATCGCGCCTCTAGTTCTTCAGAAGGCTTGCGTCGTCGACCGAAGCCGACTGGCGGGCACGGAAGATGCTCATGATGATCGCCAGACCGACCACCACCTCGCAGGCGGCGACCACCATGGTGAAGAACGCGACCACTTGGCCGTCGAGGTGGCCGTGCATGCGGGAGAACGAGACGAACGCGAGGTTGGCCGCGTTCAACATCAGCTCGACGCACATGAACACCACGATCGCGTTGCGGCGCAACAGCACTCCAGCCGCGCCGATCGTGAACAACAGCGCCGACAGATAGAGATAGTTGTCGGGGTTCACTCCCCGCCTCCTCTGCCGTTCGTCACGGTGACGGTCCGCTTCTGCAGGATGGGGCTGACGGACAGGTCGGACCCGGAACCGTCAGGGAGCCGGGCGGCGATGTCGACGGCGTTGTTGCGCGCGAAGACACCGGGATTCGGCAGCGTGGTCGGATAGCCGCCCGGTTTGAACCGTTCCTCGGCGAGTTCGCGCTGGGTCTTGCGGCGGCCGAAGCGTTCCCGGTGCGCCAACACCATCGCACCGAGTGCGGCGGTGATCAGCAACGCGCTGGTCAACTCGAACGCCCACAGGTAGCGCACGAAGATCAGCGCCGCCAACCCCTCGACGTTGCCACCCGCATTCGCCTGGGCCAAGCCGGTGAAACCGCCCACGGAGACGTTGCCAATGCCCGCGATGAGCAGCAGGCCGAAGCCGACACCGACAACGACAGCGGCAACCCGTTGTCCGCGAATCGTTTCCACTAGTGAGTCCGACGAGTCGACACCGATGAGCATCAGCACGAACAGAAAAATCATCATGACGGCGCCGGTGTAGACCACCACCTGGACGACTCCGAGGAACAGTGCGCCCTGGGCGATGTAGAACACGGCCAGCACGATCATCGTGGTGGCCAGAAACATCGCCGAGTACACCGCTTTCGGTGCGGCGATCACCCCGAGCGCGCCGAGTACCGCCACGATCCCCAACACCCAGAACAGCACGGCCTCGGTGGTCGTGGTCTGCCCGGGGTTGTCGGCGGCCATGGCCGCGAGCAGGTCGAGCCTCATCGCACGTCCTCGGCGACCTTCTGGGTCTCTTGCTCGGCGGGCCCGATGTTGCCCAGGTAGTAGTCGTCATCGGTGGTGCCCGGCGCCATCGGATGCGGTGGCGGCAGCATGCCGGACCGCAACGGCGCCAACAGTTTGTCCTTACCCCAGATCAGGTCGGCGCGGTTGTCGTCGGCCATCTCGTATTCGTTGGTCATCGTCAACGCCCGGGTGGGGCAGGCCTCGATGCACAGACCGCAACCGATGCAGCGCAGGTAGTTGATCTGGTAGACGCGTCCGTATCGCTCACCGGGGGAATACCGTTCGTCCTCGGTGTTGTCGGCGCCCTCGACATAGATGGCGTCGGCGGGGCAGGCCCAAGCGCACAGTTCGCAGCCGATGCACTTCTCCAGACCGTCGGGGTAGCGGTTCAGTTGGTGCCGGCCGTGGTAGCGCTTGGCGACGGGCCCCGGCTTCTCCGGATACTCCTCGGTGATGGGTTTCTTGAACATGGTGCCGAAGGTGACCCCGAAACCCTTCAGCGCGTCGAGGAACTTAGGCATCGGCTGGCTCCTTGGTTGCGGTCTGGCCCGTGCTGCTCGGCAGGGGTGGGGTGGGGAAGATCTCCGGATCCAGCTTCTGCCGCGGGATGGCGCGAACGTTGCGTCGGCGCACCGCCCGCCACAACGCCACGGCGACCAGCAGTGTCGCGATGGCGCCGAGCGAGGCCAGCGTCGTCGTCACCTGGCTGAAACCCTCGTTGCGGAGCGCGCGCGCCGTGGCGACGATCATGATCCACGCCAACGAGAACGGGATGAGCACCTTCCATCCCAGCGCCATGAACTGGTCGTAGCGCATGCGCGGCAGTGTGGCGCGCAGCCAGAAGAACAGGAACATGAAGCCCCACACCTTGGCCACGAACCACAGCAGGGGCCACCAACCGGTGTTCGCGCCATCCCACATGTTGATGGGCCACGGTGCATGCCAGCCACCCAGGAACATCGTGGTGGCCAGCGCGGAGACCGTGGTCATGTTGACGTACTCGGCGAGCATGAACATCGCGAACTTGATCGAGGAGTACTCGGTGTGGAACCCGCCGACGAGCTCACCCTCGGCCTCGGGCAGATCGAAAGGCGCGCGGTTGGTTTCGCCCACCATCGAGATGACGTAGACGAGGAACGACGGCAGCAGCAGGAAGATGAACCACGTGCCGTACTGTGCGGCCACGATGCCGGAGGTCGACATCGAGCCCGCGTAGATGAAGACCGCCACGAACGACAGCGCCATCGCGATCTCGTACGAAATCACCTGCGCGCTCGACCGAATCCCGCCCAGCAGCGGATACGTCGACCCCGAAGCCCATCCGGCCAGCACGATCCCGTACACACCGATGGAGGTCGCCGCCAGGATGTACAGCACCGCGACGGGCATGTCCGTCAGCTGCAACGCGGTGCGGTGTCCGAAGATCGAAACCTCGCCGCCCATCGGGATGACGGCGAACGCGATGAAGGCGGGCACCGCGGAGATCACCGGTGCCGCAAGGTAGACGAACTTGTCGACGCCGGCGGGAACCAGACCCTCCTTGAGCGCGAGCTTGACACCGTCCACCAGCGACTGCAGAAGTCCCTTGGGGCCGACGCGGTTGGGCCCGAACCGCATCTGCATGCGGCCCAGCAGTTTGCGCTCGATCAGGATCGCGGAGAGGACCGACAGCATCAGGAACGCGAATATCGCGAGCGACTTGGCCAGGATCAGCCACCACGGGTCGTGACCGAACAGGGTGGGATCGGGATGGATCACGGTTCGGCCCGTCCGATCGACACGACGTCACCGGTGGACACCCCGAGGTTTCGGTGCACCGCCGAACCCGCCGAATTCAGAGGAAGCCAGATCACGCGGTCGTCCATCTCGGTGATGGCCAACGGCAGCGTGATCGTCCCACGCGGTGTCCTCGCGGTGACCAGATCGCCCTCCGCAGCTCCGATTTCGGCTGCGGTAGCGGCGGAGAGCCGCGCCACCGGCACCCGGGCGGTGCCCGCCAGATGCGGTTCGCCGTCCTGTAGCCGGCCCTCGTCGAGCAGCATCCGCCACCCCGCGAGCACCGCTTGTCCCTCGGCCGGCGGCGTCCGCTTCGGCGCAGGGACGTTCGGTGCCTCGGGACGTCGGCCCGCCCACATGCCCAGGCGCGACATCTCGTCCCCGGCGGCCGCCGCGGTCGGCAGGTTCAATGCGACGCCGATTTCGTCGGCCAGGAAGTTCAAGACGCGCAGATCGGGGATGGCGTTGGTCTTCAGTGACGGCTGGAACGGACGAAGTCGGCCCTCCCAGTTCAGGAACGAGCCGGCCTTCTCCACCACGGGCGCGATGGGGAAGACGACATCGGCGACCGCCGTGACCGCGCTCTCCCGCAGCTCGAGGCTGACGACGAACGGCGTGGACTCGATCGCGGCCAGCGCCGCTTCGGGATCGGGGAGGTCGTCGACCTCGACGCCGCCGACGAGCAGGGCGCCCAGTTCGCCGCTGCGCGCCGCCTCCAGAATCGCGGTGGTGTCGCGGCCCGGCACGGTGGGCAGCGCGCTGACGTGCCATGCCGCCGCGGTCTGCTCGACGGCCGCGCTGTCGGCGATCGGCCGGCCACCGGGCAGCAGGTTCGGCAAGGCACCGGCCTCAGCCGCGCCTCGTTCGCCCGCCCGTCTCGGCACCCAGGCCAGCCGGGCACCCGTCACCTCGGCCAATCTGCTTGCCGCAGAGAGGGCTCCGGGCGATGTGGCCAGACGCTCACCGATCATGATGAGCGCGCCCGGCAGCCGCAGCTGCGGGTCGTCGACCAGCCCGTCGAGGGCCCCGGCCTCGTCCCCCGGGGCCGCGGTGACCAGGCGGCCGCGCAGCTTGACCAAAGCGCGGCTGGCGAAGGGGGCGACGGAGACGACCTGCAACCCCTTCTTGCGCACCGCCTTGCGCAGCCGCAGGAACACGATCGGTGATTCCTCCTCCGGCTCGAACCCGGCCAGCAGGACCGCCGGCGCATTCTCCAGGTCGGCGTAGGTCACCGTCATCGGCTGCCCCGCGACACGGGCGGCGAGGAACTCGGCCTCCTCGGCGCTATGCGACCGGGCCCGGAAGTCGATGTCGTTGGTGTCGAGCACGATCCGGGCGAACTTGGAATAGGCGTAGGCGTCCTCGACGGTCATCCGGCCGCCCACCAGCACGCCCGCGCTTCCGGCCGCGGCCGCCAGCCCGTTGCCTGCCACCACGAGGGCCTCTGACCACGAGGTCGGTCGCAACTTGCCGTCCTCGTCGCGAATCAGCGGGGTGGTGATGCGGTCGCCCTGCGTGGTGTAGGTGAACGCCCAGCGACCCTTGTCGCAGTTCCACTCCTCGTTGACCTGAGGTTCGTCACCGGCCAAGCGCCGCATGACCTTTCCGCGCCGATGATCGGTGCGCTGGGCGCATCCCGATGCGCAGTGCTCGCACACGCTGGGACTCGACACCAGATCGAACGGCCGGGCCCGGAAGCGGTAGGCCGCCCCGGTTAGCGCGCCGACCGGACAGATCTGAACGGTGTTTCCCGAGAAGTACGACTCGAACGGTTCACCGGTCGCGATGCCGACCTGTTGCAGCGCACCGCGCTCGAGCAGATCGATGAACGGATCGCCGGCGATCTGCTCGGAGAACCGGGTGCAGCGCGCGCACAGCACACAGCGTTCGCGGTCCAGCAGCACTTGCGAGGAGATGTTGATCGGCTTCGGGAAGGTGCGCTTGACGTCTTCGAAGCGAGTTTCGGCGCGGCCGTTGGACATCGCCTGGTTCTGCAGCGGGCACTCGCCGCCCTTGTCGCACACCGGGCAGTCCAGCGGATGGTTGATCAGCAGGAACTCCATGATGCCCTGCTGCGCCTTGTCCGCCTCCGCCGAGGTGTACTGCGTGCGCACCACCATGTCCGGGGTGCACGTCGTCGTGCACGACGCCATCGGCTTGCGCTGACCCTCGACCTCGACCAGGCACTGTCGGCAGGCCCCGACCGGGTCGAGCAGCGGATGATCGCAGAACCGCGGGATCTGGATGCCGATCAGTTCGGCGGCCCGAATCACCAACGTGCCCTTCGGAACACTGACATCGACGCCGTCGATGGACAACTGGACCATCTCCACGCCGGTGTCCGCCCCGGTGTCGGCCGTCTGCGTCATCGGATCATCCCCCTAGCTCGCCACCCCATCACACGCCCACCTCTTCCATCGCCATCAGCGTGGACGCGTGCGGATCGAACGGGCACCCGCCGTCGAGGTGGGCGATGTACTCGTCGCGGAAGAACTTGATCGACGACATGATCGGGGCGGCCGCACCGTCCCCCAACGCGCAGAACGCCTTTCCGAAGATGTTGTCGGAGATGTCGAGCAGTTTGTCGATGTCGGCCTCCGTGCCCGCGCCCGTCTCGAGACGTTCGTAGATCTGCGCCAGCCAGTAGGTGCCCTCGCGGCACGGTGTGCACTTGCCGCACGACTCGTGGGCGTAGAAGTCGGTCCAGCGGCGCACCGCGCGCACGACACACGTGGTCTCGTCGAAGATCTGCAGCGCCTTGGTGCCGAGCATGGTGCCCACACCGGCCATCCCCTCGTAATCCAGTGGTACGTCGAGGTGTTCGTCGGTCAGCAGGGGAGTGGAGGACCCGCCGGGTGTCCAGAACTTCAACTGGTGCCCGGCGCGGACTCCGCCCGCATACTCCAGCAACTCGCGCAGCGTGATGCCCAGCGGCGCCTCGTACTGTCCGGGGTTGGTGACGTGACCCGACAGCGAATACAGCGTGAAGCCCGGCGACTTCTCCGAGCCCATCGACCGGAACCAGTCGATGCCGTTGAGCAGGATGGGCGGGACGCTGGCGATGGACTCGACGTTGTTGACCACCGTCGGGCAGGCGTAAAGCCCCGCGACGGCGGGGAATGGCGGCCGCAACCTCGGTTGTCCGCGACGGCCTTCGAGCGAGTCCAGCAGCGCGGTCTCCTCACCGCAGATGTAGGCGCCCGCCCCCGCGTGCACGATCAGTTCCAGGTCGAAGCCCGACCCTTGAATGTCGTTGCCGAGGAAACCGGCCTCGTGCGCTTCGGCGACCGCGGCGTGCAGCCTGCGCAGCACCGGCACCACCTCACCGCGCAGGTAGATGAAGGCGTGATGCGCCCGGATCGCGTAGGCCGCGATAATCGCCCCTTCGATGAGGAAGTGCGGGGTCGTCAACATCAACGGAATGTCTTTACACGTACCGGGTTCCGACTCGTCGGCGTTGACCACCAGGTAGTGCGGCTTGGCTCCGGCGCCGGTGTCGCTCTGCGGGATGAACGACCACTTCGTGCCGGTGGGGAAGCCCGCGCCGCCGCGACCCCGCAGACCGGACTCCTTCACCAGGTTGATGACCTCGTCCGGCTCCATCGCCAGCGCCTTCTCGAGGGCGCGGTAGCCGCCGTGACGACGGTAGGTGTCCATCGACCATGGTTCGGGCTCGTCCCAGAACCGGCTGAACACGGGTGTCAGATCTGTCATGCGCGTGAATCCGTTGTGTCTGGATCGGTTTCGACGGTGTTCGACTTCGGCGGGATGGTTGCCGAGGGGCCAGGTGCGGACGCGTTCTTGGTGGCCTCGACACCCGCCGTTTCGTCGTCGAGCGTCTCGGTGGAAGCGGCCGGGGCGTCGGCGTCGGGCGCCTGCATACCGCGTTCGCGCGCCACCCGTAGGCCCGCCAGCGTGGCCTCGCCGACCTTGTTGCCACCCGAGCGCGGGTCCGGCAGGCCCGCCAGTGTGCGCGCGGTCTCGCGGAACGTGCACAGCGGCGTACCCCGCGTCGGTTCGGGAGGGTCACCGTCGCGTAGCGCGTCGACCAGGTCGCGCGCCGACGACGTCGTCTGGGTGTCGAAGAACTCCCAGTTGACCATCACCACCGGTGCGTAATCACACGCGGCGTTGCACTCGACATGCTCGAGGGTGATGCGTCCGTCCGGCGTCGTCTCGCCGGCGTGCACACCCAGATGTTCCTGCAGCGCTTCGAGAATCGCGTCGCCGCCCATCACCGCGCACAGCGTGTTGGTGCACACCCCGACGAGGTACTCGCCGGTCGGGGTTCGCCGGTACATCGAGTAGAACGTCGCCACCGCCGTGACCTCCGCGTCGGTCAACCCCAACTGCTTGGCGCAGAACGTGATACCGGCGGGGGTCAGGCATCCGTCCTCTGACTGCACGAGGTGCAGCAACGGCAGCAACGCCGAACGCGATTGCGGGTAGCGCGAGATGATCCGCTCGGCGTCGGCGCTGAGCCGCGCCACGACGTCGTCCGAATACGACGCCGGCCCGTTGATCGGCGGGCCGGGTTCCTCGGGTCGCTGACCGAGCTCGAGGAATACGCTCATCGGTGCCCTCGCCTCTTCGCGCAAGCGCTCATCGGTGCCCTCGCCTCTTCGCGCAAGCGCTCATCGGTGCCCTCGTCCTCGTCGCGCAAGCGCTCATCGGTCCACGCCTCCCATCACCGGGTCGATCGACGCCACCGCAGTGATCAGATCGGCGACCATGCCGCCTTCACACATCGCGGCGACGGCCTGCAGGTTGTTGAACGACGGATCCCGGTAATGCACGCGGTAGGGGCGGGTGCCGCCGTCGGACACCATGTGTACGCCGAGTTCGCCTCGGGGGGACTCGATCGCGACGTAGACCTGCCCGGCGGGCACCCGGATTCCCTCCGTGACGAGTTTGAAGTGGTGGATCAGCCCCTCCATCGAGTGACCCATGATCCTGGCGATGTGCTCGGGGGAGTTGCCGAGCCCGTCCGGGCCGACCTTCAGGTCGGCCGGCCAACCCAGTTTCTTGTCCTCGATCATCACGGGTCCGGGCCGAAGGCGATCCAGGCACTGCTCGACGATTTTCAGCGATTCGTGCATCTCCTTGACCCGGATCAGATACCGGCCGTAGGAGTCGCAGCCCTCATCGGTGATCACGTCGAAGTCGTATGTCTCGTAGCCGCAATACGGCTGGGCCTTGCGCAGGTCGTGCGGCAGCCCGGTGGATCGCAGGCAGGGCCCGGTGATCCCGAGCGCCATGCACCCGGTCAGATCGAGATAACCGACGCCGACCGTGCGGGCCTTCCAGATGTAGTTCTCGTTGAGCAGGTCCTCGAGGTCCTTGAGCCGCTTGGGCATCAGGTCGAGCACCTCACGGATCTGCGGGATGGCCTCGTCGGGCAGGTCCATCGCCACCCCGCCCGGACGGACGTAGGCGCTGTTCATCCGCAGGCCCGTCACGGTCTCGAACACCGACAGGATCTGCTCGCGCTCACGGAATCCGTAGAACATCGCGCTCATCGCGCCCAGTTCCATCCCGCCGGTCGCCAGCGCGACAAGATGCGAGGAGATCCGGTTCAGTTCCATCATCATCACGCGAATGACGCTGGCGCGCTCGGGGATCGCGTCGGTGACACCCAGCAGCTTCTCGACACCCAGGCAGTAGGCGGTCTCGTTGAAGAACGGCGACAGATAGTCCATCCGCGTGACGAACGTGACGCCCTGCGTCCAGTTGCGGAACTCGAGGTTCTTCTCGATCCCGGTGTGCAGGTAGCCGATTCCGCAGCGAGCGGAGATGACCGTCTCACCCTCGATCTCGAGGACCAGGCGAAGCACACCGTGAGTCGATGGGTGCTGCGGCCCCATGTTCACGACGATGCGTTCACCTGCGTGCGCGGCGGCCGCGTCCTTGGCGGCCTTGACCACTTGGTCCCAATCCTGGCCGCCGACAACGACTACCGTCTCGTTGTCCGACGCGCCCGAGGACGAAGCGCCGCCCGGCGTGGGCGGGACGTGCGAAATGCTCATCAGCTGTAGGCCCTCCGTTGATCGGGCGGAGGAATCTCGGCGCCGTGGTATTCCACCGGGATGCCGCCCAACGGGTAGTCCTTGCGCTGCGGGTGCCCGACCCAGTCGTCGGGCATCTCGATCCGGGTCAGGGCGGGATGCCCGTCGAAGATGATGCCGAAGAAGTCGTAGGTCTCGCGTTCGTGCCAGTCGGTGGTGGGATAGACCTCGAACAGCGACGGGATGTGCGGGTCGGCGTCCGGTGCGGCGACCTCGATCAGGATCCGCCGGTTGTGGGTGATGGACATCAGCGGATACACCGCGTGCAGTTCTCGCCCGACTTTGTCGGGGTAGTGCACCCCACTCACCCCGAGACACAACTCGAAACGCAACTGCGGATCGTCTCGTAGCGTGCGGGCCACGACAGGCAGCTGGTCACGCTGCACCTCGAGGGTCAGCTCGTCGCGGTAGACCACGACGCGCTCGATCGATGCCGCATAACCGTCGTCGCCGAGCACCTCGGCGAGGCGATCGACGACCTCGTCGAAATAGCGGCCGTACGGACGCGGGGAGCTGCCGGGCAGCGCCACGGGTCGCACCAGGCGCCCGTAGCCGGAGGTGTCGCCCGACCCCTTGGCCCCGAACATCCCCCGGCGCACGCCGATGATCTTCGGTGCGCCCGCGCCGGTGCCGTTGCCGTTCGTCGCGCCCATCTTCGACTGCTCTTCCCCCGAGTCGCTGGTCATCGCAGCAGCCCTTTGAGCTCGATGGTCGGGGTGACGGCCAGCGCGGCCTGCTCGGCCTCGCGGATCGCCTCTTCCCGGTGCACGCCGAGCGGCATCTCCTGGATCTTGTCGTGCAGCTTCAAGATCGCGTGCAGCAGCATCTCCGGGCGCGGTGGGCAACCGGGCAGGTAGATGTCCACCGGGACGACGTGATCGACCCCCTGGACGATCGCGTAGTTGTTGAACATGCCGCCCGAGGATGCGCACACCCCCATCGCCAAAACCCACTTCGGCTCGGCCATCTGGTCGTAGATCTGGCGCAGCACCGGTGCCATCTTCTGGCTGACCCGCCCCGCCACGATCATCAGGTCGGCCTGGCGGGGCGTGGCCGAGAACCGCTCCATGCCGAACCGGGAGATGTCGAATCGCGGGCCGGCCGTGGCCATCATCTCGATCGCGCAGCAGGCCAACCCGAACGTCGCAGGCCACAACGAGCCCTTGCGGATGTAACCCGCCACCTTCTCGACGGTCGACAGTAGGATCCCGCCCGGCAGCTTCTCCTCTAGTCCCATGCCAGACCTCCCCGTCGCCATACGTAGGCGTAGGCCACGAACACCGCGGCCATGAACAGCAGCATCTCTACCAGGGCAAACAGCCCCAGACTGTCGAACGCGACGGCCCACGGGTACAGGAAGACGATCTCGATGTCGAAGATGATGAACAACATCGCGGTCAAGTAGTACTTGATCGGAAACCGCTGGCCGGTCGGCTGACCGGACGCACCTCCGTGCGGCACCGGCTCGATGCCGCATTCGTAGGCCTCGAGCTTGGCCCGGTTGTAGCGACGCGGGCCGACCAGCAGAGCAATGGCAACCGAGCCGACCGCGAACGCAGCCGCAATAGCGCCAAGCACCAGGATTGGCGTGTACAAATCCATACCGAGCAAACGCTCCCTCGTGGGCTGTTCGATGTGAGCTTACCCACACCCTAGCGCCCTTTGGGATGCGCGCCACACCTTTTGGTTAGTATCGCTATTGGCAACGCGTGGCTATGTCGTCATGCCTCCAATAGGCAAGTGCGACAGGTGTTTACGTGTTTTCTGGCTATTGCACCAGGGTGCGCATCAGCGATGCCACGGCGTCGCCGAGCCGGATCGGATCGATCGGATGGGGAACGGCGGCTTCCGCGCGCGACCAGCGGGCCAGCCACGCGTCATCGGGCCGGCCGGTGAGCACCAGGATCGGCGGGCAGTCGGCGATCTCGTCCTTGAGCTGCTTGGCGATTCCCATCCCGCCGACGGGGGTGGCTTCGCCGTCGAGGATCACCAGATCGAACCCGCCTTCATCCATCTGGCGAATGACCATGGGGCCCGTCGCCACCTCGACGTAGGTCAGCTCTGGCAACTCCGGATGCACCCGCTTACCGAGCGCGAGTTGTACCTCTTCGCGGGTCCTTGGGTTGTCGCTGTAGACGAGGACCCGCAACGGACGCGATGAGTCGGCCATGCCGTGATCGTACGGCTAGCGGGTGTGCCGGAACACCAGGTCGCCGGAGATCGTCGACTTGTCGCCGATCATGCCCACGAGGTTTCCGTCGACCCCGAAGTCCCGCCGGCTGATGGTTGCCTTGGTGGCCAGCCGCATCCCGCCGTCGCCGACCGGTGTGACCTTGGTGCGCAGTGTCAGCGGTCGGGTCGTGCCCTTGATCGTCAGTTCGGCTCGCAGGTCGATGGTGTCGCCGTCGATCGCGTCGGCTCCGGTGATGAGCACGCTGATCTCCGGATGGGTCTCTGCTCCAAAAAAATCGGCGGAGTGCAGGTGTTCATCGCGTTTACGGATACCGGTACGCAGTGACGCGGCTTTGATCTCGATATGCCCGGAAACGGTTTGTGGCGCGGATAATTGGCCGTCACCGCCGAATTCGGTGAACCGGCCCTTGACGGGCACGAGGCCCCACATCGACTTGCTGCGCACCGTGATCGTGGACTGGGCCGGGTCCAGCGTCCATGTTCCCGTCGAAGCGGGATCACTGAAAAGCTCACTCAGACTTACCATGTCGTCTCCTGGTTGAATGTTCGGCGTCGCCGCCGGATCGTTACGCGGGCTCGAGCAGTGGAGCGATCTCCGCCGGGTCGAAGTACTCGTCGATCCGGCTGATCAGGCCGTCGGCGCCCAGCTTGATGATGATGCCGACGCGCATCGCGATGACGCCGCCGTTGTGTCCTGCCGCGTGCAGGATGTGCTGCTGGACCAACCCCCCGTCGAACAGCTGTCGATCGATGACCTCGTATCGGCGTTGGGAGGTGGTGTCGATGAACCAGTGGAGGACTCGAAGTGCCCGGTCCTTGTCGCGGTCGCGGTCGGCCACCTTCCAGACCACGATGTCGTCGTGCCACAGCCGCGAAATCGTGTCGCGGTCGCCGGACTCGATGGCCGCGAACAAGCGATCCGCCACGTCGGTGACGGTGTCGTGGGCAACGGTCACGTGATCCTCCTTGACCTCAACGCCGATTGAGGTTGAACACTGGCGGCATGGATGTGACACCTACTCTCTCGCTATTCGACGACGCCTACAAGAGCGGGACCGCACCATGGGTGATCGGCGAGCCGCAGCCGGCGATCGTCAAACTGGAACGCTCCGGCCTGATCCGTGGCACGGTGCTCGACGTCGGCTGCGGCGCCGGTGAGCACACGATCCTGCTCACCGGACTCGGTTACGACGTGCTCGGCGTCGACTACGCACCGTCGGCGGTCGATCATGCGCGCAAAAACGCCGAGGCAAAGGGTGTCGACGCGCGGTTCGAGGTCGCCGATGCCATGGATCTCGGGAAGGCCACCTACGACACCATCGTCGACAGCGCGCTGTTCCACATCTTCGATGAGACCGACCGCGCCAGATACGTAGCCAGTCTGCGTGCGGCGTGCCGGCCGGGCGGCGTGGTCCACGTGCTCGCGCTTTCCGACCGCGGCCGCGGATTCGGCCCGCAGGTCAGCGAATCCGACATCCGCGACGCGTTCGGCGACGGTTGGCTGCTGGAGTCGCTGGGGGAGACCACCTACCGTGGCGTCGTTCACCCCGCCCAGGCCGATGCCATCGGATTGGCGGCCGGAAGTCTCGTCGACGAACCGGCGTGGCTCGCCCGAATTCGCCGCCGCCCCTCCTGAGCGATTTGTGCGTGATTCCGTTCGCTCAGCGATCGTTTTCACTCACAAATCGCATCAGTAGCCGGGGTGGTTGACGTCAAGGCGGTGCCGCACGATTGTCCGCAGCACGGGCAACAGCTCTGCGGCGCGGCCGTCGAGCTCGCCTGAGCGGATCGCGGCGGCCAGTTCGGGTTCGTCGCGGTAACCGAGTTCGCGCAGGGCTTCGGTGACCTCGCCGGAAGACGTGTCGAGTAGTTCGCGTTCGACGATGCGCAACACATTGGCCGCGACGCGGGCGTGGAAGTTGACCTGGCCCGCATCGGCGGATCCGGTGGCGTTGCGGACGTCCTTCTCGAGGAAGCCGGCGACGGCGGCGACGAGTTCAGCCGCCGTCGGTCGGCCGTACAGCCAGCTCATCGCGGTCCTCCTCCTTCGAGCAGATCCAACACGTCCCACTCGGTTTCGCTGACCCGCCGTCCGATCGCGGCCAGCTCGACCGACTCCGTCTGCCCCGACAGGTGACGTTCGGCCTGGTATCTGCAGATGACGCCCCACCGCAGGGTGGCCACGGTCAACCACCACCGGAACGCCTCCCGGTCCAGCGTCACGCCCGCGGCCGATTCATAGGCGACCAGGAAGTCCTCGACGCTGCCCAAACCGCCGGCACCGCGATCCTCCGGCGCGCCGAAACGCCATGCCCGGATACAGAACCAGGCCAGGTCCTCATAGACCTCCCCGATGTGGACGAGCTCCCAGTCCAGCACCGCCGCCAGCCCAGTGTCGTCGACAATCAGGTTGCCCATCCGGAAGTCACCGTGCACCAGCACGTGCTGCGACGACGGCGGGCGGTTGCCCTCGAGCCAGCGGAATGCCCATTCGAATGTCGCTGTGGTATCGCCCATTTCGTCGAGGCGAGCCCGCCATTCGGACAGCTGATCCGACGGCGGCACCTCAATCCCCTGGTGGTCCGCGCGGTGGATGGCAGCAAGCGCCTGAGCGCACTGGACCAGCAACCGCTCGCGGCCGGGATCGTCCAGCGAGCGATAAATCCTGCGCACGATCGTCTCACCGCCGATGGCGTCGCAGATCAGATACGGATTACCCAGTGCGGCAGGGGAGTTGTCGGCGGTGAGGATGTGGGGCACCGGCGCCCCCGCGGCGGCCGCCCGTTGCTGAACGGCGGCTTCCAGTTCCATGCTCGCGTGGACGTCGTCGGGCGGGCCCGTGCGCAGAATCAGGGCGCGACGGGTGTCGGTGACCGCGTCGAACGCCCACGTCGTGCGGCTCGCCCCGCCGGTCAGCGCGTGCAGATTCTCGACGGCGACGCCCTCGCCGAGCACCGGGGCGAGGACGCCGGTGAGAGCGTCGGCGAGTTCGCGGCTCAACGCTTGCCGAACCCGAACAGCCGCTGTGCCACCCGCCGGATCTGAATCTCCTCGGCTCCCTCGGTGATCCGGTACCGCCGGTGATGGCGGTAGATGTGTTCGAACGGTTCGTGCCTGCTGTAGCCGACGCCGCCGAACACCTGCATTGCGCGGTCGGCGGCATCACAGACCAGCCGGTTGGCACGATAGTTGGCCATCGACACCTTGTCCGAGACCTCCATGTGGTGGTTGCGGTCCAACTCCGTTGCCGCGTAATACACCAACAGCCGCACCATCTGCGCTTCGGTCTGCAACTCCACCAGAGGCCACTGCACGGCCTGGTTCACGGCCAGCGGCTTGCCGAAGACCTTGCGGTCTCCCGCGTACTGCACGGCGCGGTCGATGCAGTATTGCGCGGCGCCGAGGCTGCTGGCCGCCTGGCGAATCCTGTTCTCGTGCAGGAACGTTTGGCCCACCTCCAGGCCGCGGTCGATCTCACCGAGCACCGCGTCGGCGGGCACCCGGACGTCCTTCAGTTCGACCTCGCCGTGGTCGGTCGGCATGTTGAACGACCACCAGTAGTACGGCACGGTGAATCCGGGGGCGTCGGTGGGCACCAGGAACGCGGTGATGCCGCGGGCCTGTCCGGCTTCTCCGGAAGTGCGGGCGAACACCAGATCGTGGGTGGCGCGGTGCACTCCGGTGTTGAATCGTTTGGCGCCGTTGATGATCCACTCGTCACCGTCGCGCACCGCGGTGGTCTCCATCCAGGTGGCGTCCGACCCGTGTGCGGGCTCGGTGAGGCCGAAGGCCATCGACCGTTTGCCGGTGATCAACGCCTCGGTCCACTCGGCTTTCTGCGCGTCGGTGCCGAACCGGTCCATCATGATGACCTGCGGGAAGTTGCCGACGATCGACGACTCGTTCTGCAGGTCGTTGTGCAGCCCGAGGCCCTTGTGCGCGAGATGTTCGCGGATGACGGCCATGTCGATGTTGCTTCCGTCGCGGCCACCGAACCGCGACGGCAGCCCGTAGCGCAGCCAGCCCGCCGCGTCCGCGCGCCTGCGCATCTCGTCGAGCAGGTCCTCCCATTCCCGGCGAGGGATCCCGTCGTTGTCCCAGTCCGTACGGGCATGTTCGCGACGCTTGTCGAAGAACTGGATGTTCTCGCGTTCCAGCGGCTTGATCTCTGCCTCGATGAAGGCGTCCATGTCGGCGAGGAGTTGGGGCAGATGGTCGGGCAGAGCGAAATCCACGTTGATTTCCTTTCCGGGGTTCAGAAACCGTACAGCGTCTTCTTCCAGATCCTCGACAGCGTCGCGATCGCATCCTCGTCGGTCAGCTCGATGCCGAGGCCCGATGTTCCGACGAAGACGGTGGTGAAGTTCTCGAACAGCAGCGCGATGGCCGCCGCGGTGTGCTCGGGATTGAGTTCGGCGCCGTAGCCCTGCTCCTGTGCTCGGCGCACCGACGCGGCGACGACGTCCATCCCCAGCCGGCGAAACTCGTTCTGCACCGCGGCGAACCGGGGTTGGGTTGCGGCCAGTTGCGCCACCGCGATCATGATCCCGATGTTCTGTTTGAACATGTTCCAGTAGCCGGTGACCACGCTGCGGAAGAACGCGTCGTCCTCCGGTGATTCCGGTAGGTCCAGCGCCCCGCCGGACGGTGCCACCACCTCGCGCAGGAACGACTGCGCGAGCACCGCCAGCAGGTCTTCCTTGTCCGTGAAGTAGCGGTAGAAGGAAGCCGGGGACTTACCCGCCGCCGAGGTGATGTCGCCGAGCGTCGTACCGTGAAAACCCCGTTCGGCGAACAGCTTCCGCGCGGCCTTTTCGATGGCCTCGCGGGTCTGGCGGCCCTTGGCGCTCAGCGTTGCCGACGGTCCGGTGGGCACGTGCGCTCAGTTCAGGATTCGGTCGCCGGCGCGCAGCAGCGAACTCGGAAGATCGTGTCCGACCAGGCGTTGCGCCACACCCGCCGCTTCGATCGCGGCGACCAGGTCCACATCGACGCCGATCCCGCTGTCGCGCAACAGATACACCAAGTCCTCGGTGGCGATGTTGCCGCTCGCGCCGGGTGCGAACGGGCAACCGCCGAGCCCGCCCACAGACGCGTCCAGCCGGGTGATGCCCGCCGTGACCGCCGCATAGGCACTGGCCAGCCCGGCCCCGCGGGTGTTGTGGAAGTGTGCGCCGAGCGGGATCTCGCCGACCATCGGGCGCAGCGCCTCGATCGTCTCGGTCACCCGCCGCGGGGTGGCGGTACCGATGGTGTCGGCGATCGCCAGCCGGTCAACCTCGCTCGACAACGCCGTCGTCATCACGTCGACGACCCGCTGATGCGGTGTCGGCCCGTCGAACGGACAGTCCCATGTGGTCGCGACGATGACCTCGACGCTGGCCCCGCTGTCGTGCGCGATCGCGATGATCTCCGGAATCAACGCCGTCGACTCTGCCGACGTGCGGCCCACATTGGCGCGGCTGTGGCCGTCGGCGGCCGACACCACGTACTCGATCGACGACAGCCCCGCCGCGATCGCTCGTTTGGCGCCGTTCGGGCTGGCCACCAGCGCGGAGAATTCGATGCCGTGCGAATCGCGGTACTCCTGCAGATGCGTGGCGAGATCGGCGGCGTCGGCCAGGGCGGGCACCTTCGACGGCGAGACGAACGCCGTCGCCTCCATCTCGCGCACCCCCGTGGCGGCGACGGCGGCCAGCAGTTCGAGCTTGGCCGACAACGAAATCGGATCCTCGATTTGCAGGCCGTCACGCAGCGAAACGTCCCGTATCTGCACGTGTTCGGGTAGTTCGTTCACAGCACTCCCTCCGCCCTGAGCGCGTCGAGTTCGGCGGGACTCTTGCCGAGCAGGCCGCAGTAGACCTCGTCGTTGTGTTGGCCGGGTGCGGCCGGCCCGGCATAGCGCACGGTCCCGGGTGTCTCCGAGAGCACCGGCACGACGCCGGGACCCAGCACGGGCCGTCCGACCCGATCGTCCCAGTGCTCGACGAGCATCCCGCGCGCCCGCAGCTGCGGATCCTCCACGACCTCGGCGACGGTGTTGATCGGTCCGGCGATCACGCCTGCGGCACTGAGGGTTTCGATGATGTCGGCGGGTTGGTGTGCTGCGGCCCAGTCGCCGATGATCTTGTCCAGTTCGTCCTGATTGCGTCCGCGGGCAACGTGGTTGGCGAACCGGTCGTCGGTGGCCAGTTCGGGGCGGCCCATCGCTTCACACAGTCGACGGAAGACGGTGTCCTGGTTGGCCGCGATCACCACCCAGCTTCCGTCGGCGCTGCGGTAGATGTTCGACGGTGCGATACCCTCCAGCCGCGTGCCCGACGGACCGCGCACCACGCCACCGACGTCGTAGTCGGGGATGGTGGATTCCTGGACCGCCAGGCAGGCCTCGGTGAGCGCCGCGTCGACGACCTGACCGTCCCCGCTCACCGAGCGGCGGTACAGCGCGGCGAGCGCGCCCTGTGCGGCGAACATGCCCGCGAGGCTGTCGCCCAGCGACAGCGCCAGTCGGGGCGGCGGGCCGCCGGGGAAGCCGTTCATGTGGCGAAGGCCGCTGGCGGCCTCGGCGACCGAGGCGTAGCCCGCCTTGTGCGCCTCGGGCCCGGTCTGCCCGTAACCGGAGACGCGCACGAGGATGATCCCGCGATTGCGTTCGCGCAGCACGTCGTAACCCAGGTTCCACTTCTCCAGCGTGCCCGGCCGGAAGTTCTCGACGATGATGTCGGAGCGCTCGACGAGGTCGAGGAACAGGGCGCGGCCACCGTCGGTCCGCAGGTTCAGCGTGACGGCTTTCTTGTTGCGCGCGTGCACGGTCCAGAAGAAGTGATGGCCGTCGAGCTCGGCCTGGCCCCACGTGCGCAGGGGATCCGGGGCGCCCGGCGACTCGATCTTGATCACCTCGGCCCCCATGTCGCCGAGCAGGCGTCCGGCGAACGGCCCCGAGATCAATGTGCCGACCTCGATGACGCGGATGCCGTCCAGCGGACCCGTGACGCTCATCGCGAGAAGCCGTGCCTGTGCAGCCAGTCGGTGACGACCCCGACCGCTTCGCGCAGCTTGTCGCGCTGGTCGGCGCCCGCGTAATAGTGGTTCGCGCCCGGGATCTCGTGCATCTCCTTGTCATGATGCCCGATCGCCTCGTAGAGCCTGCGGGTGTGGCTCGGTGTGCACGCGTCGTCGGCGAGGTTGCCGATCACCAGGGTCGGCACCGCGATGTCCGGACCGCACGCCACCGCGTCGCCGTTGGCGTCGTCGTAGCTCCATTGCGACAGCCAGCTGCGCAGGGTGCAGAACCGAGCGAGCCCGACCGGGCTGTTGTTCACCACCTGGGGGTCACCCAGGTAGCACGTTCCCGGGGTGCGTTCGTTGGGGTCGACGGCGGGGTCCAGCCATCGGGGGTCGGCCATGGTGCCGTGCACGACGAACGCGAACTCGTCATCCGGCCGGCCCGCGGCTTTGAGTTCGGCGAGTTTGTCCTTGACCCACTTGGTGATTCGCCGGTTGCGGTCGATCTGCGCTTTCCGGTAGCGGTCGAGGAACTCCTGGGTGTAAGGCGGCTGGTTGGGGTTGTCCGGGTTGTACAGATCCAGTTCCGGATCGCGCCTGGTCGGATCGGACTCGTCGAGGATCGACGCGTCGAGCCACTCGGTCAGGGTGCCGTGGCGACTGATGTGGGCGGCCAGCAGCATCAACCCGTCGGCGGGGATGAGGCCGAGCTTGGTGAGATCCGGCCCGTCGCCCGACGGGCTCGCGGTGATCGTGGGGTGCTGGGCCTGCTGCTGGTAGAACACCGACAGCGACCCGCCGCCGCTCCACCCGGCCAGCACGACCTTCGAATAGCCCCAGCGGTTCTTGGCGTCCTTGATGCATTCGCCGAGGTCCTCGACGACCTTCTCCATCAGCAGCGCCGAGTCGGTGCCGCGGAATCGGCTGTTGCAGTAGATGACGTGGTGTCCCGCCCGGGCCAACCCGTTCATCATCGGCAGGTAGGCGCCGCCGCCGATCGGGTGCATGAACACCAGCACGGTGTCTGAGGGTTTGTCTTTGGGCCGCAACAGGTGGCTTTCGAGCACCACCAGCTCAGCCACCCCGCCGTACACGTCGCGGACGCCCGACGTGTTCTGGTAGGCAACGAGATACGGAATGCGGTCGTACTCGTGTTTCACGGCCGTCGTCACGCGTGCTGCCCCAGATCGTTGGCCAGCACCTCGGCTGACGGGGTCAGCCGCCGGGTCGTGTCGACGGAGATGACATACCAACCGACGCGGTCCTGTTCGTCGAACTTGCGCCGCGCGCGCTCGCGGGCCTTCTCCGGTGCGCCGTGGTGCACACCCTGGGGGGCGTGGCTGACCAAGCCGGGCGGCATCGGAATACCGAACAGGTCGCCGCCGTGGAAGAAGGAGACCTCGTCGTAGTCGACGTTGCGGTGGTACCACGGCGGACGCTCGGTACCGGGAACGCTCTCGGCGGGCCGGGGCAGGAAGTTCATCACCGCCACACCCGTCGCCTGCATGAACAGGTGCACGGTCGGCGGCAGGTGCACGCTCTCGCTGGCGATGACGTTGTAATCGGCGATGTTGAAGGTGAACGGGAAGTTGTCGCCGCGCCATCCTTCGACGTCGATCGGATTATGTTGGTAGAACAGCGATGTCGGGCCGCCGTCGTGAACCAGGCGGACTTCGTATTCGGTTCTGCCGTCATCGTCGATGGGCTGCGGTTCGGGCACGGTGACCTGTGACGGGTCGAACGGGAAGTGCCTGCCGAGCGGCCCCGGCGGCGGCACGCGGAACTCGGCGGTGGCCTCGATCATCAGCAGCGTGGTTTCGTCGTCGGGAATCTGACGCCAGGTCGTCGCCTTCGGCACGTAGACCCAGTCGCCCTCGCGATAGGGCAGCGGTCCGAACTCCGTTTCGAGCCGACCGGAACCGCGGTGCACGAACGACAGCAGATCCCCGTCGACGTGCCGCACGTAGAACGGCATCTCCTCGCTGCGCCGGCTCAGCGAGATCCGGCAGTCCGGGTTGCTGAACAACAGCAGCGGCGCGCCCGCGGCATCGGTGGCGTCGCCGGGTTTGAGCTCGCTGGTCATCACGTCGACCGGCCGCAGCGGTCCCGATGCCCGGTACGCGGTGGGGTCGTGGCGGCGATAGATGTTGGCGGTGCGGCCGACGAATCCGCCGCGGCCGAGTTCGTCGTCCTTGAGGCCGTCGAGGTCGGCGTGCAGGCGTTTGGGGGTGCGGCCTTTGCGCAGGTGGATAAACGATTCCATGATTCGCTCCATCGACGATGACGGCGGGGCCGCGGAAGACCACGACCAAGAACTAAAACTGACTTTAGTTTTAGTTACGACGCGAGTCAATCCTCGAGATCGACCCGAATCGTGAGCAGGTTCGTGCCGAAGGTCCGCACGCCGAAGCTGTTGAACTGCGGCAGCTTGCGCAACCGCTCGCGCGCGTCGTCGTCGGCGACAATGTGCGCGGTTCCCTTGTGCCACTTGCCGTTCAATCGAACTCTGACCGCGGGATCGGCCTGGATGTTCTTGACGTATTGCGAGTTCTCGCCGAACTCGGAGACGAACCAGAACTCGTTGCCCACTCGCCGCCCGCCCAGCGGAGTGCGGCGCGGTTGGCCGCTCTTGCGCCCCGTCGTCTCCAGCAATGTCTGGAACGGCAGGAGCCGCATCATGGGGTTCATGACGTTCTTCTGGAACATCTTGGTGACCTGATCGCGCAAGTCCTCGGCCATGGTTCCCCCTTCGTTTCACACCATCGCGGTTCGCGACACCTTCATACCCAGTCTCAGCGCTCCGGCGAGTTCGCGACTGGTGTCGTAGTCGAAGACCACATGTCCGGCCACGACGTCGACGTCGCGCTTGATCCGTTGCAGCGGGTTGTCGACGAAATGTGCGCTGGCGCCCGACGCCTCGAGCAACAGCCCGATCACGTGGCGCGACTCGTGGACGATGTGCGCCGCGGCCATCCGGGCTGCTCCGCGCACCGGCCTCGGCACGGGATCGCCGGCGGCGACCACGGTCTCGATCTCGTCGACGGTGTCGTTCAACAGACCGCGCAGCGCCCGCAGGCGCACCTCGGCCTCTCCGAGGCGGGCCTGCGCGATCGGCTTGTCCTTCTGTATGACGCCCTCGTAGGCCAGCACCCGTTGCGACAACCGCTCGGCGTAGATCTCGGCGACACGTTCGGCGCCACCCAGCGCCGGCATCGCCGCCAACAGCGCCAGGGCGGGCACCATCGGCCAGCGGTAGGTGTCGGCGTCGTGCACCGTCGCGCCGGGCGCGGTACCGGTGTAGATGTCGACGACGCGGACCAACCGGTGTTCCGGGACGAACGCCTCGCTGATCACGACGTCGTTGGAGCCGGTGGCGCGCATACCGTCGGTGTGCCACACATCCTCGATCGCGACGTCCTCGATGGGCAGCAGCGCGAGCGCCGGGAAGATCGCGTCGTCGGGACCACAGAGCGCACCGACCATGATCCAGTTCCCGTGCATCACGCCGGTGGCCCACGACCAGCGACCGCTCAGCCGTATTCCGCCGTCCACGGGCAGCCCTCGACCGGTCGGAGCCAGGGGAGCGGGCGCGAGAAACGGGCGCGTCGCGAACGCCTCGGACTGGGCCCGCTCGTCGAACAACGCCAGGATCCAGTTGTGCAGGACGTAGAAGCCGATGGTCCATGCGCTCGACGGGCAGCCGTGTGCCATCCGCCGGACCGGATCGAAGATCGCCGGCAGCGGTGCCTGCATGCCGCCGTACCGCGCGGGCACCAGCAGGTCGGTGAGGCCCGACGCGGTCAGTTCATCGATCGTCGCTTCGGGCAGTTGGCGCAGCCGCTCGGCCTCCGGTGCCCGTTCGGCGAGCCGACCGACGAAATCGGCGTCGACAAGGGGGAGAGCCGGAGCGGCCGTCATGGTCCGAACGCTACCATACTTTTTTGTATGGTAGGCCGCGTCGGCCGGACCGTCGGAACGCCGAGTGACCGTGTCTGTACCCGACTCGCCGCCGGATTCCGACCCCCAGCGGACGCTCGTCCGCGCCGAGAAGCCGCGAACTACCGCGCGAGCATGATGTCGAGGAACCGCTCCCGCCGCGCCGCGGCCTTCGTGCTGGCTTTCGCACCCGACAGATGTAAGAAGCCAATCCCCGCTGCGAAAGTGGCGTTCGCACGCAGGTCGGCCTCCTCGGGGTCGAAGCCGTCCTCGATGAATGCCTGGCGCACGGCTTCGAGGACGCGCCGGTCCGACGCCCGCACCCCCGCGGCGACCTCTTCGTCGGTGCGCGCCCACTCCCGCATCGCCCGTTCCAGCGTGCGGTGCCGGGCGTCCACCAGCGCACCCATCATTCGCGAGAGCCGCTCCCTGGGCGGCAGGTCGCTCAGCGCCGCGAAATGCCGCCGATCGTCGTCGCGCACCTCGCCCCACGCCCGGACCAGCGCGGATCGATAACCGGCCATATCCGGGAAGTGCCAGTAAAAGCTGCCCTTGGTGGCGCCCACGCGCTCGCACAGAGCGTCCAGCTTGAGCGCCTTGATGCCCTGCTCAGCGAGGAGCTCGTATCCGGCCTGAATCCAGTCGTCGACCGACAATCGCGGCGAACGGGCCGGTGCCATGACCGCAGCCTACGGGTGCCGTGATCCGCACATCGATGCCCGGTCGAGGGCTTTTCGACGCTTCCGTCAGTGCTGATTTGCTCGGAAAATCCGGCGCGCGACACGGCCCTGGGTTTCTCCTGCGCTGATCATCGTGTTTTACTGCACACGCGACAACTGAAATTTTCTCGGTCCGCTCGACGGCCCCGGGCTCAGTCGAGCGGGCATGACAGCGCAGTGCAACCATTGCTGCGGTGTCGATGGCGATCGCTCGATCGCAGACGGAACGGCCTCCAAAGTGGCAAACCGGAAGATGGATGGACTTGCAGTATGAGCTTGATTGACAAGATTCGCGGCCCATGGGCGCGGCGCTTCGCGGTGGCGGCCATCGCGGCGGCCCTGCTACCGGGTTTCGTGAGCCTGGCCGGCCAGTCAGCGTCCGCTGGGGCGTTCTCCCGGCCCGGCCTGCCGGTCGAGTACCTGATGGTGCCGTCCCCGTCGATGGGACGCGACATCAAGGTGCAGTTCCAGAAGGGCACCGGCTCCAAGGCGGTGTACCTGCTCGACGGCCTGCGCGCTCGCGACGACTACAACGGCTGGGACCTGGAGACCCAGGCGTTCGAGTGGTTCTACGAGACCCCGCTGTCGCTGGTCCTGCCCGTGGGCGGCCAGTCCAGCTTCTACTCCGACTGGTACGCACCGGCCTGCGGCAAGGCCGGATGCCAGACCTACAAGTGGGAGACATTCCTGACCAGCGAGCTGCCGCAGTGGCTTTCCGCCAACAGGGGCGTGTCGACCACGGGCAACGCCGCGGTGGGCCTGTCGATGTCGGGCAACTCGGCGATCATCCTGTCGGTCTACCATCCCGACCAGTTCATCTACGCCGGGGCGCTGTCAGCGTTCCTCAACCCCTCCGAGGGTCAGTGGCCGTTCCTGATCAACATGGCCATGGGTGACGCGGGCGGTTTCGACGCCAACGACATGTGGGGCAGGACTGAGGACCCGAACAGCGCGTGGAAGCGCAACGACCCGATGGTCCAGATCCCCACGATCGTGGCCAACGGCACCCGCCTCTGGGTGTACTGCGGCAACGGCACGCCCAACGAGCTCGGTGGTGCGAACCTGCCGGCCGAGTTCCTCGAGGGCCTGACGATCCGGACGAACATCGCGTTCCGCGACAACTACATCGCCGCGGGCGGCAACAACGGGGTGTTCAACTTCCCGCCGTACGGCACGCACAGCTGGGAGTACTGGGGTGCGCAGTTGCAGGAGATGAAGCCTGACCTGATCTCGCATCTCGGTTCTTAAGGCACGTCAAGAGTCCCCGGGCGCCGCGCGTCCGGGGACTTTTGCGTTCGCCGGCTGGCGCGTGGGCCCAGGTGAACAATGGGCGTCGTGAGCGCAGTCAACGCCTTGGTCGCGCATCAGGAAGGATGCCACGGTGCCCGAGCCGCACACCTTGCGCACGATCATCGGCGGCGGCGTTACCGGCCGCACCCGGGTGGTCGTGCACGACGGCTTCTAGACCCGCCGATTGTGACGCCAGCGACGCTTTTCGGCGATTTCCGTCGTCACATTCACAAACGGGCCCGGCGCTACTTGAGCTCGGTCGACGACAAGCCGAGCAGGCGACGGGCCACCACCAGCAGCTGAATCTGTTGCGTGCCCTCGAAAATGTCGAGGATCTTGCTGTCGCGGGCCCACTTCTCCAGCAGGGTGACCTCCGAGTACCCCACGGTGCCGGCCAGTTCGACCGCCTTCAGCGTGATGTCGCTGGCCACCCGACCAGCCTTCGCCTTACCCATCGACGCTTCCTTCGAGTTCGGAATGTCGTTGTCGGCCTGCCACGCCGAGCGGACCATCAGCAGATACGCCGCCTCCCAATCGGATTCCATCCGCAGGAACTCCGCCGCGGGCGCGCTCTGAGCGTGCGACGGCTTGTCGTAGGAGATCTCGATGCCGGCCTCGGTGAGGATCTTGCGCACCTCCTCGAGGGCGGCGCGGGCGATGCCGACGGCCATCGCGGCGACGACGGGCCGGGTGTTGTCGAAGGTCTCCATGACCCCCGCAAAACCCTTCTCCACGTGAATCTCCGGGCTGCCCAACAGGTTGTCTTTGGGGATGCGGGCATTGTCGAAGCGGATCACCGCGGTGTCGGAGGCCTTGATGCCGAGCTTGTCCTCGAGTCGCTCGACCGTCACACCGGGGTGTTCACGCGGAACGATGAACGACTTGATGGCGGCGCGGCCCAGCGACTTGTCCAGCGTCGCCCACACCACGATGTGGGTCGCCCGGGAGCCGGCCGTGACGAAGATCTTCTCGCCGTTGATCACGTACTCGTCGCCGTCCAGCCGTGCCGTCGTCGACACCGCTGCCGAATCCGAGCCGAAGTCCGGCTCGGTGATCGCCATCGCCGCCCACACGTCCTTGCCGAGTCGCTCGAGCTGTTCGGGTGTGGCGACGCTCGAGATCGCCGCGTTGCCGAGCCCCTGGCGCGGCACCGACAGCATCAAAGCCACGTCGCCCCAACTGATCTCCATCACGTTGAGCACGGCGGACATGTTCGCGCCGTTGTGGTTGGCGTTCCTGGGCTCGTCACCGCCCGCGAAGGCCTCGGCGCCTGCGAACGCAACGGTCTTTGCGCCCTGAATCCCCTCGAAGAGCGTAGCCAGGGTGTCCAGCTCTACCGGGTACTCGTGCTCACGCAAATCCCACTTGCGCGAGATCGGGCGCAACATCTCCGCTGCCCCCTGATGAGCCTTCTCGATGACCGCTTCGAGCTTGCGCGGCAGCTCCAGATTGATTGCCATGATTGCTCTTTCGCTCAGATGACTACAACGCCCTCGGCGACGCCGATGGCGCGCAGATCGCGATACCAGCGTTCGACGGGATGTTCCTTGGTGTAGCCGTGGCCGCCGAGCAGCTGCACGCCGTCCAGGCCGATCTGCATGCCCTTGTCGGTGCCCAACCGTTTGGCGAGCGCCGCCTCGCGGGCGAACGGCAGGCCCTGGTCGGCCCGTGACGCGCCGCGCCACGTGATCAAGCGCAGACCGTCGAACTCGATCGCCATGTTGGCGCACATGAACGCGACCGCCTGACGGTGTGCGATCGGTTCACCGAATGCGTGCCGCTCCTTGACATATGGGACGACGTAGTCGAGTACCGCGTGGGCGGTGCCGACGGCCAGTGCCGCCCAGCCGAGCCGCGACAGCGCGAGTGCCTCCGAGTAGATCCGGTCTGTCTCTATCGGTGGCGCCTCCTCCTCGCCGAGGCGTGCCGACAGCGGCACTGTGACGCCGTCGAGCTCGACCTGCCCGATCGCCGCTCCGCGGATGCCCATCCCGGGATCGGGCGTGATGGTCAGGCCCTTCGACGACGATTCGACGATGAAAAGCGCCGGCTTGCCGTTGAGTTGCGCCCCGACGATGAACAGTTCGGCATTGGCGGCGGCGGGCACAAGCGACTTGACCCCGTCGAGGCGGTAACCGCTCGGAGTCCGGACCGCGGTGGTCTTCAAGGCGGTGGGATCGAACAGTGCTCGCGGTTCGGCGATCGCCACGCAGGACTGCGGAACATTCTCGCCCGCAAACTCTTTCAGATAGGTGGCCTGCTGATCGGCGCTGCCCCAGTGCGTCAGCGCCGACGCGACACCGGCAGGGGCCAGGATCGGCAGCGCCAGCCCCATGTCGCCGTACGCCAGTGCCTCGGCGACCAACACGTTGGTGACGGCTGCGCGGTGCGCGGCGATGCCCTCGAAATCCTCGGGCACGTTGATCGCGGTGATGCCGAGTTCGGATGCCTTCGCGACGAGGTCGACCGGGTAGTCGGCGGACTCGTCGGCGTCGCGCGCCGCGGGACGGATGATTTCCTCGGCGAACTCGCTGACCGTCTCGACGATCATCTGCTGCTCGTCGTCGGGGGTGAGGTCGAAGTAATCCGAACCGCTCTTCTTCAGCCGCGTCGGTCCGCTCTGGTTGCCCGATACCCGCTTGAACTGTCGACTGGCCGCACCGGCGAACGAGAAGACCTGCTTGACGCCGTACTTCAATCCGCGGTTGAGCGGGTCGCGCAGGTTGTAGCGGTCGAGGAACTCCTGGCCGACCAGGGGAGTGACCAGCGCCAGGCCGAGATCGGTCGCGGAACGCTTGTGCTTCTTCAGGCCGACCGCGCTTTCTTTGTCGCTTCGCTTGGGCTTGGATCCGTTTTTCGACGGCAGGGCTTTACTCATTTCGACTGCCTCGCTTTGATTTGTGACGTTCGAACTCGTCGAACTGACTCCAGAGTAAGGTATCCGAACTGACTCTCAAGTAAGTTGTTGTCGAACTCACAGCTCCGGTCCCGACAGACCGCGCAGCACGGCGTCGTGCAGCAGCCCGTTCGTGGCCACCGCGCTGCCGCCGTGCGGTCCGGTCTCACCTGCGAGGTTGGTGAAGCGGCCGCCGGCCTCGCGCACCAGGACGTCGAGCGGTGCCAGGTCCCAGGTCGAGACTTCCGGCTCCATCGCGATGTCGACGGCGCCCTCTGCGACCAGGCAGTAGTTGTAGAAGTCGCCGTAACCGCGTACCCGCCACACCGCGTCGGTCAGCGCGACGAACCGGTCGCGGATGCCGCGGTCGGCCCACCCCGAGAGGCTGGAGAACGCCAGGCTCGCCGAGCCGAGGTCGGCGACCTTCGACACGCTGAGCCGCCGCTCCGACTGCCTGGACATTTGCGCGAACGCCCCGCGTCCGGTCAGCGCCCACCACCGCCGGTGCAACGCGGGCGCGCTCACCACGCCGAGCACGGGTACACCGTCGTGCAGCAACGCGATCAGCGTCGCCCACACCGGCACCCCGCGGACGAAGTTCTTGGTTCCGTCGATCGGGTCGACGACCCACTGTCTGCCCACGAACGCCTTGGTGCCGCCGAACTCCTCGCCGAACACCGAATCGTCGGGTCGTTCCCGGTCGAGTCGGGCGCGGATCATCGATTCGACCTCCAGGTCGGCGTCCGTGGCCGGGGTGAGGTCGGGTTTGGTCTCGACGACGAGGTCGACCGCGCCGAAGCGGGCCGTGGTCCGAGCATCGGCTTCGTCGGCAAGGGAGAGTGCCAGCGTGAGGTCGTCCGCCTCGGTATCCATGCCTGTCGTCCTACCATGACGGGATGTGGGAATTCGCGGTGATACTGCTGCTGGTCGGTGCGCTGGTGCTACTGGCCAGACCGATGCTGATGCGCCGTCGCGGTACACCGACTGACTGGCCGTCGGGTCAACTGCTGGTCACCGGCGTCAGCCCGCGGCCGACTGACGTCACCGGACCGCAGTACGTCACGATCACCGGTGTCATCAACGGCCCCACGGTCAACGAGCATGTCGTGTACCAGCGGCTCGAGGTGGACGTCGACGACTGGCCGACGATGGGCCAACTCTTTCCCGTCGTCTACTCGCCGAAGAACCCGGACAACTGGCGATTCGCGCCGCAGGCCCCACCACCGGGCGCAATGCCGCCGCCCGCGCCGCGGCCCTACTCCTGAAGTTTGCACCCAGGGTCGTCGATTCGCGCCGACCACAACCCTCCGCGCAAAAACGCGCCGACGCTCAGCCGTGCCCGATCTTCAACATCGCGGCGACGGTGGTCAGCTTCACCCGCGGCCGCCCGTGCGGTTCCCCCGCTGACCGCTCGTATTCGTCGATCAGCCGCCAGTGGTCGTCCGTGACGACCTTCGGCTGCCGCTCGACCAGCCATTCGGCCAGCCGCCGCGAATGGTCCTCGTCGAAGTCGGCGAGTTGGGCTTCGGCCAGGTCGGCGATCAGCGTGTCCACGGTCTCCTGCGAATCGCTCTTGTTGCTGCCGATGACGCCGGTGGGCCCACGCTTGATCCAGCCGACGACGTACTCGTTGCGGCTGCCTTCGACGCGCCCGTGGGTGTGCGGAATCGTGCCGCTGCGCTCGTCGAACGGCAGCCCGGGCGTCGGCACACCGCGATATCCGACGGCGCGCACCACGAGCTGGGCCGCCACCTCCTCGCGTTCCCCGGTGTCCTTGGCGACGACGCGGCCGTTCTCCTCGACCAGCTCGTTGCGGCCCAGCACGATCGATTCGACGCGACCGTCTCCCTTGATCTCGATCGGGGAGGTGCGGAAGCGGAAGACGATGCGCCGCTTGGCATTCTTCGGCGTCTGCTCCGCGTAGCCGCGCAACACCTTGATGTTGTTGCGCACGGTCTTGCCCGCCGCCTCGAGATCATCGTCGGTGATGTCGGCGAAGTCGGCGGGGTCGATGATGACGTCGACGTCACCGAGCCCCTCGAGGTGCCCGAGCTCGCGCAACTCGAGCGTGGTGAACGGCGCCTGCAACGGCCCCCGCCTTCCGACGACGAGCACCTCCTCCACTCCGCGGTCGTGCAGTGACTTCAATGCGTGGTCGGCGATGTCCGTCGCACCCAGCACGTCGGGATCGGTGACCAGGATCCGCGCCACGTCCAGCGCGACGTTGCCGTTGCCGATCACGACGGCGCGACCGCTGGAGATGTCCGGTGCGATCTCCTCGAAGTGCGGGTGGGCGTTGTACCAGCCGACGAAATCGACGGCGGCGACGCTGCCGGGCAGGTCTTCACCGGGGATTCCCAGCGCCCGGTCGGATTGCGCGCCGACCGCGTAGATCACCGCGTCGTAGTGTTCGGCCAACTCGGCGGGGTGCACATGCTCGCCGACCGCGACGTTGCCGAAGAAGCGGAATCGCGGGTCCAACGCCGTCTTCTCGAACTGGGCGCTGATCGACTTGATCTTCGGATGGTCGGGCGCCACACCCGAGCGCACCAGCCCCCACGGGGTCGGCAACATCTCGAGCATGTCGACGCGCACATCGGAGTCGTCTTGGGAATCGGCGAACTTGAGTAACGACGCCGCGGCAAAGTAACCCGAAGGCCCTGAGCCGACGATCGCCACATGGTAGGGGCGCATGGACACCTTTTGTCGAAGCTTCCTCGTCGCTGCCCGGCCTCGCGCAAGGGGCTGTCGCGTCGAGGCCGGCTGGTTACGCATCCGATGCTAGAACGCCGACGGGCCTCGTTGCCGCCAGTCGCCAGAACCGGCGCGAATCGGCCCACGGGTAACCTGAACTCCCGTGGATCCTGACCGTCAAGCCGACCTCGCTGCCCTCGACTCCACCCTGACGACGGTGGAGCGCGTGCTCGACGTCGAAGGCCTGCGCGGTCGCATCGAGAAGCTCGAGCACGAGGCCTCCGACCCGAATCTGTGGGACGACCAGGTGCGCGCGCAGAAGGTCACCAGCGAGCTGTCGCACACCCAGGGGGAGTTGCGGCGCGTCGAGGAACTCCGACAGCGCCTCGACGACCTGCCGGTCATGTACGAGCTGGCCGCCGAGGACGGCAGCGAGGAGGAGCTCGCAGAAGCCGACGCCGAGCGGGGCAAGCTGCGCGAGGACATCGAGGCGATGGAGGTGCGCACCCTGTTGTCCGGCGAGTACGACGAGCGCGAAGCCGTCGTCACGATCCGCTCGGGCGCCGGCGGGGTGGACGCCGCGGACTGGGCCGAGATGCTGATGCGCATGTACATCCGCTGGGCCGAACAGCACGACTACCCCGTCGAGGTGTTCGACATCTCCTATGCCGAAGAGGCGGGGATCAAGAGCGCGACGTTCGCGGTGCACGCGCCGTTCGCCTACGGCACCCTGTCGGTCGAACAGGGCACCCATCGCCTCGTGCGGATCAGCCCGTTCGACAACCAGAGTCGCAGGCAGACGTCGTTCGCCGACGTCGAAGTGTTGCCGGTGGTCGAGACCACCGACCACATCGACATCCCGGAAAGCGATGTGCGCGTTGACGTCTACCGGTCCAGCGGCCCCGGCGGCCAATCGGTCAACACCACCGACTCGGCCGTCCGGCTGACCCACATCCCGACGGGTATCGTGGTGACTTGCCAGAACGAGAAGTCGCAGTTGCAGAACAAGGTTTCGGCGATGCGGGTTCTGCAGGCAAAGTTGTTGGAACGTAAGCGTTTAGAGGAGCGTGCCGAAATGGACGCCCTCAAGGGCGACGGCGGGAGCTCGTGGGGCAACCAGATGCGGTCGTACGTGCTGCACCCCTACCAGATGGTCAAGGATCTGCGCACCGAGTACGAGGTCGGCAACCCGGCCGCGGTGCTGGACGGCGACCTCGACGGGTTCCTCGAGGCGGGTATTCGTTGGCGCAAGAGTCAAGATGATGGATGACAACTTGATCGCATTGTCTCTGGGGGAGCGCTGGGAGGGCTTCTGGCAGGGCGACATCGGCAACTGGATCCTCGAGCGCGGTGTGACGATCGCGCTGTTGTTGATCGGCGGGCTGCTGGCGGCGCGGTTCATCAATTGGGCGGCGCAGCGGATCGTGAGCCGCATCGACGCCGAGTACCTGGAAAGCGATCAGCTGGTTCGTTCGGAGAGCACCAAGCACCGTCAGGCGGTCGCGTCGGTGATCTCGTGGGTGACTGTCGCCTTGTTGTTCATCATCGTGGCAGTGCAGATCACCGATACGCTCGCGATCCCGATCGGGTCGCTGGTCGCGCCCGCGGCAGTGTTGGGCGCCGCGCTGGGCTTCGGCGCGCAGAAAGTGGTCCAGGATCTGCTGGCCGGTTTCTTCATCATCACCGAAAGGCAGTACGGCTTCGGAGATCTGGTGCAGCTCAGCATGGTGGGTGCGCCAGAGGAGTCGCTGGGAACGGTCGAAGAGGTGACGTTGCGGGTGACCAAACTCCGCACCGCCGAAGGTGAGATGTACACCATCCCCAACGGCAACATCGTTCGATCGCTGAACTTGTCGAAGGACTGGGCGCGCGCCGTCATCGACATTCCGGTGCCGACGGGCTCGGACCTCAACGAGGTCAACGACCTCCTGCACGCCGTAGCGCAGAACGCGACCGACGATCCCGAACTCAGCGCACTCATGCTCGACGCGCCACAGCTGATGGGGGTCGAGAGCATCGGGCTCGAGACCGTGAACCTGCGGATGGTCGCGCGCACACTGCCGGGTAAGCAGTTCGAGGTCGGCCGTCGCATCCGCGTGTTGGTGATCGCCGCACTGCGCAGCGCCGGGATCGTGTCGCCGGCCGACGGGGCCACACCGATGGTGGGCGCCATCGTCCACCCGGCGACAACCGGGGGAGCCGAACAGGAGACACAAGGCTCGGCGGAGCAGAAGAAGTGAGGAACTGGCTGACGGCCCGATTCGGCCGGATGCGGATGTCGACGGTGGTACTGATCGCGGCGTTCGTTGCGCTGTTCTGGGTGAACCAGACGTTCGAGGCCAAGCCCCCCGAACCGCCGCCCGCGCCGGCGGTGGTCCCACCGGGCTTCGTGCCGGATCCGAATTACACGTGGGTGCCGCGCACCAACGTGCGCCGCACCACCGAACCGACGACCACCACCACGACCACGACGACGAGCCCACCGACGACGACCACCACCAGCCCGACCGAGACCCCGACCTCGCCGACCACGACGGTGACCGATCCTGACGGCCCGGGTCCGCGGCAACCGGTCACCCAGACCATCGGCCCCGACGGGGCGCCGCCGACGACCGATACGCCGCTGGTGCCCCCGGTGCCGCAACTGCTGCCGCCACCGGCGACGACTCCGCCCAGCTAGGGCGGCACCCTTTCACCGCTACACTGGCGACCCGTGATGATCACCCTCAACAACGTGACCAAGCAGTACAAGTCGTCGGCGCGACCCGCGCTCGACAACGTCTCGGTCAAGATCGACAAGGGTGAGTTCGTCTTCCTCATCGGGCCGTCGGGTTCGGGCAAGTCGACGTTCATGCGGTTGCTTCTGGCCGAGGAGACGCCGACCCATGGCGACATCCAGGTGTCGAAGTTCCACGTCAACAAGCTGCCCGGACGTCACATCCCCAGCCTGCGCCAGGTGATCGGCTGCGTGTTCCAGGACTTCCGGCTGCTGCAGCAGAAGACGGTCTTCGAAAACGTCGCGTTCGCCCTCGAGGTGATCGGCAAGCGCGCCGAGACCATCAACCGGGTAGTGCCCGACGTGCTGGAGATGGTCGGTTTGTCGGGTAAGGCCAACCGTCTGCCCGCCGAACTGTCCGGTGGCGAACAGCAGCGCGTCGCGATCGCCCGTGCGTTCGTCAACCGGCCGCTGGTGCTGCTCGCCGACGAGCCCACCGGCAACCTGGACCCGGAGACCAGCAAGGACATCATGGATCTGCTCGAGCGGATCAACCGCACCGGCACCACGGTGTTGATGGCCACTCACGACCACCACATCGTCGACTCAATGCGTCAGCGGGTCGTCGAACTCGAACTCGGCCGGCTGATTCGCGACGAGCAGCGCGGCGTCTACGGAATGGATCGCTAGTGCGCTTCGGCTTCCTGATCAACGAGGTCCTCACCGGATTTCGTCGCAACGTCACCATGACCGTGGCGATGATCCTGACGACCGCCATCTCGATCGGCCTGTTCGGCGGCGGCCTGCTCGTCGTCCGGCTGGCCGACCAGTCCCGCAACATCTACCTGGACCGCGTCGAGAGCCAGGTCTTTTTGACCAACGACGTCTCGGCCAACGACCCGTCGTGTGACGCCGACCCGTGCAAGGCGCTGCGCCAGCAGATCGAGGACCGCGACGACGTGCGCTCGGTGCGG
Organism: Mycobacterium sp. GA-1199; assembly: GCF_001500045.1. Classification (GTDB taxonomy): domain Bacteria; phylum Actinomycetota; class Actinomycetes; order Mycobacteriales; family Mycobacteriaceae; genus Mycobacterium. The sequence goes on from NZ_LQIX01000001.1 coordinate 631,132, forward strand.
TTCCTCAACCGCGACGAGGCCTACGAGGACGCGATCACCAAGTTCCCGCAATACAAGGACGTCGCGGGACGCGATGCGTTTCCGGCGTCGTTCATCGTCAAGCTCGACGACCCCGAGCAACACAAGGAATTCGACGAGGCGATGGTCGGCCGGCCCGGCGTGCTCAACGTGCTCAACCAGAAGGAGCTGATCGACCGACTGTTCGCGGTCCTCGACGGCATCAGCAACGCCGCGTTCGCGGTGGCGTTGGTTCAGGCGGTCGGCGCGGTGCTGTTGATAGCCAACATGGTCCAAGTCGCGGCCTACACCCGACGCACCGAGATCGGCATCATGCGCCTGGTCGGGGCCAGCCGCTGGTACACCCAGTTGCCGTTCCTCGTGGAAGCGATGCTTGCGGCCTTGATCGGTGTGGTCATCGCGATCATCGGGCTGATAGTGGTGCGGGCGCTGTTCCTGGAGAACGCGCTGAACCAGTTCTATCAAGCGAATCTGATCGCCAAGGTCGACTATGCCGACGTGCTGTACTTCAGCGCTCCGCTGATGCTCTTCCTGGGGCTGGCCATGTCGGGGATCACCGCCTACGTCACACTGCGGCTTTACATACGAAGGTAGCCATGCCAAAACAGGGCGCCAAGAAAGCCGACCCGTCCCGGTCCAGCAACAACAAGGTCGTCGCGACCAATCGCAAAGCGCGCCACAACTATTCGATTCTGGAGACGTTCGAGGCGGGTATCCAGCTGGTCGGCACGGAGGTCAAGAGCCTGCGCGACGGGCAGGCATCCCTGGCCGACGCGTTCGCCACCGTCGACGACGGCGAGGTGTGGTTGCGCAACCTGCACATCCCCGAGTATCACCACGGCAGCTGGACCAACCACGTGCCGCGGCGCAACCGAAAACTGTTGTTGCACCGCAGGCAGATCGATCAGCTGATCGGCCGCATCCGCGACGGCAACCTGACGCTTGTACCGCTGTCGCTGTACTTCACCGACGGGAAGGTGAAGGTGGAACTGGCGCTGGCCCGCGGTAAAGAGGCCCGTGACAAGCGGCAGGACCTGGCGCGTCGCGACGCGCAGCGCGAAATCACCCGCGAGTTGGGGCGCCGCGCCAAGGGCATGGCCTGATCGCCGCCTGCTGATCCACTCGAGAATTTGACCCGAGCCGCCATGAGCGCTTCGTTGCGTAAGGCATCATGACGAACGGAAAGGCGGGGAAGGCGTGTCGGTCAGGGGTCATCGTTGGCGTTACGGCGTCTTGGTGGCCCTGCTTCTGGTGGTCGTGGTGAACGCGCTGGCCCCGTGGGGATACGACCGCGCCGAGGCGGGAATGATCGCGGTGCAGGCGGTCCTGGGCGCCGTGATCGTTGTCCGTGGCTTCGCGGTTGCTCGCAAGGTCGACGGCCCGTCTCGGTGGTGGCGAGTCCTCATCGCCGCTTCGTGCTCGAGCTGGCTCATCGGTGAGCTGCTGTGGTGGACGGGGGGCGGCTCTGACCCCGGTCACGTGGCCGGCGCGCGGGAGATCGTGGCCTATCTGCTCCCCGCAGTGCTCATCGTCGCGGCCGTGGTGGTGCTCGGGCGCGTCGGGGTCGGGCGCACCACTACCCCCGACCCGGTGCATCAATACTCGCTCGTCGCCTCCGTGCTCGACGCGGTCGTGGCGGCGATCTCGTTTTCACTGTTGTCCTACCTGGCCGGATACGGGGCACTGGCCGCAGCGGCGTTCCCCCGGTCGAACAATCCCCCCATCCTGGTGACCTATTCGCTGCTCCAGCTGTGCGCGGTGGTGGCGGGGGTCTTCTTCGCCAGTCTCTACCGCCCGGGGCGGCCACATCGGGCGGAGTGTCTGCTGTTGACCGGCGGGGTCATGTTGCTCGCGTCCGCCGACCGGATGGTGGCCTATTTCCGGACCGTCGGCTTGCACAACGGTGACTTGTGGGGCGGAGGCGCGTTCATTCTGGGGCTGGTGCTGGTGATCTACGCACTTGCCGAACCGGTGCCCCAGTCGGAGGCCGCCGCTCAGGCCGGTGATCGGGTGATGGACTGGGTGCAGTTGATCCTGCCGTTTGCCGGATTCGCCGGTATTGCAATGCTTTACGGCTACCACGTGCTGATCGATCGGGAGCTCGACGCGGTGCTGGTCGTCGGGGCGGTGCTGATGGTTCTGCTCGTCGCGGCGCGCCAGGCCTTCGCGATGCGCGCGCAGCACAGGTTGACGGTGCGGCTGTTCGACGCTCAGCGGCTGCTCGCGCACCAGGTGCATCACGACGCGTTGACCGGGCTGCCGAACCGGCTATTTTTCGGCAAGGAACTCCAAACCGCGGCTGCCAGAGGCGGTTTCGTGCTGATCTTCGTCGACCTCGATGACTTCAAGGACGTCAACGACCGGTTCGGGCACGCGGGCGGCGACGAGCTGCTGCGTGCCGTGGGCGAACGCCTCCGTCGATGCGTGCGGAATACCGACACCCTGGCACGCATCGGCGGTGACGAGTTCGCCATTCTGATCAACAGCGACGTGGCGGCACCTGAAGTCGTCGCCGGCCGCATCCAGGCGGCGCTGCGGGAGCCGTTCGCCGTGCACGGCTCCAGCGTGCGGATCCGCGCGAGCATGGGCTTGGTTCGGCTGGAATCCGACGAAGACAGCCAGACCCCGGACGATCTGCTGCGCAAGGCCGACCACTCGATGTATGAGGGCAAGCGCCTGGGCAAAGACATCGCCATCGTCTACCCGTCGATGACCGGCCGGGCGGTGGACTTTCCCACCGCGTTACGAAACGCCGACGGTGGTCCGCCGGCTGGGTTCAGATTGGTCTATCAGCCCATCGTCCGGCTGCCCGAGGAGGCTCCGGTCGCGGTCGAGGCGCTGGCGAGGTGGACGGCGCCCGACGGCACGCAGATTCCGCCCGAGACGTTCGTGGCCGCTGCCGAGGCGGCGGGGCTCGGCGAGACATTCGACACGATGGTGCTGGATCTCAGTTGCCGGGAAGTCTCCTCGGCAGGCGTGCGCCTGGATCTGCAGGTCAACATCGGGGCGGCGCGCCTGCGCGACGGCGCATTCCGCGACATGGTGGCAGCTACGTTGGCGCGCTACGGCATGGAGCCCAGCCGGCTGACGCTGGAGATCACCGAGACCGTGCCGATCGTCGACCTCGACGAGGCGGCCGCACAAATACGGCGGCTCAACGCCATTGGGGTCAAGGTGGCCCTGGACGATTTCGGTGCCGGATACAACTCGCTGACCTATCTGCACGCGTTACCCATTCAGATCGTCAAGCTCGACCGCAGCTTGCTGGCCGGGCCCGATCGCGCTCAGGCCGCCACGCTGTACCGTTCGGTGATCGCGGTGTGTGACCCGTTGGGACTGGAAGTGATCGCAGAGGGCATCGAGACGGCGGAGCAGGCCGAGATGGTGTTTCTCGCCGGTTGCTCCTTGGCGCAGGGGTACCTGTTCGGGCTACCCACGGCGATCGCCGACATTGCCGCCGAACCTCTGGCCGCCGACACACCGTAGCGCTGTGGGTTCTGGACACCGCCGTCGGTGACGAGCGGTACGGTCGGGCGGTGAGCAACCCCTCGCGTCCGGTGACGAAGCTCGACAAATCCGCGGTCCTCGATGCGCTGTTCACGCAGTGGGACACGATCGCCGACTTGTTGGCCGGCCTGGCCGAGTCCGACTGGCAGGCGGCGACGTCGCTGCCCGGCTGGACGGTGCACGACGTGACGGCCCACATGGTCGGCACCGAATCGATGTTGGCGGGGATGGACACCCCGAAGTCCGATGTGGACGTGTCGTTGCTCGAGCACGTGCGCAACGACATCGGTGTCCTGAACGAGTTGTGGGTGCTCGAGTTGCGGACGATCAGCGGCGCGGAGTTGCTGGACCGCTTCCGGGCCATCACCGCCGAGCGGCGCGCGGCGCTGACCGCGCTGAGCGACGACGAGTGGAACCAGGTGACGGCGACGCCGGCCGGCCCGGACAGCTACGGCCGGTTCATGCGGGTGCGGATCTTCGACTGCTGGATGCATGAGCACGACATTCGCGATGCGCTCGGGCGGCCCGCATCTGATCCGACGGGTACGCCCGCGGTGTTCGCACTCGACGAGATGGCGGCCAGTATGGGCTTCGTGGTCGGCAAACTAGGCGGGGCGCCCGACGGCTCACGGGTGTCGATCCAGCTGACGGGGCCTCTGGCCAGGACCATCAACGTCGCGGTCGAGGGGCGGGGGAAGGTGGTCGAGGACTTCGGCGGCGCCGAACCGGCGGCGACGATCACGCTCGATGCGCTGCTGTTCGCGCGGCTGGCCGGCGGGCGAGTCGCGTTGGATCACGACGCGATCGCTTACGGCGGCGATGAGGAGGTCGGCAGGCGTGTCGTCGATCACCTCAACTACGTGATCTGACCAGCGGTTTTGGGCCGGCGCGGGCATAAATGCGTGGTGTGCGGTGTTATAGGTCGCGTAGTATGAAATGTCCTGCCGTACTTCGGTGGGCGCGTTGTTAGACAACTACACAGGGGCTGAACGGTTTCGACTTCGAGCGTCGAATCAAGGGAAGCGTGCCGGTGCAGGCAAGAGACCACCGTAAGCGTCGTTGCAACCAATTAAGCGCCGATTCCAATCAGCGCGACTACGCTCTCGCTGCCTAAGCGACTGCGTGTCTGTCAGCCCGGGAGAGCCCTCGACCCGGTGTCTGGCATCAGCTAGAGGGATAAACCGGTGGGTCCGGTCGCGGGACTCATCGGGACATCAAACAGCGACTGGGATCGTCATCCTGACTTGTTCGCGTGATCAGGAGATCCGAGTAGAGGCATAGCGAACTGCGCACGGAGAAGCCTTGAGGGAACGCCGTAGGACCCGGGTTCGATTCCCGGCAGCTCCACTAAAGGGCCGCAGCTCAGCGGCCCTTTTTTGTTGTCCGTATGCTCTACGTCAACAATTGCGTCAACAAACGGCGTCTCAAGGCGGTCACCACGGCTTCGATCCGCGTTCGCAGCCGCAAAAACGGGAGCGTCTACTTCAGGGGCTTGTACAGAGTCCATGGTCGCCAAACCTCCACGTCCTTCGGAGACGCCCAGTCGGCGACGAAGTTCCGCGATCTCATCGGCATCGTCGGTCCGCTCAACGCCCTGGACTCGGTCAACGCGGACCCGTCACTGTCAACAATGACGGTTGAGCAGTGGCTGGCTCACGACATCGGCCACCTGACCGGCCTGGCCAAAAGCACCCTGGCCGACTATCGGTCCCATGCCAAGAACGACATCAACCCGGACTTGGACCCGATCCCACTGGCGGCACTCTCCGCCGATGACGTGGCACTTTAAATGCAGGCGATGGCCGCGAAGGGTGCGTCGGGGAAGACCATGGCCAACAAACATGGGTTCTTGTCCTCAGCGCTCAATCGTGCCGTGAAAACTGGCCGCATCCGATCTAACCCCGCTTTACGAATCCCCCTACCGGGACTATGCGGCCACCGAACCTGAGGCGATGTTCACTGAAGCCGACGTCGACAACATCGTCGACATCCTGAACACTGTGCGGGCCAATGCCTCTCCTACCGATCGAGCCGTCTGAGGGGGCCGATACAACGGGCCGATGATGGCGGGAATCCACGATCCACAAATGGCACAGCTAGAATCATGTGGCTTCACGAGTTGCCGCCGCGAAGCTCCGACTGGGCGGCACGCCAACCCCACGCTCGTGGGTGGCTCGGATGACGAAGCGGCTGACATCAACTGGTGTCGGCAAGAGCGCCTCCCAGTCTTGGTGGAGGCTTGGACTTTCGGGAGTCTGGCTATGAACGTGGAAGAGTGGGCCGAGAAGCATCGCCGTCGAGGCCACCATCCGTACCCCTCACCGACTGCTGAGAATCCCGAACGATGGCTTTGCGAGTGCCCGGACGCGGCGGGCACAGCCGTCTGGCGCATCCTCACACCTGGACAGATCCGGCAGAAGTTTGCGCATATGCGGGGTGCCGCTGAGACGCGGGAACAGCAGAAACGGCGAGTCGACCGAGAGAGGATGCGCCCGCTCGGAGATCTGCTCGACCATCTCGACGGGCTTCTCACAAACTGGGAGGACGGCACCGAATTGCCATACGGAGTGCTGCCGACCGTGGCTCGCAATTTCGCGGCCCAACTGCGCGGAGCCATTCATGGCTGAAGCTGGCAAGAGCGGGAGGCGCGACATAGGTGTGAGCGTCAGAATCGACGACGACCACCCCGACAAGTTGCGGGCCGATGACGAGCGCTTCGATCGCTTGGACGTCCATGACCCGCAGGGGCTTAAGTGGTCGAAGATGGACCGCGTGAATCGCAGGCGAGGCGATGAGCGCTGAACGCGGCTGGATCGCGAAGCCCCAGCGCCCACACGTTCACAGGTACCGTTCACGTGCCTCTTATGGGGCAGACAAGATTGCGCGTTCTGGTGCTCTCATCACCGAGGCCGATATTCGCGCTCGACAATGTGCTATGGAAGAGACATGGGCCGAGCAGGAGGCCGAGAACGTCAGGTTGCGCGCCATCCACTACAGCGGCATTCCGCCGTTGCGCATGGCCAACGGATATGTGGCCGGGCGTCCGCACCGTTCGAGGAGTTCGCAGCAATGAACGATGATGAGCTCCTCGCTCTTCAACGAGCCAAGCACGCTGACCCCTACATGCCGCTCAGCAAGGCGAAGAAGTTGCAGCGTGACGAATCCAAGTGGCGGCACCTGAACAAGGCGGCGACGGGTAAACCGTCCGAGCCGTGCCGTTATGGCGACGGGACCTGTGTGACTCATTCACGTGGGACGCGGTGAGTGCTGAGCGCGAGAGGATCGCTTCGCCAGCACCCAAGACAAACAGCGTGGAAGCGTGGGCGGAATGGCATCGGCGTAAGGGCACGATCCGCATCCTGAGCCGACCGGGAGAACCCTGGGCGGTGTGAAGCGTGACGGGGGCTTCATCTGGCGAATCTCGACGCCTGTGCAGATCCAACAACAGCATGTTCAACTCAGCAACCGCCCGACACCCGACCACGCAGCTGATCTGAGGATCGACCTACGAGTTCGCGAAGAAAGCGCCGTGAGGGGGGATAAGCGGCAATTCTGGGCAGCATGTCAACGGCGGCTGAAAATTGACCCCTTTTCAACGGTTGAAAATTCACCCCCTTGGTGTTCATTCTTCTGTGGTCGATCCTGGAACTCGTCCGAGGTCGCGGTCTTTGATGCGGTAGGAGTCG
>NZ_LQIX01000002.1 GCF_001500045.1 Mycobacterium sp. GA-1199
CAACGGTCCCACCCTGCCCCGGACCCCGCGGCGAACGCGCCCAATGGAAATGGTACGACCCCTACGAACCCCAACCACCACCAAGCACAAACTAGGGTTTGCGGCCCCAAACACTCTGGCGGACAGTATAAGTCGCTGTCAGGTACTCACTCCGACCAGCTTCTGGATGAAGCGGATCTCGTCGTTGTCGTGCGCGTTCCCGTCCGGGTGGATCAGGTCGGAGAACCACGTGTCCGGAAGCGTCGTGTGGGGCTCATTCCAGGAGTCCCACGGAAGGTACGTCTGCGTCCGCCCGGCAACGAATCCCCAGTTGTAGGCGCCGACGTTGCGCCGCTTGGCAATCGGCAGGATGCCCTCGACGGTGCTGCCGAGGTTGCGGGCGAGATACTCGGTGCACAGGATCGGCCGGCCCAGGGGTGTGAGCTCGTCGATGCGGTCCTCGAACTCCGCCGGCTTGGCATAGCTGTGGAAGCTGATGATGTCCGAGAGCTCGAGCTGCAGGCTGGCGATCTCACTGCGGCTGCCGGGGTCTCGCCAATGGCCCTGCCATACCCCGCTGGTCAACGGTTGGATCGGCTTGACCGCTCGCACCCACTGAAACACGTGCGGCAGGAACGCCGTGACCAGCTTCTGCTTGTCGGGATGCTCGACCTTGCGGTAGTCCTTCGCTGGGTTGTCGGGCTCGTTCCACACGTCCCACCCCAGCACCCGGGGATCGTTGCGGAAGAGTCCGACCACGCCGGTGACATAGCTCTGCAGTACGCGCGTGTAGGCCGGGTCCTGCAGTCGGTGCGCACCGGGACTCTGGACCCAGCCCGAGTTGTGCACTCCCTTGATCGGAGCCCGCTGAGGCCCCGCCTTGGGCAACGGATCCCAACACGAGTCGAACAGCACGAACAGCGGCTTGATGTTGTGACTGGCTGCGATCGAGACAAACTGAGACAGCCGCTGGCTGAATCCGGCCCGGTCGGCCGCCCACAGCTGGTCGTGCAGGAACACCCGCATCGTGTTCATCCCGATCCGCCTGGCCACGCTCAGCTCGCCGGAGATGCGGCGCGGGTCGAAGGTGCCGGCCTGAAACATCTCGAGCTGATTGACCGCGTTCGAGGTGACATAGTTGGCGCCGAGCAGCCAACCCTGCTCCCCATACCAGGCGTTGGCGCGGTCAGCCGACCATCGCCCCGTCTCGGCCGCAGCGGCGGAGGGCAGCTTGGTCAGTGCCGCGGCGGCTGCAAGGTACAGCGGAAGTTTGAGGGCGGTTCGCCGGCGCACCTTGTGAACATAGTGTTCACAGCCGAGCTGTTCGGTCCTCGTGTCTCATCTTGCAACGCAACAGGTTTCGAATCGTTATCAACCGCGTGAGCTATGTCACCCCTGTTGCCGACCAGACAGGCTCAGACCGTGAGCCCGTCGGCCACCCGCGGCACCCGCTCCGCCTCCGCGCCGTCGAGCACCATCGCGGCGACCCGGTCCCGGTGTTGTTCGGCGCTGCCCAGCAGAACCGCGTTCGTCGCGGCGCGCTTGTAATACAGATGCGCCTGGTGTTCCCAGGTGAACCCGATGCCACCGTGCACCTGGATGGTGTCGTTGGCGACGTGGCTCAGGGCGCCCGAGCAGACCGCCTGGGCGATGCTGGTGGCCAGCGCCGGATCATCGGATCCGTCCGCCAGCGCCCAGATCGCGTGATAGGCAGTCGACCTCGCGTGCTCGACGTCGACGAGCAGGTTCGCGAGCCGATGCTTGACCGCCTGAAACGATCCGATCGGCCTGCCGAACTGCAGTCGCGACTTCGCGTACTCCACCGACAGGTCCAGCAGATGCTGGGCGGCGCCCACCTGCTCCACCGCAAGAAGCGCCGCACCGACCTGTAGCGCATGGTCGATGACCCGGGCGGCTTCCTCGGCCCCGGCGATCACGCGGGCGGGCGCATCGGTGAACGTCACGTTCGCCTCGGAGCGGGTGAGATCGAGCGTGGCCAGCGGCGTGCGCTGCACTCCGTCGGCGGTGCCGTCAACGGCATACAGGACGACGCCGTCGTCGCTCCGCGCGGCGACCAGCAGGACGTCGGCGATGCCGCCGTCGACCACCTGACTCACCGTGCCCGACAACGCATCTCCCGCAGCGGTCACCGTGACGGCGTCGGGATCAAACGCGCCGCCGCGGTCCACCACGGCAAAGGCCGCGGTGCGCCGACCCTCCACGAGGTCACCGAGCAGCTCGTCGCGCACCGGCCCGGATGGGGCGGCCACCAGAGCCGGAATCGCCAGGTACACCGTGCCGAACAGCGGTCCACACGCCAACCGTGCCCCCAGCTCCTCGATGGCCACGGCCTGATCGACGAGCGTTCCGCCGACTCCGCCGTCGGCCTCGGGCACCGACAGACCCAGCACGCCGAGCTCGCCGCCGAGCCGTGCCCACACCTTGGGATCGAACGGCGGGTCGGACTCCATCAACCCGCGGACGGTCTCCTCCGAGAAGTGCTCGGCGCTGAACTTGCGCACCGCATCGCGCAATTGACTCTGTTCCTCGGTGAACTTGTACTCAGCCACGGGGAATCTCCTTCCACGGCATGCCGGCATCGGCACGCAGGTCGCCGGGCAGCCCGAGGATGCGTTCACCGAGGATGTTGCGCATCACCTCAGACGTCCCGCCTTCGATGGTGTTCGCACGGCTGCGCAGGTACCGCTGCTGGATGGGGCCCTGCCAGTCCCGTTCGCCGGTCGCCGCGCCCTGCTGATAGCCGTGGTACAGGATCCCCTCTGGCCCAAGGAAATCCATGCACCACTGGTAGATGTCCTGGTTGAGCTCGGCCCCGACCAACTTGCCGACCGATCCTTCCGGGCCGGGTCCGCCGACCGTCGCGGCCGCGCGTGACCGTTCGGAGGTGAGTCGTTGTGCCTCCGAGCGCAGCCACAGCTGCGTGAGGCGGTCGCGCAGCACCGGGGTATGGCGCTCGGGCCGCGACGCCCACAGTCCGGTCGCGTCGGCGATGGTGCCGGCGCCGCGCCTGCTGCCGCTGCCGCCGAGTGCGGTGCGTTCGTTCATCAGCGTCGTCATCGCGACGGCCCAGCCGTTGTCGACCTCGCCGAGGCGGTGCTTGTCCGGGATGCGGGCGTCGCTGAAGTAGACCTCGTTGAACTCCGCCTGACCCGTCATCTGGCGCAGCGGTCGCGTTTCGACGCCGTCGCCGTGCATGTCGATGACGAAGTACGTCAGGCCCTTGTGCTTGGGCACATCGGGATTGGTGCGCGCGAGCAGCAACCCCCAGCGGGCTCGGTGCGCCAGGCTGGTCCACACCTTCTGGCCGTTGATGACCCAGTCGTCTCCGTCGCGCACAGCCGACGTGGCCAGACCGGCGAGGTCGGAGCCGGCGCCCGGCTCGGAGAACAACTGGCACCACAGGTCGTCTGTGGTTGCCAACGGGCGCAACCACTTTCGTCTGACGTCCTCGGTCTGGGCGTGTTCGCGGATCGTCGGCGCTGCCATGCCGTAGCCCATCGGGTTCAGACCGAGGGGTACGGGGCCGCCCGCACCCTGCAAGATGCGGTCGGCAACGGCCTGCAGACCGCGGGACACCCCGAGCCCACCGAGGCCTTCGGGGAAGTGCACCCAGGTCAGACCGGCGTCGTAGCAGGCACCGAGAAATTCGGGGATCGGCACGCTCTTCGGGTCGTGGTCGGCGACGACCCCACGCGCCAGTTCGGCGACCCGATCGGCATCAGCGTCATTGCTCATGGCTGTCACGATAGAAACTCGACGCGCGTCGACGAACAGCGGTACCGGCTTGAGCGACTAACCGCGGTACTCGGCGATCTTGGCGGCGTAGTCGTCGAGAATCCGCAGCGACTCGTCGCGCGATTTGGTGGGCAGCAGCAGGTTGGCCTGCCGGTAGCCGAGATCCTCGAGAGCACGCCAGTAATCCGGATCCGCAGGCGTGCCGAACGTCGTCAACGGCACGTCGTGACCCGCACCCTCCCGCATCTGCTCGATTCGTTTGACCAGCCTCTCGACCGGTAGTGGGTTGGAGATCCAGCCGGCGCCATGGCGGATCACCCGCTTGACCGTGGCGTCGGAGTCACCGCCGACGACGATCGGCGGGTGGGGTTTCTGCACCGGCTTCGGCCGCAGGAACGAGGATTCGAAGTCGACGAAACGTCCGTGATACTCGGCGGGCTCATCGGTCCACAACGCTTTGATGGCCTCGATACGTTCGTCCAGCAACGCCCCGCGGGTCTTGGGGTCGGTGCCGTGGTGGCGCAACTCCTCGATGTTCCACCCCGCGCCCACACCGAACACGAAGCGGCCACCCGAGATCAGGTCGATGCTGGCGGCCTCCTTGGCGGTGATGATCGGATCGCGCTGGATGAGAAGCGCGATACCGGTGATCAGCTCGATCGTGGAGGTCACCGCCGCGGCCGCGGCCAGCGTCACGAACGGATCCAGCGTCCGGTAGTAGATCTTGGGCAGGTCGCCACCCATCGGGTACGGCGATTCCCTGCTCGCCGGGATGTGGGTGTGCTCGGCAACCGCCAGCGCGTTGAAGCCGCGCTCCTCGATCGCACGGGCCAAGGTCAGGGTGTCGATCGTGTCGTCATTGACGAAGGTTGAGATCCCGAAGTCCATGCCGCCCTCGCTTTCGTCGATGCGGATGCCAACGCCGGCGCGCGACGCGGCTATTCCTCAGGCCAGCGGTTCACCGAACTTGGTCAGCGCATGCCATTCGCCGCCGAACATGTCCAGACCCTGCCCGTGGGCGTCCCTGTCGGTCTGATCGCCGGCATATCGGTAGAGGGGGTGGCCGCGGTACGTCACCTGTTCGCCCTCGTCGCGACGCGGCACGATCTTGGCCGCCGCCACGTCGATGCCGATGCCGCCAGCCGGATCCGCGTCGGCCAGCAGAGGCAGCCAAGTGTAGGCGCACTCGCCGTAGCACGTCGGTTCGTTCGGACTGTCCTCGGAGAAGACGTACAGCGTGCGGCCGGTGCTGTCGACGATGATCTCCCCGAGGTCGCCGCGGTCGTCGATGCCGAGTGAGACGTCCCCGATCGGCGGCTTCCGCTCGATCGACGGCGGCGGATTCGGTGCCGGGGTTTTCGCCTCCGTGCGCGGTGCCGCCAGTGGCGTCCGCGTGCCGGTCGTCGCGGCCGTCGACGTGCTGTTGGTCTCCTTGTTCTCGAGCGCGGCGCACCCCGAGAGGGCGACGACGCCGAACACCAGCGTCGACGCGCACGCGAACACACTTCGTGGCGTGGGCATGATCACTCCATTTCCTCCGACGCGGCAGCTCAAACGTGCCGAACGGAGTGCTCGGGTACGCGGGAATATTCGGATGGTCACGGGGTTGCAGGCCTCCATGACAGACACACTCGCGGGCAAGACCGCCCTCGTCACAGGCGCAACCGCTGGAATCGGCTACGCCATCGCCGCCCAACTCGCCGCCGAGGGCGCGCAGGTCGTCGTACACGGCCGTGACGCCGAGCGCGGCGCGAAAACCGTGCAGGACATCGAAAACGCCGGCGGCACCGCCCGTTTCGTTGCTGCCGACCTCTCAGATGCCGATGACGTGCGGTGGCTCGCCGACGAAGCGGGTGACGTCGACATCCTGGTGAACAACGCGGGCATCTACCGCTTCGCCACCACGTTCGAGACCACCGACGCCGACTTCGACGACCACTTCGACACCAACCTGCGTGCGCCGTATCTGCTCGTTCAGAAGCTGGTGCCGGGAATGATCGAGCGTGGCGGCGGCGCGGTGGTCAACGTGACCACGACGGCCGCGACCCGACCGGCGGCGGGCGCCGGCATCTACGGCGCCAGCAAGGCGGGACTCGATCTGTTCACCAAGCTCTGGGCCGACGAGTTCGGTGGCCACGGTGTGCGTGTCAACGCCGTCTCCCCCGGCCCGACGCGCACCGACGGCTCGGCCGACCTCGGCGTCGAGATCGTCGACGGACTAGGCCGCACAACGGCGTTGGGGCGCACGGCCGGTCCCGAAGAGGTCGCCAGCGTTGTGGCCTTCGCCGCCTCCCCGGCCGCCAGCTACGTCAACGGAGCGATCCTGACCGTCGACGGCGGCGCCCCCGCCGTCCGCCCGGTCGCCTGATACGCGGAGCTCACTGACCGGCGTTGCGCGCCAGGTCGATGACGTACTGGTTGACGAAGTCACCGGCGGGCGGATCGCCCTTGCCGCAGGTCCCGTCGGACTCGCCCGGCCGCTTCACCCACAGGTAGGCGTCGGCGTGCGGTCCCGCCGTGGCCGTGGTGGGCGGGACGCCAAGTGCCCGGCCGCTGGGGTTGCACCACGCGAGATCGCCTTCCGCGGGCCCGTTGCCGTTGCGGGACGTGTCGATCACGTAGTTCTTACCGTTCGTCAGGCCCGATATCGCCTCGCCGTAGCCGATTTCGTCTTCGGTGGTGAAGAAGTTCGCGACGTTGAGGCTGAAACCCCGCGCACGCTGGACACCGGCCTGATTGAGCCGCGACGCCATCTCCTCGGGGCTGTGCCAGTGCAAGTGACCGGCATCGACGTACACCGCGGTCGTCGGATTGCGGGTGAGCGAGTCGACGGCGTAGCTGATCAGGTCGAAACGTTCCTGGCGTTGGTCTCCCGACAGGCAGTCGGCCATGGCCAGGGCGTCGGGTTCGAGGACGACCGCCGCGGGCACCGGGCCGATGTCGGCGGCGATCCCGTCGATCCACTGACGGTATGCCTCACCCGAACCGTGCCCGCCCGCGGCGAAACTCCCGCAGTCGCGGTGCGGGATGCCGTAGATCGCGAACACCGGCAGGGCGCCGGTCGCCTGCGCGTCGCCTGCGTACTTGGCCACCGTCGATGCCGACGAGCCCGGCACCAGCCAGTAGGCCTGCGGGGTGTTGGCGACCGTCGTCAGTTCGGGGCTGAGTGGGTCCGCCGCCTGAGCCGCGCGCATGGCTTTCGACGTGGGGTTGACGTAGAAGGGCTTGCCGGCGAGTGGATTGCCCTCGCTCGTCAGCCGGATCGTCGGACCCGGGCCCGCGGGCAGCGGGTCGGCCAAAAGCCCGGCGGAGGCGACGACCGCCACGGTCAGGACGGGCGCGGTCAGTCGCGCGGCTACACGAGCCAGTGAGGGCTTCACGTCAAGGAAATTAATGGTTCGACACAAAGGCCGCCAATTCGGGCCGGAGAACCGGTCTACCCCGCCTTCCTAGCGGCGATCTTGGCATGGACCTCGGCCATGTCGAGTGCTTTCACCCTGGTGATGAGATCCTCCAACGCCGCCGGATGCATTGCGCCGGCCTGCCGGTAGACGAGCACGCCGTCCCGGAAGGTCATCACGGTCGGAATCGAGGTGATCTCGAGCGCGGTTGCCAAGTCGAGCTCATGCTGTGTGTCGACTTTGGCGTGCACGACGTCTGGATGCGACTCCGAGGAGCGCTCGAATATCGGGGCGAAGGCGCGGCACGGACCGCACCACGATGCCCAGAAATCGACCAGCACGATCGGATTGTCCACGACGGTGGACTCGAAGTCGTCATAGGTCAGGCTCTTCGTTGCCATGATTTCTCCTTTCCGTGTTTCCCTGTGGGGCAGGCGAATTGCTACGCCAGACCCTTCAGCATCATGTTCCAGTACATGAACGGCAACCCGTACTTCTTGAGGTACCAATAGCTGCGGTGGGGCTTGGTCGGGTCGAGCAGCGGCAACGACGGGGTCAGGTTCAGGTCGTAGTCGAACTCCGCCAACAGCATCGCGTGCGAGGACGTCACGATCGGACACGACCCGTAGCCGTTATAGGAGGCGGCCAGGGGCCGGCCCGCCAGGTATGACTCGATGTTGTCGACCACCACCGGAGCCTGTTTACGGATCGCCGCACCGGTTTTCGAGTTCGGTGAGGAACCGGCGTCGCCGAGGCTGAACACGTTGGGATAGCGCACGTGCTGCATGGTGTGCTTGTCGATCTCGACGTATCCGTTTGCGTCACCGGTCGACAGCGGACTCGACTTGATCCAATCGGGCGCAGACTGGCGGGGCACCGCATGCAGCACGTCATAGGGCAGCATGGTGTTCGACCCGCCGTCCCCAACGTGGGTGACACCCGCCTTGTGTGCCGTCGCGTCGATGGACGTCACCTCGGCGTTGGTGTGCACCGTGATCCCGTAGTCGGCAGCGATCGCGTCCAGGTTGTCGGCGATCGCCGGGATACCGAACAGTCGCGGTGTGGGCACCACCAGGTGCACGTCGATGTCGGAAAGAACACCCTGCTTTCGCCAATAGTCGCTCGCCAGGTAGGCGATCTTCTGAGGCGCTCCGGCGCACTTGATGGGGCCGGACGGCATGGCGAAAACCGCACTGCCCGAACGAAGGTTGCGGATGAATTCCCATGTACGCGGAGCCAGGTCGAACCGATAGTTCGACGACACTCCGTCCTTGCCGAGTGCGTCCTCCAGCCCCTCGGTGCGGTTCCAGTCCAGCTGGATGCCGGGGCAGACCACGAGGACGCCGTACTCGTAGACCGCTCCGTCGGCGCACGTGACCGTGTTGTTCTCCGGGTCGACCGAGACCGCGGCGTTCTTGATCCACGTCGCGCCCTTGGGCATTACCGAGGCTTCGGGTCGTGCGGTCGCCGACGCCGTCGCCTGGCCGCCCCCGACGAGCGTCCACAGCGGTTGGTAGTAGTGCGTATCGGACGGTTCGATGACCGTGACGTCGGAGCGTCCGTTGCGCAGCAGTCGGGCGGCGACCGAGATGCCTGCGGTACCGCCGCCGACGATGACGATCCGGTGCTTGCCGGTGGTCATGATCTTTCCTCCACTCAGGCGTTCTGACGGGACTCTTCCCAGGCGTTGTAGCCGCCCAGGATATCGCTGACATCACCGAAACCGTTCTGCCGCAACAGGCTTGCGGCGACCGACGACCGGTAGCCACCGGCGCAGTAGACGACCGTCGGCTTGACCGGATCCAGCTCGTCCAGCCGAGTGGGCAGCTGACCAACCGGGATGGTGTGGGCGTTCGGAATCGTCCCCGCCGCGACCTCACCCGGATTGCGCACGTCGACGATCTGCAGGTCGGCCAGCTCCGCGGCGCGTTGGTCGAAAGCCTTGGCCGTCAACCGGGACGCCATCTGGACGTCATCCTGGTGTGCCAGCATCACCTCAAACGGTCGGTCGACGTAGCCGATCACCCGGTCGAAACCGATGCGGGCGAGCCGGTTCTTGCCTTCCAGCTCGTGGCCGGGCTCGGTGAACAGCACGATGTCGACGTCGGTGGGAACCACCGATCCGGCGAATTCCGCGTAGCGACCCGCCAACCCGATGTTGACTGCGCCGCGCAGGTGACCCAGCGCGAACTCCTCGGGCCCGCGCCCGTCGATCAGGATCGCGCCCGACTTCATCGCGTCGCGAACCTGCTCGTAGGTCATCGCCGTCGGCATCTTGGTCTCGTCCAACAGTTCACGATCCTTACGGTTGAGGATCGCGTCGTAGACGAAGTAGCTCGGTGCCGGCGGCTGCCCTTCGGTGACCAGCGACATGAAGGACGCCTTGTCAGGAGCACGAAGCGCGTAGTTCGTCTCCTTCTGGTCGCCCATGGTCGACCACAGGTCGGTCGAGAGGTTCTTGCCGCAGGCCGAGCCTGCTCCGTGCGCCGGGTACACCCGGGTGGCGTCGGGCAGGGTCATCAGCTTGTTGTGCAATGAGTCATAGAGCTTCTCCGCCAATTCCTCGCGGGTGAACCCGATCGAGGCGAGCAGGTCGGGCCTACCGACGTCGCCGATGAACAGGGCGTCACCGGTCAGCACGCCGTAGGGCACGTCGTCGTCGGCGTGCTCGTAGACCACGATGCTCATCGACTCCGGGGTGTGGCCCGGCGTGTGCCGGAACTCCAGCGTCACGTCGCCCAGTGAGTACCGCTCGCCGTCGGCAACGCCCATCGACTCGAACTCGGTCTCGGCAACCGACGAGTACACGATCTTCGCGCCCGAGGCCTTTGCCAGTTCCAGGTGGCCGGACAGGAAGTCGGCATGAAAGTGGGTCTCGATGACGAGTTCGATGGCGAAGCCGAGATCCTTGGCATCGGACAGGTACTCAGAGACGTCGCGCTGCGGATCGACAACCACTGCGCGGCCGGTGGTTTCGTCGGCGATCAGATACGACGCATGGGACAGGCAGTCCAGGTAGTACTGGATGAATTTCATGGCGGCGGCCCTTTCGTTCGGTTTCGGAAGGCTCTGTGGTACCTACGGTGCAGATACCCCTATGGGTATGTCAAGAGGCTTTAGGCCCTCGGATGTTCCCTCTTGCATGTACCCCCAGGGGCATGTGTAACATGGTGCTCAATATACCCCCTCCGGTATTTGATGCAAGAGCCGTACCCCCTCGAAAGGACGTAGACATGACCGCACCCGCCACGATCGATTGCCAGAACCTCGAAGCCCTGCTCAGCTCGCCCACACCGCCGCGGGTGCTCGATGTGCGGACCCCGGGCGAGTTCGAGACGGCCCACATCGCCGGCGCCTACAACGTGCCGTTGGCCCTGTTACGGGAGCACCGCGACGAGATCGCCCAGCACCTCGACGAGGACGTCGTCCTGGTTTGCCGCTCAGGTCAGCGCGCCGCTCAGGCCGAGGAGACGCTGCGCAACGCAGGGCTGACCAACGTGCACATCCTCGCAGGCGGCATTACCGCCTGGGAGGCCAAGGGATTCGCGGTCAACCGCGGCGCGCAACGGTGGGACCTTGAGCGACAGGTCCGTCTGGTCGCAGGCGGCATCGTGCTCTCCAGCATCCTGGGCAGCATTGCGGTGCCCAAACTCAAGTGGGTGGCGGGTGCCATCGGCGGGGGCCTGACGTTTGCGGCTCTGTCCAACACGTGCGCGATGGGCATGATGCTGTCGAAGCTGCCCTACAACCGCGGAGCCACCTGCGACGCCCAGAGCATCGTGTCCCAGCTTGTCGACCAGACTCCCGCAGTCAGGAAAGTGGGCTAGCAGACCATGGACATGATCGCGCTCACCGTCGGGTTGGCCGTCTTCGTCGGCATCGCGCTCGGGTTGCTGGGTGGCGGAGGTTCGATCCTGACCGTTCCGCTGCTGGCGTACGTGGCCGGGATGGACGCCAAGCAGGCCATCGCCACCTCGCTTCTGGTGGTCGGCGTCACCAGTGCCATCGGTGCGATCTCGCACGCGCGGGCCGGTCGGGTGCAGTGGCGCACCGGCCTGATTTTCGGCGCCGCGGGCATGGCCGGGGCGTATGCGGGCGGAGTGCTGGCCCGCTTCATTCCCGGCACGATCCTGCTCGTCGGCTTCGCCGTCATGATGGTCGCCACCGCCGTCGCCATGCTGCGCGGACGCAAGAAGGTCGAGACCACCGGCACCAGCCAGCATCTCCCGATCCCGAAGATCATCGCGGAGGGCCTGGTGGTGGGTTTGGTCACCGGTCTGGTCGGGGCCGGGGGCGGCTTCCTCGTAGTGCCCGCGCTTGCGCTGCTCGGTGGGTTGCCGATGCCCGTGGCCGTCGGCACCTCGCTCATCGTGATCGCGATGAAGTCGTTCGCGGGGCTGGGCGGCTACCTGTCCAGCGTTCAGATCGACTGGGCGGTGGCGCTGTCGGTGACGGCCGCGGCCGTGGTCGGCGCCCTCATCGGAGCCCGACTGACCGCGATGGTCAACCCCGAGGCGCTGCGGAAGGCCTTCGGCTGGTTCGTGCTCGCGATGTCGTCGGTCATCCTGTCCCAGGAGATCCACCCGGGCGTCGGAATCGCGGCCGCAGTGCTCACCGCGATCGCCGGCGGCATGACACTGGCTTGCACGCGATACGCGCTATGTCCGCTGCGGCGGCTCACCGCCGCTGCCCCCTCCAGCACGGCAGTCGCGTGATCAACACCGGCGAGGCCCCTGCGCTTGCCCAAACCCGCTGCGGCGCAGTCGCCGACGGAGATTCTTTCACCGCCGTGCTCAACAGGCTGCGCAGAGCCCACGGGCAACTGGCCGGGGTGATCGCGATGATCGAACAGGGCAGAACTTGCCAGGACGTGGTGACCCAGTTGACCGCTGTGACACGGGCCCTGGAGAAGGCCGGGTTCAAGATCGTGGCAACCGGCTTGCGGGAATGCCTGACCGGAAATGCCGCGAACGGACATCAACCGTTGACCGAAGCCGAGCTCGAGAAACTTTTCCTGCATCTGGCCTGACCCCACAAGCGTCACCACGGCTGTCGCGAAGCGGAAGGTGACCACCCGCTACTGTGCTGTGGTCGGCCCTTCGAACCAGTCGGCAGAAAAGTTGAGCAGACGTATGACCGCAGCACCAGAGACGTCGGCGATCGAAGCGCGGGTCGGCCACTGGTACCAGATGGACGGCAGCTACCTGGTCGGTCGCGAGAAGGTTCGCGAATACGCCCGCGCGGTGCAGGACTACCACCCCGCACACTGGGACGTCGAAGCCGCAGCCGAGCTGGGATATTCAGGCCTCGTGGCCCCGCTGACATTTACCTCAGCTCCTGGCATGTCCTGCAACCGCCGCATGTTCGAGCAGGTGGTCGTCGGTTACGACACCTATCTTCAAACCGAAGAGGTCTTCGAGCAGCACCGCCCGATCGTCGCCGGCGACGAACTCCAGGTCGATGTCGAACTGACGTCCGTACGCAGGATCGCCGGCCGAGACATGATCACCGTGACCAACACCTTCACCGACCCGGCCGGCGAGCGGGTACACACCCTGCACACCACCGTCGTCGGCGTCACCGCCGAAGACCTCAACCCGGAGGTCAAAACCGCCGTGCAGAACGCGATGATGCACGACGTCGACTTCTCCGGAATCGGCACACTGGATTCGGAATACCACAAGACGCTTCGACCCGAGGGCGATGTCCGGATCGCCGACGGTGGGCTGACCCGCACACCGGCGACGCCCTCCTTTGAGGACGTGGCGGTCGGCGACGAGCTCCCGGTGCACCACACGCGGTTGTCCCGCGGCGACCTGGTCAACTACGCGGGCGTCGCCGGTGATGCCAACCCGATCCACTGGGACGAAGACATCGCCAAGCTGGCCGGACTTCCCGACGTGATCGCCCACGGCATGCTCACGATGGGTTTGGGCGCCGGATTCGTTTCCGGATGGTCGGGCGACCCGGGCGCTGTGACGCGTTATGCGGTGCGGCTCTCCGCGCCCGCGATCGTGTCGGCCAAGGAGGGCGCCGACATCGAGTTCAGCGGCCGAATCAAGTCCTTGGATCCCGCGACCCGATCGGGCGTCATCGTGGTGGCCGCGAAGTCGGCCGGAAAGAAGATCTTCGGGCTGGCGACCATGAACATCCGCTTCCGCTGACGCGTCGGCGGCTCAACCGTCGGGCTACGTGTCACGCGATTGCGGTGCACGCAATCCGAACGTGCGGTGCCCGGCCGCGATCAACTGATCGCGCAGCGTCGACACAGACGACTGCCAACGCATCTTTGACACCGCGATGACGACCAGCGGTCGCGTGGACGGCATGGTCTACAGCGTGGCCACCAATCCTCCGTTCGACTTCGACTCGAACTCGATGACCGTCGAGAACTTCAACTACGGCATCAACGTGAACATGCTCGGCTGCTACTACTGCAATCTCTTTGCGGCACAACGCATGGAGCGCAACCCCGGTGACACCGCCGGAAGCATCGTCAACATCTCGTCGATCGCGAGCGTGAAGAATGAACTCGGCCTCAACATCGGCATCATGCCCTACGCATTGGGCAAATGCGGTCTGAACCACATCACCGAACTGGCCGCCGTCCAGTTCGCCGAGGCCGGAATCCGGGTCAAGACATTGATGTTGCGGCCCATCAACTCTGTGCTGGCCAATCGGGATTCGCAATCGCTGTTCGGATTGGACGCAGATGAAGCAACCGAAAGACACAACGACGTCGTCAGGCTGAAGATGGGCCGCGCCAGCGTCTGGGAATCGGCGTATGCCGCCCTCTACCTGCTCGCCGACGAATCCCGGTTCATGACCGGACAACAGATCCGCTTGGACGGTGGCGCCACTCTGGTTCGGTGACGCCACTGACGGAGCGAGGGGTCAACAGAGCCGCAGTAGTGCGCGGCTGACGATGTCCATCGCCGCACCGGTCGAGATGCCGAGGTCCGCGCTGATCATCTGGACCGCGTCCGGTGCCAGGACACCGACGCTGGTGGCGGCGCAGGCCCGGTAACCCTGCGTGACCAGTTCCTCGGCCGTCAGGAACGAATACCGCGGTTGGAGGTCACGCAGGAACTCGTCCTCGGTCGCTCCGGCGGGTGCCGCCACCGCCACGGCAACCATGAGACCTGCCGTCGAGGCGGCAACACCGAGGTAACGCATTCGAACCCCCTTGAGTCAGCCGTCCGAGGTCGAAGGACGACATCTGGTGGTCGGCTGATTCGATGGTAATTTCGCGCGCGTCCGCTCGGAGGAAATCAGCAAATACCGTCGACGTTGCCGACCCACCACAAGGAGCCGCCGCGTATATCCGAGGACCGGCGCCAGGGCCGTCAGAAATCAGGTGTGGCATTCACACTGCGACGCCCAGGTGGAGGTGGCCTCCAGAAGGTCTGCGTCGCCGCCGTCGGGCCGCCAGTCGAAGGGAAAGTGCTTGCTCGAGCCGCCGTGGTATTCGTGAGACCACTCGAACCCGGCGGCGTGATCACGCTCGACAACGCCCCACGTGGCGACCTGCCCGGGGCCGACCTCCGCTCCCGGCGCGTTGACGGTGGTGACGCGCCGATTCGGATCAGATGTGGGGCCGGTCAGCGCGCCGACCCGCACATCGACCTTCCCAGGAATCTCGGCGCGCCAGTAGGCCAGGTCATCTGCAGATTCAAACGTGATGGGGGCGTATTCGATGCTGCGTAAATCGGCGATGAGAGATGCGAATTCGGCAGGCCAGCCGCCTTCCTTGCCGGTGAAGATCCGCTTCAGCGCGTGACGCTGGTCGGCGTCGGCACGGGCATCGATGTAGAACATCAACCTCATCATCGCGTTGGGATCACCGACCCACATGTTCCCCGTGAATTCCCCCAGAGAGATGACGTTCAACCCGGCGAGATCCACGTCGCCGAAGTACCCGTCACGGATGTGCCAAACGAGGGTGAACAGACAGTCGCCGTGCGTGGGCTCCTGAGCGAAACTGCACGGGCAGGGCAGTTTGCAGCTACACACATCGAACCAGTCGCCGCGAAGGTGCCAGTCGACCACTGTCGGGGTTGTCGTCGCCATCATCCGATCCTCTCCTCTATACCCCAGGGGGGTATCTGATGGTGGGACCCTAGCTGCTCGCCGCACTGGTGCGCAAGTACCCCTGGGGGGTACCTTCGGAATATGTTCGAAGCATCTCGATCCACGGTGGTCACCCGATCGTCACAACTGCTTGCCTCGGTACTGACGGCAGCCGGCGTAATGGGCTTGAGCGCGTGCGCGTCGGATGATGTTCCCCCGACCGCGACCTCGCGACTCGAGCCGGCGAGCGCCGCGCGGCTGGTGGACCCGGGGGAGTTCGCCGCAGCGATCGCCGAGCCCGATCGTGTGACCGTGAACGTGCACGTGCCCTTCGAGGGCGACATCCCGGGCACAGACCTGTCGATCCCGTTCGATCAGATCGCCGCGCGAGCTGAGCTCCTTCCCGCCGATCGCAGCGCCCCCCTGGCCATCTACTGCCGCTCTGGACCGATGAGTACGGTTGCGGCCCAATCACTTCGCGAGCTCGGCTACATCGACATCATCGAACTCCGCGGGGGCATGCGCGCGTGGCAGGCCGACGGCCGTCAGGTGTCGGGCGTCTGACATATCATCCTGAGGCGCAGTGCCTTACGGCCGTGTGATCGAAGTACGGACCGGCTGAGGCTGAAGTCTGCCGGTGCGGTCCAGCCGGTAGAGCGCGCAGGCCGCCGCCACCCCGATGACACTCAATGCGATCCACGTCAGTTCCGGCGTCCCGACGTCGGCAGCCTTCTGCATGAGCGCTCCCGTGCCGAGATTGCCTGCGAGAATCCCGATTCCGACGATGGTGTTGTAGAACCCGTAGTGCGTGCCGACCAACCGTCCGCCGGCCAGTGACACCACCGTGTCCATTTCAAACGGGAACACCGCGGCCGATCCGATTGCCAGCATTGCCGCACCGACGAGAAGTGCGGCCACCGCGGCGATCTCACCGGCACGACTACCGTCGGGCAGCACGGCCATCGGTATGAACGACGACGCGAGAATCAGCAAGCCGATCACCAGCGAGTGCCCGGGCCCCCACCGCTCGGCGAACCACCGTGTGATCTTCAGCTGGCCCGCGACCGCAACCAGTCCAGAGATGACGAAAACAGCCGCGACCACGAGCGCTTCGGAATCCGGCATCAGGTCCTTGGCCTGTAGCGGTAGCGCCAGATAGACCTGGAAGGACAGCACATACGAGCCGATCATCGCCGCCGCGAACAGCACGAAGGACCGGTTGGCCACGACCGTTCGCCAGTCGTCCAATATCGAGGATTCTTTCAGGGGCTGGGTGGCGTTGTGCTGCGGGAGCGCGAACAGCTGCGCGATCGTCAATAGCGCGAAGACAGCCGCAGCGGCCGCCGCAGCGATGCGGAAGTCGAGCATCAACAGCGCCAGCCCGACGAGCGGCCCGGCGAGAATTCCGCCCTGGTAGAAGACATTGAACAGCGCAAACGCCTCGACACGACGGCGGCCGACATCGGCGGCAAGGTAGGCCCTCACTGCCGGATTGAACAGCGCCCCGGCGAATCCCGTTGCCGCCGAGGCGATCAGGACGGCGGGCAAAGACTCGGCGAAGACGAGCAATCCGAAGCCGGCAGTACGCAGTAGGCAACCGGAGACGATCAGCGGCTTGTATCCGATGCGGTCGGCCAACGTTCCGCCGACGATGAACATGCCCTGCTGAGAGAAATTGCGCACCCCAAGCACCAAGCCGATGGCCCACGCCGCCATTCCGAGCGGACCTGCAAGATATCCGGCCAAGTAGGGCATCAACATGTAGAAGCCGAGGTTGATGCCGAACTGGTTGATCATCAGCAGTCGGCTCGGCCACCCGAAGCTGCGGAACTCACCGACCAGACTCATCGCAAACCGCCAACCGGATCCACCACGGTGGCACACCGCGTCCACGACGACACCACACGTTGTCGTGGGTCGTCGATGACCGCCGGTTCGGTGGGAGGTGCTTCGCCCAGGAGATTGTGCTCGCGGCAGAACTCGTCGTTGTAGATGGTGTCGAAGTAGCGCTGTGGGCCGTCGGGGAAGATCGCCGCGATTGTCATATCCGCTGGGTAGGTGCGCGCCGCCCAGCCGGCGGCCAGAGCCACTGCCCCGACACTCCACCCGCCGCTGGCGTAATGAGTGGCTGCCATCGTGCGGCATGCCCACACGGCTTCAGCAGGGGCGACCCAATGGATCTCGTCGAAGGCTCCGTAGTCGACGTTTCCCGGATAGATGCTCGACCCCAGGCCGCGCATCAGTCGTGTCGAGGCCGGTTGGCCGAAGATGGTGGAGCCCACGGTGTCGACCCCGATCAACTGCATGTCGGGGTTGAATTCCCGCAGCACCCGCGCCACACCGGCCGAGTGACCGCCGGTACCGACCGAACACACCAGCACGTCGACGGTGCCGAGTTGGGCGTGCAATTCCAAAGCCAGCCCGCGGTAGGCGTCGACGTTGTCGGGGTTGTTGTACTGATCCGGATACCACGCGCTCTCGTCGGCGGCCAGTACCTGCAGCACCCGGTCACGGCGCGCCTGCTGCCACCCGCCGTCGGGATGCGGCTCGCTCACCAGGTCGACATCGGCGCCATACGCCCGCAGCATTCGCTGGATGATCGGCTCCATACCGGGGTCGGTCACCAGGGTAACCGGATGCCGATAGACGGTGCCAGCGAGCGCCAAGCCCAAACCCAGGGTGCCGCTGGTGGATTCGACTATTCGGCCACCTGGGCGGAGCGCACCGCTGGCCCGCGCCCGTTCCACCATGTACATGGCAGGACGGTCCTTCATGCCACCGGGGCTGAAGCCCTCGAGCTTGGCCCAGAAACCTCGATGTGCCGACGCAAAGGGTTCTGCAATGCGCAACACCGGGGTGTGCCCGACCATCGTGCCCGGCCGGTCATAGCGGCCCAGGCATGTTTGACCAGGAATATGCGGCTTCAGATTATGCAGGGAAAGAACGTGATTCATCTAAGTGCATCGCTTTGCATCGAGCCGCGGAAATCGTTACGCGGCAGCTGAAAGGGGCGACGGTCACCGACCGTGCCGCAGCCAGGCGGCGTGGTCTGACGCCGCCGGATCAGCGTCGCGCGATGCAGAGCCGGGTGAGCAGCACCCGGCCAAAAAGAACGGACGGCCGTGACTTGGGGGGGCCACGGATGGCCGCCAGTGTCGGTTGATGCCAGCACACCGCGATAACCACGAGCGCGGTGATCAGCCCCAACAGGACAAGTGAGGTGGACGCCCGCGGAAGAACCGCCTCGGCGAGCGCATCCGGGGGCAATGTGGGCGACGCATCACCGATGTGCTGATGATCGACGACGACCGGGTGATCACCGACAAGGGCCGACGAAAGTGCGTGTGGCCCGTGCGGCGGGGTGACCTCCTTGACCGGGAGCGCCCATTGGGCGGCGACGGCGACGAGCCACAACGCCATGCCCAGCGCGAGCGCCGCGCGGATCCGCGACGCCGGGACGGCCACCTGGTATCTCACAATGTTCCCGAGGGTAGCAGCGCCATGGCGATCGGCCTTCTCGCCCGAATACCTGACGCAATCTCGTTATCGGGACGTCACACCAGTGCGTCCGTACGCGCGAGCCCTGGTTAAAGCTTGTGCGGCGTCCGCGAGGTCCTCCGGAGCCAGGCCTTGCGATCCGGTCCATCCGCTGTTGAGCGCCGGGCTTCTTCACCAAATCTTCAGGGAACGACTACAGCAGCCCTACACCCCTTCGAGAAGATCTGCAACGGATCGGTTCGTGATGGACGCGGAAGGATGTGGTGAAGGCGATGAACAGGGCAGGCGCGGTCGCGGCGGTGCTGGCCGCAGCGTCAGTTGTCGCAGCGTGTAGCAACTCTGGAACCAACCAAGAGACGGCATCCCCCGCTCCCACTCAAACCGTGAGTGCAGCGCCGGCTGCGAGCCACAACCATGCCGATGTGATGTTCGCCCACCACATGATCCCGCATCACCAACAGGCGGTCGAGATGAGCGACATGATCTTGGAGAAGCAGGGCATCGACTCGCGAGTGGCCGACATGGCGAGGCAGATCAAGGATGCGCAGGGCCCCGAGATCAAACAGATGCAGGGTTGGCTTGACCAGTGGGGTATGCCCGGACCGGGCGGGATGCCCGGCCCTAAAGGCACCGGTGGCAACATGCCTCCCGGTCATGGTGGAATGCATGGCTCTGGAACCGAAACAGTCTCTCCCCCTGCATCACCCGCACCGAGCGGATCAATGATGCCGGGCATGCCGGGGATGGGAAACATGGCGGGCATGGAGGGGATGGTGTCGCCGGCTGACATGCAGGCCTTGCAGAACGCTCAGGGCGTCGAGGCCGACAAACTGTTTCTCACCCAGATGATTCAACACCACCAGGGCGCAATCACCATGGCGCAGAACGAGATCGACAACGGCCAGTCTCCTGACGCGATCGCGCTGGCTAAAGCGATGGTGAGCAGTCAGCAGAAGGAGATCGAGACGATGAACGAGATACTCAAATCGCTGTAGTGGCCCGCACCGCCGCGGATGCCGCTGCATCCACCCGGTGGGGGTGCACGTCCAGTCACGAGCTGACCGTCGGCGCGGCCTGATGCTTGTCGAAGGCGTGCACGCCGATCGTTGGATGTAGGGGCACCGTCACGGTGAAGGTGGTCCCTTCGCCGGGCCCGCAGCTGGTTGCGCTGATGCGGCCGCCATGGGCCTCCGTCAGCGCCTTGGCTATTGCCAGCCCGATCCCCGCACCACCGCGGTCACGGTCTCGGGCGGTGTCTGCCCGGTAGAAGCGCTCAAACAGGTGTGGCAGATGTTCGGCGGCGACGCCGTCCCCGTCGTCGGAGACCGTGAAAACCACATCGGTGCCAACGGTCTCGACAGCGAGGGCGACCTGTCCGCCGGTGGGAGTGTGCCGGAGTGCGTTGTCGAGCAGATTCCCGATCACCTGGGAAAGCCGCTGGCTATCACCCCACAGCCGGGGCGCATCATCGAACCGAACCTTCAGCGCCACACCCTTTGCGGCGTAGCGGTCGGCGACCGCGGCACGCACCGTGCCGATCAGTTGGCGGGTCTCAACCCATTCGGGTGCAATGGTGAAGTGGGCCTCCTCGGCTTGTGCGAGCGCGGCGGCGTCCGCCGAGAACCGCACGAGTCGGCCGGTCTGCTCACGCAGCATCGCGACGGTCGACGCGTCGAGGCTTTTCACACCGTCCTCGACGGCTTCGAGGTAAGCCTCGAGCACCGCCACCGGGGTACGGATCTCGTGGGCCAGGTCTCCGAACAACCGGCGGCGGGTCGCTTCCACCGCCTGCAGTCGTTGCGCCATCTGGTTGAAAGCGGCCGCCAGCCCATTGAATTCATCACCCAGTCGCGGTGGTGTCACCCGGACGTCGTAGCGGCCCTCGGCGACGGTCGCCGCAGCCGTAGATATCTCGGCGACCGAGTGCTGTACGCGCCGGCTCAGATAGAGGGTGACCACGAACGCCGTCAAGGCCGCCACCGCGATCGCGGCCCCGACTGAGATAGCCGTGGCGTGGCGGTAGGCCTGTTCGGCGTGGAACTGCTCACTGGAGTCGTGTGGCACGCCGGCCTGATGGAGGTGCTCACGAAACAACGGCGGGCCGACCAGTGACGCCACCACCCACGTCGTGACGCCGACGGCGAGCAACACCAGCGCCTGGGCCAACAGCAACCGGCGGAGCATCCCGGTGCCCGTCGGCGCCCTCACTGCCCGGTCCCCATCCGGTATCCCACCCCGCGAACAGTGAACACGAATTTGGGCTCGGCAGGGTCGTCGCCGAGTTTGCGCCGAAGATGTCCGACGTGCACATCGACCAGGTGGCGGTTGCCGACCCATGTTTCGCCCCAAACCGCTTCGATGAGCTGCCGGCGGCTCCACACCACACCGGGGCGCGAGGACAGGGCTGCGAGAATGTCGAACTCGGTGCGCGTCAACGCAATCAACTTGTTGCCGAGATACACCTGCCTTCCGGCGATATCGATCGACAGCAAACCGAACACCCGCGGTGCCGGCACCTCGGCGCTCATCGCGTTCGGGCCTGAGTCTGGTGCTCCGACTGTGCGGGGTCGCCGCAGCATGGCCCGGATCCGCGCGACCAACTCGCGCGGACTGAAGGGTTTGGTCACGTAGTCGTCGGCGCCGACCGAGAGGCCGACGATCGTGTCGACCTCGGTATCGCGGGCGGTCAGCATCACGACATAGGCGTCGGAGAACGTCCGTAGCTGCCGACAGACCTCGACCCCGTCGATCCCGGGCAGGCCGAGATCCAACACCACCACATCCGGGTCGACCTCACGTGCAACGTCTAGCGCTTCACCCCCCGTGTGCCGCACCGTGACATCGAAATGTTCCCGCTCGAGATAGCTCGCCACCACTTCCGCCAGCGGCGCCTCATCATCGACCACCAAGGCGCGGTAGCCGGAATCCGCACTGCAGGCAGACGATTGCGCGGCGGTATTCATCACCCCATCGTGCCGCTCAACCGCCCGCTTCCGGGCAGTTGCCGAAATCTTCACAAAACCATCATCAAACCGTCCTGACGCCAGCCGGACCGCAGGCCAAGATCACAGTCGCCATCCGGGATCGTCGTCAGGCGACGACCACCCGGTCCCACACCCGGTGTTGGCCGAGCGCGTTGAGCAGTGACTGGGCCAGCGTCGCCGGATCCGCGCCGGAGAACAGCCCGGGCCCGTCGGTGGGAACCGCTGCGGCGGCAGCAAGCTCAGTCCCCGCCGGCAGCACCGCGATCGCCTTGTGATGCCGGAACGTCTCGTCGACGATCGTCTTCGCTTTGTCGTTGATCGGTGATCCCGCGATGAGGATGGCGTCGAACTCCACCGAACGGGTGGTCGCGTAGGTGCGCGAAATCGGTATGGCGCCGCCGTCGTGTTCGAGGGTGCCGCCGTGCGCGGCGACGACGAACGGCACGTTCTTCGCGTTCGCGATCGCGGTGACAGCGGCCGCCACGCCGGCGAGGTCGGAGTCCGGGCCGGTGAGGATGCCGATCTGGCGGCCCTCGACGGGCCATTCCTCACCGACCTGCGACAACGTCGGGCTGGGTACTTCGGGGTCGGCGGGGACCACGGTGGGCGCCGGCGCCTCGAGGCCCAGCCCCTCGGCCACCTTCGCGCACAGGTCGGGGTCGATGTTCGCCAGGGCCACCAGCTGGCGCTCCTTGACCGCCTGCTCGTAGCACTTGCCGAGTTCGAAGGTGTACGCCTCGGCGACGTGCTCCTGTTCGGCCGCGCTCAGGCTGCGGTAGAACAGGGTCACCTGGCTGAAGTGGTCGTCGTAGGTGGCGGGTGCATCACGGCGTTTCGTCGATTCAGGAACGACGGTGGGCACCTCGATGAACGCACCGGTGTCCGCCCCCGCGAGGAACGGGCAACCCCCGTCGAGTGAGTTCGGCTTGTACGGCGCCACGCCGGGATGCACGCCGGACTGGTGGAACCCGTCGCGGAACATGTCGTTGACCGGGGCGTGCGGCCGGTTGATCGGGATGTGGCTGAAGTTCGGGCCCGCCAGCCTGGTGATCTGAGTGTCGAGATAGGAAAACAGCCGCGCCTGCAGCAGCGGGTCGTCGGTGATGTCGATCCCGGGCACCAGGTGGCCGGGGTGAAATGCCACCTGCTCGGTCTCGGCGAAGAAGTTCGTCACGTTGCGGTTGAGCTGAAGCGTTCCGATGACCTGCACGGGCGCCAATTCCTCGGGCACGATCTTCGTCGGGTCGAGCAGGTCGATGCCCTCGAACATCTGCTCCGGGGTGTCCGGGAACACCTGCACCCCGAGGTCCCACTCGGGATAGACGCCTTTCTCGATCGCGTCCGCGAGGTCGCGTCGATGGAAGTCCGGATCCACCCCACCGGTGATCTGCGCTTCTTCCCACACCTGGGAGTGCACACCGAGCCGGGGCTTCCAGTGGAACTTCACCAGCGACGTGGATTCGTCGGTCCCGATCAACCGGAACGTGTGGACGCCGAACCCCTCCATCATTCGGTACGACCGCGGAATTCCGCGATCGGACATGTTCCACATGGTGTGCGCCTGCGCTTCGGTGTGCAGCGAGACGAAGTCCCAGAAGGTGTCGTGTGCGCTCTGCGCCTGCGGGATCTCGCGATCCGGATGCGGTTTGGCGGCATGGACGACGTCGGGGAACTTGATGCCGTCCTGGATGAAGAACACCGGGATGTTGTTACCGACGAGGTCGAAGGTGCCTTCGTGGGTGTAGAACTTGGTGGCGAAGCCGCGGGTGTCACGCACTGTGTCGGCCGAGCCGCGGTTGCCCAGGACGGTGGAGAAGCGGACGAAGACCTCGGTCTCCGCGCCGGACTTCAGAAAGCCCGCCTTACAGATCTTCTCGGCGGCACCGTTGGCGCGGAACACACCGTGCGCGCCCGCGCCGCGGGCGTGCACCACCCGCTCGGGGATCCGTTCGTGGTCGAAGTGCGTGATCTTCTCGCGAAGGTGGTGGTCCTGCAGCAGAGTCGGCCCGCGCTCGCCGGCCTTCAGGGAGTGGTCGGTGTCGTAGAGCCGCGCGCCTTGCGCGGTGGTGAGGTACGCACCCTGCTGTCCGCGGGCGGTCATCGGTCCCTCGGCGGAAGCCCCCGTGGCCGTGCGCAGTTTCGGTGCAGTTTGATCGGGCTTCGGCGGGAGGGGCTCGCGCGGGGCGGTCGGCTCGTCGAACGACGGTGCCTCCGGACCGGGCGCGCCGGGAATGTAGGACGGATTGTGCTGTTCGGCCTGGCCCTCGCGCTTGAGCTCTTCGTTGCCGAGTAGCGTCCCGGCCGCCTCCTTGGCCTTGCCCTTGGCCTCTTCGACGATGCCCTTGACGGCTTCTTTGGGTGCGCGGTCGTCCGCCATCGATCTCTCCCTATCGCGACTGTCTCGGTGCCGATAACCGTCATTGACGGCAGGCCTGCTCGCGGCGGCGGGTTTCCATTCGGGAGCCACTTGAAACGTCTCGCAGGGCGGCCGGAGCGGATCACAGCGCCGCCGACGATCAGCTCGGGGTCAAAGCTGTTGCCGGACAGGCGACGACCCGAATGTCGCTGCGGCTAGAGCTGACGGGTGCTGGTCGCGAGCGGCTCTGGTAGCGGCGCGCTGCCGGCGGGTGGGGCAAGACTCCAGGTGTCGAACGCCATCGCCAGCATCGCGTAGGTGCCGACAACGAAGATGAGTTCCATCGCCTGGTGCGTGCCGAGTTCGTCGGTGAGGCCTTGCCACGTCGTTTCCTCGGAGCGGCCCTGACTGATCAATTCGTCGGTGGCGTCGAGCACCAACCGGTCGGCACCGGCGAAACCCTCGTTACCCTTCGCAAGGCGCGCGATGTCCTCCTCCGGCACGCCGCCATCCGTCGCGACCTTGAAGTGCTCCCCCCAGAAGAAAGCGGACCGCCGGGTGAGCGCCACTCGTAGCACCGCCAGTTCGCGCAGGCGCAACGGCAACTCGCCGCGCTGAAGCAGCCAACCGTTGAAGCTCAGGAACCGCCGCGCCATCTTCGGGTGACGAGCGAGCAACCCGATGATGTCGAACCTGAGCGGGTCGGCGGGATGGCCGGAGCCGGCGCGCGGCACCTTCTCACCCGGCAGGCCCAGCAGTGCACCGAACGCGGCGTACTCGTCGTCGCCCCATTCGTCGGCCTTCAGCGGCGTCAGGAGTGGCGGTGCGCTCTGCGTGCCCGTCACGTTCGGCGTCCTCCGTTGACAGGAATGACTTGACCGGTGATGTAGTCGGATTCGTCTTGACACAGAAAGATCGCGGCGTTGGCGATGTCCTCGGGCCGACCCGCGCGGCGGACAGGGGTGATCTTGGCGAAATGCTCAAGTGACGCGGTGAACCGTCCCTCCGCGATCGCCTTTTCCAGCATCGGGGTGACCACCATGCCGGGCGGAATGGTGTTGACCGTGATGCCTTTCGGCCCCAGCTCCAACGCGAGACTCTTGGTGAATCCGATCACCCCGGCCTTGGAACTGACGTACGCCGCCATGCGGGACTGTCCGCCCTGTGCACTCGACGACGAGATGTTGACGATGCGGCCCCACTGTGCGTCGAGCATGTCGGGCAGCACCACCTGGGTGCAGATGAACGGTCCGCGCAGGTTCACCGCCATCACCCGGTCCCATTGCTCGTCGGTGATCTCGGCGAATTTGCCGAATTGCTCGATGCCGGCGTTGTTGATCAGCATCAACACCGGGCCGAGGTCGGCTCGGACCTGGGCCACTGCGGACTCCACTGCGGCACGGTTCGATACGTCGACGACATAACCGGCGACCTTTGCGCCGTCGCGGCGCAAGCGGTCGACTTGGGTCTCGATTTCATCGGTGGTGATGTCGAATATCGCGACCTTCGCCCCACGCGCGGCAAGCGCCTCGGTGATGGCCAGGCCGAGGCCGGCGGCACCGCCGGTGACGATGGCGGTGGTGTCTTCGAACGGCATCTTGGTAGAGCCCCTACGAGAATTCGATGTGCAGGCGGGTCAGCCCGCGCAGGATGAAGGTCGGCAGATAGGAGTAGCGGCGGTTGTCGGCGGGGCCGTGCTTGCCTTCGTCGATCCGGATGTCGGTGGTGCGGTCGAAGAGTCGCTCGAGGCTGATGCGGCCTTCGGCACGAGCCAACGGCGCACCGGGGCATGCGTGTGGCCCGCGACCGAACGCGACGTGGCTGCGCGCGTTGGCTCGCTGGATGTCGAGGGTGTCGGGTTCGGGGAACCTGCGCGGGTCGCGATTCATGGCGGCATTGAGCAGCATGACCGTCGTTCCGGCGGGCAGGTCGACCCCGCCCACGGTGACGGGGCATTTCGACAGCCGGAAGTCCCCTCGGACAGGGCTCTCGTAGCGCAATGCCTCTTCGATGAAGCCCGGGATCAGGTCCCTGTTCGCGCGCAGCTTCGCCTGCAGCTCAGCGTCTTCGGCGATCAGCATCACCGCGGCGCTCAACAGGCGAACCGTCGTCTCCTGGCCTGCGGCGAACAAGTTCGCCGCGACGCGGACCGCGTCGATCACCTCCGGGACGCTGCCGTCCGGAAATGTAGCCGAGGCAATTCCGTTCAACACATCGTCGCGTGGCTCATCCCGCCGGTCCTGGATGTACTCACCGAACTTGCCGTAGAGATACTCCAGCGGCGAGTGATGCATCTGGTCGCCTTCGCTGCTGCCGATCGTTCCCGCTTCGGTCAGCAGCGCAGCACGGAACTCGTCGTGGTCGGATTCCGGGACGCCGAGTAAGTCGGCGATGACGAGCATCGCGAATGGGGACGCGAAATCACCGATGAACTCGCAGCGCCCGCCGGTGAGCGCGACGTCGAGTTGGCGGTCGGCGAGCCGCCACATGAAGTCTTCGTTCTCCTTGAGCCGCTTCGGAGTGAGCATCCTCGACAGCAGCGCCCGGTGCGCGGTGTGCACCGGCGGATCGAAGGTCGGCAACTGATCGCTGAACGGCACCTCGTCGCGGTGCTCGGCGATCAGTTCGGAGACCTGCTCCGCTGTCAGGTCCCCCTGCAGCGGCACAGGGAACCCGGGGAACGGACCGGTGACCGAGATACACGACGAGAACCGCGCCGTGTCGTTGTAGATGGCGACACCCTCGTCGTACCCCGTCACCATCACCACGTCGTGATGAGGCTCGCGGCGCAGTGGGCACTCCTCGCGCAGAGCGGCGAGATAATCGTAGGGATCACGCAGTAGATCGTTGTCGGTGAAGAAGTCCACTTCGTCCAGATCAGCTGCTCTGGCCGCGGCCTCCGGCTTGGTCACTCCACTGCCCCGCCGTCGTCGAAACTCGGCATCGGCGCGCCGCTAGGCATCTCCATCTGTAGATAGACGGCGATGCGCCGCACCTTGTCGTCGGCGTCGAACTCGTAGACCGACAGGGAATTGACCACGCTGCTGAAGTCACCGATGCGGCTACGTTCTTCGAGTTCGAGGAACACCAAATCCGGTGTCTCCGTGATCCTTTGGAACGAACAGTCCCAGTCCGATGACATGGCCCAGTTCGTCAAAAACTCGGTGTACTGGTTCCAGTCCATCACCTCTTTGAACGGACCGACGCGGACGAACTCATCGATGGCGATCAGTTCTCCGAGCGGTGCCCAGCTTTCGACGGTGAAGCCGGGCCGCTTCGCACTGTCGACCAATCGCTTGGTGATCTGGCTGTACTCCAGCACAGCACGCGACCGACCGGTTGTCGTGGTGAGGAGGTCGTCGATGGTCGTCATACCGTCACCCCGGCTTCCGCCAGGCGGCGCTCGAGAGCGTCCAGGTATTCGCCAGTGCCGTGGAACGGACCGTGGACGCCGATGGCGACGTCCAGGAAGGCGTTGTATTCGTCGTTGACGTGGGTTTCCCACCGGGTGATCTGCCCGTGCTCGTCGGTCTCGACGAAGCTGTACGAGTAGAAGCCCATCTTGACGTTGTCGGTCGTGTGGCCCTCCCATCGGGCCTTCATCACGAAGCCGTGGTCGGCCGGCCAGTAGGCGAAATCGGCTGGCTTCCAGTCGGGAAAGCTCAGCGAGTACGCCTTGGCCTCCATCGTGGAGGCCTTGGCGGTGTCTTCGGGGAACTCGCTGAGCTTGAACACCTCATCGCCGGTGAAGTACGGCGAGACGTAAACCCCGTCAGGAGCGAATTTCCATGTATCAGCGAAGGCTTCGCCGTCTTGCACACCTTGGCGCAAGTAGGCATCACGGTATGCCTCTGCCATTCGGATGTGGTGCGCGATGCGCTCCTCGAGAGTCAATGTGTCTTCTTTCGATTTGATTTCGGATCCAGTCAATTGGTCGCGGCGTTGGCCATGTAGCGGTCGATCACCGAGTGGAAGTGCGCAATGACCACTTCCTCTTTGACGAGCGACATGTGGTCGAGCCGGTCGTTGCGCAAGCCCTTCTGCTGGCGAGGCATCTGCTCGTAGTCCTGCTGGAGCGCTTCGAAATACTTGTAGCTGCCGGGCGTGTCCACGACGATCGCCTCGGCACGCACAGCATCGCGGAAATCCTCCGGCACGTACATGTAGCTGGCCACGTGCCAGATGCAGCGGTTCGGGTCGCCGTCGGGATGCGGCCGCGACATGATGACGTGGCATTCGCCTGCGCGAACGGTCATGAAGTAGTTGGGGAACAACACCCAGCCCTGGTTGTCGACCATCTGGCTGTCCGTCAGGGCGCTGACGTCGAGGCCCATCCCGGTCAACACCTCGCGGGTGGCCTGTTGCAGCAGGAGGCGAGGGGTGACGTCGTCGGGGAATGTGACCTTTCCGTCCTCGTCCTGATACGGCGCGAGGAGTTCCTGGAACCGCGGGATCACCGCAACAGTCCCGGGGAACGTCTCCGGCAGCGCCAGCATGCCTTCGACCTGCTCCTGTGCACTGGCACCCGTGACCTCGAACGGAGCCATTGCGACACTGTGGTTTTCGAAGAACCGGTAACGCGCGGTCCTCGGATTGATGTGCAACACCTGCAACAATTGAGGGTGGATGCCGTTGATGTGGTAGCCCTCCTCGAAGGCGTCCATCACGACCTTCCAGTTGCACTCGATGGCCTCGGTGACATCCATGACAGTGGTGAACTTGTCGATGTTGTAGGGCTCGAGCAACGTGACCACGTCCTCGCCCAGATACTCCCGTAGCGGCTGCGCCTCGGGGTCGGGGTTGAGGAAGATGAATCCGGCGAAGGTGTCGACCGACACCGCAAGCAGCGAGTTCTCGGTCTTGTCGATCGGCCCGGCGAGGTTCTCCCGCAGCAACCCCTTGAGCCTGCCCTCGAGGTCATACGACCAGAGGTGGTACTGACACAGGAAGCCGCGCTTGGCATTTCCGGTCTCGGTGATGCACAGCGCGTTGCCGCGGTGCCTGCACGCGTTGACGAAACCGCGGAGTTTCTCGTCCTTTCCGCGCACGATGATGAACGACTGATCCATGATGTCGTACTTTTTCCAGTCACCGGGTTTTGGCAGCTCGTCCACCCGGCCCACGATCTGCCACGCGCGCATCCAGATCTTCTCCCGCTCACCCGCGGCGTATTCGGGGCAGGTGTAGCGGTCGGTGCGAATCGTCGTGTTGAACGTCCCCGGCTGGACGTCTTCCAGTCCGAGACCCAACCCGGAGTCTGGGTCGAGCCATTCTCCTGGCCGCGTTGCTGGCATCAAGGGAGTCCTCCTCAGTCGGCGAGAGCACGCGGGGTGCCGGAATCCCATGCCGGACGGGGCCTGGCCCGCCTGGGCTGTGGCATGGATCCGAGCGTCCACCGCCTGTGACGTGATTCACCATATACATGAACGTATTGGAGATACAACCGTGTATAAAGGTGGTCGGGATCACACCTTCGGAACGACCAAGGAGGCTGGAGGTGAGCAACTACCGACTCGACGTGGTCAGCGCCACCATCGCGGATGCGGTGCGTCACGCCGGGGGGCTGATGTTCGACCGCGTTCGTGCGGGATGGCGCGTCGTCGTCGTCACCGAAGACACGGCCCACTCAACGGCGCTGACCATTCTCGGAACCCGCACCCAGCCCCCCGGAGTACCCGAGGAGATACCGGCGAAGGCGGGTCGGGTGGTGCACATCCGAGTCCTGCCTGGCGATTCACCCTCTGCGAACCGGCGCGCGACAGGGGTGACGCTGCCACGGGCCGGGCTGGGTTCGCAGCTTCTGTTCTGGGGACCGCGTGTCGACTGCGAGCCGGCTGAGCCCAAATACCCCGTCCGCCATGAGCTGAGTCCGGCGGCCCGGAGATTCAAGGGCTGTGCCCTGCACGCCGCTGGACTCGACACTCACGTCGGGCCATCGGAGGAGTTCTGGTCGAACGATGTCGTGGATGCAGACCTGTTCTCCGACCTCTTGCTCGGCACGCAGATCCGAACCGTCGAGTCCGTCGCCCGGCCGTCGTCGGCCACTTTGGTGAGAGGATGACCCCGTGGCCGAGCGGTGGACGAAAGAGCGGCGTGCCGAGCACACCCGGCAAATCCTCTTGGATGCCGCGGAGGAGGTCTTCGCTCGCAAGGGCCTGACCGGTGCAGCGCTGGAGGAGATCGCCGACGCCGCCGGATTCACCCGCGGCGCCATCTACTCGCAGTTCGGCGCCAAGGAGAAGCTGTTCCTGGCGGTCGTGGACCGCCAGCGCGAGCGCTTCCTCGACGGGTTCATCGAGGTGATGCTGTCGTTCCATCGCCTCAGTGACGTCGACCTCGACGAGTTGGCCGACCGGTGGCGCCAACTGAGCCGCGGAACAGACCGGGCGGCACTGGGTTTGGAGCTCAAACTGTTCCTGCTACGCAACCCCGATGCGGGCGAACGCGTCGCCGCTCAACGTCTCGAGACGATTCGGGCGCTCGGCGAGTTCATCAGCAAGCACGTCGCCCGGATCGGCGGGACCCTCACCATGGAGGCTGAGACCCTGGCGCGAGTGATTCTGGCCGCCAATGACGGAATCACCCTCGACAGTCATCTGGACGGCGAAGACCTCTACCTCCCCTATCTGCAATTGGTGATGTCGAGCATCGAGACCTCGTAGTAGGCGTGAGCACTTACCTGCCGGACCCCGCCATCGAGGACAAGACGCTGGCGAAGGTCACCTGGCGCGTCATCCCGTTCCTGTTCCTGCTCTACATCGTCAACTATCTCGACCGGGTCAATATCGCCTTCGCCGGGCCAAACGGCATGAACGACGACCTCGCGATGAGCGCCAAGACGTTCGGCTTCGCGTCGGGGATCTTCTTCCTCGGCTACCTGCTGCTCGAAGTGCCCAGCAACATCGCCCTGCACAAGTTCGGCGGCCGGCGCTGGCTGGCGCGGATCATGGTGAGTTGGGGAATCATCAGCTCGGCAATCGCCTTCGTACCGAACGCGGAGACGCTGATCGTTCTGCGCTTCCTTCTCGGCGTGGCCGAAGCCGGCTTCTTCCCGGGCATCATCTTGTACCTGACGTTCTGGTTTCCCGAGAAGCAGCGGTCGCGGGCGGTGTCGCTGTTCATGGTCGCCGTACCGGTCTCGACCGCGGTCGGGGCGACGATCTCGTCGTTGATCATCGACTGGGGACACGGCTTGTTCGGGTTGGCCGGCTGGCGGTTCATGTTCCTGGTCGAAGGGCTTCCCGCCGTCGTTCTAGGCGTGATCTGCTGGTTCTATCTCACCGACCGGCCCGCCGTCGCGAGTTGGCTGAACCACGACGAAAAGCGGTGGCTGCAAACCACATTGGACGATGAGCGGGCCGTTGCCGAGAGCAGTGGTGGTCACTGGCCGCTGAAGAAGGCCCTGACCCATCCGCGGATCCTGGCCCTGGCGTTCATCTACTTCGGCATCACCTACGGGCTGTACGCGGTCGGGTTCTTCCTGCCCACCATCGTCGCCGGGTTCCAAGAGGAGTACGGCGTTCATCTCAACGTGATCCAGCGCGGGCTGGTCACGTCGATCCCCTACGCCGTGGCCGCGATCGTCATGGTGCCCTGGGCCTGGCACTCCGACCGAACCGGCGAGCGGGTCTGGCATGTCGCCGTCCCGGCGATCGTGGGCGGTGTCGCCATCCCCGCAGCCCTCTACATGACCGATGTCTACCTCGCGATGTTGGCCGTCACGTTGTGCACCTGCGCCGTCATGTGCGCACTACCCGTGTTCTGGTCCCTGCCATCGTCTTTCCTCACCGGAGCGGCCGCCGCCGGCGGGATCGCACTGATCAACTCCCTCGGAAATCTGAGCGGCTTCGGCGGGCCCTATATCACCGGCTGGCTAACCGATCTGACCGGCAACAGCAGGGTCGCGCTGTGGGTGGTCGGCGCGCTGTCGCTGGCCGCGGCTGCTCTGGTCGTCGCCCTGGGCAGCAGGCCACGCCCCGCCGCTCGGGGGTGAGAAGCGAGATCAGTCGTCGGCCGCGGGAAGGCCGGCGAGAACCCCGTCGATTATCTCCGCCGCGGTCCGTGCGGCCTGCTCGACGTCACCGGCGGCGATGTGCTCGAGCAGCACACCGTGGTCGACGACTTCAACGTCGGCGTCCTGGCCGCTGGCGACGCTTGCCGTGATGGCTTCCATCAACCCTCGGTACAGCTCCGTCAGCGTTGCGTTGTGCGAACTGCGGACCACCGCGAGGTGGAATTCGGCGTCAGCGCGGGCGAATTCGTCGGTGTCCCCGCCGGCCAGGCAGGCGTCTCGGCGCGCCAACAATGCGCGCAGCTCGGCAAGATCGTCGTCGGTTCGGCGGACCGCAGCGGCCCTGGCACCCTCGACCTCCAGAGCACGCCGGACCGCGAGCACGTCGCGCCACTCGGCGCCGCAGAGCCGGCGCAGCGCACCCGACACCTCGCTGGTGGCTCGGACATAGGTGCCGTCGCCCTGTCGTACCTCGAGGATGCCGGCGTGGGCCAGGGCCCGGACCGCCTCGCGCACGGTGTTGCGGCCGACCCCGAGCGACGCCACCAGGACGGTCTCGTTGGGGATGCGCTGTCCCACCGGCCATTCCCCGCGCGCGACCGTGTCCCGGAACTGCTCGATGACCTGGTCGACGAGGCCCGACCGGTGCGCGGTGACCAACGGCACAGAGACATCCTTTCAACCAATCATGGGATGTATGGCAGATTAGCAGGATGCGTGTCGGCCGGCGAGATGGTGAAGAAGACGTGTCTGGGGCACGGCTGGCCGTGGGCGTCAAGGATCCCGCCGAGGCCGATCAGGCTCCCATTTCGGTGGTCGCGGGTGGTGCGCTGCTGGCCCTTGCTGTGGTCTTGACCGCTCTCAACCTGCGCCCGGCCGTGACCAGTGTGGCGCCCCTGCTCGGCGAGATGCGTTCCGAACTCGGGGTCTCGGCGACGTGGGCCGGCCTCCTCACCACAGTGCCGGCGCTGTGTTTCGCGGTCGCGGGGCTCACCGCGCCCCAGCTCGCCGCCCGCATCGGGCTCGGTCGCACCATCTCGGCCGCCTTGGCCGCGCTCACCGTCGGCCTGCTCGCCCGCACCGTCGGCGGCCCGCACACCGTGATCGCGGCGACGCTGATCGCGTGCGCGGGGATCGCCTTGGCCAACGTGTTGATTCCCGTGGTGATCAAGGGATCCTTCCCCGCGCGGGTCGGGCTGATGACCGGGATCTACACCGCCGCACTGCAAGGCGGCGGCGCGCTGGGGTCGGCGGTGACACCCGGCCTCGAGGATCCGCTGGGCGGGTGGCGCGCCGCGCTGGCGGCGTGGGCGGCGGTTTCCTTCGTCGCGCTCATGGCGTGGCTACCCACGTCGCGACGACACGCAGGCACCTGGGCAGCGAGCACCGCCCCCGCCGGGGGCAGGCGCTCACTGCTGCGAAACCGGTTGGCGTGGACGGTCACGCTGTTCTTCGGCTGCCAGTCGTTGATGGCCTACATCGTGATGGGTTGGCTGCCAGAGGTATTCATCGACAACGGCGTCGACAAGACCCAGGCCGGTCTGCTCGTCGGCCTCACCTCGCTGGTCGGTGTGCCCATCGCGTTGGTGATCGCCCCGCTGGCCGCGCGCAGCCGCGCGCAGAGCGCATGGATCGTCGGCCTGGGCGCCGTCGGGCTGGTGGGCACGCTCGGCCTGATGCTCGCGCCTGCCGCACAGCCCGTGTTGTGGAGCGTGTTGATCGGAGTCGGGATGGGTGTGTTCGCCCTGGCGCTCGCCGTGATCGCGCTGCGGGCCCGAAACGCCGAAGACACCGCGCAATTGTCCGGTATGGCACAGGGATTCGGCTATCTGATCGCGGGTGTGGGCCCGTTCCTGTTCGGGCTGCTGCACGACGTGACGCACGGGTGGACCGTGCCGTGGATGATGTTCCTCGGCGTATACGTGGCGCAGATCGCGCTCGGCGCGTTGGCCGGTCGCCCGCGCTACGTCTGATTCCCGCGGTTGAAGGCCGCGTCGAAGAATGCCAGCTCCAGCCGCATCGCGCGCCGGTAGGCGACCCGTGCGGCGGACACGTCGTCGGCCCGCTGGTCGAGCAGTCGCTCCAAGAGTGACGCCACCTCCTCGAAACCGGGATCGGCGTAGGTCTGCACCCATTGCGCGTAGGGCCCGGCGGTGTCGGCTTCGAGCGTGAACCCGATGTGCGCGTATAGACGCATGCAGGGTGTCATCGCCGCGGACACGACGCCGATGTCGGCGGTGGCGGCGGTGGCCAGCAGGAACTCGGTGTAGGCCAGTGTCGCCGCGGCGGGTTCGACGCCGGCCATGTCGATCCCCCACGAGGCGGCATAGGACGCGTGCAGGCCGAGCTCTTCGCGCACGCCGGCGAGCAGGTCGGCGAAGGTCAGCAGCGTGGCGGTGTCCGAGCTCCTGGCCAACGCCAGACCATATGCGCGAGCGAAGGATTCGAGGAAGAACGCGTCCTGCGCGATGTAGCCCGCGAACAGATCGCGGTCCAGTGAGCCGTCCCCGATGCCCCGAACGAACGGGTTGGCCAGCACCTCGGCCACCACATCGGCGTTCTCCGTCCACAACTGCGCTGCCAGTGACATGCCAACGGACTCTAGTCGCGGCGCGCTCGACGTTGGACGGCGCGGAGCCCTCCGTGATGTCGCCGGGTAGTCGGCACTCAGGCTGGGTACTCCGCAACCCATGACAGACAGGGAATCTCGCAGCGACGAATCCGACGGCAACGCATCCGGACCGGCGGCCGTGGTCATCTTCGCCCCGCTGCCCGTGCTCACCGTGACGGTCGAGAACCGATCGGGCGACGCCGACATCCACGTCCACGCCGGCGGTCAGGGTGTCTGGCAGTCGCGCATGATGTCCTCGCTCGGCGTGCCGGTCGTGCTGTGCTCGGCCCTCGGCGGCGAGACGGGTGACGTCCTGGGCCACCTGCTGCCCGCACAGAACGTCACCGTGCAGACCGTGCCGGTCAGCGCGCGCAACGGATCGTACGTGCACGACCGCCGGTCGGGCGGCCGCGAGGTTGTCGCCGAGGCTGCGGGCAGCCCCTTGGACCGCCACGAACTCGACTCCCTCTACGAGCTCACCCTGACGGAGGGTTTGACGCACGGTCGGGTCCTGCTGTCGGGCCCGCAGGAAGACGATGTGCTGCCCGCCGACCTGTACCGCCGCCTGTCCACCGACCTCGGCGCCAACGGCTGCAAGGTGGCCGCGGACCTGTCCGGCGAGCGACTCGAGGCGGTGCTCGCCGGCGGACCGGACCTCATCAAGGTCAGCCACGAAGAGCTGCTCGACGACGGCAGGGCCAAGTCGGAGGACGCGAAGCATCTGGTCGCGGCCATGCGCTCGATGCGAGACGAAGGCGCGAACACGATCATCGTGTCGCGCTCCGGCGACGCCCCGGCCCTGGCGCTGCTCGGTGAGGAGGACGACGACGGTGACGTCGTCGAGATCACGATGCCGACCTTGGAACCGGCCGATTCGGCGGGTGCCGGGGACTCGATGACCGCCGGCATCGTCGCCGCACTGGCCAGCGGCCGCCCGCTGCGCCGGGCGTTGCAGATCGGGGCGGCGTGCGGCGCGCTCAACGTCGTGCGGCACGGGTTGGGCACCGGCGGTGCGCGCGCCGTGGAGACGCTTGCCGAACGGGTGGAGTTGCGCCCGCTGAAGTAGCGGCCATCGAACTGGAGGAGGTGG
This sequence comes from Mycobacterium sp. GA-1199, assembly GCF_001500045.1. Lineage (GTDB taxonomy): Bacteria > Actinomycetota > Actinomycetes > Mycobacteriales > Mycobacteriaceae > Mycobacterium. The sequence goes on from NZ_LQIX01000002.1 coordinate 35,757, forward strand.
AACGTGCCGCGCGCACTGGTGACCAACGACGACGGGATCGACTCCCCCGGACTGCACGCACTGGTGAGTGCGGCGCTCGAGGCGGGGTTGGAGGTGATCGTGGCCGCCCCGGCCGAACAGGCCAGCGGGGCCAGCGCCGCGCTGAGCGCAGTCCGCAGGGATGGCCGCACCGTCGTCGAGGAACGCAAGCTGGCCGCCCTTGACGGCGTTGAGGCGTGGGCCGTGCAGGCCCAGCCCGGACACATCGTCGCCGCCGCACTCAACGGCTGGTTCGACCCGCGACCCGACCTCGTCCTGTCCGGAATCAATCACGGCGCCAACGTCGGTCGGGCCATCCTGCACTCCGGAACCGTCGGCGCGGCACTCACCGCGAAGATCAGTGACACCCGCGCCCTGGCGGTATCGCTGGACGTCGCGCTGCACCCCACCGGCGAGCGGCACTGGAAGACGGCCGCCGGTCTGCTGGCGCCGGTGCTGGACCTGTTGCTCGACGCGCCCGAGGGCACCGTGCTCTCGCTCAACGTCCCGGACCGGCCCGCCGATGAGATCGGACCGATCCGCCACGCGCGGTTGGCTCGCGGTGGTGCGGTGCAGACGAAAGTCGAGGAGGTGCGCAACGGCGGCGTGCGCCTGACCGAGGTGGAGGTGCCCGACCAACCGGAGGAGGACACCGACAGCGCTCTTTTGGATGCCGGGCATCCGACGCTGACGGAGTTGCGATCGGTCGAGGCGCACGACGGCGATCTCGTAAGCAAGTGGCTGGCCGGCGAGAGTTAGCCCGGCGCGATCAGGTGCGGTCCGACCATCGGAACATCGCGAGACAACCGATCAGACCGGCGATGCTCCATGCCGCCAACACGAGGAAGATGCGCCAATGTTCCCAGCTGCCTGCCGGTTCCAGCGCGACCAGCTCCGCCGGCAGCAGCACCGACCTGAAGCCTTGGGCCATCCACTTGACCGGGAACAGGGAGCCGATCACCAACATCCACGTCGGCAGGATCATCAGCGGCACGTAGGTGCCCGAGACGAATTGCAGTGCCACCGATGGGCCGTTGGTGATGACGGCGGCGGACACGGCGTTGCTCGCGAGGTTGCTGATGAAGATGCCCAGCAGCGAACAGCTGACGATGCCCAGGACCGACACCCACGCGAGGGTGAACCACCCGAATCCGTCGGCCGGCAGGCGCAACCCGAAGGCGAGCACACCCACCGCCAACAACAGAACGGCCTCGGCGAGGCTGACCACCGCGACGAGCGCGATCTTGCCGATGAAATACGACGACGCCGTCGTCGGTGTCCCCCGAAGGCGGCGTAAGGCGCCGGTGTCCCGGTCGACGGCGATGCTGGTGCCGAGGTTGACGAACGACGCCGACAGAATGCCGTAGGCGAGCATGCTCGCGGCGATCACCGCACCGGTGCTGGTCTGGCTGCCCGGCAGCTCCTCGGAGAAGATCGAACCCAGCAGCAGGCAGATCACCGCGGGCATGGAGAACGTCAGCACCACCTGTTCTGGCCGGCGGTAGAACATCTTCAATTCGGGAACGACCCGCGACAGGCCGATCCGCAGCGGCGACGGGAGCGCCGGTGGCGCGGTGGCGCGGTGTCGCGGCGGTGATGCGGCGGTGATGTGTTCGATGCCCGTCATGGCTGACCGATCAGGTGTAGATACGCGTCCTCGAGTGTCGGCCGACTGATCGTCAGCTGCTCTAATTCGACACCGTCCCTGCTGCGGCGACGGACGAACTCGGTCGGGAAATCCGTTGTCTCGACACGTATCTGGCCGTTCTCGATCCATTGCACGGTGGCGGCCGAGCTCACATGCTCGGTCAGCCGCGCCGGCGAATCGACGGCCACGATTCCGCCTCCTGCGATCACCGCGACCCGGTCGGCCAGCGCCGCGGCCTCTTCGAGGTAGTGGGTGGTCAGCAGGATTGTGGTGCCGTCGGCGGCCAGCAACTTGATCAGTTGCCAGAACTGCCGACGCGCCTCGGGGTCGAATCCGGTTGTGGGCTCGTCCAAGAACAGCAGCTCGGGCTTGCCGATGATGCCGAGCGCGACATCGAGGCGACGGCGTTGACCGCCGGAAAGCGTGCGCACCCGCGAGTCCGCGGCCGTGTCCAGACCGACGAGTTCGAGCGCGTCCTCGGGTTCGCGGGCGGCGCCGTAACAGTTCGCGAACATCTGCACCGTCTCACGCACCGACAGCATCCCGGCGTCGCTGACCTCCTGCAGCACGATGCCGATCCTGGCCCGCCAGGTGCGGCCCGCCGTCTGTGGGTCCTCACCCAGCACCCGCACGAGTCCGGCATCGCGACTTCGGTTGCCCTCGAGTATCTCTATGGTCGTCGACTTGCCGGCGCCGTTGGGGCCGAGGATGGCGAATATCTCGCCGTAAGCGACGTCGAGGTCGAGCTCGGCAACGGCTCGGATCGGTCCGTAGGCCTTCGAGAGTCCCCGCACGTGCACCGCCGTCGAAGCCGCCTCGGTCACGGCGCGGTGTCGCCTTCGAGTTCGGCCAGGAGTTCTCGCAGATCGTCCTCCGACATCCCGTCGATCAGCTGATCGACGTCACCCACGGCCGGTTCGGTCGAAGGCGCGGCGTGCTCGGCAGCACCGTGGATCGTGTGCAGCTCGTCGAGCACACGGGCGGCCAGTGAGTCAACGCTGACGCCCTTCAGGATCTCCAACACCGGCAGGTCGATCGAGAACGTGGTGTTGATCCTGACCCGGAAGTCCATCGCCATCATGGAGTCCAGGCCGATGTCGTCGAGCAGGTCGTCGTTCGCGAAATCGGTGACCGCACAGTCGAACACCGCCGCGACGAGCCGCTCGACGTGATCGGTGATGACGTTGAGGCGCTCAGGTTCCGGGGTCTTCGACAGCAGATCGAGCAGCGACCCGTCCGCGCCGGGCTCCGTCGGAGCGGCGGTGGCGGCGTCGAGGTCGGCGAACATCTTCGGCAGATGTCCGCCGAGAAGTTGGCGGGCGCGGTTCCAGTCGGCGCTGATGGCGATGACGTTCGGGGCGGTCTGGGTTATCAGACGGTCGAGGATCAACGCGCCTGCCGCCGGGGTGATCAGTTCGATTCCTCGCATGGCGTAGACCTTTTCGAGGTTGAGGTCTTCGACCATCCCCACCGACCACGGCCCCCAGCCCACCGTGAGGGCCGGCAGTCCCTGCGCCTGCCGCTGATATGCGAAGGCGTCGAGGAACCCGTTGGCGGCGGCGTAGTTGCCCTGCCCGGGCGAGGCGATGACCGAACCGGCGGAGCCGAACATCACGAAGAAGTCGAGTTCCTGGCCGGCGAACGCGGTGTGCAGCGCCCGGGTACCGGCGATCTTGGGACCCAGAACCTTGAGGAAATCACCTTCGCTGACGTTGACCAGGAGCTGGTCGTGGACCGCGCCCGCGGCGTGGATGACTCCGCGAACCGGTCTGTCCTGGTTGCGCTCGTGGTCGGCGAGCCAGGCGGCCACCGCGTCAGCGTCGGTGATGTCGACACTCGCCGCACTCACCTGCGCCCCGAGGCGTTCGACGGCCCGGACGGTGTCGACGGCGATGAACTGCGGGTCGTCGGGAGTGATGGCGGGCCACCGCTCGCGCGGTGGCAACCCGCTTCTGCTGAGCAGCGCGATGTGTCGCGCGCCGTGCTCGACGAGATAGGTGGCCACGGTGCGGCCGAGCGCGCCGGTGCCGCCGGTCACGACGTAGGTCGCGGCGGGAGAAAGCTTGGTGGGAAACGGTTTTGTGAGGCTCGTAGTGTGGCGCAGCCGCGGAACCAGCTTCACCTCGCCGCGGAACGCGGTCTGATCCTCGGATGCGGGCTCCAGGATTTGCCGACAGACACGCGCGGCGGTGTCACCGACGTCGTCGGTGTCGTCGATGTCGATGAGACCGCCCCAGCGTTCGACGAACTCCTGATGACCGATGACCCGGCCCAGTCCCCAGACCGCGGATTGGTCGACTGCCAGCGGTTCGGTGCCCAGCGCCGGCTGCGCGTTCGCGGTGATGACGTACAGGCGCGGGCGCACAGTGTCGTGCGCGGCCAGGGCCTTCGTGATGCGCAACAGCGTGAGGACACCGAGGTGGTCGGCGCCGTCCGGGTCGCAGGCCTGCGCGTCGGCGTCGAGATCCATTGACCAGCAGTCGATGACACCGGTGAGGTCGCCGTCTTCGGCGAGGTGCCGCTCGAACAGCTGGGCCACCTGTTCGGGACGCCGTTCGTTGATCGCGTATCCGCCGTCGACCGCAGTTACGGCATCGACGGTGCGGTGGGTGACGGTGTGTACGCGGTGACCCCGGTGCCGCAGGCGATCGGCGAGCGCTTCACCGAATCCGGTGTTGTCGACGAACACCAGCCATGATGCGGCCTGCGTCGGCTCGGCGCTGTTCTCACCGCTGGATTCGGCCGCGGGGATCCACTGGAGTTCGTAGAGCCCCTTGTCGATTCGTTCCGGCGACATGCGGGTCGAGGCGCTCAGCGATCGCACCGTGAAGCCCTCGAAGACCGCCAGCCGATCACCGCGGTGGTCGCAGATCGTGATGTCGCTCTCGATCTCCTCGGCGGTCGCCGACCTCACGACCAGCCTGACGGTCATGTCTCCCTTGGGTGTGCCGTACACGGCGCTGCGCCGAATCCGGACGGGCAGGTATGGGCTTTCGGCGGCGCTGCCACCGGGAAGCGGTGCACCGAACAGCGTTTGGAAGGCGCCGTCGATCATGGCGGGGTGGAACCGGTAGTCGTCGAGCTCGGCGGCGATCCGGGCCGGAATCTCCATCTCGGCGACCACCCAGGCGTCGCCGGCGGTGAGCCCGGTGACGGATCGAAACGCGTCCCCGTAGTCGAACCCGATGGCTTCGGTGAGGGCGTAGAACTCGTCGCCGCTCATGGCATTGGCGGGCGCCGCCTCGGCCATCGGAGGTGGGGTGCCGCCCGATTTCGGGAGCGTGGCGAGTTCTGCCGTCGCGGTGATCGTCCATTTGAGTTCGCCGTCGGCGGTGGCGGTGTGCGCGGCGAATTCCAGGGCCCCGGTGTCCTGGTTGACGGTGGTCCGCAGGATGGGATCGCAGGTGTCGTCGAGGATGAGTGCGCGGTGCAGCACCAGGTTGTCGACGGCGAGGTCCACTCCGTAGGTCTCTTTGGCAGCGGCCAGCGCCAATTCGATGTAGGCCGCGCCGGGCACGACGACGCTGCCCTGGACCCGGTGGTCGGAGAGAAACGGCACCAGGGCGGTGCTCAATTCGATTTCCCAGGTGGGGTGTGCGGCACCGACCGGCTGGCCGAGCAGCGGGTGCACCGGGCGATAGTGCAGCGCCTCGGTGGCCTCCTGGGTCTCGTTCCAGTAGCGCCGCGACTGCCACGGGTAGCGGGGCAGCTTCAGCAGCCGCGCTCCGCCGCGCGGATACATGGCCTCCCAGTCGATGTCGTGTCCGTGGTCGTGAAGCGCCCCGAGGGCGGTCATGAACGTGCGCAGGTCGTCGTCGTTGCGTCGCTGCGTGGCCTGGACGAGGGTCTTCTGCGCGCCGGCGATCTCGAAGATCGACGAGGCCAGCACCGGGTGCGGTCCGAGCTCGACGAAGTGGGTGTAGCCGTCGTCGAGCATGCGGCGGATCGCCGGCTCGAAAAGAACTGTGGCGCGGGTGTTCTGCCACCAGTAGGCGGCACCGGAGCGGTATCCGTCCAACAGGTCGCCGGTCACCGTCGAGTAGAGCGGAAGCTGCGCCGGTCGCGACGCCAACCCGTCGAGGGCCTCACGGAGATCGCTTCTGATCGCCTCCATGTAGTGGGTGTGATAGGGCACCTTGCCGGTCAGGTAGCGGGTGAAGACCTCGGCGTCCTCCAATCGGTGGGCGATGTCGTCCAGTACCTCACCGTCCCCGGCGATGGTCACCGCGGCCGGGCTGTTGACGGCCGCTACTGAAACCCGCCGGCCGAATTCCTCGCGCATTGTGTCGTCGAGGGCGGCCATCAGCGAGTCTGTGTCCAGGCCGACGGCGAGCATGCGGCCCTGTCCGCTGGTTCGCTGTTGGAGCCTGCTGCGGTGGTAGATGACCTCGATCGCCTGCTCGAAGTCCAGCAGCCCGGCGAGGTGGTGAGCGGCGACTTCGCCTGCGCTGTGGCCGATCACGGCATCGGGCCGGATGCCGAATTGTTCTAGTTGTGCGGCGAGGGCGACCTGGATCGCGAAATTGGCCGGCTGGGCGAACTCGGTCTCACCCATCCGGGAATCCGCTTCGTCGCGCCGCAGTTCCTCGATCAGGGACCAATCGGTGTGGCGCGCCAGCTCGCGATCGCTTCGCGCGATGCTTTCGGTGAACGCGGGCATGACGTCGAGAAGTCCGCGGCACATCTTCCACCATTGCGGGCCCATCCCGCTGCAGACGAACGCGAGCTTGGGCGTCGTAGACGACGTGCGCGCGGAGGCGAGCTGGCCCCCGTCGGCGAGGGCTCGCAGTTGATCTCGTGCATCGGACACGCTGTCGGTGACGAGGGTGTGGCGGTGGCTTAGGTGCGAGCGACGTTGTGACAGCGTGAATCTCAGGTCGGGCAGGCCGATGTCCGGTTCGTCCTCCAGGTGGTCGGCCAACTGGCGCGCCGACGCCACCAGGGCCTCCTCACTGCGCGCCGAGATGGGCAGCAGGGTGAGAGGGAGGTGCTCGACGGTGTTCGAGGTTCGGATGTATGGCCGAGCCGGTGGTTCGGCGAGCACCGCGTGGGCGTTGGTGCCACCGAAGCCGAACGAGTTGACCCCCGCGATCCGCCGTCCGGCGGGGAAGGGGCGGCCCGCGCGCGGCACGTCGAGCTTGAGCTCGGAGAGAGACACTTGCCTGGTGGGGTTGTGGAGATGCAGGTGCGCCGGGATGTATCCGTGTTTGAGCACCAACGCTGTCTTGATCAACCCGGCGACCCCGGCGCCGGCTTCGAGGTGGCCGATGTTGGTCTTGACCGATCCGATCGGCAGGGGATCGGTGCGGTCCGACGTCAGTGCCGAGGCCAGCGCGCGCATCTCGACCGGGTCGCCGACGGGTGTGCCGGTGCCGTGCGCTTCGACGTATCCGACGTCGTTGGGCCGGACGCCGGCCCGGCGAAGCGCCGAGGTGATCGCGGCGGCCTGTGCCTGCGCTCGGGGCACGGTGATGCCGTCGGTGCGGCCGTCCTGGGACACCGCGGTGCCGAGGATCTGGGCGTAGATTTCGTCGCCGTCGCACAACGCCCGCTCAAGGGGTTTGATGACGACGACGGCGCCGCCCTCGCCGCGCGCGTAGCCGTCGGCTGACTGGTCGAACGCCTTGCATCGCCCGTCGGGGCTGAGGAATCCGCTCTTGGACTCGGCGATCGCGGTGTTGGGCCCGATCATGATGTTGACGCCGCCGGCCAGGGCGAGCTGGCTCTCGCCGTTCCAGATGCTCTGGGCCGCAAGGTGGACCGCGACAAGCGAACTCGAACACGCCGTGTCGATCGTCATGCTCGGACCGCGGAAGTCAAAGACGAACGAGATCCGGTTCGCCAGCATCGTCATCATCATCCCGGCGGCGGAATGCGTCTTGAACTGGTAGCGGCTGCCGCGGCCCTGATTCTGCAGCAGTTGGTAGTCCAGGGTGAATCCGCCGATGAACACGCCGACGTCGGTTCCGGCAAGATGATCGGGCCGTAGTCCCCCGTCCTCCAGCGCCTCCCATGTGGTCTGCAGCATCAGGCGCTGCTGCGGGTCGATCGAATGCGCCTCCCGCGGCGAGATTCCGAAGAACTGCGGATCGAACTGGTCGATGGCGTCGAGGAAACCGCCTCGGCGGGTGACCATCTTGCCGACCTTCTTCGGGTTGGCGTCATGGAATCGGTCGGCGTTCCAGCGTGATTCGGGAACCTCGCGGGTCGCGTCGACGCCATCGCTCAGCAGTTGCCAGTAGTCCTCGGCGGAGCCGACTCCACCGGGTAGGCGGCATCCGATCCCGACGATCGCCAATGGTGCGGGCCGGTCTTGGTTGTCGTGCGTGTTCATACCTGCAACTCACGGATAGCGGTGTGGATCCAGTCGGAGCTGACCGGATTGGTTTGTTGTTCACGGCGATACACGGAGCGAAGTTCCCTCAGTAGCGGGTCGCGCTGCCAGGCCTGCACCTGGGCCACGGCGGCATCGTCGTCGAACAGCGAGGACTTGTCGGCGAGCACGGTCTCGACCAGTTGGCCCGCCAGTTGCCGCAACAACTTGCCGTTGGCCTCGAACCGGTCGGTGAAGTCGGGTGCGGGTTCCATCATCGCCACGTGCAGCGTCGCCATGAAGTTCAGCGGCGCATACAGATCGACGAATCGAACCGGCGATCGGCGGCCTTCCACGGCGGCCCATTCGCGGAAGAACAGCTGCACCCGGTTGCTCAGTGCGATCAGGCCTTCGAGGTGCGGAACGACCGCGGGATCGTCGGCGACACTGACGAATCGGCCGTTGCGGTAGAGCAGTCCGATGAAGCCCCAGTAGAACGCGATGTCCCAGATGATCTTCGCCGACATCACCGTCGGCGTGCCCATCAGCGTGTACTGCTTCTCGTACACCGCCAGCCACATGTCGGCCAGTGACCGGAACAGGGAGTCGCTGATGCCCGCCCTGGCCACCACGTCTTCACCGTCGAGTTCGCGCGTGACCATGTCGGTGATGAGGCCGTTGCCGATGGCCACCAGGTCCAGCCCCGAGGAGTACAGCGGGTCCAGGAAGATGCCTGCGTCGCCGGTCAGGCACCAGCGCGCGGCGCCGTCGAAGACCTTCGTGGCGGCGTGGCTGTAATGCTTCATGACACGGAAGTCCATGATCGCGTCGTCGTGCCGCGCGATCTCGTCGGCGCACTGGGGTTCATGCCGGCGGATCCACGCCTTGGCCTTGTCCAGCGTGTTGAACTCGTCGAAAGCGTGGAACTCGGGGTCGGCGACGATGCCGACGCTGGTGGCACCGGAGGCGAGCCGGATAAGCCAGACCCAATAGCCCTCGCCCATCAGGTGATTCGTCGACAGTGCGCGGTCGCCTTCGACCAGACGGGAGTGCCAGTCGGGGTCGTCGCTCCACTGTCCGATGTCGAGTTCGGCCTTGACCCGGAACCATGCTGCGTTGCAGTGGTGTCCGGTGGCCCGCTTCAGGTCCAGCTGGCGCGACAGCGCGCGGTTACGCCCGGACGCGTCGACCACCCAGCGTGCCCTGGTGCTGGTGGTCCCGTCGCCGCCCTGGTATGCCACGGTGTGCGCGTCGTCGCCGAAGTCCACGGTCCTGACCCGGCCGCGGGCGATGTCGATCCCGGCGGCTGCGCACCGGCGGGCGAGTTCGTTCTCGAGCCTGCCACGGTCGATCTGGTAGGTCACCTGAGGTACGAACGACGAGCTGCCGAGTTCGACGCGACTTGTGATGTCGGTGTTGCCGTCGTGTGAGAAGAACATCCGCAAGCCCATCTTGCGGATCTGCGCGGTGCTCAAATGGTCGGCCAGACCGAGGCGTTCGCGAAGGTAATGCGCGGACACCTCGACCGTCGACTCGCCGACCGTGTGGGTGATCTCGGCGACCGGACGTGCGGTCGGCTCGATGATCAGGATCCGGGTGCGGGGTCGTGCGGAGCGAAGCTCCAGCGCCAACGTCAGGGCCGCGGCGCCTCCTCCGATGATCGCCACGTCGTGATCCGTCGGGATAGATCCGTTGGAGGACAATTGATTCCGGATCTTACGGGCGAGGGCGGCACGGGCCTCGGGGTCGAGTTGGGACAGCTTCGATCGCACGTGCGTTACCTTCCTCCGGTCGCCGGAACGGCGGAGGGCGCCTCGACGGGATCCGCTGACGGTGGTGTGGCGTCGTCTGGCGGCCGGTGGCGCCCGTAGACGAATTCGAAGATCGGGGCTGCCATCAGCGTCGTGACAATGGCGACCAGCACGAGGATGGTGAACAGCGTCGGGGTGATGATGCCGGCCTCCAGACCGATGTTGAGGAGGATGAGCTCGATCAACCCGCGCGCGTTCATCAGTGATCCCAGCGCGACCGATTCACGCAGCGGTACCTTGCTCAATCTGGCCGCGACGGCACACGCGACGCCCTTGCCCGCGATCGCCACGACGAGCACGCCAAGCGTCAGCGCCCAGAGTTCCGGCGTGTTCACCAAGCCGATCTCGGTGTTGAGCCCGGAGTACACGAAGAACAGCGGCAACAACAGCCTGGTGGTGAGTGGCTCGATGGTCTCGGTGAGACGCCGGGCGAACAGTCCCGACGGCATCGCGACACCGATGATGAAAGCGCCGAAAATCGCGTGGATTCCGATGGTGTCGGTGAGCCAGGCGCCGCTCATCAGCACGATCAGGACGGTGCTCAACACCCACCCGGGAATGGTCCGCTGCTCCTCGGACTTGGAGCCGAGCACCCGTGCCGCGCGCCGCCCGAGCGTCAGAACCAACACGGTGTAGAGCAATCCGCCCACGATGGCCGTGATTGCCGTCGCCGGGGTGCCACGGTGTACGGCGACGACGACCGCCAGGATGCACCAGGAAATCGCGTCCGCGGTGGCGCCACAAGCGAGCGCGAGTGTGCCCAGAGACGTTCCGGTGAGCCGCTTTTCGAAGATGATCCGGGCGAGCATGGGAAAGGCGGTGATCGCGATGGCCGCACCCATGAACATCATCGCCATGGGAAGACTCACACCGTCACCGAAGAATCCGCCCGAGGACAGCAGCGGCACCGCGACGGCCGCGCCCAGCACCAGGGGAGCCAGCGTTCCGGCCGTGGAGACCGCGACAGCGGTGCGGGCGCGCTGTTTGACGTGGTCGACGTCGAAGTTCAATCCGACGACGAACATGTAGAGCACCAGGCCTATCTGCGCGGCGGTGTAGAGCACGACGTTGGAGGTGCCGGCCGGGAACAGATCCTCCTGCACACCTGGGGCAACCCTGCCCAGCAGTGAGGGACCCAGGACCACCCCGGCGATCATTTCGCCGACGACCGGCGGCTGGCCCACGCGTTGCGCCAGCAGACCGGCGAGGCGGCACGCCGCGAGTATGACCGCCAGCGCGAGAAAGAAGTGAACCGCCGTTGCCGCGGGCATGTCAGGTCCTACGGCCCGCGGTAGGGACCATCGGGGTGCAGCTGTTCACGGAGCGCAGCGCTGCGCGGGCGGGCTCCATCAGTCCGTCTATGACTCACCTCATCGCTTCCGACCTAGACGTCTGCACGTCTCGCCGGAGACGATGCATTTTCGATGCGGTTGGGTATTGACACATTTTGCGGTCGCTAACCGTGCGAATTTCTTTCCGAATGATGACGGCGGGCTAATCGATCGCCCGGCCGGCGGTGTCGGGGCCCGGCTCGGTACCGTCCGCCTCACCCGTGGCCCGCTGATCGATCTGCTCGTTGACGTAGCGCGCGAGCACCGTCAGCATCGCCACCGTCGGCACGGCCAGGAAGGCGCCGATGATCCCGTACAGCGCGCCGCCCGCGGTCACCGCCAGCAGGACCACCGCCGCGTGCAGCTTCATCACGCGGCTCTGCAGCAACGGCTGCAGTACGTTGCCTTCGATCTGCTGCACGGCGATGATGACGGCGAGCACCAGCAGCGCGTTGACGAAACCGTTGGCCACCAGGGCAATCAGCACCGCGAGCGCTCCGGCGACGAAGGCGCCGATGAACGGAATGAACGCACCGATGAAGGTCAGCACAGCCAGCGCGGGCGCCAGCGGAACACCGAGGACCAGCAGGCCGGCACCGATGAAGACCGCGTCGATCAGCGCCACTCCCGTCTGCGCGCGGATGAAGCCGCCGAGGTTGTCCCACATCCGGCTGAGCACCGTTTCCAGGTGCCGTCCGGCGCGGCGCCCGGTCAACCCGACGAGCCAGGGCAAGAACTTGCGTCCGTCTTTGAGGACGAAAAACGACAGCACGATCGTCAGTACCAGCGTCACCAGAACACTGCCGACCGTGCTGACCCCGCTGACGACACCGGTCGCGATCGCCGCGGAACGCTCCCGCATCGCGTTGACCAGTGAGTCGGTGAAGCGCTCCAACTGCTCCTGCCGCAGGTTGAGTGGGGGCCCGGCGATCCAGTCCTGCAGGCGGTTGATGCCTTCGGTCGCCTGGTCGATCAGCGCAGGCATCTGGCTCAGCAGTGGCGGGATGATCAGCGCGATGAGACCGGAGGCTATGGCCAGGAACAGCAACAGCGTCGTCAGCGCCGCGACCGCCGGCGGCAATCCGGCGCGGTCCATCAGGATGCGCGCCGGTGGCCAGAGCACGGTGCACAGGATGACGGCGAGCAAAACCGGCAGGAAGATCACCCACAGTTGGGCCACGAGCCAACCGAGTACCACCGCGCCCGCGGCGATCGCCACGATGACCAACGACCACTTCGCCAGCCAGAACGCCCCGGATCCGATCAGGGCTCCACGGTCCCGCTTGGATGCTGCGCCGGGGCTGTGTTCGCTCACGCGAGCGTTCTACCCCGGAAGGTCATATCGAAACCGCAGCCGGTCCCGTACCAGAACGCCGGCTGTGCGGCCTGACAGGCGAAGGTTCGGCCGCGCGGCAACGTGATCCGTCGGACATCACGCAGTAGCCGAAGGCCGCGCGCGCCGCGTGGACTCGGCCGGTGCGACGATGCGTTTCAGGAAGGCGATCTGATCGTTGACGACGCGCTCATGCCAAGGCTCGCCGGGATACACGTCGAAGTGGTCGCAGGGGTAGTGATGAACCGTCGCCCGCATGCGCGTCGCGGCCACGGTGGCCGGTGCGGGCGGGGCGGTACGGTCCAAATCACCGATCTGCACGAGGGCCGGGCAGGTGACGCGTCCGGCGCGCGCGATCGGCCGATGGCCACCCATGACCAGCACGAGTCGGGCGGCGAACTCGTTACGCCAGGTGGGCCCCGCGATGCGACGCATCCCTTCGACGGCGCCCTCGGCGCTCAGACCGGCCACCTCCCCCGGTGCGCCCACCACCGGGATGAGCACCGGCGGGCGGCCGCGCAACTTCGCCACGAAATCCCGGATTCCGTAACGCATTACGCGCATGACGTAGCGCGGGCCGAGCGTCCTGAGCATGTGGGCCGTCACGGACAGCCCGTCCGTCGCGGGCGTCAGCGAGATGACTCCCGCCAAGTGCGGGTCGTCCGCGGCGACGCGGATGACGTGCCCGCCGGACAGCGACACCCCCCAAGCCACGATTCGCGCCGGATCCACATCTTCGAGGCGGCGCGCATGGTCGATCACCGCATGGTAGTCGGCGACCTGTCCGGCCAGTGAGACCAATTGTCTTGGCTGTCCGGATGATTCGGCGAAGTGGCGGTAGTCGAATGTCACGACGTCCGCGCCGGTGTCGGCCAGCGCCTCTGCGAACGCGAACAACCCGCAGTCCTGGGTGGCGCCGAGGCCGTGAGCCATGACGACGCAGGGCCGTCCCGCCGGGCCGGTCAGCGCGTCCGTCGTCGCCGGGAAGCGCCGCGCCGCGATGATGTCGCCGTCGACGCGAATCTGGATCTGGGTGGATGTCACTGTGCAGCCTCTCCGAAAAGCGCTGTGTGCCAGACGTGAATGATCGCCGCCAGAAGCGGGCGGGCGGCCTCCGGTCCGTCATCCGAGCGGATGTGACGGTCGAGGACCCGTTCGTTCATCGAGATCAGCGCGTGGGCAAGAGCTTTGGCGTCCGGGATGTCGATGGTGGGCTGAGTGGCGATGAAGTCGCCGACGAACTCCTCGTACCGCGCCAACCACTGGTCCCAGATGGCCTTGGCCTCGGGGTCGGAGTCGCGGGCGTCGAGCATCGCACGGAACAGGGTCCGATGGGCGTGCCATGACTCGAACGTCCGCGTCATCGCGTCGGTCACGGAGGCCCGCGGGTCACCGCCGCCGGCCAGGAAGCCGCCGATGGTGAAGACGTCGTCGGCGAAGATGTCGGTGAGCAGTTCGGTGACGACCTCGTGCTTGCCCGCGAAGTAGAAGTAGAACGCCGGCCGCTTCAGCCCCGCCGCCCGAGCCACCTCGGCGACGCTGATCTCGGCGAGCGACTGGGTTTGCAGTTGCTGCTCGAAGGCTTCGAGCAGCCGCTGTCGGCTCTCGTCCCCGCGCGGTTGCGGCCGGCGCGCGTTGCGCCGCGACGTCTGCGTCGACTCAGGCGACACCGGCTGCCTCGCGTGCCCGGCCGGCCAGCTGCACCGGACCGAACTTCTCGACGCGGCGCCGACCCGCCGGCAACTCACGCTTGCGCATATCGCGTTCGTAATCCCAGTAATCCACCTGCTGGGTGTGCCGCGGTTTGTCGGCGAAGTGGCCGACGTACTTGCGCTCGTCGGCGGCGATGACGCGCCACATCTCGGCCTCCGACGGGGGCCGGTAGGCGCCTGCGAGGTACGCGGCGACCAACCGGGCCTGGCACTCCACGAACGGGAACAGCGTGGGCACCGCCTGGGCGAATCCCATGAAGAGCAGGTCGTCGATGCCCGGCTTGAGGATGCGCTTGTACAGCGGGAGCCGGTTGTCGGGGGCCTCGATGAAGCTGCGGTCGAAGAACGGGAACGTGATGTTGTATCCCGTCGCGTAGATGATGACGTCGGCCTCCACGGTCGAACCGTCGACGAACACCACCGAATTCCCGTCCAGGCGTTCGATATTCGGCTTCGCGGTCGCGTCACCGGAACCCAGCCGCATGAGCAGTTCGGCGGATTGGGTGGGGTGCGCCTCGAGGAACCGATGGTTGGGTTTGGGTAGGCCGTAGCTTTCGGGATCACCGAACATCAGCTTGGCGAACGGCTGCATCGCACGCCGCTGCCACGACAGTGGGATCACCGGCAGCGAGCGCGCGACCTTGTCGGCGGTCTTGCCGAAGATGTACTTGGGCACGATCCACGCCCCCGAGCGGGTGGAGAGATAAACCGTGTTGCGCCAAGACTTCTGAGAGAGCTCGGAAACCAGGTCGGCCGCCGAGTTCCCGATGCCGACCACGACGATGCGCTTGCCGCGCAGATCGAGCGGTTCAGTGGGGTCGATGTAGTGGTGGGCGTGGATGCTCTCGCCGGTGAATTCGCCCGGGAAGTCGGGCGTGCGCGGATCCCAGTGATGCCCGTTCGCGACGACCAGCGTGTCGTACCGCCGTGTCCGTCCGTCCGCGGTGTCGAGTTCCCAGCCTCCCTGCGGCAGGCGGCGCGCGTGCTTGACCTCGTTTCGGAAGTGGATGCGGTCCAGCAGACCGAAGGTTTCGGCGTAGTCGTCCAGGTACTCCTTGACCTGCGAGTGATGCGGGAAGTCGGGGAGATCGGCGCGCATCGGGAAGTCGCGGAACGACAGGCACTCACGCGAGGTGTCGATGTGCAGCGACCGATACGCGCTGGAGTGGCCGTTCGGATTGCGGAACGCCCAGTTCCCGCCGATCCGGTCGGACGACTCGAAGCAGTCGTACTCGATACCGGCGTCCGCGAGGTTCTTGCCCGTGGTCAGTCCGCTGATGCCTGCGCCGATGATCGCGGCCGTGGGTGATGAAGCCATGTTGCCTACCGTTTCTGTGAACTCAGTCACCGGCTACGGTACCAAATTTCTGACAGCTGTCAAAGATTGCTGCACGGCGGGGCCACCACGAAGTTTTCGCTGGTGGCAGCCGCTGTCCCGGCGGCCGAGGGAGAAGTAGGCAGGCGCTTCGGACTCAGGTGGTGAGTCGCATCTCGTCATCGGGATGCGAGCTGAGCGTGACAACCACCGTGCCGGGACCGGTCGCGAATGTCGTATTGGCATAGCCGATGAAGCCGTAGTGGCCGTCGATGGTCGAGACAGCGGTGATGTCGCTGCTGCCCGAGGCGCCGGTGTCGAGGTTGACCCAATCGGCGGCGACGGTGAGAGAACACGAGCCGTCGTAGGTACCGGCGTCGTAGTGGATGGCGACGCGGACCCCGTCCTCTGCGCGATCGCCGGCCTGTACCGGGGTTACCTGTGCCTCGGCGCTGACGCTGCCACCGCATGTCGGGGAGGCCACGACGGGAACGCGATCGAGTTGGGCGAACGCATCCGCATGGGCCGTCGCCATTCCCCCCAACCAGAACCCACTCACCGCACCGGCGAGTGCGACCACGACTCCACGGGACGGCGTCATGTCCCTTTCATCGGCGGCCGCGCGGGCGGCGTTAGCACGTGGTCTGCCGGAGCCGACGCAATCCTCCGCTCGGGGCGACGCTGCTTGGATTCCTCGAACTTCTGCGAATCCTCCTCCAGCTTTCGAACAGCACACCGACGTCGTGCATCCGCGCGGCCTCGTCAGTACCGGCGGCATCACCCCGTCGTCGAGATGGCTGCTCGAGATCGTGGAGTCGCTGCGCGTCGGTCAGTCCGATGCCATGAGCGCTTGACCGGTGCCGCTCAACGGCGCCGACGCCGACACATTCCGAGTCGATCTGTAAGTCGATAAGGTCTGACTCCCAGGCGAATCGGTCTGCTAGCCAATCCGCCTTAACGAGAGGACAATCCCGTGCACGGAAACGCACCCCTTGAGGGCAAGGTCGCCATCGTGACCGGAACCAGCAGGGGCGTCGGGGTCGGTATCGCACACGAACTGTTGCGCGCCCGAGCGACCGTCATCGGGTGTTCGCGACGGCCGCTCGAGGCCATGCCGGGCGTCGAGGAGAACGCCGACTGGCTCGGCCGCTCTTCTCAGCGGGTGTGCGATCAGGGTGACTATCGCGCGATCGACGGATTCATCTCCGGCGTCGTTGCCGACTACGGGCGCATCGACATACTGGTCAACAACGCGGGCGGCACGGTCCCCACTCCACACGTCGAGGACGTTCCCGAACTCGTCGCGCGCATGCAGGGCGCGCCGACAGGTGCCGACGACTTCGAGCGCACGGTCCTGTTCCACTCATTCGCTGTCCAGATGAATTTGATCAGCCCGATGTGGTTCGCGATCAGGGTCTTTCGACAAATGCGCGAGCAGGACGGTGTCGGCTCGATCGTCAACATCTCGTCCGGGGCCGGGCATCCAGCCGGGTCGCCGACTCTCGTGTCCTACGGTGCGGCCAAGGCCGGACTCAACCACCTGACCCGGTCGCTGGCCGAAGAGTGGGGTCCCAAGGCGCGGGTGAACTGCCTGGCGCTCGGGCCGACGATGACCGACAACTTCAAGTCATTCGTGTTGCCCAAGGACGACCCGACCGCCGAGAAATACTTCCGGGACATCCCGCTCCGCAGGGCGGGAGAGCCGGCCGAGGTGGGGCGGGTGGCGGTGTTCTTGTGCAGCGGGCAAGCCGATTACATCAACGGCACGACCATCGAGATCGACGGTGGCATGCTGCCCGGCGTGCTCTACGAGGCGGGCCCCAAAACCATCACGGACCTCCTGTGACGCGAGTCGTCCTGGCGATCGGAATCTCGGGGCGCAGTGCGGACAGAGGCTGCAGCAACTCGGGCACCACGGTGTAGTACACCCACGACACTCGGCATTCGAAGGTCAGAAGTCCAGCGTCACGCAGCAATTTGGACTGGTCGGACACCGTCGGCTGCGACACCTTGATTCCGGTCGTGATATCGGAAATGAACTGCGGTGAACATTCGCGTCCTTTGACGCGGGCCCACGTCTGTACGGGGTGCAAGCGGGAAGATCCCGCCCACCTACGAAGGGAACTCAGATGAACATTCGGGCAATCGCGAGAAGGGCGGCCGCGGCCGTCGCGCTGTCACTCGCGCTCGCCGGCCTCGGGTCCGGCATGGCGGACGCGAAGCCGATGGAACGCGATCACGCCAAGTACTGCGCCAAGATATGGCACGACTACGACTTCACCGCGAAGGCGTTCAAGAACGCTTACGACAAGTGGGGGCCGAACAACGTGCTTACGTTGCAGGCCGCGAGCAACTACGAACGCGCGTACAACAAGTTGACCGGCTCGGGCTGTTAAGGCGTGCCGCCATCTAAGCCCTCAGCCGAGTGGCACATCCGTACCGATTGAATCGGAAAGGGTGTGCCACTCACCGGGGCGAGCAGCCGCACGTCCTGTCGGCGACGTCAACGGACGTACTGGGGTGACAATGCGCGGGAGGCGTGTAATCCAGCGGCATTCCGCGCGCGTCCAGGGTTAGCGAGCAGCACCGAGTCAGTAGGTCGGCGAGCTGTTTTCTGGCGCGCTGGACTCGGGACTTCATGCCCGAGACGGTGATTCCCTCCTGCTCGGCCGCGACCGCCTGCGTCACGCCGTCAAGGTCGGTCAACTCCAGTGCGCGCCGGTAGGCGGGAGACATGTCATCCAGTAACGGTCTCAGGCAATTGGCCAACTCGCGCCGCACATCTTCGGTGTCGGTGGGGTCGGCGATGTCTTTCACCAGACGCTCGCCCGGTGCGGCCTCGAGTACTTCTCTGTTGTCGCCGGCCCGGCGGTACTCGTCGATGATCACATTGCGGGCGATGCGGAACAGCCACGCCGCCAGGCGATCGTGATCGTCCAGTGCGCTCAAGTTCCGGTGGACCCGCAGCAGGATGTCCGCGACCAGGTCGTCGGCGCGATGCGGATCCGCCACGCGCCGACGGACGAAGGTGCGCATCTCCGCGCCGAAGCGCCGCCAGACGTCCTCGACCGTCAGCTCGGCTCGGCTTGTCAGGTTCGACGTCATGTCCGACTCCCTATCGGTTGCGCCGCGGTCACGGAATACGCGGCCGGCACCTCTATAGACGGTGGCTCATGCCAAAGGATGCACCCACGCGACTCATCGCGTCCATACGGGCTTTCACCCGTCACAACACATGAACCCCACAACAAGGAGGAACACCATGTCGAAGCAGCTTCCCGTCGCGGTTCTCGGGGCCGGTCCGGTCGGGCTTGCCGCGGCCGCGCACCTGGCCGAGCGCGGCTTGCCGTTCGTCGTTTTCGAAGCTGGAGAAGTCGTTGGCGCCAGCGTCCGACGCTGGGGCCACGTGCGCCTGTTCTCGCCGTGGCGCTACGACATGGATCGTGCCGCGCAACGGCTGCTGAAGGGTCACGGGTGGAACTCGCCGGATCCGGCCGCGTACCCGACCGGCGCCGAGATCGTCGAGCAGTATTTGTCGCCGCTGGCGGGGCTGGATGCCATCGCGCCCCATCTGCGGCTCGGCCACCGGGTTGTCGGTGTCACCCGCCAGGGTGTGGACAAGCTGCGCGACGACGACCGCAGCGCCCGGCCATTCATCATCACCACGAGCGGCCCGCACGGTGACACGCGGACACCGGTGCGCGCCGTCATCGATGCGACAGGAACCTGGCGCTCCCCGAATCCGATTGGTGCTGAGGGTATTCCGGCGATCGGCGAAGACCAAGCGGCCCGGCGCATCAGCTACGGAATTCCCGATGTGCTCGGCACTGAACGCGATCGCTACGCCGGCCGACGGGTCGCCGTGGTCGGAAGCGGACACTCGGCCAAGCACGTGATCCGCGAGTTGGCCCTGCTGGCCGAGGCGGCTCCCGGCACCACGATCACCTGGATCGTGCGTAGAGGCGAAAAGACGCGGGTCTTCGGCAACGAAGTCGATGCGCGGCTACCCGAGCGGGGCAAGCTCGGGGCCGACGCGCACCAGTTGGTCTCCTCGGGTGAGGTCCGGCTGTTGACGGGTTTCCGCACCGAACGAACCGACGTCGACGAGTCGGGCATCGTGTTGGTGTCGCCCGAGGGCCGGGAAACCGGACCGTTCGACGAGATCGTGGCGGCAACGGGATTTCGTCCCGACTTCGACTTCCTACGCGAGGTGCGCCTCGACCTCGACCCGTGGGTGGAGAGCACGCGGGCGCTGGCCCCGTTGATCGACCCCAACATCCACTCGTGTGGTTCGGTGCCCCCGCACGGGGCGGCCGAACTCGCCCATCCCGAACAGGGGTTCTACGCCGTCGGAGCGAAGAGTTACGGCCGTGCGCCCAACCTGCTGTTGGCGACCGGCTATGAGCAGGTCCGTTCGGTGGTCGCCGCACTCGCCGGGGACGACGACGCCTCGAACCGGGTGGAGCTGGTTCTTCCGACATCCGGATCGACCTGCGGCCTCAAGGCACAGCCTGAGCCGGCGGTTCCCCAACCCGAGGCGGAGACGAGTGCCTGCTGCGGCTGAGGCAGTACGGTCGGGCCCGCCGGAACTCCGGCGGGCGACGGCCGCGCTGGCCATCACACAGCTGATCTCCTGGGGAGTTCTGTACTACGCGTTCGCCGCCGTGGCGCCCCTCATGACACGCCAACCGGGCTGGGGTGTGACCGCGGTCAGCTGCGCGTTCTCGGTCGGACTCCTCGTGGCGGGCATGTCTGCGCGGGCCGTCGCCGTGTTGTTGGCCAGGCTGGGACCGCGGGTGACGATGACTGGGGGCGCACTGCTGATGATCGTCGCGACCACGCTGTGGGCGTCGGCGTCGTCGATAGCGATGCTCTATGCCGCATGGGCGCTGATCGGCGCGGCCATGGCTGCCACTCTCTACGAACCGACATTCGCTGTTCTCGCCCTGATGGATTCAAGCCGGATGCGTCGAACGATCGCCGCCGTCACGGTGGCCGGTGGGCTGGCCAGCAGCGTGTTCGTGCCCTTGGCTCAGTACCTCGTCGAAACGCTCGGGTGGCGTGCTGCCGTCGCGGTCCTCGGAGCCGCGGGCGGGGTGGTGACCGCAGCGCTGCACGCCCGGTATCTGCCGCGGCACATTCCGACCCACTGCAACCCGCCGACAGCATCGCGCCCGCTGATTGGTTCTCGAACGATGCGGCGCCTGCGTGTGGCATACACGCTTGAACAAGCGAGTGCCGTCGCCGCGACGGTTTTGGTCGTCGCAATGTTGAGCGACCGAGGTGTCGACCCGTATGTCGCGGGATTCGTGCTCGCGTCAAGCGGAATCGGAAAGGTCACCGGACGCGCTGTGCTGGCGGGGCGGATTGGAAGGCTTCCACCGGAAGTGCTCGCCGCCGGAGCGGCGGCGTTGCACGCGGTAGCGCTGATCAGCATGCTCGCGTCGACCGCGTCACCGTGGCTGTATCTGGCCGGACTGGTTTGTGGTGCCGCGTCCGGAACCAGCAGCATGCTTCGCCCACTCCTTGTGGCCCGACGAGTCCGGCTGAGCGAGTTCGCGACGGCGAATGCGCGGCTGCAGGGGTGGGCGACCCTCGGGCGCGCCTCAGGTCCGTTGATCGTCGGCGGCACCGCCGCGCATGTCGGATGGGCCGGCGGGTGGGCCGTTGTGGTCGGCGGACTCACCGCCGCTGCCGGCACATTCGCGACACTCCAGCCGAAGATCGGCGGGACGACAGAGGGTTCCGACACCGTGACCGTGCCCGACGTCAGCTCGCGAGCAACTCGTCGATCTGATTGATCGCCTGCGCCGTGCCCTCTTCGACGCCCATCTCGAGCACCTTCTGCAGGCCCTCGGCCGACTCGTACGTGCTGACGTAGGTGGCCCTGGTGGCAGCGTCGCCGATCGCCTCGAAGGTGTAGACGCTGTGCGCGACCGGCATATCGGTTGCGGGTTTGAGATTTTCGTCGGCGAAGCCGTCTTCGAAACTGAAGCTGTGCGGCTCGTCGACGGCCGTGACCTTCCAGTAGCCTCCGTACTTCTCGCCGTCGGGGCCGGTCATGTAGTAGGTGACGGTGCCACCCGGGGTGAGCGCATGCTCGACCACGGTGGCCGGGTAACCCGGTGGGCCCCAGATCTTTTCGAGCTGCCGCGGGTCGGCGTAGATCTGCCAAATGCGCTCGACGGGTGCCGCGAATTCTGCGGTGATCGTCAGGGTGCGCTCGTCGATGTTCTTGCTGATGTTGGTGACAGGCATGGTCATTCCTCGCTGAGTAGGTCGTCAATGCGAGCGATGCGAGCGCGCCAGACGTCCTCGAGCTCGGCGAGCATCGAGGCGACTGACCGCACCGCCTCCACCTCGCCACTCGCCAGCTGCTCTCGCCCCTGACGACGCTTGGAGATCAGGCGCGCCTTCTCCAGCACGGCGACGTGCTTTTGCACCGCGGCGAAGCTCATGTCGTACTGCGCCGCGAGCGCCGTGACCGAGTGCTCGCCGGCCAGCACCCGACGAAGGATGTCTCGCCGAGTCCGGTCGGCCAGGGCGTGGAAGAACGCGTCCGCTCTGTCCTCGTCCTGGTCGGGCACCACCACAATATACAACCAATCGGTTGTATGTTGTCAAGCGTTGGAACTGGGCCTAGCCGGTGAAGCCCTCTCCCTTGGTCGATCGGTCGTGGTGGGTGTACGTCAGCGGAATCTGCCGGCCCTTGGCGATTTTGTTCAGCATCGCGATCCGATCACGCGCGGCTGCACCGGTCTTTTTTCTCTGCTCGCGGAGGGGGTTGGACCACGGCAGCTTGTCGGCCACGATCGCGATGCCGACGTTGAGCCTGGCGACCTTCTTGAAGATCCGGACCCGGCGTTCGTAGTTGTAGCCAAGCGGCTCGAAGAAGCTGCCGGCCACCATCGCCTCGATCTGCTGGTATCCGAACACCGCGCCCGCCGGGACGAGCGCGAGGGTTGCGGTGAGCTGGTTGGCGTGCCGTGCCACCAACTTCTTGACGACGCCGGGAAGCGTTTCGGTCAGCGTCGTCAGGTGCGCGGGACCCGCGATCGCATCGACGAGTTCGGCTCGCCACGGCGACGGGTTGCCGCCCCTGGCCAGGACATAGTTCAGCGACTTGATCAGCTCCAGGCCGGTCGGGGAATAGAGCCGCTCCGGCGCACCCCACAGCCGCCCGGAGTACGACGAGTACTCGGCGAGGTCCTCGAGCTGTTGGCTGGTCAGCTTGCGCCCGAACGCGTGGTCGACGAGCCGTCCGAGCAGCATCCCGCTGCCGAACCCGAGCAGGGACGTCACCGGAATGGGCTCGCCGAACTTGAGGTAGACGTCGTCCCCCCATTTGCGGCGCAAACCACGACTGGCCAGCCCGTGCATCAACCGCACCCGCACCACATCCTGAAAGGCCTCCGAGTGCCGGTCGAAGATGTCGGGCAGCGTGAACTCCGCGAACACCCGTGCGGTCTCGATGAAGCGCCGCGGGCCGTCATCGGCGAAACGACCGGTGGCGCCGGTGGAGGCGGAGATGTCTCCGGTCATCGCGGTCTCGTAGAACGCCCACCCCTGGATGATCATGGTGGCGGTCCTGGTGGCCGACATCGCCAGCATGCGGCCGCGTTCGGCGGCCTCGAGGTCGAACTGGCTCGGAAGCTGATCCAGGTGCTCGAAGAATTCGACGAACTCCCGGGGCGGGTCCTCGAGCGTGTCGATGCCCTGGGTCAGCGCCTGTTCATACAGTGCGCGGCCCTTCTCGTAGCCGAGGCGCTCGAACGCGTCGACCACGCCGACGATGTATTCGTCGCCCTGCCAGAAGTAGTCGTCGCGTAGCCGCGTGAGTTCGTTGGGTTGGACCTCTTTGTCGATGTCGATCCACTCGCCGAACATGAACTCGCGCATCTGCCGCCACTGGTCCGCGAAGTGGTCGCGGCCGGGCGGGATGGGCCGCAGCGGCCGATCGGGATGATCCCGCCGGTTGAACTCGACGTCTTCGAGCAGGATCTCTTGCTGTTCGCCGGTCACGGTCATCGGGCAGATCCAATCTGATAAATACAGGACACTGATTTCGACGTTATCGCACGGCCCCGCTTATGTGAATGCCGGTTCCGCCCTTGCTACCCCGCTATCGACTCGTGGGTGTCGAGCATTGCCATGTCGGCCGCGGCACGTCCGGCGCCCCAGCCGGCACCGTTGGACCCTGAGACCGCGCGAGGCACCGTCGACGGAAACAGGAGGTCCGACACACTGCGGCAGGCGCGTCGAATCGTTCGAGGCAGTCTTCACCTCGCTGTGTCGACACCGTGATCACGGCAGGCCCTCAGGTTCCGCGGAGATGTCGATCCCCGCGTCTACGATTCCTGCGGCCCCCAATTCGGCATCGACACAAAGGACCCGCAGTGAGTTACACCGCCGCCGACATCACCGAACTCGATGATGTCCAGCACACGCGCCTGCGGCCGGCGGTGAACCTCGGGCTCGACGTGCTCAACACCGCGTTGCGTGAGTTGATCGACAACGCGATCGAGGAGGTCGCCGACTCCGGCAACGGTGGATCGACCGTGACGATCACCCTGCACGCCGACGGCTCGGTCAGCGTCGCCGACGACGGCCGCGGCCTGCCCGTCGACACCGATCCGGCGACAGGAAAGAACGGCATCGTCAAGACGCTCGGCACCGCGCGGGCCGGCGGGAAGTTCGACGCCCATATCGATGCGACGAGCACCGGCGCCGGTCTCAACGGAATCGGCGCGGCCGCAGCGGTGTTCATCTCCGCGCGCACCGACGTGACCGTGCACCGGGCCGGTAAGACCTATGTGCAGAGCTTCGGGCGCGGCTATCCGGGAACCTTCGAGGGCAAGGAGTTCGATCCCGACGCCCCGTTCACTCGATCCGACGCGCAGAAATTGCGGGGCACCGGCAATCGCAAGCCCGCCATGCATGGCACCACCGTCCGTATCCTGTTCGACCCGGCGGTGGTCCCGGACACCAGCATCGACATCGGCGAAGTGCTGCTGCGGGCGCATGCCGCGGCCCGGATGTCTCCCGGTGTTCACCTGGTCGTGGTCGACGAGGGCTGGCCCGGCGAGCAGGTGCCGCCGGCGTTGCTTGAACCATTCGGCGGCCCGTGGGGCACCAACACGCTGCTGGACCTCATGTGCACCGCCGCGGGCACCCCGGCGCCCGACATCCGCGCCGTGGTCGAGGGTCGCGGCGAGTACACCACCGGGCGCGGCCCTACACCGTTCCGCTGGTCCCTGACCGCGGGCCCGGCCGAACCGGCGACGGTGGCCGCGTTCTGCAACACGGTGCGAACCCCCGGCGGTGGATCGCATCTGACCGCCGCGATGAAGGGGCTGTCCGAAGCCCTGGCCGATCGTGCGTCGCGGATGCGGGATCTCGGCCTGGCCAAGGGCGAAGAAGGCCCCGAGCCACAGGATTTCGCCGCCGTCACCGCACTCGCCGTCGACACCCGTGCCCCCGATGTCTCCTGGGACTCACAAGCCAAGACCGCGGTGTCGTCGCGGTCGCTGAACGTGGCGATGGCCCCGGATGTGGCGCGCAGCGTCACGGTGTGGGCGGCCAATCCGGCCAACGGCGACGCGGTGACCCTGTGGACCAAGCTGGCGCTGGAGTCCGCGCGGGCACGGCGCAGCGCGGAAGGGGCAAAGGCACGGTCGCGTGCGGCTTCGAAGGCCAAGGGCTTGGGCACCAACCTGTCTCTGCCGCCCAAGCTGCTGCCCAGCCGCGAGACCGGTCGCGGGTCGGGCGCCGAGTTGTTCCTCTGCGAGGGCGATTCGGCGCTGGGCACCATCAAGGCCGCCCGCGACGCCACCTTCCAGGCGGCATTCCCACTGAAAGGCAAGCCGCCCAACGTATATGGGTTTGCCTTGAGCAAGGCGCGGTCCAAAGACGAGTTCGACTCCATCGAGCGCATCCTGGGCTGCGGTGTGCGGGACAACTGCGACCCCGAGTTGTGCCGATACGACCGGATCCTGTTCGCCTCCGACGCCGATCCCGACGGCGGCAACATCAACTCCAGCCTGATCTCGATGTTTCTCGACTTCTACCGTCCGCTCGTCGAGGCCGGGATGGTCTATGTGACCCTGCCGCCGCTGTTCGTCGTCAAGACCGCCAGCGAGCGGATCTACTGTCAGGACGAGTCCGAGCGCGACGCGGCGGTCGCCAAGATGAAGGCCACCTCGAAGGGCAGGGTCGAGGTGCAGCGCAACAAGGGCCTCGGCGAGATGGACGCCGACGACTTCTGGAACACCGTGCTCGATCCCCAGCGGCGCACCGTGATTCGTGTCCTGCCCGATGACGGGGAGAAGAAGTTGCACCACACGTTGTTCGGCGGACCGCCCGAGGGTCGTCGCACGTGGATGGCCGAGATCGCCGCCCGCGTCGACACCAATTCCCTCGATCTCGACTAGGAGAGCCACGTGACCGCCACCCTGGACGTTCCAGAGCAGAATCCGGACCTGGTCCTCGACCAGAGCGCCGACGATTACTGGAACCGCTACCAACTCACCTTCGCGCTCTACAGCGTCAGCGACCGCGCGATCCCCTCGGCCTACGACGGACTCAAGCCGGGTCAGCGTCGCCTCCTGTACCAGATGCACGATTCGAAGCTGACGCCCGGCAACAAGCCGCAGAAGTCCTCCAAGGTCTGCTCGGCCGTCACCGGCAACCTGCACCCGCACGGCGGTACGTCGATGTACGGTGCGGCCGCGCTGATGGCCGCCGAGTTCCAGCGCGTGAAAGTCATTGACGGGCAAGGCGCGTTCCCGCGTATCCAGGGCGACATCCCCGCCGCCGACCGCTACACCGAGATGCGGTTGTCGGCTCCCGGCGCCGCGCTGACCGCCGAGCTGGACAGTCACGCCGTGCCGATGGTCTCGACCTTCGACGGCGAATGGGTCGAGCCGACGGTGCTGCCTGCCCAGTGGCCGGTGTTGCTGTGCAACGGTGCCGTCGGCATCGCCGAGGGGTGGGCCACCAAGGTGCCCGCCCACAATCCGCGCGAGATCATGGCCGCCTGCCGGGCGCTGTTGAAGACGCCGAACATGACCGACGACCGCCTGGTCAAGTTGATCCCCGGCCCGGACTGGGGTTGCGGTGCCACGGTGGTCGGTACCGCCGGCCTGCGGGAGTACATCACCACCGGTCGGGGCCAGTTCACCGTGCGCGGCACGCTGTCGGTGGACGGGAAGAATGTCGTCATCACCGAGTTGCCGCCGGGCGTCGCGAGTAACACGGTGCAGGAACGGATTCGGGCCCTGGTGGAGTCCGGTGAGCTGCCCGGTGTGGCGGACATGTCCGATCTGACCGACCGCCGCAACGGGCTGCGGATCGTCGTCACCGCCAAACGTGGCCACAGCGCCGAGCAGATCCGCGATCAGCTGCTGGCTCTGACGCCTTTGGAAGGGACCTTCGCCGCCAGCCTCGTCGCGCTCGACGAGAACCGGGTGCCGCGGTGGTGGTCGGTGCGCGAGTTTATCAAAGCATTTCTCTCCCTGCGTGATTCGGTGGTGCTGCACCGCAGTGAGTACCGGCTGGAGAAGGTCGCCGCCCGCCGTCATCTGGTGGCCGGCCTGATGACCATCCACCTCGACATCGACGCCGCGGTGGCGGTGATCCGCGGCTCCGACACCGTCGACGAAGCCCGACAGGGTCTGCAGGACCGGTTCAAGATCGGCGCCGTTCAGGCCGACTACGTGTTGGCGTTACAACTGCGCCGCCTGACCAAACTCGACGTCATCGAACTGCAGGCCGAGGCCGAACGACTGGACGCCGAATTCGCCCAACTCACCGAGCTGGTGTCGGATCCGGAGGCGCGGAAGTCGGTGATCGACAAGGAATTGGTGGAGACCGCAAAACTGTTCAAGGGCCCCGAATTCGACCGCCGCACCGTGCTCGACTTCGACGCCACGCCGGTCACGTCCGGGGGCGCAGACGACGGACCTCGGGAGCGCAAGGTGAACGCGTCCTGGCGGCTCGACGACCGCGGCGTCTTCTCCGACCGCCACGGCGAGCTGCTCACCTCCGGGCTGGGGTGGGCGGTGTGGACCGACGGCCGGGTGAAGTTCACCTCCGGTGGAGGGCTGCCGTACAAGGTCCGCGAGATTCCCGTCGCGCCGGACATCACCGGCCTCGTGTGCTCGGGTGTGCTGGCCGAGGGGTACCACCTGGCGTTGGTGACCCGGCGCGGCAAGGTTCTACGGATCGACCCGGTGGCGGTGAATCCGCAGGGCGTCGCCGGCAACGGCGTGGCCGGGGTGAAGTTGGCGGGCGGCGACGACGAGGTCATCGCCGCGCTGCCCGTCTCGTGCGCCAACGGCGAGGCCATTCTGTCGCTGGCGGAAAAGAGCTGGAAGGTCACCGAAGTCGCCGACATCCCGGTGAAGGGCCGCGGAGGCGCCGGCGTCGGGTTTCATCCGTTCGTCAAGGGTGAGAGCGCGCTGCTTGCGGCGTCGATCTCGGCGACGGGCTTCGTGCGCGGGAAGAGGTTGGTCCGGGCCGAGAACCGTGCCAAGGCGTCGATCAAGGGCTCTGGCCTGGATGTGACGCCGGCCGGCTAGCCGAAGTTCACTTCGCTTTACGGTTGACCGGATCCCTACCGCGCTGCCGTAGCTCGACACACCAACGTCACCAGGGAATCGATCTCGTCGGGTGTCATCGCTCGTCCTTCGAAGAGGGAGACCGACACCGCGGGTGCCAGCATCATGCGCAACACGACCGCCGAATCCACGTCAGCGCTCACCTCGCCGCGATCAATACCTCGCTCGACCATCCCGAACCATTGCGAGAGGTCGTTTCGAAACCAGCCCATCATGGAGTCGTTCAACGACGGGTACCGCCCCGAGATCATCGTGGCCATGATTGCCCGCTCCACGGGATCGGCTGCGAGCGAGGCCAACTCGGTGATCAGGGTCCGGACATCGCTCTCCCACGCGCCGGTGTCCGGGGTGTCGGTGCGATGACGCGCGTGAAATACGAGAGCTTCGTCCAGCAGTGCCGCCGAGGTGGGCCACCACCGATAGATCGTGCCCCTGTTCACCCCCGACCGTACCGCCACCTCCGCGATCGGAAGCTCCACCTTGCCTTCGGTCAACAACTCCAGACATACGCGCATCACCGATTCACGCACACGCTCGCTGCGTCCGCCAGGGCGAACGCGTTGTCTGACTGCATGATTCGCCGCACTGCGGTGCGTTGACGAGCTCACGGTCCTTGGTCCCTTGCAGTTGGACCGACGCTGGCGTTGCGCGCTGTCGCTTTCATCGGGCCTCCTCGTCGTCGGTGTCCCATTAGACCGCGCCAGCGCGGGGCGGCCTTTCGATCCCCGAGATACGCGAGCTTAATTGAACAGACTGTTGCTATTATGCCTGCTGTCGATCGCCGGTTCAGTAAAGGAATGCTGCATATGTCACGGATAGCGCTGCGCCGCTTAGTAGTCGGATTCCGCTCTGCCCCACGCCTCCCGGGGAGCCACGTTGAGCTCTGATCTCGGGTTGAAGATCTCCATGGGTCTTCCGACACTGTTCCCGCACGGACGCGAGACGGAGCTTGCGTGGTATCGGAAGATAGACGAGGGCCCGTGGGACGGGCTCGTCACCTACGAACGAATCGTTTACCCCTACAGCTGGTCGGTCGTCCCGCAGCTTGCCGCCGCGGCTGCGATGACGGAGCGCGTCCGACTCTGGACCGACGTCGTCGCACTCCCCATGCGAAACCCCGTCCTGTTCGCCAAGGACTTGGCGACGATCGACGTCCTATCGGACGGGCGCTTGACGCTCGGGATCGGCATCGGCGCCTGGGACGAGGATTACCTCGCAGCCGACTGCCCGCTCGACCGAAAGCGGCAACGAATGGACGAGGCCGTCGCGGCGATGCGCCGCGTGTGGGCCCAGGAGCCGCCCATCGACGGACGCTTTCCCGTAGGGCCCGTGCCCGTGCAGAGCGACGGCATTCCGCTTGTCGCCGGCGTGATCGGCCCGAAGGCACTTGCTCGAGCGGCACGATGGGCTGCTGGAGTGAGCGACCCGGCCCATTCGCTGCACTTCGACCCTGAGGCGCTGGCGGCTCAGCGCGAGCGTGTCATCGAGGCGTGGCGGGCTGCAGGCAGGACGGATCGGCCACACTTCTCCGCGCCGGTTTGGTTCGCGCTCGGGCCTGAGCCGGAACGTCAACTTCGGGAGCACGTGAAGGACTTCTGGGAAGAAGAAGTCGGCACCGTCGGAGAAGACGTCTCCTACTTGACCACTCCGGGCACGGGGACGATGAACTGCGGAGCGGCCGGCCTTCTTGCCGCCGTCAACGGTGCACGAGAGGCGGGCCTCGACGAACTCCGGCTCATCCCGTCGACCACCGACCCCGACGAAATCGACCGCGCACGCGAGGTGCTTGGTATCTGATCCGGCGTTCGGTATCGGTGACGGAGGCGCATCCTGGCGCCGCACCGGCCCGTACCGGTGCGGCATCAAAAATTGATATCGACCCCGCGTGGCTCCCTAATCACAGGCGTCTCATAGATAACATCGCGCGGTGCAGTTATCCCGGCGTGACGCACTGCGCTACGCCGCCACGGTGTCGGCACTGGCCGGACTCGGTGCGGCATCGGCGGTTACGCACGCGCCGAGCGCCGATGCCGCGCGCCCCACGCTGATCGACTATGCGATGCGCCAGATTCCGGCGCGGGACATCCGGGCCGCCGGCCACTCGGGCGTCATCAACTACGTGTCGACCTCACGGCCCGGCTCGAACTTCGGCGCCAAACCGATCACCTTGCCCTACGCCAAGTCCCTGGCCGCCGCCGGTCTGGTGATCGTCAGCAACTACCAGTACGGCAAGCCGGGCGGTACGGCACCGTCGGACTTCACCCGCGGATACCCCGGTGGCGTCGCAGATGCTCGCACCGGCTGGCACCTCCACACCGCCGCGGGTGGCGGTCGCAGCGCACCGATCTTCTTCAGCGTCGACGACGACATCGACCGCCAGACATGGATCAACACGGTGCTGCCGTGGTTCCGCGGAATCAACTCGGTGATCGGTGTACAGCGAACCGGGATCTACGGCGGCATCAGGCCGTGCCAGTGGGCCGCCGCCGACGGTGTCATCGGCAAGTCGGGCACCCCCGGCCACGTGTGGGCCTGGCAGACGCGGTCCTGGTCCAACGGGCAGATCTACCCGGCCGCGGTGCTCTACCAGCGCATCATCGACACCGCGTCGAACCCGGGCCCGGTGGTCGGTGGCATCCGCGTCGACGTCAACGACGTGCTGGCGCAGGACTGCGGCCAGTGGAATCTGCATCCGTGACCGTTGTCGCGGTCAGCGGCGCGGTGTCGTGGTGACGTGCACGTGGTCGTAGTGGCCGTAACCTGAGCCCGCCGGACCGCTCGGCGTGTAGTAGGTGCCGCGCCAGATCACGTCTTGGAGCCCGAATCGGCTCGCGTTGCTCAGCATGAAGTCACGGATCGCGTCACCGAGGGCGATGCCCTCGGCGCTCTCGGGATTGGGGATCATCACGTCGATCGCCAGGCCGCTCGGATGCCACGGCTTCGAGTCGGGTCGGACGCCGTCGATGTCGGCGATCTGAGGATATTTCGCGCTGATCGCCCGGGCGGCAAGGACGGTGTTGACCTGTAGCCCGGCCTCGTTCGCGACACCGACGGGCAGTGCCTCCGGGACATCGACACGGGCGGCCGCCAGGGCTTGAGCGGGGTCGACGGGCGGCTGGCCGGGCATCGCGAGAATCGCCGGGTCCGGCGGTGCGGGCGCAGCGGGGGGCGGGGGCGGCGCTGCTGGTGGCGGGACCGCGTTGTCGATGACCGCCTGCTGCTGCGGTGTCAACGCCGCGTACTGCGCCTCGGCGGCGGCGATCTTGCGCAGCAGGTCATTCCATTTAGCCTGCAGGTCCGCGCGGACCGCGGCGGCCTGCTCGGTCGCGGCGCGGGCGTCCGCTGCCGACTTCTCGGAAGCCTGCGCGGCGGTCTGGGCGCGCTCGCGTGCGGCGTGGAACGCCTTCATCTGCTCAGCCGTCGTGGCGCCGACCACGCGCTGCAGCGTCAGCTTGTCGAGCAATTGCTGCGGCGAGGATGCGGTCAGTAGTGCCGCTGCCTGGCCGTTGCGGCCACTCATGTAGTCCATCGCCGCGATGCGGTCGACTGCCGCCTGGTACGGCGCTAGCTGGGAGTTCGCGGCTGCGAGGGCATCAAGGTCGGTGCGGTGGCGGTCTTCGGCCGCCTTCTGGGCAGCCATTCGTGAGTCGACATCGTGTTGGGCGGCGGTGACGGCCTCGCGGGTCTCCAGCGCCTGAGCCGACAACTCGTTGAGTTTGGCCAGTGCGTCATCCGCCGGGTCTGCCACCACGTGGCCTGCCAGTGACAGAGCCAGCGCCAGGACCGTGGCTGCGACGCCGCCCGCCATCCGCGGGAGTAAACGGCGCACCCGACCCATTCGGATTGTCACGATCCTTCGTTGCAGGGACCCGTCCCGGTCCGGCCACGTTTTGTCTCGGACAGGTTATGGAGTCACACCGGCGATGTCTACTCGTCGGTCAATCTGACCGGGCTTCCTTCCCAAGGCCCGCCACTTCACGAGCACCGGCATCGTCAGCGCGATGGCTGCGCGGCTCGTGGACGCCGCCGACGGCGATGACCGCCTTGCGGGTCCGGCGGTTACAGCAAGTCGACACGCAGGCAGGTTGTCGGACCTCGAGAGGAAGGTGAGGGCAGCGACGGAAAGGAGCCAAGATGTGCTGGCAATGCGATCACCCGGAGGCCACTCGTGCCGACTACCACGACGTGCTCCGACGAAAGATTTCTGAGCACGGCTGGGCCGTGCAGTACGTCGAGGACGAGCCGACCCCGTTCGCCTACACCATCGGGCTGCACGGAGCCGGGCTGCCGGAGCTGTTGGTGACCGCGTTGCCACCCCGGCAAGCGGCGAGGGTGCTCAACACGGTGGCCGACTACATGATCCGCTCCCGGGTGCCGGCACCCGGCGACACGATGGAGTTGCCCGACGGTTGGCGCGCCGAGTTCGTCGCGGTCGCGCAACCAGACGTGCATATGTGTCTGGCGGTGGAACTGTACGGGCCCGACGTGCGGGCCCTGCAGATCGCGTGGCTCGATGAGCGCGGCCACTCCCCCTGGTGCCCGGAGTTCAACGCCGGCGGCCGCCGCCAGCCGGTGCTGGGCGTGCGCGCTCGCCAGACGTAAGTTGGCCGGGCTACCCGCTTCGAATCGAAGTAGCGGCGTACGAGCAGGTACCGCGCAGCGCAGCGCCGGCGTGCAGGACGTCGGTGAGCGGCCGAGGGCTTGGTGCGGCGACGTAGAGAGTGGTGACGGCGGTCTTCTCAGTTCAGGATCTCCGCATCGTCGTTTGAGAGCAGCGCAGACAGTCGGTGGCGCCACGTCTGCAACTGTTCAGGGGTCAGTCGCGTCCACTCAGTGATCTCGCCGACGATCCGCAGTGGGGCCGTGCTGCGGTACGACCGAGTGGGGTTGCCGGGGAACTTCTTATCGGTCACGTTCGGGTCATTCTCGAATTCCCCGGTCGGCTCTACTTCGTACACCCTGGGAAGTGCTTGCCCCTCGGCGAGTTCCGCGGCGACCTCCGCGGCAAGGCCGGCTCCGTCAACGAGAGCCGTGAAGTAGATGTGGTTCATCACGATCTCGGGACGGTAGTTCGATCGATGGCCCGCAGTGAGGAGCTCACCCACACTCAGCTTCGCGATCGTGCCGTGGAAGAACGGGCCGTCATCAATCTGTTTGGACACCTGAAGTCCCTCGGACGTACTGCTGAGACGTCCCAGCATGCAGCACCACCCGGGCCTTGCCACAAGCCCCCTATCAGGCCTTATCCTGAAGGTGAGAGCGATTCTGCCGATTCCGGATCCCGGCCTCATCTCACCGAAGGCTCTCAGTGGGTCGTGTCGGTCCGAATCTCCCTCTAGTAGAACACCTTTCGCAGCGCCGCCGAGCAGCCGCCCGGCAGTGCATCCGCCGAGCAGCCAGCGGGGAGCACTTGTGTGTTTTCCCTCCCGCGGTGACCAGGCCCAGAAAGCGGGGGTTGAGAATCCGCCTGGATGGCTAACCTGCACGGATGCCGTCGACCCCACTGCCTGTAGTGCTGGCCACGCTCGCTCTGCGGCGCAGACTCAAACAGCTCGCCGACCTTCTGGTGCCGCCTCAGATCGCGATGCTGGATCTCGGCGAGGGCGTCGGAGGCGTCCAGATCGCCGCAACCATTGCCGAACTCGGGATTGCCGATGTGCTCGCCGATGGGCCGAAGAGCGCGCACGAGATCGCCGCCCGAGTCAACTGCAACGAAGACACCATCCATCGCCTGCTGCGCGGCGCGGTCGGATGCGGCCTCTGCACGATGGATCGCCGCACGGGTGCGGTCAAGCTGACCCGCACCGGAGCGGTGCTGCGCAGCGATCACCCTGCTTCGCTGCGGGCGTGGATGCGCTACAAGGGGATGCGGTCGACCGTGGATGCCTGGGGCGGCCTTGCCGCCAGTGTGCGAAGCGGCCGAAGCGCTTTCGAGCTCGTGCACGGGATGTCGGTATGGGAGTGGTTCGCCGCCCATCCCGAGGAGCAACGCATCTTCGCGTCGACGATGCGGCAAGCCACAGAAATCAGCGCCCGTGCCATCGCGCGGGTCTACCCGTGGCCGGACAGTGCTGTGGTGTGCGATGTCGCCGGCGGCATCGGCACGCTGCTGTCGGTGATCGTGGCGGAATCGCGCGCGAACCTGCGCGGGATATTGGTCGACAGTGCAGGGATGATCGTCGAAGCCCAGGGATTCCTCGCCGAGCGCGGTGTGGCTGATCGCATCGACCGTGTCGAGGGCGACATCTTCGGCACCATCTGCGCCACCGCTGACGTCTATCTGCTCAAGGATGTGCTGCACGACTGGGACGACGAACGCTGCGGTGAGATTCTTGCCGCGGTGGCGGCGAGCATGCCCCGGGGTAGCAAGCTCGTGGTGGTCGAATACCTTCAAGAACCCAATCGCCCGAACCCGTTTTCGCCGCTTCTCGATCTGCACACGTTGACCCAACGAGACGGCGGACGCCTGCGTTCGCTCGCCGAATTGTCGGCCCTCCTCACCCGCGCCGGTCTGAGGCCGACCGGCCGGACGTTCTCGGTCGTCCCGCACGACCTCATCGAAGCCGAGAAGGTCTGAAGGGTGCAGCGCTTATCGCTGGACCGACCGCCGAGTTGAATCGTCCTGCGCCCTTCATGGTCGACGTATCGTCGAGGCCGTGGGCAAGACGATCGTCATCACGGGCGCGAGCGACGGCGTCGGGCGTGCTGCGGCCCAGGCGCTGACTTCTCGTGGCCACACGACGGTCATCGTCGGTCGATCCCGGGAGAAGACTGAGGCGGTAGCGGCCGAGGTCGGGGCACCGCCTCACTGCTGCGATTTCGACAGTCTGGACGATGTCCGCGGTCTGGCGGCAGAGCTTTTGAACCGCTACGACAAGCTTGATGTGCTGTGCAACAACGCCGGGCTTCAACTCAGCGGCGCGCGTCAGCTGACGCGTGATGGTTACGAACGCACTCTCCAGGTGAATCACTTGGCGCCCGCTCTGCTCACACGGCTTCTCCTGGACCGATTGATCGAATCCAAAGCGGCTGTGATCGCCACATCGAGCATTGCCGCGCGCATGGTGCAGCTGCATGTCGATGACCTGAACGGGGAGAAGCGGTTTCGCGCATTGCACGCCTACTCGGAAGCCAAGCTCGCGAATGTGTTGTTCACCCGCGAACTTCACCGCAGGTATCGATCGGCCGGGCTCGCGGCGGCGTCCTTCGAGCCGGGGTCGGTGGCGTCCAATTTCGCCAACGATTCGACGGCGGTCATGCGTGCCGTCTTCCACTCACCCTTGCGGAAGCTTTTGCGCACCCCCGAGCAGGGCGCAGACACCCTCGTATGGTTGGCGGACTCAGCCCCCGGTGTTGATTGGCCTTCGGGCGAGCACTTCCGCAAGAGACGTGTCGCGAAGACGCACCGCGCCGCCGACGATGTGGAGCTACGAAAGGTGCTGTGGCAGCGCACTTACGAAATGCTCGACAGGTCTCAGCGGTAGCTCCACGGTCCACACGCAGATTCGCGCGGCGGCAGAGCCGTCCTCCCATGAAGTTAACGAGAGTCCCAACAGCGCCTGCTGATTGTGTGGTGGATGCGGCTGGCGACATCGCGCTGCTGGCTCGCAGAGTCGAGGACAAGATCGACCCGCCAAGCGCCGCCATTTCAGCGGCGAGCCGAACTGCCGCTCGTGCGGCGGCTCGGATACCCGCTCGCCGTGTTTCGAGTCTGGCCATACTCGCGCCCCAGGGCGGTTCGTCATGCTCTGTCGGAGAGTGTCCGTCAGGGCACGGGGGATTGCTCGAGGGGTGGCGTTGCTCGCTCGGGAAGTCCGCTACTCCGTTGAGCGGAAATAAGGTTCAACCGTGCCGTTGAGCTTGACGACCATGGGATTCCCGCGGCGATCCTTCGCGGTCGGGATTTCGGCACGCACCCAACCCTCGGCCACGTTGTATTCGTGAACGTTGGATTTCTCAACGCCATTGAAGCGAATACCCACGTCGCGGCGAAGCACCTCTTCGTTGTAGAAGGCGCTGCGCGGATCGATGGATAGGTGGTTCGGTGGAACGTCTGCTTTTGAATCTTCGGACATGATGGCTCTCGTTTTATGCGGCGTCAGGTGCTTGTGTTTCTCTGTCAAAGAATTTACGCGATCCAGCCGTACTGGGGTCCGCTGGATGAATAGGTGACACTGGCAGGCGAAGCTGTCTCCGGATCTTGCGGCAGACCCCCGCGGGCAGTTAGCCGATAACACCCAAATAAATCTATCCGGACATACAGCTGATCAGCCACGCTGACGGCCTTCGCGCACCTTCGTCACTGCTTCGCCATATTCGCAAAACGACTCAGATGGAGTTGGTGCGCAACGGTAATCGTCTTCGTCGGGCCGTTCCGGTGCTTGCCCAGGATGAGGTCGGCTTCACCGCCGCGCGGATCGTCGCGTTCGAACGCGTCCGGGCGGTGCAAAAGTATGACCATGTCCGCATCCTGTTCTAGCGAGTTGTGTAGACTAACTAAGTTTGCGACGAAATTGTGTGTGTCGCTTACTGTTCCGTCGTAGACGTCGTGCGTACCGATACTCGTGATCTCCACGATTTCGTCCCAGAACACGTCGTTCAACGCCAGGTCGTGAATCTTGGTGTCCTCCAACAATGCTGCCGCCCGATGCAGCCTCGCCCTGCTGGGCGCATGTTTCCACATTGTCGATCCGCAGAACTTGGTACCCATTGCAGCGGCGAACTGGCGATGCGTCATCGTCCGCTCGGTAAGTGTGGCGCGGACATGGGTCCAAACTTCCTTCGGAACAGTGTCGAGATTCGTGTTGCGTACCTTGCTCTCGAGCATGCCGATCACTTCTCGTACTGCGATCGCCTTTTCACCGTTGACACCGACATGCCTGAGGAAGCGCAGTTGGTTCTCGGCTCCATAGATGTACAGGTGCCATCCATCGCGGTAACCCGCTTTACGGACCCGCTTTATGCGAGCGAAGACACCCAGCCGGGCCAGCAGTAGCGCAACGTCGTCAACGAGTTGTCGGCTGGTCGACGCGTAATAGACACGGCCTTGCCCGGCTTTCGCATCCCACTTGACGCAGCCATCCGTCGCCCACAGATGCCGGAGGAACAAGGCAATCTGATCATTTGGCAGCGCGAAAACCTCAGTGGGAACGAACTTGTCGTAGCTGCGCTTCCCGAACAGCCCCAGTTTGTCCAGCCATGCTGCAATCGGATTCCGTTTGCCATGCGTCAAGTGATACGGCGCCGGCAACCGCAATGTCGTCACCCGTGCCGCCGGGTAATCGTCTCGCACCGCGGTCACTCCGAAGTGCTGCGCCGCGGAGGCGACAGCATGAAGGTTCCACTCGTCGATGCTCGCGTACCGGATCGGTTGGTTCTTCACGCACGATCCGTCGCCGATCATGTGCGCCAGCAGGATGATTTCGGACTCGTCCATCCGCTGCGTGTGAACCGGCTCCGGGACCCGTCGCGGCACCGCCACCCGATCCCCGACCTTCAATTCGCCTAACGGGGTCCACCCGTCGAATGTCATGAACGGGTGGTTGGCCGTCGCCTCGACCTCACGGCCCGACGCCAGCCGCACCTTGAACACTTCCTTGTGCCCGCTGTAGAACACGTTCGTCATCGGCCGCGCGACCATCCGCTTGCGCTCATCCATCGACCACACCAGTGGCCGCTCCCCCGTGCGCATCAGCTCACCGAACGTCACCTCAGCGCCAGTGTCCGCCCGCAGGATTCGCGTATTTGCGGTGAGACAACCCGACTCGCGAAGATCCGACACCATCGGCTTCTTGTCCGTGCGCTGCTCCGGCCCACGGTTCAGCTGGCTGATCGCGACGACGGGCACGTCGAGTTCCTTGGCCATGAGCTTGAGACTTCGCGAAAAGTCCGACACTTCCTGCTGCCGCGATTCGTACTTCTTGCCCGACGTCATCAGCTGCATATAGTCGACGACGATCAATCGCAGGCCGGCCTTCTGGCTCAGCCGACGCGCCTTCGCGCGGATCTCCATCATCGTCAGATTCGGCGAGTCATCGATAAACAAAGGGGCTTCGCTGATCTCACTCATCCGGCGCGCCAACCGCGTCCAGTCGTCGTCACTCATCCGGCCCGACCGCATATCGGCCAACTTGATCTTCGCCTCGGCCGACAAGAGGCGCATCACGATCTCGGATTTGCTCATCTCCAGCGAGAAGATGACGCTGGGCATCTGGTGCTTGATAGAGCAGGACCGCATGAAATCCAGTCCGAGCGTTGACTTCCCGACACCCGGCCGCGCCGCGATGATGATCATCTGCCCCGGATGCAGGCCGTTGGTCACCTCGTCGAGTTCGACGAAGCCCGTCGGCACGCCGCGCGCGATGCCGCCCTGCGATGCGATCGCGTCGATCTCGTCCATCGTCGGCTGCAGCAGTTCCTCGAGGGGCACGAAGTCCTCGGCCGTGCGCCGCTCGGTGACGTCGTAGATCTCCGACTGGGCGCGGTCGACGATCTCGTTGACGTCGGCGCCCTCGGCCCCCGCGTAGCCGTACTGCACGACGCGCGTGCCCGCCTCAACCAGCCGCCGCAGCAGCGCCTTCTCCGCGACGATGCCCGCATAGAACCCGGCATTCGCGGCCGTCGGCACCGTCGAGATCAACGTGTGCAGATACGGCGCCCCGCCGATGCGGCGCAGCAGCCCGCGCCGGTCCAGCTCGGCGGCCACTGTCACTGCATCGGCGGGCTCGCCGCGGCCGTAGAGGTCGAGGATCGCGTCGTAGACGTTCTGGTGCGCAGGACGGTAGAAGTCCCCCGGGCGCAGCTTCTCGAGCACGTCGGCGATGGCGTCCTTGCTCAGCAGCATCCCGCCGAGCACCGCCTGCTCGGCAGCCTGATCCTGAGGGGGCTGACGCCCGAAGTCCTCGCTCGGCGGCGGGGTGTCCATCCCGTGATGACCAAGGTCGTCCACGACGGCCACGAAGCGCGTCACCCCCTTATTCACTATCGAACGCAAGTTCGATACCCGCTAGTCGCGACTGTAAGCCAGACATCCGACAAACCGCTTTCGCGGCTCTGGATCCGCCCCGCCGACGGCTTACGCTAGACGTTGCTGGCGGGGGCGCAACCCGGCCCTGTTCATAGACCTGTGGATGGGGTGTGGATAGGTCTGGACAGCCATGTTGAGTCGTTGGGGAGAACCTGTTAATCAACCACTTCGCTCACTGCATCTGCGCTGATAGCCGCACCATAAACCGTCGGCGATCTTGTGGATGACAAATGCTTCGGCGTGTCGTGTCAGGTTGCCAACTCGGGCGTGTTGTATTGCCGCCTGGGACCGTCCAGGTTAACGGCGGGTTATCTTCGCTACCACTATCCGCCGCGCGAAGTTCGCTCGCGCACACAGCAACGGCCGGGTGAAGATCGATCACGTCTTCACCCGGCCGTACTGACGCTGTGGTTACTGCCCGGCTACAACTTCCAGCGAAACCGTCGCGGCGATCTCCGGATGGAGCCGAACCGCGACCGGATGCGTGCCGGTCGACTTGATGTGTGCCTTGGGCAGCTGGACGGTGCGCTTGTCCAGATTCGGGCCGCCGGCGCTCTTGATCGCCGCGACCACGTCGGCCGTAGTCACCGAGCCGAACAGCTTGCCGCTGTCGGATGCGGCCTTCACCGACAGCTGCACCGGACCGAGGTTCTCGATCGCGGCCTTCAGCTCGACGGCGTGCTCGCGGCCCTGGATGGCCTTCTGCTCGCGGGCCCGACGGATCTCTTCGGCCTGGCGCTCCGCGCCGCGCGATGCCACGACCGCCAGCCGGCGGGGCACCAGGTAGTTACGCGCGTAGCCGTCCTTGACCTCGACGATGTCGCCTTGGACGCCGAGATGTTCGACGTCGGCGGTAAGAATCAGTTTCATCTTTCCGTCCTGCCTATCGCGTCGACGAGGTGAACGGCAGCAACGCAACCTCGCGCGCGTTCTTCACCGCGATCGCGATGTCACGTTGATGCTGAACGCAGTTGCCGGTGACGCGGCGGGCACGGATCTTGCCGCGCTCGCTGATATACGTGCGCAGCAGCGCCGTGTCCTTGTAATCGATGGCCTGCCCCTTCTTGGAGCAGAACACGCACTTGCGGGTCTTGACCGGCTTCTCGGGAGCCGGCCGACGCTTGGTGGCCTTGGCCATGTGTCTTTCTCTCTCTTACTTCTTGTTGATCAGTTGTGGATCAGAAGGGTGGCTCGTCGTCGGCTCCGGAGAACGAGCCCGACGCCGGGGCGCTGCCCCACGGGTCGTCCTTCGGCTGCTCGGCGGGGCGCGAACCT
The DNA here is from genome assembly GCF_001500045.1 of Mycobacterium sp. GA-1199. Lineage (GTDB taxonomy): Bacteria > Actinomycetota > Actinomycetes > Mycobacteriales > Mycobacteriaceae > Mycobacterium. The sequence continues at coordinate 76,156 of NZ_LQIX01000002.1, forward strand.
CCGCCGCCGCCACCACCGAAACCGCCGCCACCGCCGCCACTGCGGCTGGCTTTGTTCACCTTGGCGGTCGCGTACCGCAGCGACGGGCCGATCTCATCGACCTCGAGCTCGACCACGGTGCGCTTCTCACCCTCGCGGGTTTCGAACGAACGCTGCTTGAGCCTGCCTTGCACGATCACCCGCGAACCGCGAGTGAGGCTTTCGGCCACGTTCTCGGCGGCCTCCCGCCAGATGTTGCAGCGCAGGAACAGTGCCTCGCCGTCCTTCCACTCCCCGCTCTGGCGGTCGTAGATGCGCGGTGTCGACGCCACGGTGAAGTTGGCGACAGCAGCACCCGACGGCGTGAAGCGCAGTTCGGGATCGGCGGTCAGGTTTCCGACGACGGTGATGATGGTGTCACCAGCCACGATGTCCTCCTGGGATTGGCGGTGTAAGTCTGGGAGCGGTCGCAGGCGAGCCTACGGAAGCACTCCGACGCTTACAGCCCGTTCTTCGGGACTAGTGCTTGTCCGTCCGCATGACCTTGGTCCGCAGCACGGACTCGTTCAGGTTGAGCTGACGGTCCAGCTCGGTCACGGTGGCGGGCTCTGCCTTCACATCGACGACGGCATAGATGCCCTCGGCGTGCTTGGCGATCTCGTATGCCAACCGGCGCCGGCCCCAGATGTCGACCTTGTCGACACTGCCGCCGTCCTTGCGGATGACGTTGAGGAACGTTTCCAGCGACGGAGCTACGGTGCGCTCGTCAAGGGTGGGGTCGAGGATGACCATGATTTCGTATGGACGCATGAAGACCTCATCACCTCCTACGGTCTGATCGGCCACGGACTGTCCGTGACAGGAGGGTCGCCTGCGTCGGCAACCGGCCCAGGCTACAGGAAACCGCGCTGATCTGCGAAATCGTCCTGTTCGCGGCTCTACACTTCGGCCATGTTCTCCGAGACGCGTTACGCGTTGAACGGGGACCTGCGCGTCGCCTACCGGGCGTCGGCGCCCGGCGAGCGCGACATCGTCTTCGTGCCCAACTGGTTCACCTGCTGTGAATTGGCGCCCGAGCTGCCCTCGCTTCAAGGGTGGGTTGCGGCTGTCACGTCACTCGGACGGCTCATCTTCTTCGATCAGCCGGGTGCGGGAGCGTCAGACCCCATCACCCCGGAGGCGCTTCCGACATTGGAGCAGTGGTCCGACAGCATCACCGCCGTCCTCGACGACCTCGGAAGCGAGGAGGCGGTCCTGCTGGCCGCCGACGGCGCATTCGCGTCCGCCGCTCTCTTCGCCGCAACGCATCCGTCCCGGACAGCCGCGCTGGTGGTGCTTCAGGGTTATGCCGATCCACCTGTGGAACGCGCGGAGGGGCCAGACCTCGAGCAAGTCAAAGCGGCCTGGGTCGCGATGTGGGGAACCGGAGAGTTCCAGCACATCATCAATCCGGACATGCCATGGAACGAGGAGATCCGCGCGTCGTGGGCACGGCACGAACGGCTGGCGGCCAGCCCGGCGACGGTGTCGTTGCTCTTGCCGCTCGTGACCGAATTGAATGTGCGAGCGATCCTTTCGAGCATCCGCACTCCCACGCTGGTCGTCCAACATGTCGGCGACCAATTCAATTTGCCTCAGTGGGGGAAGGCCGTCGCGGACCATGTACCCGAAGCGAAATACGTTGAGCTGCCGGGCCGCAACATGTACCAGTTCGTCGAGCCCTGGCGTGAGTCCTTCCAGGCGATCTGCGAGTTCCTCACCGGACACCAACCCGACGTGGCCGACGACCGCGTGCTGGCCACCGTGCTCTTCACCGACATCGTCGGCTCCACCCGTCGCGCCGCCGAGATCGGCGACCGCGACTGGCACGCGTTGCTCGACGCTCACGACGCCGTCGTCCGCGCACAGTTGGCCCGCTTCCGCGGCCGCGAGGTGAACACCTCCGGAGACGGCTTCCTCGCCATGTTCGACGGCCCGCAACGAGCGATCCGCTGCGCCATGGCCATTCGCGACTCCGTCCAGGCGCTCGGCATCGAGGTACGCGCCGGACTGCACACCGGCGAATGCGAGATCCGCGGCGACGACATCGGCGGCATCGCCGTGCACATCGGTGCTCGGGTCAGCGCCCTCGCCGGTGCCAACGAGGTACTCGTGTCGAGCACGCTGCGCGACTTGGTCATCGGCTCCGGCCTGACGTTCGACGACCGCGGCACCCACCAACTCAAAGGCGTGCCCGGCGAATGGCGCCTGTTCGCCGTCGCCTCCTAGCCACCGAATGTGAATCTGGCTGCGCTTTCAGGCGGCAGTTTCGCGCAGGTGGATTCACAATTGAGGCGGGGCGGGTATTGAGCGGCGGGCCGCCTACCCCGACACTGCGGTCAGATCGCGGTCTTTCGTAGCTTCGCGATCTGTGCGCAGTCTCGATCCGTCGGGTCGCAGCCAGTCCGGCAACCACCGCGGCGGCGCGTCTGGTGCACGGTCGAACACCCCACCCGCCGGGTCGTCGACCACTCCGCGAGCCCGGACCAGGTCGAGTTCAGGCCGATAGATTTGACGAACCACCAACGCGCACAACGCAACTACCGCGATATCGCGCAGCAGCACGGTGATGGTGAACGGCTGTTCCGGCAATCCCATGTTCGCCTCACCGTAGAGGTACAACATCCGCGGCACCCACACCAGCGCGTCGATCGTCATCCACGCCAACAGGATGCGACGGTGCGGCAGGGCCAGCACCGCCAGCGGCACCAGCCACAGCGAGAACTGCGGGCTCCACACCTTGTTGGTCAACAGGAACGCCGCGACGACCAGGAACGCCAACTGTGCCACGCGCGGCCGGCGCTTCGCGGTCAGCGCGATGTAACCGATTGCGATGCAACAGGACACGAACAGGATCGCCGAGACCGTGTTCGTCACCGTCGGTGGCTGCCAGAAGCCCAGATCCGGATCGAACCCGCGCCACCCTGTGAACGACTTGATTACGTTGTAGATCGAGTCCATGTCGTCGCCGCGGCGGGTGTTGAGCCGGAAGAACTCCGACCACCCCCGCGGGAACAGCACCATGATCGGCAGGTTCACCAGCCACGCCACCACCGCCGCCGCGGCCGTCTTGCCGACCTCCCGCAGCCTGCCGGTGCGCACCGCCAGCACCGCCAGCGGCGCCAACAACAGCAGCGGATACAGCTTGGCCGCCACACCCAGACCGATCAGCGCGCCGGCCAGCATCGGCTTTCGTCGCGCCCACGCGAGCAGCGCGCCCGTCGCGAAAGCCGTTGCCAGCGCATCGAAATTCGTGAAGATCTGGAAGATCACCAGCGGCGAGGCCGCCACCAACGCGGCATCCCATACCCGTCGCGGCCCGGCCAATCGCGACGTCGCCCACACCGTGACCAGCCACGCCAACGCCAGCCCCAACGCGGCGATGTTGAAGAACATCACCACCTCGGCGATCACCGGCACCGACACCAGTTTCGTCAGCGCGGTATAGGTCTTGGCCAACGACATCGCCACGTACTGGTAGATGCCGGTCAACACCGGATACTCCATGTAGCGCACCGCGACGTTGCCGTCGTACTGAATGTGCGGCTGGCCGGTGGCGTCCTTCTCGATCCAGCTCGACTTGTACGGGAACTTGCCGAGGTTGAGCAGTTCGGCGGTGTAGAGCGGGACCGTGTCGGAGTAGCACAGTTGGAAGTACGCCCGCTGGTTGCTCCAATCGGCCACCCGCTGATCGGCGGTGCCCGTGCCCGTGGTCTGAAGGCACGCGGCCTTCGTCGAATAACCGAGCGCCAAGAACACCAACGCGATGATCAGCATGACGCGTAGCGGGGTCAGGAACCGCTGCCTGCCGATCAGCGCGTGCCTTCCGACGGGTCCGCCGATGACATCGGAGAGCGCGGCTCCGATGACGTCGGTGCGGCTGGGGAGATCACGCTCGTCGAAGCTTCTGGTGTCAGCCGCCGGCGAAGCGGGCGATACCACCTCTGCGGGCCGCGCAGGCGATACGCTCTGCGGCGAGCTTGTCGACGGCTCCCCGGTTTCCTCGCCCCCCACCTCGGTCACGGAGGCGGTAGCGGCGCACCGGGCGCCGGAGGTGCTCCAACGGGTGCTGGTGGTGGCGCTCCGACGGGTGCCGGTGCGGGCGCCGGCCCAGGCACGGGACCACCCGGCACGGGACCGCCGGGGACGGTGCCACCGGGCGGCGGGGCGACCGGGACCGTCGTCGGCGGACCCCACGGAATCGTGATGCCCGGCGCCACTTCGATCGTCGGCTGGATGACGGACTGCGACGGCGGTGTGACCTCCGTCGGGGGAGCCGTCGTCGACGGTGGCGGCGGCGCCTGCGGCACACCGGCGTAGCCGCCTATCTCCTCTGGCTTGGGGAACGATTCGTTGTCGGTGTCCTCGAGTGCGCCGTCCATCGTCGCCTTCCAGATGTCCGACGGCAGACCCGACCCGTAGATCGGTGAACCCCACTGGTTCTCGAGCGGCTTGGTGCCCTCGGTGGTGCCGACCCACACCGCGGTGGACAGCGACGGCGTGTAGCCGACCATCCAGGCGTCGCGGTTGCTGTCGGTGTCGCCGAGCTGGTTGGTGCCCGTCTTGGCCGCCGACGGCCGACCACCGGCCAGCGCATGACCGTTGGAGTAGGCCGCGATCGGCTGCATCGCCGAGGTCACGTTGTCGGCGACCTTCTTCTCGATCCGCTGCTCACCCGAGTTGTCCTGCTGCGACGCGTCGAACAGCACCTCACCCTCGGAGTTGACGACCTTCTGCACGAAGTGCGGTTTGTGGTACACCCCCGATGCCGCCAGCGTGGCGTACGCCGACGCCATGTCGATCACCCGGGACTGGTACTGGCCCAACACGATCCCGTTGTTCGGCGGACCGCCCTGCCCGTCCTCGGACAACGTGTGCTCGACGCCGGGGAAGCTTTCGGCGATACCGGCCTGATGCGCGGCTTCGGCGACGTCCTGGGGGCCGTTCTTCAGCTTGAGCATCAGCCGGTAGTAGCTGGTGTTCAGCGAACGCTTCAGCGCCTCGGCGATGTTGCACGTGCCGCAGCCGCCACCCTCGACATTGGTGATCTTGATGCCGTTGACTTCCAGCGGCGAACTGTCGACCTGGGTGCCCAGGCCCATGCCTTGCTGCAGCGCCGCGACCAACGCGAACACCTTGAACGACGACCCCGTCGGCAGGCCCGCCTGCGCGAAGTCAAAACCGTTGGCGTCGGTGCCGCCGTAGTAGGCCTTCACCCCGCCGGTACGCGGGTCGATCGACACGATCGCGGTGCGCATGTCCGGGTCCTGGCCCTCGAGGTACTCCGAGGCGGCCTCCTCCGCGGCCTGCTGCGCCTTCGGGTCGATCGTGGTGGTGATCTGCAGACCTTCGGTGTTCAGCGTCTGCTCGTTGATGTCGAACAGCTCGAGCAGTTCCTGTTGCACCTGCCGTTCGATCAGGCCGTTCGGACCCGTGGTCTGGTTCTGCGAGCGCGCCAGATCGGGCGGCACCGTCGCCGGGAACTCCTGCGCGGCCCGCTCCTCGGGGGTCAGCGCGCCGATCTCGACCATCCCGTCGAGCACCCAGTTCCAGCGCGCCGTGGCGCCCTCGAGGTTGACCGCGGGGTCAAGCGCCGACGGTCGCTGGATCAGCGCGGCCAGCAGCGCGCCCTCTGCGACGTTGAGTTGTTCGACCGGCTTGTTGAAGTACGCCTTCGAGGCCGCGGCGATGCCGTAGGACCCTCGACCGAAGTAGATGATGTTCAGATACGACTGCATCACTTGGTCTTTGGACCATTCGCCGGACATCTTCGTCGAGATGACCAGCTCCTTGGCTTTTCGGATCAGGCCCCCGACGCCGGAGCGCTCGGAACCGACCAGCGCGTTCTTGACGTACTGCTGAGTGATGGTCGAGCCGCCCTGCAGGTCGCCGCCGAACAGGTTGTTCTTGATGGCCCGCGCGAATCCGGTGAACGAGAAGCCCGGATTCGAGTAGAAGTCTCGGTCCTCGGCGGCCATCACCGCGTTGCGCGCCTGCACCGGGATCTGGTCGATGTTGACGTCGACGCGGTTGCCTTCGGGGGGAACGATTTTCGCGAGCTCACTGCCGTCGCTGGCCAGAATCGTGGACACCTGGTTGGTGCGGATGTCCCCGGGTTTGGGGACGTCGACGATCATGTAGGCCATTCCGAACGTGATGAGCGGCAACACAATGAACACCGCCGCCGCGATGAGCCCACCGCGACGCACCCAAGTCCAGTTGATCTGGCTGGGCAGACCTCGCCGCGGACCCGACGGGCCGCTAGGAGGACCACCCCCGCGCGGCGGCCGGGGGGGCGGCGGCGGTGGCGTCGGCGGTTTGCGTGTCGGAGTGCCGTCGAGCGCCGCCTTGACGACGTCAACAGGGTCGCGCAGATGGGGCGGTCGAGCCTCGCGCACCGGCGGCAACACCGAGGTGTGCCGGTCGTCGGGCGGCATCGGCCGGGTGCGGGAATCCGCCGACGGGCGGTGTTGGGATTGGCCGGCAGGCGGGCGCTGTTGCGGCGCGTCGGGTGCCGATCGGTGTTGCGGTGCCTCGGGAGCCGGGCGGTGGCGGCTGGCGTCGCCGGCGTTGGATTTTGGCGCGCTCACGCCATCAGCCCCGTGTCCTGAACGGACTTCGTTGACTGACCGGTCGTGGCGCCCTTCGCTATTCACTGGCCGTGCGCGCCCGTGAGCGCGCGGTTCGAGTGCCGGGTTTTCCCTTCGGTGGCGGGACCGCGCCGAGCACGTACGACTTGACCAGGTGATTCCAGCTGCAGGTGCGGCATACCTCCACCACGTGTACGGAGAATTCGTCGTATCGGGACGCCAGCAAGACCAACTCCTCGGCCGTTCGTGCGGAACCCGATACCGGGCCAAGATGGTCACCGAATACCCACGACACGAGCGTGAGCTGTTCTTTCCGACAAATCGGACACGTCACCGAACTGGGCTTGCCGTGGAATTTGGCGGCGCGCAGCAGATAGGGATTGGCGTCGCAGACCTCGGAGACGCCGGTGCGTCCCGAATAGACCTCGGCCAGCAGGGACCGTCGCCGAAGTGCGTAGTCCACCACCTGTCGCTGCAATCGCACGAGGACCAGAGTACGTCGGCGATGGACCTACCGGAGCGTGACGGCACGGTCACGCCCCTCTCTAAGGTGTTTGATCTGGACCGACGGCATCAGCAATCGGCCGTGTGCGGCGACCTTGAGGAGTCTCGATGTTGGACGGGCGCGACTTCGCCCTCGACGGCGGGCCCGCGGGTGAAGGCTCGAGCCGATTCACCCGCGACCTTCCCGAACAGTGGTGCTTCGACGGTCGTGCCTTCGGCGGCTACACCTCCGCACTGGCGTTGGCCGCGATGTTCGCGCACAGCGGTCGGCCGGCGGCGGCGTCGCTGTCGGTGACCTTCGTCGAGGCCGGGGCGCCCGGACCGCTGCAGATCGACGTTCGCAGCATCCGGGGCGGACGCACCGCCGCGGCCGTCGAGGCCACCATCCGCCAGCGGGAACGCACCATCCTCATCGCGAACAGCTGGTTCGCCGACGGTTGGCTCGGCCCGCCGTCGGTCGACGCACCCGTCCCCTTCGAGCGCTACGCCGTCCCGCTGCCGGCACCGGAGTCGGCACCCGCGCTGGACTGGATCGGCCAGGAGTATCGGTCGCTGCGGTTCGCCCATCGCCGCGGCCTGGACTACCCGCCGAGCCTCACCCGCTTCGCGGACCGTCGCCCGGAGGTGGCGCTGTGGGTGAGCGCCGACAGCGATTCCCCTGCTGACCCGCTCACCCATCCGCAGATCGGCGACGTCCTGCACGCCGACGCCCACCTCTTCGATGCGCCGGGCAAGGTCAGCGGATTCGTCGACGCATGGCTGCTGAGCCTGGACCTCAGCCTGGTGTGGCAGCCCGGGTCACACCTGGTCCCGTCCACGGCGTGGCGGCTGCTCGAGGCGCGGGGCTCGGTCGCCAGCGGCGGCGTCTCGGCCTACGGCTCGCTGCGCGGTGCGGACGGATCGCTGCTGGCCGTGATGACTTCCCAGGGCCTCATCCGCTGAGTACTTCTACGATCATCGGCGTGGCAACCCGGCAGACATCGGCAACGCGGGCCAAAGACAGCGACCGCAACGACACGTGCCAGATCCTCGACAGCGCCTTGGCCGAGGGCCAGCTGTCGATGACCGAGCACGGCGAGCGGGTCAAGGCGGCGACGACCGCGACCACGCTCGGCGAGTTGCAGGCGCTGGTGTCCGATCTGCAGACCAACAACGCCCCCGTGCAGCTGCCGACGTTGCGCAAGCCGCGAACGCTGCCGATGGCGGGGAACGGCTGGGGTCTGCGTCTCGCGGTGGCCGGCGTGCTGGTGGTGCTCGGCATCGCGATCGGCTGGGGGTTGTACGGCAACACCCCGTCGCCGCTGAATTTCACGTCGGATCCCGGGGCGAAGTCCGACGGCATCACCCCGGTGGTGCTGACCCCGCCCAAGCAGCTGCACTCGCTCGGCGGGCTGACGGGACTGCTGGAACAGATGAAGCAGCGGTTCGGCGACACCAACGGATACCGCCTGGTCGTGTATCCGGACTACGCGTCGCTGACCCGGCCGGACCCCGCCGAGGAGCGCCGCGAGCTGAACTACACCTACCGCGGCGGCTGGGACGATCCCTCGTCGACCTCGAAGAGCAGCAGTGCCGTCGAGGTCGACCTGAGCAAGTTCGACGCCAAGGCGGTCGTCGGCGTCCTGCGCGGCGCCCCGGAGACGCTCGGCATGAAACCCGAGGACGTCACCAGCACCTATCTGTCCATCGACCCGGCCACCGATCCGACCACCCCCGGCGCGCTGTCGGTCGACGTCTACGTGTCCAGCGACTACGGCAGCGGGTACATCGAGCTGGCCGGTGACGGCACGGTCAAGCAGATCAACTACCCCGGCTGAGGCCCGGTCGTTCGCGTGACGGTAACCCAACATTCGCGCCGAATATATCGGCGCGATACTATGGTGCGAGGTGTCGAAACGCCGTAACGGACGAGCTGCGATTTTCTGGAGGGGGTGTCCTCGGTGCTGGAATTGGCCATCCTGGGACTCCTGCTGGAATCGCCGATGCACGGTTACGAACTTCGCAAGAGATTGACGGGCTTGCTCGGCGCCTTCCGCGCATTTTCGTACGGATCGTTGTATCCGGCCTTGCGGCGCATGCAGAACGACGGGCTGATCGTCGAGGACGCTGCGCCGGACGGCACCCCGAAGATGCGCCGGGCGCGACGCGTCTACCAGCTCACCGAGAAGGGCAAGCAGCGCTTCTCCGAACTGGTGGCCGACACGGGCCCACAGAACTTCTCCGACGACGGATTCGGTGTCCATCTCGCCTTCTTCAACCGCACCCCGGCCGAGGCCCGGATGCGGATCCTGGAGGGGCGTCGTCGTCAGGTGGAGGAACGCCGCGAGGGTCTGCGTGAAGCCGTTGCGCGGGCCAGCAGCTCGATCGACAGGTACACCCGCCAGCTTCATCAGCTGGGGTTGGAGTCGAGCGAGCGCGAGGTGAAGTGGCTCAACGAGTTGATTGCGGCGGAACGTCTGAGCCAGGGGCGCTCAGACAACACAGTGCAGCCCTAGGCAGAACCGAACCAGCTACGACCGGGATTACGAAGGGAAGAGTCGTCATGTCATCCAACGGAGAGGTGCGGGTCGCGATTGTCGGCGTGGGCAACTGCGCGTCGTCGCTCGTACAGGGCGTGCAGTACTACCACGATGCCGACGAGACGGCCACCGTGCCCGGCCTGATGCATGTGCGCCTCGGCCCCTACCACGTGCGCGACGTCAAGTTCGTCGCCGCCTTCGACGTCGACGCCAAGAAGGTCGGCTTCGACCTGTCCGAGGCGATCTTCGCGTCGGAGAACAACACCATCAAGATCGCCGACGTGCCGCCGCTCAACGTCACCGTGCAGCGCGGCCCGACCCTCGACGGCATCGGCAAGTACTACGCCGACACCATCGAGGTGTCCGACTCCGACCCGGTCGACGTCGTCAAGGCGCTCAAGGACGCCGAGGTCGACGTCCTGGTGTCCTACCTTCCGGTGGGTTCGGACGAGGCCGACAAGTTCTACGCCCAGTGCGCGATCGACGCCGGTGTGGCGTTCGTCAACGCGCTTCCGGTGTTCATCGCGTCGGACCCGGAGTGGGCGAAGAAGTTCACCGACGCCGGTGTCCCGATCGTCGGCGACGACATCAAGAGCCAAATCGGCGCGACGATCACCCACCGCGTGATGGCCAAGCTGTTCGAGGACCGCGGCGTGCAACTCGACCGCACCATGCAGCTCAACGTCGGCGGCAACATGGACTTCCTCAACATGCTCGAGCGTGAGCGGTTGGAGTCGAAGAAGATCTCCAAGACCCAGGCCGTGACCTCCAACCTGCAGCGCGAGTTCAAGACCAAAGACGTGCACATCGGCCCGTCCGACCACGTCGGCTGGCTCGACGACCGCAAGTGGGCCTACGTCCGGCTCGAGGGCCGCGCGTTCGGTGACGTGCCGCTGAACCTGGAGTACAAGCTCGAGGTGTGGGATTCGCCGAACTCGGCGGGTGTCATCATCGACGCGGTGCGGGCGGCCAAGATCGCGCTCGATCGCGGCATCGGCGGCCCCGTCGAGGCGGCCTCGGCCTACCTCATGAAGAGCCCGCCCAAGCAGCTGCCCGACGATGTGGCCCGGGCGCAGCTCGAAACCTTCATCGAGGGCTGACTCTCACTGCTCGCCGAAACCGACGTTTTGGTCGATTCGTCGCAGTACGGACCGCCATTACGTCGGTCCCGGCGACACGGTTAGATGACTTCGTGACCGATATCTCTGCTGACGACGAACTGGCCACGCTCGACGAGTTCATCTTCCTCACGGAGAACGCGCGGCAGGCCGGTGTCGACGTGGTGCCCCACGCCGAGCGCATCGATTCCGGACCCATCAGCGCGCTGAAATTCGGCGAGGGGTCGCCGCGGGTGGTGTTCCTTCACGGCGGCGGACAGAACGCCCACACCTGGGACACCGTGATCGTCGGGCTCGGCGTGCCGGCGCTCGCCATCGACCTGCCCGGGCACGGCCGTTCGGCGTGGCGCGAGGACGGCGACTACGGGCCGAAGAGCAATGCGGTCGCGGTCGAACCTGTGATCCGCTCACTGGCTTCGGAGGCCTCGCTGGTGGTGGGCATGTCGCTGGGCGGCCTGACGTCGTTGCGCCTGGCCGTCGAGGCCCCGGATCTCGTGCGCAGGCTGGTGCTCGTCGACGTGACGCCCTCGGCGCCCGAGCGGCACACCCAGATGACCGAGGCGCAGAAGGGCACCGTCGCTCTGGTGCAGGGTGACCGCATCTTCCCCTCGTTCGAGGCGATGCTGGAGAAGACGGTCGCCGCGGCGCCACACCGTGATCGGGAGTCGTTGCGTCGCGGCGTGTTTCACAATGCCAAGCGGCTCGACGACGGCACCTGGACCTGGCGCTACGACGAGATGCGCAAGGGTGAGGGCTTCGAGGGGCTGTGGGACGACGTTCCGCGGCTGCAGGTGACGACGACGTTGGTGCGCGGCGCCAACTCGTTCTTCGTCAACGACGACGACGCCGCCGAGTTCGCCCGTCGCGCACCGGGATTCAAAGACGTCCACATCGTCGAGGATTCCGGGCACTCGGTGCAGAGCGATCAGCCGCGCAAGTTGATCGACATCCTGCGGGCGGTGCTCGCCGAGTAGCTCGGTTTCGCCGCGGCCGCGAGCGACCGCATTTGTCCGCGGTTTCGCGGTGTGTCGGCGGGCAGACACGGTCGCTCGCGGGGGTTGGTGGTCGGGAGACTGACGCTGCGTACGGTTGAAGTGTGAGCTATCCGATTCGTGTCGGCCTGCAATTGCAGCCGCAGCACTCCCCGAAGTACAGCCATATCCGCGATGCCGTCCGCCGGTGCGAGGACATCGGCGTCGACATCGCCTTCAACTGGGACCACTTCTTCCCGCTCTACGGCGATCCCGACGGGGCCCACTACGAATGCTGGACGATGCTGGGCGCCTGGGCCGAGCAAACGTCGCGCATCGAGATCGGCGCGCTGGTGACCTGCAACTCGTACCGCAATCCCGAGCTGCTGGCAGACATGGCGCGCACCGTCGACCACATCAGCGACGGGCGCCTGATCCTGGGCATCGGTTCGGGTTGGAAGCAGAAGGATTACGACGAGTACGGCTACGAGTTCGGCACCGCGGGCAGCCGGCTCGACGACCTCGCCGCGGCGATGCCGCGCATCACGTCGCGCCTGTCCAAGCTCAACCCACAGCCCACCCGCGACATCCCCGTCCTCATCGGCGGCGGTGGCGAGAAGAAGACGCTGCGACTGGTCGCCGAGTACGGCGACATCTGGCACAGCTTCTCCGACAGCGCCGAATACCCGCGCAAGGCCGAGGTTTTGGCGCGACACTGCGCCGATGTGGGTCGTGACCCCCAGGCCATCGAGCGGTCGGCAGGCGTGTCGGGAAAAACCGTGGAGGCTTTGATCGGGGAGGCCGATGCGCTCGCCGACCTCGGCGTCACGATGCTGACCGTCGGGGTGAACGGACCCGACTACGACCTGTCCGAAGCCGAAGCGTTGGTCCGCTGGCGCGACCGTCGTCAAAACGCGGGCGGCTGAACCGGCGTAACCGCTCCCGGCGAGGCGTGGTGCGTGAGAGACTGTCGCCGCCATGCCCAAGAAGTATGGGGTCAAGGAAAAAGACCTTGTGGTCGCGCACGTCGTGAACCTCGTCCTGACCGGCAAGCTCCGGTCCGGTGATCGGATCGACCGCAACGAGATCGCACAGGACCTCGGATTGTCGCGCGTGCCGATTCAAGAGGCCGTCGTGCAGATGGAACACGACGGCATCTTGTCCACCCGGTATCACCGCGGGGCGTTCGTCGAACGTTTCGACGAGGCGTTCGTTCGTGAGCACCATGAGCTGCACGGGTTTTTGACCGGCATGGCTTCCGCGCGCGCCGCCGCCGACCCCGATCCCCGCGTCGTCGAACGGTTGGGCGCGCTGACCGACACGCTGCGCGGCACCCGCGACTCGCGCGCCTTCTACGACGCCGCGTGGCAGTACCGCACCGTGATCACCGACGCCTACGCCGGCCCGCGACTGACGGCGCTGATCCGCTCCGTCCAGGCCTTCACACCTCGAGCGTTCTGGGTGGCATACCTGAGCGACCACGACGAGATGCTGCCGTTCTACGAGGACGAGACCGCCGCGATCCGCGGCGGCGACGAGGAGGCCGCACGCGCCGCCTGTATCGCCCGCAGCGAGGCGATGGGCCACACCATGGTCACCGAACTGGTTCGACGAGGCGTGCTGCGCGGGGCGGGCGCCTCGTCGGTGACGTTCTGATCGAGCCCAACCCGGCGACCGCGCGGCCCTGACCGCTACGTTGCACAGATGACCCCGTTCGCGCCACTCGGCAAGATCCTCGTGGTGGCGCTCGTCGCAGTGCTGGTGTCCGGTGTCGGTCTGGCCGGACCCGCGCACGCCAACGTGGACCAGTGCACACCTCCCGGCGTCGAGAGTGCCAGCGCCCTTCCAACCAACCTGGCCGCGGCGGCGACCGGGCCCGACGAGGACCGGTACACCACCCCCTCCGTGGCGCCGCTCGCGTCGGTCAACGTCGACGCGTTGAGCCTGATCCAACCCGGCACGCTGACCGTCGGCACCCTGTCGGACGCGCCGCCGAGCATCTGCATCAACTCGGCCGGTCAGTTCACCGGCTTCGACAACGAGGTGCTGCGCGCGATCGCCGACAAGCTGGGCCTGCGGATCAACTTCGTCGGCACCGAGTTCTCCGGGCTGCTGGCACAGGTGGCGGCGCGGCGCTTCGACGTCGGGTCCTCATCGATCACCACGACCGAAGAGCGCCGCCGCACAGTCGGTTTCACCAACGGCTACGACTTCGGCTACTTCTCGCTGGTCGTGCCCACCGGCTCGCCGATCACCGGTTTCGACAAGCTGGCTCCGGGACAGCGCATCGGCGTGGTGCAAGGCACCGTGCAGGAGTCCTACGTCATCGACACCCTGGGCCTGCAGCCGGTCAAGTACCCGGACTACAACACCGTCTACGCGAGCCTGAAGACCCGGCAGATCGACGCCTGGGTCGCCCCGTCCCAGCAGGCGTCGGGAACCGTGCAACCCGGCGATCCGGCCGAGATCATCGAAAACACCTTCAGCTTGGACAATTTCATCGCGTGGGCGGTGGCCACCGAGAACCGCCCGCTCATCGACGCGCTGAACTCCGGGCTCGACGCCGTGATCGCCGACGGCACCTGGGCGCGGCTGTATTCGGAATGGGTGCCGCGGGCGCTGCCGCCCGGGTGGAAGCCGGGCTCCAAGGCGGCTGCGCCCCCGCAACTGCCCGACTTCAACGCGATCGCCGCCGAGAACCAGCAGGCCCCGACCGGACCCGCGGCGCCGAAATCGACGCTGGCGCAACTGAAGGACTCGTTCCTGAACTGGGACCTGTACCGGCAGGCGGTTCCGGATCTGTTGAAGACCGGCCTGCCGAACACGTTGATCCTGACCGTCAGCGCGGCCGTCATCGGGCTGGTGCTGGGGATGGCGTTGGCGGTCGCCGGGATCTCGCGGCATCGCTGGCTGCGGTGGCCGGCGCGGGTGTACACCGACATCTTCCGCGGCCTGCCCGAGGTGGTCATCATCTTGTTGATCGGCCTGGGGGTCGGTCCGGTCGTGGGCGGGTTGACCGGCAACAACCCGTTCCCTTTGGGCATCGCGGCGCTGGGCTTGATGGCGGCCGCCTACGTCGGAGAGATCTTCCGGTCCGGCATCCAAAGCGTCGAACCCGGGCAGATGGAAGCGTCACGCGCACTGGGCTTTTCGTACACCTCGTCGATGCGGTTGGTCGTGATACCCCAGGGTGTGCGGCGGGTGCTGCCGGCGCTGATGAACCAGTTCATCTCGCTGCTGAAGGCCTCCTCGCTGGTCTACTTCCTCGGGCTGGTGGCCGACCAACGCGAGCTGTTCCAGGTCGGGCGCGACCTCAACGCGCAGACCGGCAACCTCTCACCGCTGGTGGCCGCGGGCTTCTTCTACCTCCTGCTGACGGTGCCGCTGACACATCTGGTCAACTACATCGACAACAGGCTGCGACGCGGGCGAAAGCCCTCCGAGGAGGACCCGCTTCCGATGGCGACGTCGCAGGAGATGGTGTGATGAGCACGTCGGGGTTCGACCCGGTATCGTTGAGCGCCAACGACATCCATCTTTCGTTTGGTCCCAACCCGGTGCTGCGCGGGGTAGACATCGATGTGCCCGCGGGCAGCACCACGGCGGTGATCGGGCCGTCGGGTTCGGGCAAGTCCACGCTGTTGCGGACGCTGAACCGGCTGTACGAGCCCGACCGCGGCGACATCCTGCTCGACGGTCGTTCGGTGCTCGCCGACAATCCCGACCAGTTGCGCCAGCGCATCGGGATGGTCTTCCAGAACTTCAACCTGTTTCCGCACCGCAGCGTGTTGGACAACGTGACGCTCGCCCCGCGCAAGCTCAAACGACTCAGCGCCGACGAGGCCCGCGAACTCGGGCTGGCACACCTGGATCGCGTCGGCCTGCGCAACAAAGCCGACGTGCGGCCGACAACGCTGTCCGGTGGCCAGCAGCAGCGCGTGGCGATCGCGCGGGCACTCGCGATGGCGCCGCAGGTGATGTTCTTCGACGAGGCCACCTCGGCGCTCGACCCGGAATTGGTCAAGGGCATCCTCGCGCTGATCGCCGACCTCGGCGCCGACGGCATGACCATGGTGGTGGTCACGCACGAGATGGGCTTCGCCCGGTCGACGTCTGATGCCGTGGTGTTCATGGATCACGGCAAAGTGGTCGAGGCCGGACCGCCCGAGCAGATCTTCGACGCGGCCGAGACCGAACGCCTGCAGCGGTTCCTCTCGCAGGTGCTGTGACCGGGCCTTCGACGACTTTGAAATAACGCGTCCGTCACGCATCCTGGCAGCGGCTGACAGGTTAGACTGCCGAAATTATGGCGGAAGTCGTCGAACCGCAGGTCGCGGAGCTGTCAGGAGAGCTGCAGCGGGTTCTGTCCCGGGTGTTCTCCGTGCTGCGTCGCAGCGACACCAACCGCACCGACGCGGGGGACCTCACGTTGGCGCAGCTGTCGATCCTGCTGACGCTGCTGGAGCAGGGCCCGATGCGGATGACGGATCTGGCCGCCCACGAGCGTGTTCGCACGCCCACGACGACGGTCGCGATCCGCCGATTGGAGAAGCTGGGCCTGGTCAAACGCTCCCGCGACCCGTCGGACCTGCGCGCGGTGCTCGTCGACATCACCCCGGAGGGCCGCGCTCAGCACCAGGAGGCGCTCGAGGTTCGGCGCGCCCATCTGGCCAGCCTGTTGTCGCGGTTGAGCCCGGAGGACATCGAGACGCTGACCAAGGCCATCGACCCGCTCGAGCGGCTGGCCGAATAGCCGGCTAACCCAGCCAGTCCAGGACGGCGGCCGCCGTCCACGATTGCTGCATGCTGCCCAGCGGCTCGCCGGTGAAGGGTTCGTAGTACTCGGCGAAGGTTCCGTCGCTGGCCTGGCGCAGTCCCTCCTGGCGCAGCAGACGCGCGCGTTCTGCCCAGCCGCGGCGCGCGAAGCACCATGAGAACAGCCACGTCATCACCGGCCAGACCGGCCCGCGCCAGTATTCGCGCGGGCGGAAGTCCCGCGACACCGGCGAGGTGGACGGGATGCAGGCGTACTTGAGGTCGGGGTGAGCGCAGAACCGCGGGCCCTCCAGCAGTTTCACCAGCGCGCGTTCCTTGTCGTGCGGAAGGCCGCCGCACAACAGCGGGGCGAACTGCGCGACCGTCTCGGTGGCCACCCACTTTCCCGCCTTTAGGTCGAAATCCCTTGCCGCGCCGGTTCTTTCATCGGTGGTGTCGATGACTCCGGCCCGGAACCGCCGGCCCCACGCGTAGAGGTCACGCACGTCGGCGCGTGGGCGGCCGTAGTCCTCGCCGATCTCGGCGAGCACGTCGCAGGCGACCGCGAGGATGGCCGAGACGAACACGTCCTCGACCGCGAAACTCATGACCTTGGGCAGCAATTCGTCGTCGTAGCGCGCCGACTTCATCTCCTCGAGCAGCCAGAGGTAGCGGTCGTACTCGAGGTCGGAGGGGCGCTGGGTGACGTCGGTGACGATGGTGTTGTCCTCGCGCTCGTACTCCGGCACGTTGCCCGGAATCACGTTGGCGTACGCGCTGTCCCAGCGTGGGGAGTTGTCCATACCGGACTCCCAGCCGTGGTACAGCGTGACGCGACCGTGCTCCTTCGGGTCGCGGGCCTCGGCGAGCCAGCGATGCCAGTGGACGAGGTCGGACCAACGGCGGTCCAGGAACGCCTCGGCGACGGCGCGGGTGGACCGGCCGCGGGTGCGGGCGTGATCGAGGATGCGCTGCACGGCGATCGCGTGCACCGGCGGCTGGGTGATGCCGGACGTGTGCCGGTTGCGGGGCGCGTGCGCGGCCAGCGCGGACGTGGCCCAGCGCGCCGGGCCGGGGAAGTAACCGTCGACGCCGTTGGCGAACACGATGTGCGGGATCATCCCGTTGGTCCACTGCGCGCTGAGCAGGGTGTCGAGTTCGACGACGGCGCGCTCGACGCTCAGCGGGGCCAGCCCGATCGCCACGAACGCCGCGTCCCAGCTCCACATGTGCGGGTACAACAGCGGCGCGGCCGTGGTCATGGTGCCCAGGTCGTTACCCCGCAGCAGGTACGCAGCGCGGGCCGCGAGCTGGGTGGGAGCAAAGCTGTGGTCGGGTGGCATCCGTTCCATGATGCGACGCTTCGCGGCGAATCGCAGATCGGTAGGGTTTCGACATGCCGACCGCGATGATCACGGGTGCCTCACGGGGACTCGGGACGGCGATCGCCACGGCGCTCGCCGACAGCCACACCCTGTTTCTGGCCGGGCGGCCGTCGGCGGCGCTCGACGAGGTCGCCGCGCAGTTCGGCGCGACCACATGGCCGATCGACCTGGCTGACGTTTCCGGAATCGAGGCCGCGGTCGAGCCGATCGTCGAGCTCGACGTGCTGATCCACAACGCGGGTGTGGCGTTTCCGGGGCGGGTCGCCGAATCGACCGTCGACGAGTGGCGCACCTCCATGGAGGTCAATGTCATTGGTGCGGTTGCCCTTACACTCGAACTGTTGCCTGCACTGCGCACCGCGCGCGGACACGTACTGTTCGTGAACTCGGGATCGGGAATCAACGCGTCGCCGGGATTGGCGTCGTATTCGGCGAGCAAGTTCGCGTTGCGGTCGTTCGCCGACTCGCTGCGGGCAGACGAGCCGACGCTGCGCGTGACATCGGTGCATCCGGGCCGCATCGCCACCGAGATGCAGGAGGGGCTGGTCGCCTACGAGGGCGGCGAGTACGACCCGTCGCGGTTCCTGAGCCCGCAGAGTGTGGCGAAGGTGATCGCCGATGCGGTGCACACCCCGCCGGACGCCCACCTGCACGAGGTCATCGTCCGCCCCCGCAAGTAGCCCCGCCGTTTGTGAATCCGACGACGCTCAGAGCGCCCAAACCGTCGCCCAGAATCACAATCGAGCGGCGGGGCGGGGGTCAGACGACGATGTTGACGAGGCGGCCCGCCACGACGATGACCTTCTTCGGAGTCGCGCCATTGATGAACGCCTGAACCTTCTCGTCGGCCAACGCGGCGGCCTCCAGCGCGTCGGCATCCGCGTCCGCGGCGACCGTCACGCGACCGCGCACCTTCCCGTTGACCTGCACTGGGTACTCGACGGTGTCCTCGACAAGGTACCGCGGGTCGGCCAGCGGGAACGGTCCGTGTGCCAGCGACGAGTCGTGGCCCAGCCGACGCCACAGTTCCTCGGCCAGATGCGGGGCCAGCGGCGCGACCATCAGCACCAGCGGCTCCAACGCCGCGCGCGCCGTCACCTCCTCCTTGGTCAGGTGGTTCGTGTACTCGATCAGTTTGGCGGCCGCGGTGTTGTTCCGCAGGTTCGTGTAGTCGTCGGTCACTCCGGCGATGGTGCGGTGCAACAACTTCAGCGTCGGCTCGTCGATGGCCTCGTGGTCGGCGACGCGGTTGGCACCCGTCTCCTCGTCGACCACCAGTCGCCACACCCGCTGCAGGAACCGGTATGCGCCGACGACGTCCTTGGTGGCCCACGGCCGCGACGCCTCCAGCGGGCCCATCGACATCTCGTACACCCGAAGCGTGTCCGCACCGTAGTTGTCGCAGATCTCGTCGGGTGACACCGAGTTCTTCAGGCTCTTGCCGATCTTCCCGAATTCCTGGAAGACCTCGACCTCGCCGTCGGGACCCGACCAGTAGAACTTCTGGTCCCGCTCAACGACTTCCGCGGCAGGAACGTAGGCACCGCGGGAGTCGGTGTAGGCGAATGCTTGGATGTATCCCTGGTTCACCAGGCGGCGGAACGGCTCGGAAGAGCTGACGTGACCGAGGTCGTAGAGCACCTTGTGCCAGAACCGGGCGTACAGCAGGTGCAGCACCGCATGCTCGACGCCGCCGACGTACAGGTCCACACCGCCCGGATCGTCGGCGCCGTGTTCGATGGGCCGCGGCCCCATCCAGTACGCCTCGTTCTCCTTGGCGCACAACTCCTCTGAGTTGTACGGGTCGGTGTATCGCAGCTCGTACCACGAGCTGGCCGCCCACTGCGGCATCACGTTGGTGTCGCGGGTGTAGGGCTTGAGTCCGTCGCCGAGATCCAACTCGACGTTCACCCAGTCCGTGGCCTTGCCCAGCGGCGGTGACGGTTCGCTGTCGGCGTCGTCGGGGTCGAACAGCACCGGCGAATAGTCCGGTACGTCCGGCAACTCCACCGGCAGCGCCGATTCCGGCAGCGGGTGCGCGCGGCCGTCCTCGTCGTACACGATCGGGAACGGCTCACCCCAGTACCGCTGCCGCGCGAAAAGCCAGTCTCTCAGCTTGTATTCGACGCGCGGACGGGCGCGGCCCTGCGCCGCCAGCCGGGTGGTGATCGCCTCCTTGGCCGACGCGACACTCAGCCCGTTGAGGTAGTCGGAGTTCACGATCGGGCCTTCTCCGACGTAGGGGGCCTGCGTGACATCACCTCCGGCAACGACTTCCACGATCGGCAAGCCGAACTCGGTCGCGAATTCCCAGTCGCGATGGTCGTGTCCGGGCACGGCCATGATGGCCCCGGTGCCGTAACCGAGCAGCACGTAGTCGGCGATGAAGATCGGAACTTGTTGACCGTTGGCGGGATTCGTCGCGTACGCACCGACGAACACACCGGTTTTGATCTTGTTCTCTTGACGCTCCAGATCCGATTTCGCCGCGATCGCGGACCGGTACGCGGCGACCGCTTCGGCCGGTGTCGCAGCGCCGTACGTCCACCGC
This sequence comes from Mycobacterium sp. GA-1199, assembly GCF_001500045.1. Classification (GTDB taxonomy): domain Bacteria; phylum Actinomycetota; class Actinomycetes; order Mycobacteriales; family Mycobacteriaceae; genus Mycobacterium. The sequence goes on from NZ_LQIX01000002.1 coordinate 96,567, forward strand.
TCGTCGACACCTGCGGGCCACTGGTCGGCCACCAACCTGTCGACCAGTTCGTGTTCGGGCGCCAACACCATGTACGTCGCGCCGAACAATGTGTCGGGCCGGGTGGTGAAGACCTCGACGTCCCCGGCGTCGGTGGCGAACAGGACCGCGGCTCCCGTCGACCGGCCGATCCAATTGCGCTGCATGGTCTTGACCTTCTCCGGCCAGTCCAGCCGTTCGAGGTCGTCGAGCAGGCGATCGGAGTAGGCGGTGATGCGCATCATCCACTGCCGCAAGCGCTTACGGAACACCGGGAAATTACCGCGCTCGCTGCGGCCGTCGGAGGTGACCTCCTCGTTGGCCAGTACCGTGCCCAATCCCGGACACCAGTTCACCAGCGAGTCGGCTCGATACACCAGCCGGTACGAGTCGATGACGTCGGCGCGTTCCGTCTTCGAGAGGTCTGACCACGACCGGCCGTCGTCGAGGTCGCGCGCCCCTGACTCGAACTCCTCGGCGAGCTCCACGATCGGCCTGGCCTTCTGCACGGCGGGGTCGAACCACGCGTTGTAGATCTGCAGGAAGATCCACTGCGTCCACTTGTAGTAGTCGACGTCGGTGGTGGCGAAGCTGCGCCGCGAGTCGTGACCGAACCCCAGCCGGCCCAGCTGCCGCTTGAAGTTGACGATGTTGGCCTCGGTCCGGATCCGCGGATGCGTCCCGGTCTGGATCGCGTACTGCTCGGCGGGCAGGCCGAAAGCGTCAAATCCCAAGGCGTGCAACACATTGTGCCCGGTCATCCGGAAGTACCTGGCGTAGACGTCGGTCGCGATGTAACCCAGCGGGTGCCCGACGTGCAGACCCTCACCCGACGGATACGGGAACATGTCCAGCACGAACATCTTGTCTTCGGGCACCGGCGAACCGTCGGCGGGCGCCAGCGACCCGACGGGGTTCGGCACGTGGAAGGTCCCCGCGTCGGCCCACCGCTGCTGCCAGGTGCGCTCGATCTGCCCGGCCAGCTCCGCGGTGTAGCGGTGCTGCGGGGTGTCTGTGGTCGGCGCGTCTGTCACGTGAACAGGGTATAAGCACGCCTGTCCGCGATGCTTCGGCCACGGGTCGGTCTCGGTTGCATTGCGGGGATGTCAGAACACGGTTGCAGGTCGATTCCGACGCTGGTCGCCCTGCTTGGCCGGTCGATACAGTCAGCGCCTGACCTCTTCCCGTGCAGTTCGGAAGGACCGACGCAGATGATCGAGATCGCCCCTCGCTGGCGGATTCTGGCCGCAGGTGTGGCCGCCGCCACCGCCGGCGTCCTCGGCTTCGCGGGCACGACCGCATCGGCCGAACCCCTCGTTCCGCAACCACCTGCGCCCGCGCCGGCCACCGTCACGCAGACCGTCACCGTCACACCGAACGCTGCGGCCCTCACTCAGCAGGGTGTAACCACACCGGGTGTGACTTCTGCCACCGCGGGAACCCCCGCCGGCGCGGCCGCCCCAGCCGGCGCAGCGTCTCCGGCAGGGGCAGCGACTCCGGCGGCCCCAGGCCTGGCCGCCCAGCCCGTGCCCCCGGCACCGGTCGCGACGATCACGCCCGCGACCTCTGGCACGCTCTCGGAGTTCTTCGCCGACAAGGGAGTCAAGCTCGAGCCGCAGAACAGCCGCGAGTTCAAGGCGCTCACCATCGTGCTGCCGATGCCGCGCGGCTGGTCGCACGTCCCCGACCCGAACGTGCCCGATGCCTTCGCCGTGATCGCGGACCGCGTCGGCGGCAACGGGTTGTACACGTCGAACGCGCAGGTCGTCGTGTACAAGCTGCTCGGCGACTTCGACCCGAAAGAGGCGATCAGCCACGGCTTCATCGACAGCCAGAAGCTGCCCGCCTGGCGCACCACCGATGCGTCACTGGCCGAGTTCGGCGGCATGCCGTCTGCGGTGATCGAGGGGACCTACCGCGAGAACAACATGACGCTGAACACCTCGCGGCGTCACGTCATCGCCACTGCCGGGCCGGAGAAGTACCTGGTGTCGCTATCCGTCACCACGAGTGTCGACCAGGTTGTCCCGGCCGCGGAGGCCACGGACGCGATCGTCAATGGTTTCCGGGTCACGGTTCCCGGGGCGCCCGCCGCAGCACCACCCGCTGCGCCTGCAGCCCCCGGCGCCCCTGCCCCGGCCGCTCCCGGCGCGGCATCGCCGGTGTCGAATCCGCCGTCAGCTGCGACGGCGCCGGCCGCCCCGCGGATCCCGAGCGCGACTGCGCTGGGAACCCAGCCGGGCCTGCCGGGTTAGGCCCGTCCCCCGGGCGAAGCCTGGCGCCCGGGGGACGTCCCAACTCGTCGATCGCGCCGGGTCTCGATATCCTGTCGCCCATGCTCATCGCCGCGGTGCTCTGCCTGTGCGCTGCCGGCGCGATCGCCGCGGTCGGCGGGTGGCTGCTGCGCCGACCACATCCCGAAGACCCCGCGCGCACGGTGTTGCGCTCGATGGCACCGGTCCAACTGGCGGCCGCCGCGATGCTGGCCGCCGGCGGTGCCGTCGCACTGGCGGCCGATCCCGGCACGGCCATCGTTGTGTTGATCGTCTGCGTGGTCGGAGCGCTCGGTACCGTCGGGGCCGGATGCTGGCAGAGCGCGAAGATGGCCGCCCGTCTTTCCAGCGCCGAACGCAGCACCGCCGATGGTTGCGGCGGCGCGTGCGCCACCTGCACGCTGTCCTGCAGTTGACTAGTTGCGGCTGACGTCGATCGGATGCGTCGCGAGCAACGACAGCGGGAGCGGCTGTCTGCGCAGCACCCGCGACCACAGATCGACCCGCGGTTCGACCAGAACGTCGGATGGCAGCGCGGACAACACAATCCAGTCGTCGCGCTCGATCTCGCCTTCGAGTTGGCCGATCGTCCAGCCCGAGTAGCCGGCGAAAATTCTGATGCCCTCGACCACCGGGGCGATCGAGTCGGGATCGGCGTCGAGATCGACCATCACCATCCGCCCCTGCACATGGCGCAGACCGGGACAGTCGGTGGCCTCCATCCCCGCGCGCAGAGTCGCCAGGCACAGCGCCGCATCGCGTTTGACCGGTCCGCCGATGAACATGGTCTTCGGTTTGGCGGCCAGCTTGGCCCACTGGGGCAATACGTTGTAGACCGCCGTCTCGCTCGCCCGGTTCAGGACGACGCCGAGGGTGCCGCCGTCGTTGTGTTCCACGACGTAGATGACGCTGCGGCGAAACGTCGGTTCCAGCAGGTCGGTGTTGGCAAGGAGCAGTGTCCCCGCCCGCACTCGCGGCGCGGCAGGCGCGATGAAATCCTCCGGGTCCTCTGACTGCGCCACCCGTCCATCATGGCACCGGCAACCCCCGTCGTGGCGGACAAGCGCGACGCCGCCGCGATATTTGTACTGTGGGTGCGGTCCGATCCGCCGCTTATCAGGAACGGGATCCCCTTGGCCGATTTCCGCGCGCCCGTCGCCGTGTGGCGGTCGGTGCGCGGCCTGCCCGAGTTTCGGCGTCTGCTGGAGCTGCGGCTGGTGAGTCAGTTCGGCGACGGGCTGTTCTCGGCGGGGTTGGCAGGGGCGATTTTGTTCAATCCGCAGCGCGCCGCCGAACCGTGGGCGATCGCCGGCGCGTTCGCGGTGCTGTTCCTGCCCTACTCGCTGCTGGGCCCGTTCGCCGGAGCGCTGCTCGACCGCTGGGATCGTCGGCTGGTGCTGGTCGCGGCGAACGCCGGCCGCCTGGTGCTGGTGCTTGCCGTCGCGCAGCTGCTCGAATCCGGAGCGGGAGATCTGGCGATCCTGTGCTGTGCGCTGATCGTCAACGGCTTCACCCGCTTCGTGTCGTCCGGGCTGTCCGCGGCGCTGCCGCATGTCGTGCCCAGAGATCAAGTGGCGGCGATGAACTCCGTTGCGATCGCGGCCGGGGCGGCCGCCGCGTTCCTCGGCGCCAACTTCATGTTGCTGCCGCGCTGGCTGTTCGGCGCCGACGACGCCGGTTCGGCGGTCATCATCCTGATCGTGGCCGCTCCGGTGGCCCTGGCCCTGTGGTTGGCGTGGCGTTTTCCGCCGCGGCTGCTGGGACCCGACGACAGCGCGCGGGCGGTGCACGGCTCGGTGCTCTACGCGGTCGCCACCGGCTGGGTGCACGGGGTCAAAACCGTGATGGCGGTGCCCGCCGTGGCCGCGACGTTGACGGGGCTGGCCGCGCATCGGATGGTGTTCGGGATCAACAGCCTGCTGGTGCTGGTGATGGTGCGGCACACCGACACTGCGCAGGTCGCCGGGTTGGGCACCGCGGTGCTGTTCGTCGCGGCAACCGGCGCGGGAGCCTTCATCGCCGCCGCCGTCATGCCGGTGGCGGTGCGGCGCTGGGGCCGGTACGCCACGGCCAACGGTGCGTTGGCAATCGCCGCGCTGGTCCAGCTGGCCGGGTCCGGCCTGCAGCTTGCGATGATGGTGGCCTGCGGGTTCCTGCTCGGCATGGCGGGCCAGGTGGTCAAGCTGTGCGCGGACAACGCCATGCAGCTTGACGTCGACGACGGCCTGCGCGGGCATGTGTTCACCGTGCAGGACTCGCTGTTCTGGATGTCGTTCATCGGGGCGATCGCGTTGACCGCGAGCGTGATTCCGCCGGACGGACGCCAACCGGCGCTCGCGTTGGCCGGCGTTGGCGTGTATCTCGCCGGTCTGGCCGCACACGCGACAATCGCGAGACGGTCGCCGACCCCGGGTTAAGGTGGCCGGCATGGCTGGTGCCGCGCCGATGGTGGCCGACCTACGCGCCGAGAGCGACGAACTCGACGCCATCGTGTCCGACCTTCCGGTCGAGCGGTGGGCAGAACCCACTCCCGCCGAGGGTTGGACCATCGCGCATCAGATCGCACATCTGCTGTGGACCGACCGCGTCGCGCTGACCGCCGTCACCGACGAGGCCGCCTTCGCCGACCTGCTCGAAGAGGCGGGCAAGAACCCGACCGGCTTCGTCGATGCGGGCGCCGAGGAGTTGGCCGCCATGTCGCCGCCGGACCTGCTTGCCGAGTGGCGCGCGACCCGGTCCCGGCTGCACGACGAGCTGCTGACCGTCGCCGAGGGCCGCAAGCTGCCCTGGTTCGGCCCGCCGATGAGCGCCGCGTCGATGGCAACGGCCCGGTTGATGGAGACGTGGGCGCACGGCCTCGACGTCGCCGACGCTCTCGGTGTGCGCAGAGAGCCCACCGCGCGGCTGCGGTCGATCGCTCACATCGGTGTGCGCACACGCGATTTCGCGTTCGTGATCAACGGCATGGCGCCGCCGGCCGAACCGTTCCGCGTCGAGTTGCGCGCGCCGGATGGGTCGGCGTGGTCGTGGGGGCCACAGGACGCGGGCCAGCGGGTGACCGGTTCGGCGGAAGACTTCTGCATGCTGGTGACCCAGCGGCGCCCGCACTCGGAACTCGATGTGCGCGCGGTCGGCGAGGACGCCGAACAGTGGCTGGGCATCGCGCAGGCGTTTGCCGGCCCACCGGGGTCTGGCCGCGGCTAACTGAGTTCGGCGGCCGAATCGGCGCGGCCGTCGCCGTCGCTGTCGGTGAGCTTGATGTCCCACGTGCCGTCGGCGTCGGCGTCGACGTAGGCGGTCTCGCCGGCCAGCGCGCGATCGGCCAACCCGTCGCCATCGTTGTCGACGAGCCTGTCGTCTTGGCCGTCGGCGTCGAGGTCGACCAGCGGACCGCCGAATCGCTCGACCCCGTCGAGGCCGAACCAGCGCAGCCCCCGCTCGACGCTGACCGTCCAAGTTCCGCTGCCGTCGTCGGTGAAATGCGTTGCAGCACCGGCATGGTCACGCACGAGGTGGTCGGCTATGCCATCGTCGTCGAAGTCGGCAATCGCGTCGTCGAGCAGACCGTCACCGTCGAAGTCGAGCCCGACCGCCTCGAATGCGCCGTCGCCGTCGACATCCAGGTCGGGCGTCGCGGACCAGATCGTCGCCGAGCCGTCGCCGTCACCGAGGCAGTAGTCCATGCCTGATCGGACGCGCCAACCCGGCCGCGGGTTCCACCGGTCGTTGAACCCGCGCGAGCGACCGCTTTTGTACCCGCAATCGCGGCGTGTCGGCGTGCAGACGCGGTCGCTCGCGGTCTTCGCGGGGTTCGGTGGGCGGGGTTACTGTCCGCCCCGGGCGTTCCACCACGACAGCAGTTCCTCGACGGCCTCGTCGCGCGTCAGCGGTCCGCGGTCGAGGCGCAACTCCTTGAGGTGCTGCCACGCCTGACCGATCTGGGGGCCTGCGGGGATGCCGAGGATTTCCATGATCTCGTTGCCATTGAGGTCGGGGCGCACCCGCGCGAGGTCCTCCTTCTCGGCGAGTTCGGCGATCCGCTGTTCGAGGTCGTCGTAGTTGGCCTGAAGCCGGGCAGCGCGACGCTTGTTGCGCGTCGTGCAGTCCGCGCGCACCAACTTGTGCAGTCGCGGAAGCAGTGGCCCGGCGTCGGTCACGTACCGGCGCACCGCCGAGTCCGTCCACTTGCCGCCGCCGTAGCCGTGGAACCGCAGGTGCAAATACACCAACTGCGATACGTCGTCGACCATCTGCTTGGAGTACTTCAGCGCGCGCAGCCGTTTGCGCGCCATCTTCGCGCCGACCACCTCGTGGTGGTGAAAGCTGACTCCGCCGTCGGGTTCATGCTTGCGGGTCGCGGGCTTGCCGATGTCGTGCAGCAGCGCCGCCCAACGCAACACCAGATCGGGTCCGGAGTCCTCGAGCGCGATCGCCTGCCGCAGCACGGTCAGCGAATGCCAGTAGACGTCCTTGTGCTGGTGGTGCTCGTCGATCGCCATGCGCATCGCCCCCACTTCGGGCAGCACCACATCGCCCAGCCCGGTCTGCACCATCAGATCCACGCCGGCGACCGGGTCGGAGCCCAGCAGCAGCTTGTCCAGTTCGGCGGCCACCCGCTCGGCGGTGATGCGTCCCAGCTGCGGCGCCATGGCCACCAGCGCCGACACCACGCGCGGTGCGACGGTGAACTCCAGCTGCGAGACGAAACGCGCGGCGCGCAGCATCCGCAGCGGGTCGTCGCCGAACGACACCTCGGGTGCGGCGGGGGTGTCGAGCACCTTTGCGCGCAGCGCCGCCAGCCCGTTGAGCGGGTCGTGGAACTCGGCGGGGCCGTCGGCGGTGATATGCACGGCCATCGCGTTGGCGGTGAAGTCGCGTCGCAGCAGGTCGTCGTCGAGGTTGTCACCGAACCGCACCTCCGGATTGCGGGACACCTGGTCGTAGGTGTCGGCGCGATACGTGGTGATCTCGAGACGCTTGTCGCCCTTCCCGACGCCGAGGGTGCCGAATTCGATGCCGGTGTCCCACAGCGAGTCGGCCCACGGCCGCAGCAACTTCTGCATCTGCTCGGGACGGGCGTCGGTGGTGAAGTCCAGATCGGTCAGCGCGCGACCCAGCAGCGCGTCACGGACGCTGCCGCCGACGAGATACAACTCGTGTCCGGCGTCGGCGAAGAGCCTGCCGAGTTCGCCCAGCACCTCGCCGTGGCGGTTGAGCTCCACTTGCGCGGTGGCAAGGAGTTCGGGGTCGGTGGAGGAGGCGGACACGTTCGGACAGCCTAGTCAGGCGACGATCAAGCGGCCCCCGGGCCGCGGAGTCACACAAATGTGCAACGGCTCTATCACGACCGGTGAGTGCGGCGGGGGCCAAAATGCGTGGCAGCTACTATCGCTTGGGTGTCGGACGGCGAACAGGCCAAACCACGACGGCGCCGGGGGCGACGTCGCGGCCGACGCGCGGCAGGTCCGCCCGAGGCCGCACCCGACCCGTCCGCGCAGCCCCGCCACCGCCCCGTTCCGCAACCGCCTCCCGGCCACACCAACGCCGCACCCCAGAACGGCGCCACCGTCGACGGGCACAAGGAGGGCAAGGGCGGGCAGTCCAAGAAGTCGCGGCCGCGGCGGCCACCCGATCGGCTTCGCACCGTCCACGAAACCTCGGCCGGGGGGCTGGTCATCGACGGCATCGACGGCCCAAAGGAAAGTCAGGTCGCCGCACTGATCGGGCGCATCGACCGGCGGGGCCGCATGCTGTGGTCGCTGCCCAAGGGACACATCGAAATGGGTGAGACCGCCGAGCAGACCGCGGTCCGCGAGGTAGCCGAGGAGACCGGTGTCCAGGGCAGCGTGCTCGCCGCGCTGGGCAGCATCGACTACTGGTTCGTCACCGAGGGCCGCCGCGTCCACAAGACCGTGCACCACTACCTCATGCGCTTCCTCGGCGGTGAGCTCTCCGACGAGGACGTCGAAGTCACCGAGGTGGCATGGGTGCCGCTCAAGGAACTGCCCAAGCGACTGGCCTACGCCGACGAACGCCGTCTTGCCGAGGTCGCCGGCGAGCTGATCGACACGCTGCACGCCCACGGCCCGTCGGCGCTGCCGCCGCTGCCTCGCTCGTCGCCGCGGCGACGCCCCCAGACGCACTCGCACACCCGCAACCGTCGTCCCGACGAACGCGCCCAAACGTCCCCGGGGGGCGAGCGGTGGGGGCATCAGCCGCCCGAAGGGCAGGGGGACGAGTCGGGGAAGACCCCGCCCGGCCGCCGGACGAACGGTTGCGGACAGGGCTCGTGACCGCCGCAGCGCTGCCGCGCGCGCTGGCCGCGCTGATCGTGCTCGCGCTGAGCGCTCTGCCGCTCGTGCTACCGCGGGCCGCCGCCGAGCCCGATTCGACCACTTTTCTTCAGGTCCGCGTCGACCGCGTCACTCCCGACGTGGTCACCACCACCAGCGAACCGGTGGTCACCGTCGCGGGCGCCGTCCTCAACGTCGGCGACCGGCCGGTGCGCGATGTGGTCGTGCGGCTGGAGGACGCCGCGGCGGTGCGGACGTCGACCGGCCTGCGCACCAACCTCACCGGCGACGTCGACCAGTTCGAGCCGATCGGCGATTTCGTCCCACTCTCGCCGGAACTCGCTCGGGGACAGGAAGTTCCGTTCACTCTGTCATACCCCCTGAGGTCGGCCGACCGGCCGTCGCTGAGCATCGACGAACCGGGTGTGTACCCGGTGATGGTCAACGTCAACGGCACGCCCGACTACGGCGCGCCCGCCCGCCTCGACGACGCCCGCTTCCTGCTGCCGGTGCTCGGCGTCCCACCCGACCCGGGCGCCGAATCAGGTGACCCGGTCACGGCGATCGCAACCCCCGACACGTCCAAGCCGGTCCAGATGACGTTGCTGTGGCCGATCGCCGACCGCCCCCGTCTGGCCGCGGGCGCGCCGGGCGGCGCCACCCCGGTACGGCTCGTCGACGACGACCTGGCGACCTCGCTGGCGCCCGGCGGACGCCTAGACACGCTGCTGTCGGCCGCCGAGTTCGCCACCAGCCCCCAGGTCGATCCCGACGGGCGGGTGCGCGCCGCGACATGTCTGGCGGTCGACCCTGATCTGCTCGTCACCGTCAACGCGATGACCGGCGGCTACGTCGTCAACAACGGACCCGACGCGGGCCCCGGCACCCCCACCCGCCCCGGCACCGGGCAGGACGCGGCGGTGACGTGGCTGAACCGGCTCAAGAACCTGGCCAACGGCATGTGCGTCGCCTCCACCGTCTACGCGCAGGCCGACCTCGACGCACTGCGTCGTGTCCGCGATCCCGGGCTCAGCCGGATAGCGACCACGTCGGCGGGCGACATCGTCGACCAGATCCTGGGCGTGCCCTCGGTGCGCGGCGCCAGCCTGGTCGGCGACGGTCCGCTGACCGGACCCGCGGTGCGGCTGCTGTCGGACCAGGGCGGCCAGACGGTGGCCGTCGCGGCCGCCGAATCGGGGTCGGACGACGGGACCGACGTCGCGGACTCCGGCGTCGCCGACATCGCGCCGGTTCGCTACACACCGCAGGTCGTCGCGGCGCCCTTCGATCCGGCCGTCGGGGCGGCGCTGGCCGCCGCCGGCACCGATCCCGTGGCGCCGGGATACCTCGACCCGTCCCTCGACATCCCGCTGCAACACGATTCGGCGGTGGCGCGGCGCCAGGACGCCCTCGGGGCCATGCTGTGGCGCTCCCTCAATCCGGACATCGGCCCACGCACCCAGATCCTGATGCCGCCGATGGCGTGGAGCCTCGGACCCGACGACGCCCGGGCATTGTTCCGAGCGGTCACCACCGCGATCAACGCCGGACTCGCCGAGCCGCGACCGCTGACCGCGGTGATCGGCGAAGGCAGCGCTATTCCGCCCGACGACATGGCCCCGCTGCCCAGCAACGAGCTGGGCGACCCCAACGCCCGGTTCGACGACGCCGTCGTATCGGGTATCGCGGCGGTCACCGGGCGGCTGTGGGGACTGACCGCGGCGCTGACCACCGACGAACGCACCGGGCTGACCGGATACGGCTACACCGCCCCGCTGCGCGAGGACATGCTGCGCGCGCTGAGCCAGTCGGTGCCCCCCGACACCCGCAACGGCCTTGCACAGCAACGACTCACGACGGTCGGGCACACCGTCGACGACATCTTCGGGGCGGTCACGATCGTCAATCCGGGCGGGGCCTACACGCTGGCGACCGAACGCAGCCCGCTGCCGCTCGCGCTGCGCAACGACCTGCCGGTACCGATACGGGTCCGCCTCGACGTCGACGCGCCACCGGGGATGACGGTCACCGACATGGGCGAGATCGTGCTGCCGCCGGGCTACCTTCCGTTGCGGGTTCCCATCGAGGTGCACTTCACCCAGCGGTTCGCCGTCGACGTCGCGCTACGCACGGTCGACGGCCTGCCGCTCGGGGAACCGGTGCGGTTGTCAGTGCACTCGAACGCCTACGGCAAGGTGCTGTTCTTCATCACGCTCTCGGCGGGCGCCGTCCTCGTGCTGCTGGCCGGCCGTCGGCTCTGGCACCGGTTCCGCGGCCAGCCCGATCCCGCCGACCTCGACCGGCCCGACCCGCTCGAAGTGGCGCTGCACTACGACGACGACACCCACGCACCGCTGAGCCGAGCCGGACGCCGGGGCTCGGGCACCCGCGGCGGTGCAGGGTGAGCGCCCCCGGGCCGCCGCCTCGGTCCCATCCGCCGGCACCGCCCCGAACATGGCCCGGCCACACGCCTGCCCCTCCCCCACCGCCGAGCATTCCCCGGCGCGAGCCTCCGCCCCGGCTCAGCCGCGGCCCGGCCCCCCGCCGCCGCGCCGGCCGCGAAGAACTGTCCGACGCGGCGGTGGTCTCGCGTTCGTGGGGTATGGCGGTCGCGACGCTGGTCAGCCGGCTCACCGGATTCGCGCGCATCGTCTTACTCGCGACCATCCTCGGCGCCGCGCTCACCAGCGCGTTCTCGGTGGCCTACCAGCTGCCGAACCTGATCGCGGCGCTCGTCCTCGAGGCCACGTTCACCGCGATCTTCGTGCCCGTGCTGGCGCGCGCCGAGCGCGACGATCCCGACAACGGCACCGCGTTCATCCGCCGCCTCGTCACGCTGACGACGACACTGCTGCTGATCATCACCGCGCTGTCGGTGGCGTCGGCGCCGATGCTCGTCGACCTCATGCTCGGCGGCGATCCCGAGGTCAACCGCGACCTGACCACCGCGTTCGCCTACCTGTTACTGCCGCAGGTGCTGTTCTACGGGTTGTCGTCGGTGTTCATGGCAATCCTGAACACGCGCAACGTATTCGGGCCGCCCGCCTGGGCGCCGGTGTGCAACAACATCGTCGCCATAGTGACGCTCGGCGTGTATCTCATTGTCCCCGGCGAACTCTCGGTCGACCCGGTGAAGATGGGCAACGCGAAACTCCTCGTGCTGGGTATCGGCATGACCCTCGGAACGGTCACCCAGGTCATGGTGCTTCTGGTCGCGATCCGCCGCGAACGCATCAGCCTTCGCCCGCTGTGGGGCATCGACGAACGGATGAAGCAGTTCGGTGCGATGGCCTCGGCGATGGTGCTGTACGTGTTGATCAGCCAGATCGGGCTGATCGTCGGCAACCGAATCGCCAGTGGCGCCGCGGCTTCCGGGCCGGCGATCTACAACTACACGTGGCTGGTGCTGCAGTTGCCGTTCGGCATGATCGGGGTGACGGTGCTGACCGTCGTGATGCCGCGGTTGAGCCGCAACGCGGCCTCCAACGACCAACGCGCGGTGCTCGCCGACCTCTCGCTGGCCACCCGGCTGACGATGGTGACGCTCATCCCGATCGTCGCGCTGATGACGGTCGGCGGCCCGGCCATCGGCAGCGCGCTGTTCGCCTACGGCAATTTCGGTGAGGTCGACGCCAACTACCTCGGTATGGCGATCACGCTGTCGGCGTTCACCCTGATCCCCTACGCGCTTGTGCTGCTGCAACTTCGGGTGTTCTACGCGCGCCAACAACCGTGGACGCCGATCCTGCTGATCGTCGTGATCACGACGGTCAAGATCATTGCCTCGCTGATCGCGCCCCACCTCACGGACGACCCCGACCTGGTGGCCGGCTACCTCGGGACGGCCAACGGACTGGGCTTCGTCGCGGGTGCGGTGGTCGGCTACTTCCTGTTGCGGGCCAATCTCGACCCGCCGGGCGGCCGGCTCATCAACCTGCAAGTGGTGCGCACGGTGCTGGTCACGATCGCCGCCTCACTGCTGGCCGCGATGGCGGGCCAGGTCGCCGACAAACTGTTCAGCCTGGAGTCGCTGACCCGCAACTGGGGCGGCGCCGGTTCCCTGCTGCGTCTGGTCGTGCTGGGCGTGGTCATGGTGCCGATCATCGTCGGCGTCCTCCTCGGAGCGCGTGTCCCGGAGGCCCAGGTGGCCCTCGATGCGGTCCGGCGCCGACTCGGCGCTCGCACCGGGCGCGACGGGGTAGCTGTCGCGGTCGCCGACCGGCCACGGACGCGCACCCCTCTCCCGTACCCTGAACAGAGGAATTCGTCCGCACCAGGGCGTCGGCACAGCCCGCCGGCCGTCCGGCGCGGACCACCTGCCCCCGTTGCCGGGGACTGGATGCGGAAAGGACCAGCGGTGAGCGACGAACCCGCAGGCGGCTCCGCGCCCACACCCGAGACCGCGACCAAGAAGCTCCCGACCGGGCAGTCCGACGTCGTCGCCGACGACCTGCGGCCCGACGTGCCCGACCCCGGTCAGACCACGGAGTTCGCCGCCGAGAGCGGCACGACTCGGTTGCCGGTGTCGGGTCGGCCGCCCGCGGATTACGGCGGCGACCCCACCCGTGAGCCCCTCGCGTTCGACCCGCCGCGCGAACCGGCCATCGAGGCCGCGACCTCCGACGAGGACGTCCACCTCATCCCGGGGGCGATGGTCGGTGGCGGCCGTTATCGCCTTTTGGTGTTCCACGGCGGCCCGCCGACGTTGCAGTTCTGGCAGGCACTCGACACCGCCCTAGATCGCCAGGTGGCGCTCACCTTTGTCGACCCGGACAACACCCTGTCCGATGCGACGCTGCGCGAGATCCTCACCCGCACACGCAAACTGAGCAGCATCGACATGCCCGGTATCGCGAGGGTGCTCGATGTGGTCAACACCGGATCGGGCGGGCTGGTGGTCTCGGAGTGGATCCGGGGCGGCTCGTTGACCGAGGTTGCCGACACCTCGCCGTCTCCGATCGGCGGCGCCAGGGCGATGCAGTCGCTGGCGGCGGCCGCCGAGGCCGCGCACCGAGCCGGAGTCGCCCTCTCGCTCGACCACCCGGGTCGTGTCCGGGTCAGCATCGAAGGTGACGTCGCGCTGGCCTTCCCGGCGACGCTGCCCGACGCGACACCCGAGGACGACATCCGCGGAATCGGGGCGGCGCTGTACGCGCTGCTGATCAACCGGTGGCCGCTGCCCGAGCACGGGGTTCGCAGCGGCCTGGCACCCGCCGACCTCGACTCCGCCGGACAACCGATCGAACCCCGCGCCGTCGACCGCCAGATCCCCTTCCAGATCTCGGCCGCCGCGGCGCGCGCCGTGCAGGAAGGCGGCGGCATCCGCAGCGCGCCGACCCTGTTGAACCTGCTCCAACAGGCCACCGCCATCGCCGACCGCACCGAGCTGATCTCTCCGGTCGATGAAGCCGACCGCTCCGCGACACCGGGAGTCGCCGGCGGTACCGACCCGGAGACCGAGGCGCGCCGACGCAAGGCGCTCATGATCGGGCTCGGCGTCGGCGGCGCCATCGTCGTGATCGCGCTCGTGGTGCTGGCGACGGTGCTGAGCTCGATCTTCGGTGACGTCGGCGACGGTCTCGGCGGCGACCGGCTCGGGCTGAACGACCCGACCACCAGCGAGTCGGCCGAAGGCAGCACCGACAGCGGCAATGTCGTCAAACCGACTGCGGTGACGGTCTTCTCACCCGAAGGCGAGGCCGATGCCCCGGCCGATGCACCCAAGGCGATCGACGGCGACAAGTCCACGGTGTGGCCGATCGACACCTACACCGACTCCGTGCCCTTCCCGAACTTCAAGAACGGCGTCGGGCTGATGCTGCAACTGCCGCAGTCCACCACGGTCGGCGAGGTCGACATCGACCTCAACAGCACCGGTACGGCCGTCGAGATCCGCTCCGCGCAGACACCGACGCCGTCCTCGCTGGCCGACACCACCGTGCTGACACCGGCCACCCAGCTCAAGCCGGGCTCCAACACCATCAAGGTCGAGAACGCCTCGCCCACCTCCAACCTGCTGGTCTGGGTGTCGACCCTCGGCCAGGTCAACGGCCAGAGCCGGTCCGACATCGCCGAGGTCACGGTCCGGTCGGCGTCCTGACCTGATTCATCCCCAGCCCGGCAAAGATGTGTCGGGAGGCACCCGCGTAGCCGTTTAGTGTTCGGCTGTGGGGACCTTTGGGGGGCAGGCCCGGGAACGCAGCGACGCGGAGTTGCTCGCCGCGCATGTGGCCGGTGACCGCTATGCGTTCGAGGAGTTGTTCTACCGCCACCACCGTCAGCTGTACCGGCTCGCGCGCATCACCAGCCGCAACCCCGACGACGCCGCCGACGCGCTGCAGGACGCGATGCTCAAGGCGCACCGACGCGCGCCCGCCTTCCGCTACGACGCGGCCGTGAGCAGTTGGCTGTACCGGATCGTGGTGAACTCGTGCCTGGATCGGTTGCGGCGCAACAAAACCCGCACCGCCGAGATGTTGTCCAAGGACCAGGGGCACATCGGTGACCCGGCCTCGCGGGTGGACACCGCGATCGTCGTCGAGCGGGCACTGATGCGGTTACCCGTCGAACAACGCGCCGCGGTGGTGGCCGTCGACATGCAGGGGTACTCGGTGGCCGAGGCCGCCCGCATGCTCGGCGTGCCCGAAGGCACCGTCAAGAGCCGGTGTTCGCGTGCCAGAACCAAACTGGCCGAGGCGCTCGAGTACTTCGACACCGAAACCACCGCCCGCACCGACTGAGGGGAACCGCGGACATATCCGCCGCGTCTTACGTGTCGTGGTGGAGACTGGCTAGCGATGCAGACCGGAACGGACGACGATTCGGATCCGGCGGTCGAGCGGGTGCGCCGCGGGCTGGCCGAATTGGCGCACGACGAGGACTCAGCGCCGGAGGTGCCGGCGGGCGTGACCGCACGCATCGGTGCCGCGTTACGCGCGGCCGGTGAACCTCGTCACACGGTCGAACGGCCCCGGCTCCGCCGACCGCAGGTTCTCGGGCTGGTCACCGGCCTTGCCGCCGTAACCGCCGGGGTGGTCATCGGCACCTCGATGCTGGGCCGCGAGCCCACCCCGCGGTTCTCCCAGCCCGGGCCGACCGCCGAGCGCATCACCCTGTCGCGGCGCCCGCCCGCCTTCCCGCTGACCGATCCGCAGCTCACCGGCCTCCTGTCGGCGCCACCCGAGTACGGGCCGCTGTCCGATCCGCGCCGCCGCGCCGCCTGCCTCGAGGGATTGGGCCACGCGGCGACCACGCCCATCCTCGGAGCGCGGGCCGTCGAGATGGCCGGCCGTCCGGCCGTCGTGCTGCTCCTGCCGGCACGCGCGACAACCGAGGTCCTCGCGGTGGCCGTCGACGCGGCATGCCATGCGGCGCACAGTGGGTTGCTCGCCGAGACCGTGGTCAAACGACCGTAGTCTGTCCCCCGAGGTTGTTCGGAAACTCCGGGAACACCAGCGCCTACGCTGATGTTCTTACCGGTGTCGCGGAAACGCGGCAGAAAGGCGCTCATGACCACCACATCCACGGTTCACGATCTGATCATCATCGGATCCGGCCCGGCCGGCTACACCGCAGCGATTTACGCGGCGCGTGCGCAGCTCAAGCCCCTGGTGTTCGAAGGCGTCCAGTTCGGCGGCGCGCTGATGACCACCACCGAGGTGGAGAACTATCCCGGCTTCCGCAACGGCATCACCGGTCCGGAGCTGATGGACGAGATGCGCGAGCAGGCGTTGCGCTTCGGCGCCGACCTGCGCATGGACGACGTCGACGCCGTCTCACTGGACGGCGCGATCAAGAGCGTCACGGTCGGCGACGACACCTACCGGGCGCGCGCGGTCATCCTCGCGATGGGGGCTGCGGCGCGGCACCTGGGCGTGCCGGGCGAGGAGGCCCTGATGGGCATGGGCGTGAGCACATGCGCGACGTGTGACGGCTTCTTCTTCCGCGACGAGGACATCATCGTCGTCGGCGGTGGCGATTCGGCGATGGAAGAGGCGATCTTCTTGACCAAGTTCGCCCGCAGCGTCACGCTGGTGCACCGTCGCGACGAGTTCCGCGCCTCGCGGATCATGCTGGACCGCGCGCGTGCGAACGAGAAGATCACGTTCCTGACCAACACCGACGTCCTCGAGATCGAGGGCAGCCCGAAGGTCAGCGGAGTCCGGTTGCGCAACAAGGTGACCGGCGAGGAGTCGAAGCTGGCCGTCACCGGTGTGTTCGTCGCGATCGGCCACGACCCGCGTTCGGATCTGGTTCGCGGCCAGGTCGACCTCGACGAGGACGGTTACGTCCTCACGCAGCAGGGTTCGACCAGCACCTCGATCGAAGGCGTCTTTGCCGCAGGCGATCTCGTCGACCGCACCTACCGCCAGGCCATCACCGCCGCGGGCACCGGCTGCTCGGCGTCCATCGACGCCGAACGCTGGCTTGCCGAAATCGGTTCTGGCCCAAGCGATGAAACCATCGAAACACCAGTTTGATAGGAGCATCCCAATGACCGAGAGCACCGGATCCACGGTAGCGGTGACCGACGACTCGTTCTCCTCCGACGTGTTGTCCAGCAGCACACCGGTGCTGGTGGACTTCTGGGCGACCTGGTGCGGTCCGTGCAAGATGATCGCCCCGGTGCTCGAGGAGATCGCCACCGAGAAGGCGGGCACATTGACGGTCGCCAAGCTCGACGTCGACGCCAACCCCGTCACGGCCCGCGATTTCCAGGTGGTGTCGATCCCGACGCTGATCGTGTTCAAAGACGGCTCCCCGGTGAAGCGGATCGTCGGCGCAAAAGGCAAGGCTGCGCTGCTGCGCGAGCTCAGCGACGTGCTCTAACCATGCTCTAGCGGGCGTTCGGCGCCGCAATCCGGGGCGCGGACACCGGCCTGGGGTTTTCTTGAATCGGCGAAGTGTCTGCGACAATCGTGCCTAGCCCGTCAACTTGGTCGGCGCCCTCGCGCAGCTGACAACCGTGACTGAAAGGCCGCATATGTCCAGTCTGCGTCGCGGTGACCGCGGGTCCGCGGTCACCGAGATCAGGGCTGCTTTGACGGCACTGGGCATGCTCGAGAACTCCGATGAGGAGATCACCACCGGCAGGCATATCGCGCTGGACCTGTTCGACGCCGAACTCGACCACGCCGTGCGGGCCTTTCAGCAGCATCGCGGTCTGCTGGTCGACGGGATCGTCGGCGAAGCGACTTACCGTGCGCTCAAAGAGGCGTCGTATCGGCTCGGTGCCCGCACGCTCAGCCACCAGTTCGGCGCCCCGATGTTCGGCGACGACGTCGCGACGCTGCAGGCCCGCCTCCAGGACCTCGGCTTCTACACCGGTCTTGTCGACGGGCATTTCGGTCTGAGTACGCACAACGCGTTGATGTCATACCAGCGCGAATACGGTCTGTACCCCGACGGGATCTGCGGCCCGGAGACGTTGCGCTCCTTGTACTTTTTGGGATCGCGCGTCACCGGCGGTTCTCCGCATGCGATTCGCGAGGAGGAGCTGGTGCGCCGCTCCGGTCCCCGGCTCTCGGGTAAGCGCATCATCATCGACCCGGGCCGCGGCGGTGACGACCACGGTCAGATCATGCAGGGTCCGGGCGGGCCGATCAGTGAGTCAGACATCCTGTGGGACTTGGCGAGTCGGCTCGAGGGCCGGATGACCGCGATCGGTATGGAGACGTTTCTGTCGCGGCCGGCCAACCGTGCACCCTCGGATGCGGAACGTGCCGCGACCGCGAACGCCGTCGGCGCCGACCTGATGATCAGCCTGCGCTGTGCCACCCAGCCCAGTCCCGCCGCCAACGGTGTCGCGTCGTTCCACTTCGGGAACTCACACGGCTCGGTGTCCACCATCGGACGCAATCTCGCCGACTTCATTCAACGAGAAGTGGTCGCCCGCACCGGGTTACGTGACTGCCGCACGCATGGGCGGACGTGGGACCTGTTGCGTCTGACCCGGATGCCGACGGTGCAGGTCGACGTCGGCTACATCACCAACCCGCAAGACCGGGCCATGCTGGTGTCCTCCCAGGCGCGCGACGCGATCGCCGAGGGCATGCTCGCGGCCGTGAAACGGCTCTACCTGCTCGGCAAGAACGACCGTCCCACAGGCACTTTCACGTTCGCCGAACTGCTCGCCCACGAGCTCTCGGTCGAGCAGGCCGGGCGCGTCAGCCCCTCTTGACCCCACGCGCGGTCACGCCCACCGAACCCGCGCCCGCCCCGACCGGCTGACGTATCTGCGCGAATTCGAACAACCGCTCCAACGCCGCTTCGACATCGGCCTTCCACCCCAGCCCCTGCTCCAACTCGAGGCGTAGCCGCGGGAAGTAGCGGTGCTGGGCGACCACGACGAAGCCCGCATCCAGAAGTAGGTCGGCGTCGAGCACGCACTGTTCGACCGAGCAGTCGCCGAGGACCTCGACGACCGGGCGCAACGCCGGCGTCACCGCACCCGGTTCGGCAAGCTCGCTGACTTCGGCGGTGTGGGCGAACGCTTCGAGCGCGCGGGCTCCGCGCCGAACCAGGTCCCCCACCACCGCCGCGATCAGCGCGCGCGACAATCCCTCGGAGTCCTCACCGGATTCGATGCCCAGCGATGTGAGCAGTACCGCGTCGGCGCTGACCGGAGCGGTCGGGAAGCGGTGTGCGCGCGGGACGGCGCCGGGCGGCGCGTAGAACGCGTAGCCCAGGCACGCCTCGTCGCCGCGTAGCGGAGCGGGCCCGTCGTCGGACTCGCCGTCGGCACACTGCACCGCGACCTGACCGCACGATCCCCACTCGAGCATGACCATCGACAGCCATGCCTCTTTCTCGAATTCGGGATCCGAGAGGTGGTCGTCGACGCCCGGGACCGCGGCGCCGGTCGCGTCCCGCCCGAGGGTCAGGGGATCGACCTCCCAATACACGCAGCGGCGGGCATGCTTGGGCAACTGCTCGAACGCTTCGAGCCGTAGAGGCGTGATGCGTGCCGACACTAGACTCCCCGAGTCCTACGCGGTGCAGAGGTGCACCGCTGCCCCTTCAGGATAGAAGGGTGCGCACACCTCGACGCTCCGTTTTTCCGGCCTCTCGCGTCGAGCGACGAAACATGTTGTGTCACAGGTGGTTTCCTTCGAAGGGCGGCGGTCATGCCGGTGAGACCCGGGTTGTGTCACAGTGACGTAATTACCCGGTGTGGTAGGTCACCGTTCGGATGCGCTCATCAGTTCGACTATGCGCTGGAGATCGTCCACCGACCCGAATTCGACCACGATCTTGCCCTTGCGTTTGCCGAGGCTGACGGTGACCCGCGTATCGAAGGCCGTGGACAGCCGCTCGGCAACATCCTGGAGGCCGGGCATGTTGATCGGCTTGCGCTTGGGCGCCGCCGGCGCCGACGGGCCCGCGCTGTTGGCGAGCGTGACCGCTTCCTCGGTCGCTCGTACCGACAGTCCCTCGGCGACGATGCGCGCGGCCAGCTCCTCCTGCTTCTCCGGCCCCCCTTCGAGCGACAGGAGCGCACGCGCATGTCCGGCTGAGAGCACCCCGGCGGCTACCCGGCGCTGCACGGCGATGGGCAGGCGCAGCAATCGGATCATGTTCGTGATCACCGGCCGCGAGCGCCCGATTCGCGAGGCCAGTTCATCGTGGGTGACCTCGAATTCGTCGAGCAGCTGTTGGTAGGCGGCCGCCTCCTCGAGCGGGTTCAGCTGCGCGCGGTGGATGTTCTCCAACAACGCGTCGCGCAGCATGCTGTCGTCGGTGGTCTCGCGGACGATCGCCGGAATGGTGGCGAGGCCGGCCTGCTGGGCTGCGCGCCAGCGCCGCTCCCCCATCACGAGTTGGTAGCGGGGCGCCCCCGGTTCGGGCTGCGCAAGCGTACGCACGACGATCGGCTGCATGAGACCGAACTCGCGGATCGAGTGGACGAGCTCGGCGAGCGCCTCCTCGTCGAAGACCTGACGCGGCTGGCGCGGATTCGGTTCGATCGACGCGGGGTCGATCTCGCGGTACACCGCGCCCACCTCGTTGGTCGCGCCACCGTTCGACGGTCCGCCGATCACGACATCGGCCGCCGCGTCGCCCAACCGCGGACCGAGTCCGGACTGGTCACCGTCGGCGGGTCCGGTGGGAATGAGCGATGCCAGGCCGCGGCCGAGTCCGCTGCGCTTGCGGGTGGGTTGGCTCATCATTTTCTCCTCTTCGCGCAAGCGCTCATCGGTACGTTCTGCCTTTCTACGCAAACGCTCATCGGTTGTTCCGGTTTTGGACCGGTCTGTGCTCTGGCGCAGGCGCTCATCGGTGCTCCGCGATCTCACGGCTCGCATCCAGGTAGCTCATCGCTCCGCGCGAACCCGGGTCGTAGCCGAGGATCGTCATTCCGTAACCGGGCGCCTCGGACACTTTGACGCTGCGCGGGATGACGGTGCGCAGCACCTTGTCGCCGAAGTGGGCCCGCACATCGGAGGCGACTTGGTCGGCGAGCTTGGTTCGTCCGTCGTACATCGTGAGGATCACCGTGGTCACGTCGAGTTGTGGATTGAGGTGTGCCTTGACCATCTCGATCGTGCGCATCAGCTGGCCGACGCCTTCCAGTGCGTAGTACTCGCACTGGATCGGGATCAGCACCTCGGGTGCGGCGACGAACGCATTGATGGTCAGTAGGCCGAGCGATGGCGGACAGTCGATGAACACGTAGTCGAAGTTGAACTCCGTGAGCGACGCGAGCGCCGAGCGCAACCGTCCTTCGCGCGCCACCATGCTGACCAACTCGATCTCTGCGCCGGCCAGGTCGATGGTCGCCGGCACGCAGTAGAGCCGCTCGTTGTGAGGGCTCCGCTGCAGGGCGTCACGCAACGGGATCTCCCCGATCAACACCTCGTACGACGACGGTGTCCCCGGCCGGTGCTCGATGCCCAGCGCAGTGCTCGCATTGCCCTGCGGGTCGAGGTCGATGACGAGCGTCTGCAGGCCCTGTAGAGCGAGCGCCGCCGCGATGTTGACGGCCGTGGTGGTCTTGCCCACTCCGCCTTTCTGGTTGGCGATGGTGAACACTCGCTGCCGATCGGGTCGTGGGAGGCTGCCCTTCGACGCGGCGTGAAGCAGTCGCACGGCGCGTTCTGCCTCGGCGCCGATCGGGGTGTCGATGGCGACGGGATCCTCCCACTGGTCCTGGGCCGGCTTCTCCGGCCAGTTCTCTTCGGGGGCGGTGGCGGTGCCGGACGAGGTTTCACGTGAAACATCGGGCACGGCGCCGTTGGTCGCGGCCGCTCTGGTTTCACGTGAAACATTCGCGGGGCGGTCGACGGGTGCCGCGGGCCCATGCGCCCCATTCTGCGGCGCCGTCATCCGCGTCCCCTGCCCGTTGGACGGTACGTTCCCGCCTTCACCCGCCGTGCCACGACGACGGTCGCGGGTGGATCCAAGTAGTTCGCGCCACACCTCATCACCCTTACATCGGCCGCGCCGAGCGACGCCATCACACGCCGATGGTCGCGGATCTCCTCTTCGGCACGCTCGCCTTTCAGGGCGAGCATGTGGCCGTCGACGCGAAGGAGCGGCATGCTCCATCGGGTCAGCTTGTCCAGGGAGGCCACCGCCCGGGACACCACTACGTCGGTCTCCCCCAATTGGTTTCTTACCCCCGGTTCCTCGGCCCGGCCGCGCACGACCGCCACGTCGATCCGCAGTTCGTCGACCACTTCGCGCAGGAACTCGCTGCGTCGCATAAGTGGTTCGATAAGCGTCACCTGGAGGTCGGGTCGGGCCAACGCCAACGGTATCCCGGGAAGGCCGGCGCCACTACCGATGTCGGCGACTCGGTCGTCGGGCCCGACGAGTTCGGACAGCGCCGCGCTGTTGAGGATATGGCGGTCCCAGATCCGGTCGACTTCGCGCGGACCGATCAGGCCGCGTTCGACGCCGGCGCCCGCCAGCGCCGCGGCGTAACGCTCGATCAGGCCGAGACGCTCCTTGAACAAGGAGGCGGCCGCGTCCGGCGGCGCCGACACCTCCCCATGTTTCACGTGAAACATCCTCCGGATCGTCGCGTCGGACCGACACGCCAACGAACTACACAGCTGTAACTCTGGGTCAGTCGGCGAGGACGACCACACGTCGCGACGGTTCGACGCCCTCGCTCTCGCTGTGGACGCCGTCCACCGCCGCCACCGCGTCGTGGACGATCTTGCGCTCGAACGGCGTCATCGGGGCGAGCTCTTCGCGCTCCCCGGTCTCGAGCACGCGGCGCGCCACCTTGTCGCCCAGCGCGGCCAGCTCGTCACGGCGACGCCGCCGCCACCTTGCGATGTCGAGCATCAACCGGCTGCGCTCCCCCGTCTTCTGGTGCACGGCGAGCCGGGTCAGTTCCTGCAACGCGTCGAGAACTTCGCCCTTGCGCCCCACCAACTTGTTGAGGTCGGCGCCGCCATCGATGCTCACGACCGCCCGGTCCCCCTCGACGTCGAGGTCGATGTCACCGTCGAAGTCCAGTAGGTCCAACAGCTCCTCGAGGTAGTCGCCCGCGATCTCGCCCTCGGCGACCAGCTTCTCTTCCAGATCGTCCTCAGCTACCGGCGCGGCGGCGCTGCTGTCCTCATCGACGAGTTCGTCGCGCTCGGTCGTCTCGGCGTCAGTCATGTCGTTCCCTCTCATCCCACCGGGCTGGTCCGGTCACCGTTTACGTTTCTTGGGCCGCGCCCCGGGGCGCGGGCTCGCGCCGGGCCGCGGCGTGCGGTTCGTCGCTCCGCTGGCCGCCTTGCCCGGACTGCCGCCCGTCGGCTTCTTGCCCGGCGCGCCGTTCTCCGACGCGGGCTCGCTGCTGTCGGCCTCGTCGCTCTGAACCGGCTCCGCCGTCTCCGGAGCCTTCGCCGCCTGAGCTTTGCGATTCCGGTTCGGCTTGACCCCCGGCGGCGGTGCATTCTTCGCCTGCCGCTCTTGGGCCTCGAGCTTCTTCGCCTCTTCTTCCTTCTCGATCTTGCCGAACACGTAGTGCTGCTGACCGAAGGTCCAGATGTTGTTCGCGAGCCAGTACATGATGATGGCCAGCGGCAGGAAGGGCCCGCCCACGACGACACCGAGCGGGAAGACGTAGAGCGCCAACTTGTTCATCATC
This sequence comes from Mycobacterium sp. GA-1199, assembly GCF_001500045.1. Lineage (GTDB taxonomy): Bacteria > Actinomycetota > Actinomycetes > Mycobacteriales > Mycobacteriaceae > Mycobacterium. The sequence continues at coordinate 120,242 of NZ_LQIX01000002.1, forward strand.
GCCGTCTGCGGGTTGGCGGCGGCCTCCGGGCTCTGGCGCGAGATCGAGGCGCGGCTGTTGAAGTACGTGGCGATACCGGCGAGGATCATGATCGGCACGCCGACCGCGATGACCGCCGCCCGGTTGAACTCGGTGAAGGCGTCCAGGCCGCTGGTCTGAATCATGGTCGCGCCCAACGGCGCTCCGAACAGGTGCGCGTCGAGGAAGTTCGCGACGTCGGTCGGGCTGAAGACGTAGTTACCGGTCGCCCGGTTCTGCTCCACCGACAACTGGATCTGACCGAACCCACCCTGCGTCCGGTTGAAGGACCGCAGCACGTGGAACAGCCCGAGGAACACCGGCACCTGAGCCAGCATCGGCAGGCACCCGAGGATGGGGTTGAAGCCGTGCTCGCGCTGCAGCTTCTGCATCTCCAGCGCCATGCGCTGACGGTCCTTGCCGTACTTCTTCTGCAGCGCCTTGATCTGGGGCTGCAACTCCTGCATCTGGCGCGTCGTCCGGATCTGCTTCACGAACGGCTTGTAGAGGATCGCACGCAGGGTGAACACCAGGAACATCACCGAGAGCGCCCAAGCGAAGAAGTTCGACGGCCCCAGCAGGAAGGCGAACAGTTTGTACCAGACCCACATGATCGCCGACACCGGGTAGTAGATGATGTCGAGGCTGAACCAGTTAAACACGCGTCTCGCTTCCTGCTCGCAATGCTGGATGGCCGCCAGTGACGTCGGCAGCGGTGTCCCGATCCTGTGAAGACTCGTCCGCGGGAGCGCCCGCCACGTCTGCGTCGCCGTGTCCGCCGGCTGCCGGGCGGTCCGGGATCGGATCCCATCCTCCCCTATGCCATGGCCCGCATTTCAACAGCCGTACCGTCGCGAGCCAACCGCCGCGCACCAGCCCGTACTCGGTCAGTGCGTCAACCGCGTACTGGCTACAGGTCGGGGTGAATCGACAAGTCGGCAGCCGTAGCGGCGAGATGGTGTGCCGGTACAGCTGGATCACGTAGATGACCGCGCGGGCCGTCCGCGCGCCGACCGACCTCACCGGGATGCCTCGGTCTTGGGTGTGGCTCGGCGAAGCGCTGTGCGCAGTTCTTGTTCGAGTCGCGCCGATATCGCATGCCGGCTGCTGGGGAGCGCGCGGATCACCACGCGATCGGCGGGGTCCAGCTCATCGATGAGGGTTCGCGCGACATGACGCAGTCGCCGGGCCACGCGATGGCGTTGCACCGCGGTGCCGACCGCTTTGGAGACCACCAGACCGATCCGGGGCCCGGGGTCGGAGGCTTCGTCGGACCGTAGGGCGTGCACGACGAGATCGGGCTGCACTGCGCGCACCCCTCGACTGACCGTGTTCCCGAACTCCGTCGAACGCGTCATGCGGTACCGCGCCGGAAGCACCAGCGTCAACTCCCGCTCGAAGTCACGTGGGAGTCACGCGGTCAGCTTGCGCCGACCCTTGCTCCGCCGGTTCGTGACGATCGCACGACCTGCCCGCGTGCGCATCCGCAGCCGGAAGCCATGCACGCGCGCCCGGCGCCGGTTGTTCGGCTGGAAGGTCCGCTTGCCCTTGGCCACGGCTGTCTCCTTGTTGCGTCTGGCACCCGCATCCCCCACCGACGACGTACGAAATCGGTTTGGACGCAGTTGCCGTTGGTAAGCTCGTCCATCTTGCTAGCCGGCGCGGTCCCCGATCGATGCCCGGGTCGCAGCCGTATCGCCTCGTACGGGCGACTGTTCGAGGGTACTGAGGAGATTTCGCTGGGTCAAACCTGGCCGAATGACCGTGTGGACAGCCACATTTGCAACACGCGTCACCGCCGACCAACAGCGGAAAATATCCGTCCATGCAATGTTGCAGAACGGTTGGCACCCGCGAAGAAAACTGTTAGCTTCTGCCAATGCCGCTTCGATAACGAAACGGCGACGGACAACGAAGCGAGGATGCCCGACCAGTCGTGAGCCCACACATCTGTGATGTGGCCCGACCCGCGGCCTCCCCGCCGGTGGAAAACAGAACGACGACGACTGTCCAGTCTCCACAGCCTGTGGATAACTTTGTGGACAGATCGTCATCGTTCCTTTTGGTCGTCTCTGGGCCGGCCGCAAGGGGGTAGTCGTCGTTGACAGCTGACCCCGACCCCCCGTTCGTAGCCGTGTGGAACACGGTGGTCGCCGAACTCAACGGCAGCCCCTCGGGAGCGGGTGGCGACATGGCGGGCCCGGGCCTGACTCCTCAGCAAAGAGCCTGGTTGAAGCTGGTCAAACCCCTTGTGATCACCGAGGGCTTTGCCCTGCTGTCGGTGCCCACCCCGTTCGTGCAGAACGAGATCGAACGTCACCTGCGGGAGCCGATCATCACCGCGTTGAGCCGCCAGCTCGGCCAGCGCGTTGAACTGGGCGTGCGTATCGCCGACCCGGGGCCCGACGACACCGACGGTCCGTTGAGCGGACTGGCGGCCGTCGGCGAACCCGACGAAGTCGACGAGGACCTCGAAGCCAGGGCCAGCGCCGAGGAAAGTTGGCCCACCTACTTCACCAGCCGGCCGCCCAGCACGCTGACCGACGACGCCACCGCGGTCAATCTCAACCGGCGCTACACCTTCGACACGTTCGTGATCGGCGCCTCGAATCGATTTGCTCACGCGGCGACACTCGCGATCGCCGAGGCGCCGGCGCGCGCGTACAACCCGCTGTTCATCTGGGGCGAGTCCGGGCTGGGCAAGACGCACCTGCTGCACGCGGCGGGCAACTACGCCCAGCGGCTGTTTCCCGGCATGCGCGTGAAGTACGTGTCGACCGAGGAGTTCACCAACGACTTCATCAACTCCCTGCGCGACGATCGCAAGGCGTCGTTCAAACGCAGCTACCGCGACATCGACGTGTTGTTGGTCGACGACATCCAGTTCATCGAGGGCAAGGAAGGTATCCAGGAGGAGTTCTTCCACACCTTCAACACTCTGCACAACGCGAACAAGCAGATCGTCATCTCCTCGGATCGGCCGCCCAAGCAGTTGGCCACCCTCGAAGACCGGTTGCGCACGCGTTTCGAGTGGGGACTGATCACCGACGTCCAGCCGCCGGAGCTGGAGACGCGGATCGCCATCCTGCGCAAGAAGGCCCAGATGGACCGCCTCGATGTTCCGGACGACGTCCTCGAGCTCATCGCCAGCAGCATCGAGCGCAACATTCGCGAACTCGAAGGTGCCCTCATCCGCGTCACCGCGTTCGCGTCGTTGAACAAGACGGCGATCGACAAGTCGCTGGCCGAGATCGTGCTGCGCGATCTGATCTCCGACGCGAGCACCATGCAGATCAGCACCGCGGCGATCATGGCCGCCACCGCCGAGTACTTCGAGACCACCGTCGAGGAGTTGCGCGGCCCCGGTAAGACCCGAGCGCTCGCGCAATCCCGACAGATCGCCATGTACCTGTGCCGCGAGCTGACCGATCTGTCCCTGCCGAAGATCGGCCAGGCGTTCGGCCGTGACCACACCACCGTGATGTACGCGGAGAAGAAGATTCGCGGTGAGATGGCCGAGCGGCGTGAGGTATTCGATCACGTGAAAGAACTCACCACGCGTATCCGTCAGCGCTCCAAGCGCTGACTCCCCCGGCGCCCACTCCCCTCCCGTCGCGCTCGATCGCGCCCGGATGCGGCCGTCCCGACAAATTTCTCCAAAAATCTTCTGCACCGCCGGCATCACCAGTCACAACGAGGCGTTGTGCACACCGGTGTGGAGAACCTGGGACCAACCCGCGAACAACCAGCCGATTGCTACACAACCCCCGGCGTCTCCACAGTTCATTCCGCCCGGCGCCGCCTCCATCCACAGTTGGCTCACAACCCCCTAGGCCCCTAAGCAGCGCCGACATGGATTCATCCCCAGCATCCACAGGCCCTAATACTGTTGCTTGTATATCTCTCAAGAATCTCCTTCGAAGAAGGCGCTTGGGGAAGCACCGAACCGTCGGTGGTCACACCGGCCGAATGCCGTCGATGTCACCGCGATCGATTAGCTTTCAAGTTGGGGCGGAAAGCTCTACGGTGATTCAGCACAGCCGTTACGGTCGTCGGGGACGCATCGTTGAGACGCGTGGTGAGACACCGGGAAACCGCTGCTCGAGGCTTGTCGTGATTGTGATCGAAGGGACCCTATGGACGTGGCGACGACAACGGTTGGTGTCACCGATCTGAAGTTCCGCCTGGTACGTGAAGACTTCGCCGAAGCCGTGGCATGGGTGGCCCGCAATCTGCCCACCAGGCCTACGGTCCCGGTGCTCGCCGGCGTCTTGCTCACCGGCTCCGAGGACGGGTTGACGATTTCGGGATTCGACTACGAGGTTTCCGCCGAGGTGCGGGTGCCTGCCGAGATCGCCTCACCCGGCAGCGTTTTGGTTTCCGGTCGGTTGTTGTCTGACATCACCCGGGCGCTGCCCGCCAAACCGATCGACGTCAGCGTCGACGGCACGCGCGTGTCGCTGACGTGTGGTAGTTCACGCTTCTCGTTGCCGACGATGGCCGTCGAGGACTACCCCACGTTGCCCGCACTGCCCGACGAGACCGGCGTCATATCCGCCGAGCTGTTCTCCGAGGCGATCGGCCAGGTGGCCGTCGCAGCCGGCCGTGATGACACGCTGCCGATGTTGACCGGAATCCGCGTCGAAATCGCCGGGGAGAAAGTGGTTTTGGCCGCAACCGACCGGTTCCGCCTGGCGGTTCGCGAGCTGACATGGTCGACGGCCGGTCCCGACCTGGAGGCGGCGGTGCTGGTGCCGGCCAAGACACTTTCGGAAGCGGCCAAAGCCGGCTCCGACGGCGGCGACGTGCATCTGGCGCTCGGCGCGGGATCGGCGGTCGGTAAAGAGGGGCTGCTCGGTATCAGCAGCGGGGGCAAGCGCAGCACCACCCGTCTGCTCGATGCGGAGTTCCCGAAATTCCGGCAGCTGCTACCCACCGAGCACACGGCGATGGCGACGATCGGCGTCGGTGAACTCACCGAGGCCATCAAGCGTGTGGCGCTGGTGGCCGATCGCGGTGCCCAGGTGCGGATGGAATTCTCTGAGGACTCGTTGCACCTGTCGGCGGGCGCCGACGATGTGGGCCGCGCGGAGGAGGACCTTCCGGTCAGTTTCGCCGGTGATCCGCTGACCATCGCGTTCAACCCCACGTATCTCACGGACGGTCTGAGCTCGTTGCATTCGGAGCGGGTCACCTTCGGTTTCACCACACCCAGCCGTCCCGCGGTGTTGCGTCCGGCCAATGACGACGACACGGATGTCGGTGCGGCGGGACCGTTCCCCGCGCAACAGACCGACTACGTCTACCTGCTGATGCCGGTGCGCCTACCCGGCTGACCGGCCCGGACCCTACGGAAGGGGCGCTCATGCAACTCGGCCTGGTCGGTCTCGGCAAGATGGGCTTCAACATGCGCGAGCGCCTGCGCGAAGGAGGCCATGAAGTCGTCGGTTACGACCCGAGACCGGAAGTGACCGACGTGCCCACGCTCGCCGCCCTGGCCGAAGCCCTTGATGCTCCCCGGGTGGTGTGGGTGATGGTGCCCTCGGGACCGATCACCCGCGACACCATCACCGCCCTGGCCGATGAGCTCGACGCGGGTGATCTGGTCATCGACGGTGGAAATTCCCGTTACACCGAGGACGCCCCGCACGCGAAACTGTTGGGCGAGAAGGGAATTGCGTTCATCGACGCCGGTGTTTCCGGCGGGGTGTGGGGATTGACCGAAGGCTACGGCCTGATGGTCGGCGGCAGCGACGCCGACGTCGAACGCGTGATGCCGATCTTCGACACGTTGCGGCCGCCGGGGCCGCGAGAAGATGGGTTCGTGCACGCCGGGCCGGTCGGCGCGGGCCACTACGCGAAGATGGTGCACAACGGCATCGAGTACGGCCTGATGATGGCCTACGCCGAGGGCTACGAACTGTTGGCCGCCGAAGACCTGATCACCGACACCCAAGCCGTCATCCAGGCGTGGAGCAACGGCACCGTGGTGCGGTCCTGGTTGCAGCAGTTGCTCGCCAAGGCGTTGAAGGAGGACCCGGAATTCGGTGAGATCAGCGGATACACCGAGGATTCCGGCGAGGGTCGGTGGACCGTCGAGGAGGCCATCCATCACCGAGTGCCGATGCCGGTGATCGCGGCGTCGCTGTTCGCGCGGTTCGCCTCCCGCCAGGAGGAGTCCCCCGCGATGAAGGCGGTTTCTGCTCTGCGCAACCAGTTCGGTGGGCACGCGGTCAAACGGGTCAGCGAGTCGGGGTAGGCGGTCGCACCGTGTACGTCCGCCGCCTGGCGTTGACCGACTTCCGATCGTGGCCGCGCGTCGAATTGGATCTCGAACCCGGCAGGACCGTGTTTGTCGGGCCGAACGGCTTCGGTAAGACGAATCTCGTTGAGGCTCTTTGGTATTCGTCGACCCTCGCATCGCATCGGGTCGCCACGGATGCGCCGCTGATACGGACCGGCGCCGAACGTGCGGTGGTGTCGACCATCGTCGTCAACGAAGGCCGGGAACTGGCGGTGGACCTGGAGGTCACGGCCGGGCGGGCCAACAAGGCCCGCATCAACCGCTCCCCCGTTCGCTCCGCCCGCGAGATTCTCGGCGTGCTGCGGGCCGTGCTGTTCGCCCCGGAGGACCTGGCCCTGGTGCGGGGCGATCCGGGTGAGCGACGCCGCTATCTCGACGAACTCGCCACCACTCGACGCCCGCAGGTGGCCGCGATCCGCGCGGATTACGACAAGGTGCTGCGCCAGCGAACCGCGCTGCTCAAGACGGCGTCCAGTGCTCGATTCCGCGGTGACCGAAGCGTTTTCGACACCCTCGACGTGTGGGACAGCCACCTCGCCGAGAACGGGTCGAAGCTCATCGCCGCACGGGTTGACCTGGTCAACCAACTGGCACCGGAGGTGGAGAAGGCATACCAGCTGCTGGCACCGTCGTCGCGGCCTGCGGCGATCCGCTACCGCAGCGGTGTGGAGGTGGTGGAGGCAGAAGCGGCGGCGGGCACCGCCGATGCCGAGATGTTCGAGGCGGCCCTGCTGGACGCCTTGGCGCGGAGAAGGGACGCCGAACTGGAACGCGGAGTGTGCCTGGTGGGGCCCCACCGCGACGACCTCGAACTGCGGTTGGGTGACCAGGTCGCGAAAGGCTTTGCCAGCCATGGGGAATCATGGTCGATGGCGTTGTCGCTGCGGCTGGCCGCCTACGAACTACTGCGTACGGAAGGGGGCGATCCGGTGTTGTTGCTCGACGATGTGTTCGCCGAGCTGGACAAGGCGCGCAGGCAGGCCCTGGCCTCGGTCGCGGCCTCGGCCGAGCAGGTCTTGGTCACGGCGGCCGTGCCAGAGGACGTCCCAGCCGACTGGGACGCGCGCAGGATTGGAGTGACGATGCGCGACGAGCATCTCGGACGGATCTCGGTGGTGGAGCCATGACGTCGCCCGACGAAGCGGGGCCGCCCGAACACCTGGCGCACCTGCGCGGGATGGATCTGGTTCGGCGCACCCTCGAGGAGGCGCGCGGTGCGGCGCGCAGCCAGGGTAAGGAGGTCGGTCGCGGCCGCGGTGCGGCGCCTCGAAAGATCGCCGGTAATACGCGTCGGCGGTGGTCTGGTCCAGGCCCGGACTCCCGCGATCCGCAGCCGTTCGGGCCCGCCGCAAGCGAACTGGCCCGTAGCCGCGGATGGTCCGGACGCGTCGCCGAGGGCGCGGTGTTCGGCCGCTGGCCCGGCGTCGTCGGTGAGGGTATCGCCGCACACGCGACGCCGACCTCCCTCAACGAGGGTGTGTTGACCATCTCGGCGGAGTCCACGGCATGGGCCACGCAGTTGCGGATGGTGCAGGCACAGGTGTTGGCCAAGATCGCGGACGCGGTGGGAGACGGCGTCGTCAAATCGCTGAAGATCGTCGGACCGGTCGCGCCGTCGTGGCGCAAGGGCCGCTACCACATCGCGGGCCGAGGCCCCCGCGACACATACGGATAGCGCTCGGGACCGCACTTGCCTGAAAGGCGCGAGAACGCCGCAATCCTAGTTCTCAAGCGTCTTCAGGCACCCGAGATCGAGAAATTCCACAGGCGGCCCAAATAGGTGTGCAGAAACGCCGCCTCAGAGTCGGTGCTGTCAAGCTCTGCCGGTAGGATGGAAGCAGATCCGCAGGCGGTGCGTTAACCGCCTCGCCAGCCGTCCCGGCAAGAGACCAAGGAGACCCGTCCAACGTGGCTGCCCAGAAGAAGAGTGCTCCCAAGGAGTACGGCGCCGATGCAATCACCATTCTCGAGGGTCTCGAAGCGGTCCGCAAACGCCCGGGCATGTATATCGGCTCCACCGGCGAGCGTGGTCTGCATCACTTGATCTGGGAGGTCGTCGACAACGCGATCGACGAGGCGATGGCCGGCTACGCCACCCGGGTGGACGTGAAGATCCTCGGCGACGGCAGCGTCAGCGTGACCGACGACGGGCGCGGCATCCCCGTCGAGAAACACAAGCAGGCGGGGATCCCGACCGTCGACGTGGTCATGACCCAGCTACACGCCGGCGGCAAATTCGGCGGCGAGAACAGCGGATATGCGGTCTCGGGCGGTCTGCACGGCGTCGGTGTCTCGGTGGTCAACGCGCTGTCGTCGCGGGTCGAGGTGACGATCCTGCGCGACGGCTACGAGTGGTTTCAATACTACGACCGCTCGGTGCCCGGTGAGCTCAAGCAGGGCGGCAAGACCAAGGAGACCGGCACGACGGTGCGGTTCTGGGCCGATCCGGACATCTTCGAGACCACCGAATACGACTTCGAGACCGTCGCCCGGCGCTTGCAGGAGCAGGCGTTCCTCAACAAGGGCCTGACCATCGAGCTCACCGACGAGCGGGTGACCGCCGAAGAGGTCGTCGACGAGGTGGTCAGCGACACCGCCGAGGCACCGAAGAGCGCCGACGAGAAGGCGGCCGAGGACAAGGGTGCGCACAAGGTGAAGCACCGCGTGTTCCACTACCCCGGCGGTCTGGTGGACTTCGTCAAGCACATCAACCGCACGAAGACGGCGATCCAGCAGAGCATCATCGACTTCGACGGAAAGGGTCCCGGTCACGAGGTCGAGATCGCGATGCAGTGGAACGCGGGCTACTCCGAGTCGGTGCACACCTTCGCCAACACCATCAACACCCACGAGGGCGGTACCCACGAGGAAGGCTTCCGCGCCGCGCTGACGTCGGTGGTCAACAAGTACGCCAAGGACAAGAAGCTTCTCAAGGACAAGGACCCGAACCTCACCGGCGACGACATCCGAGAGGGGCTGGCCGCCGTCATCTCGGTGAAGGTCGCCGAACCGCAGTTCGAAGGCCAGACCAAGACGAAACTCGGCAACACCGAGGTCAAGTCGTTCGTGCAGAAGATCTGCAACGAGGAGCTGACGCACTGGTTCGACGCCAACCCCGCCGAGGCTAAGACCGTTGTCAACAAAGCGGTTTCGTCGGCACAGGCCCGCATCGCCGCCCGTAAGGCGCGGGAGTTGGTGCGTCGCAAGAGCGCCACCGACATTGGCGGTCTGCCGGGCAAGCTTGCCGACTGCCGCTCCACAGACCCGCGCAAATCCGAACTGTATGTGGTCGAGGGTGATTCGGCCGGCGGCTCGGCAAAAAGCGGGCGTGACTCGATGTTTCAGGCGATCCTGCCGCTGCGCGGCAAGATCATCAACGTCGAGAAGGCCCGCATCGACCGCGTGCTCAAGAACACCGAAGTCCAGGCCATCATCACCGCGCTCGGCACCGGCATCCACGACGAGTTCGACATCTCCAAACTGCGCTACCACAAGATCGTGCTGATGGCCGACGCCGACGTCGACGGCCAGCACATCTCCACGCTGCTGCTCACGCTGCTGTTCCGATTCATGAAGCCGCTCATCGAAAACGGCCACGTGTTCTTGGCCCAACCCCCGCTGTACAAGCTGAAGTGGCAGCGCAGCGAACCGGAGTTCGCCTACTCCGACCGCGAGCGCGACGGGCTGCTCGAAGCGGGCCGCAAGGCCGGCAAGAAGATCAACACCGACGACGGCATCCAGCGCTACAAAGGTCTGGGCGAGATGGATGCCAAGGAACTATGGGAGACCACCATGGACCCCTCGGTGCGGGTACTGCGCCAGGTCACCCTCGATGACGCCGCGGCCGCCGACGAACTGTTCTCCATCCTGATGGGTGAAGACGTCGAAGCCCGCCGCAGCTTCATCACCAGAAACGCCAAAGACGTTCGCTTCCTTGATGTTTAGCGGCAAGCCCACCGGCGAACACTCAACCCGATACTAAGGCTGATTGATGACTGATACGACGTTGCCGCCCGGCGACGAAGCAGGTGACCGCATCGAGCCGGTCGACATCCAGCAGGAGATGCAGCGCAGTTACATCGACTACGCGATGAGCGTGATCGTCGGGCGCGCGCTGCCCGAGGTGCGCGACGGCCTCAAGCCGGTGCACCGGCGGGTGCTCTACGCGATGTTCGACTCCGGTTTCCGTCCGGACCGCAGCCACGCGAAATCCGCACGCTCCGTTGCCGAGACGATGGGTAACTACCACCCGCACGGTGACGCCTCGATCTACGACACCCTCGTGCGCATGGCCCAACCGTGGTCGCTGCGCTACCCGCTGGTCGACGGGCAGGGCAACTTCGGTTCGCCGGGCAACGACCCGCCGGCCGCCATGAGGTACTGCGTCACGGGAGACGCGCTCGTGTTGTTGCCGAATGGCACGTCGGTCGCGATTCGCGACGTGTTCCCGGGCGCCCAGCCGAATTCCGACAACGTCATCGACTTGAAAGTGGTTGGGCGTCACGGTGAACCGGTAGTCGCCGACCGATTGTTCCACTCGGGCGACCACGCCACCTACACCGTCCGCACCGTGGAGGGCCACGAGCTAACCGGCACTGCTAACCACCCGCTACTGTGCCTCGATCAGGTCGGTGGCGTCCAAACGCTCGAGTGGAAGCTGGTCGAGGACCTCCGCCCGGGTGATCGCGTGGCGATGCTCCCCGATTGTGCATCTCACGACACAAGTGGGCGAGATTCCGTCGGAGAGTTCACAATCGACAAGTATCACTACGCTCGCGTGGCTTCAGTCACTGATGCCGGCGTGCAGCCGGTGTACAGCCTCCGCATCGATACCGACGACCACGCGTTCATCACAAACGGCTTCGTCAGCCACAACACGGAAGCGCGGCTCACTCCGCTGGCGATGGAGATGCTGCGCGAAATCGACGAGGAGACAGTCGATTTCATCCCGAACTACGACGGGCGGGTGCAGGAACCCACCGTCCTGCCGAGCCGGTTCCCCAACCTGTTGGCCAACGGTTCGGGCGGTATCGCCGTCGGTATGGCCACCAACATTCCGCCGCACAACCTGCGTGAGCTGGCCGACGCGGTGTACTGGTGCCTGGAGAATTTCGAGGCCGACGAGGAGGCCACGCTGGCCGCCGTCACCGAACGCGTCAAAGGCCCGGACTTTCCCACCTCCGGCCTGATCGTCGGATCCCAGGGCATTTCCGACATGTACACCACCGGCCGCGGGTCGGTGCGCATGCGCGGTGTGGTGGAGATCGAAGAGGACAGCCGCGGCCGCACCGGCATCGTCATCACCGAGCTGCCGTATCAGGTCAACCACGACAACTTCATCACCTCGGTCGCCGAGCAGGTCCGCGACGGCAAGCTGGCCGGCATCTCCAACATCGAGGACCAGTCCAGCGACCGGGTCGGCCTACGCATCGTCATTGAGATCAAGCGCGATGCGGTGGCCAAGGTGGTGCTCAACAACCTCTACAAGCACACCCAGTTGCAGACCAGCTTCGGGGCCAACATGCTGGCCATCGTCGACGGTGTTCCGCGCACGCTGCGCCTCGACCAGCTGATCCGCCATTACGTAAACCACCAACTCGACGTGATCGTGCGGCGCACCCGATACCGGTTGCGCAAGGCCAACGAGCGGGCCCACATCCTGCGCGGTCTGGTCAAAGCGCTCGACGCGCTCGACGAGGTGATCGCGTTGATCCGCGCGTCGGAGACCGTCGACGTGGCGCGCCAGGGCCTGATCGAGCTGCTCGACATCGACGACATCCAGGCCCAGGCAATCCTGGACATGCAGCTGCGCCGCCTGGCCGCCCTGGAACGGCAGCGCATCGTCGACGATCTGGCCAAGATCGAGGCCGAGATCGCCGACCTCGAAGACATCCTGGCCAAGCCCGAACGGCAGCGCGGGATCGTGCGCGATGAGCTCAAAGAGATCGTCGACAAGTACGGCGACGACCGGCGCACCAGGATCGTCGCCGCCGACGGTGAGGTCGCCGACGAGGATCTGATCGCCCGCGAGGACGTCGTCGTCACCATCACCGAGACCGGCTACGCCAAGCGCACCAAGACCGACCTGTACCGCAGCCAGAAGCGCGGCGGCAAGGGCGTGCAGGGCGCCGGGCTCAAACAGGACGACATCGTCAACCACTTCTTCGTCTGCTCGACGCACGACTGGATCCTGTTCTTCACCACCCAGGGCCGGGTCTATCGCGCCAAGGCATACGAACTGCCCGAGGCATCGCGCACCGCGCGGGGCCAACATGTGGCGAACCTGCTGGCGTTCCAGCCGGAAGAACGGATCGCGCAGGTCATCCAGCTCAAGACCTACGAGGATGCGCCGTACCTGGTGTTGGCCACCCGCAACGGGCTGGTGAAGAAGTCGCGGCTGGTCGACTTCGACTCCAACCGCTCCGGCGGCATCGTCGCGGTCAACCTGCGCGACGGCGACGAGCTGGTCGGCGCGGTCTTGTGTTCGGCCGACGACGACCTACTGCTGGTGTCGGCCAAGGGTCAGTCGATCCGGTTCTCGGCAACCGATGAGGCACTGCGGCCGATGGGTCGTGCAACCTCCGGCGTACAGGGCATGCGGTTCAACACCGACGACGAGCTGCTGTCGCTCAACGTCGTGCGACCGGATACGTATCTGCTGGTCGCCACGTCCGGCGGGTACGCCAAGCGCACCGCCATCGACGAGTACCCGGTGCAGGGACGCGGCGGTAAAGGGGTCCTGACGATCCAATTCGACAAGCGCCGTGGCAATCTTGTGGGAGCGTTGATCGTCGATGACGACACAGAGTTGTACGCCATCACCTCCGGTGGGGGCGTCATCCGGACGGCGGCTCGCCAGGTTCGCAAGGCCGGGCGGCAAACCAAGGGCGTTCGGTTGATGAACCTGGGTGAGGGCACGACACTGATAGCCATCGCGCGCAACGCCGAGGAAGGCGACAGCACCGACGAGGTCAACACCGACCCCGGTGCCTGATCCGGGGACGGGACCAGTGAGGAGCCGTAGGTGAGTTCACCGAACGAGCCGGGACACCCCCGCGGGGGCGACGGTCCAGGCGGCGCCAACGGCTCCGCGACCAACCAGGACGCCCCCGGCGCCCGGTCCGAGGTTCCCGACCGCGCCGAGGTGCCGCCATGGCAGCGCGGCCCGGCGGCCCGGACCGCGCACCCGGGCCAGCGGCCCCCGGAGCCGCCGAGGCGGGCTCCAGCACCTGGGCCGCGCGGGGAGGGCCCCGGCGACGACGGCCATCCCCCCGAGCGGACGGGTGAGGACCAGCGCGGTAATCCGAACAACTCGCCCACAGCCGGAGCCCGGCCGAATCGGTACCTCGTGGGTGCGGGGACGCCCACCGAGGAGGTCCCGCCACGGAGCGAGCGGCCCGAGCAACCGCGCCCCGAGGCGTACGCGAGCGAGTTACCGGACCTGTCCGGGCCGATGCCGCGCCCGGCCCAGCAGCGCAAGCCCGCCGACCGTCCGCACCCGGAGCCCGGAAGCCGCCCCGCGTCCGGGGCGCGCGTCCAGGTCGGAACCCGGCACAAGGGCCCGGTGCGCGCCAGCATGCAGATCCGCCGGATCGACCCCTGGAGCACGCTCAAGGTGTCGGCGGTGCTGTCGGTCGCGCTGTTCTTCGTGTGGATGATCGCCGTCGCGTTCCTGTACCTCGTGCTCGGCGGCATGGGCGTGTGGAGCAAGCTCAACACCAACGTCGGCGACCTGCTCACCAGCGCCGGCGGCGGTTCCGGCGGTGAATTGGTGTCCAGCGGAACCATCTTCGGGGGTGCGACGCTGATCGGGTTGGTCAACATCGTGCTGCTGACTGCGATGGCGACCATCGGCGCCTTCATCTACAACCTGACCACAGACTTGGTCGGCGGGGTGGAAGTGACGCTCGCCGACCGGGATTGATTGTCGGCCCGCCGACGGATTGATTGTCGCTCGCCGACGGAGCGCAGGCGTGCACTGCGGTTTGGGCGCAAGCCCACGATTGCGGTAATCTCGTCGCTCGGCCATCCCGGCGGTAACGGGGCTATAGCTCAGGCGGTTAGAGCGCTTCGCTGATAACGAAGAGGTCGGAGGTTCGAGTCCTCCTAGCCCCACGGAAAGGTTCACACCATGAGGCGGGTGCTGCTGATCGTCACGGCGATCGCCGCGGCAGTCACCGTCGCGGTCTGGCGTTCGCGCCACGGCATCGAGGTGTGGCACGCGGCGCCCGATGCGCCGCCTGCAAACCAGGGGCCTTAGCTCAGTTGGTAGAGCGCTACCTTTGCAAGGTAGATGTCAGGAGTTCGATTCTCCTAGGCTCCACAGGATGAATCGCGGGGCGGCACGCGCGTTTTGCGGCATTCGGTTGGTCGGAGTCATTCGCGTGGCCGCCCCGAGACTTCACCTTCGTGGCCCAAGCCAATGGTCGATTTCAAGGGCTACGCCGACCTCCAGCCAGCGCGTGGGCCAACGCTGGGGAAGCAACTGTTCCGCGCGCTGCAGTCGATTGAGCACCGTGTTGCGGTGTGTGAACAACACCTGTGCGGCACCGGCAGCGCTCAGGCCCTCGCGTACGTAGACCCGCACGGTTTTGCGCAGGTCCGCGTCTGCGGTGGCCAGCCGCCCCAGCACCCGGATGACGTAGGCGTTCGCCGCCTGTTCATCGCGCGTCGCAAGGTGAACCAGCGCGATGTCATCGAAGGCTGCCGCGCGCACCTGGTGTGCCCGGAGCAGGAGTACTTGTGCGCTCACCGCCTCGAAATGGCTGCGGCGGAAGCCCTCGACGTCGATGCCTGAGCCGCCGACCGCCAGTCGCACCGCGCCCTCGTCGAGATCAGCCGGGTCGGCCTCGAGAGCCTCGGTGAGGACACCCGGGTCCAGTGGCTGGTGCGAACCCAGCCAGAGCCACACCGAGGAGGAGCTGGCCGGTACAGCCAGCATCTGCGGGGCCCCGGCGCGACGTCGCAACTCGGTCGCTGTTCGCATCAACGCGGCCTGGTCGGGCATCGTGGCCACGGTCCACAGCACGGCGGCGAGATGGGCGCCGCGAAGGCGGTAGCCGAGGCGGTGCTCGGCGAGGTCGACGTCGGCCGGGTCCTCGTCCAGCAGCTGGGTGACCGTCGCGAGTCGCTGGGTGTGCGACTGCCACACGTAGTCTTCGCGCTCCCGGTCGATGAGTGTGGTCAGCTCGTCGAGCGTGGTGTCCACCCATGAGGTGAGCGAAGCGAAGACCAGCTCCAATGATGCTGCCAGGACCGCCGGATCCGTCTCCAACTCGAAGCTGCGCAGCATCCACAACCGCCAGACCTCGTCTTTCGCGACGTGGTACGCCATCCACAAGGCGTGGTCGGCTCCCCGCCGGATCACTTCGCGAGCAATGCCGACGACCGGCCTGGCGAGCGTCGGCTGCACCGGCTCGTGGGGTGCGGTCGTGATCGTGCTGAGCCAGTGCCGGATGTTGAGGCGGGTCGACTCGCGGGCTTCTTCCACCATCACCGGATCGGCGTTGAACGGCTCCCCGAGGCCCGTCAGCGCGGCGTCCTCCGCGCGTGGCAGTGCGCCGCTCTGCGGGTCGACGAACCAGGCCGCGACGGTGTGCACGAGCCTCTCGACGCTGCGATCTTCGTCCGTGGCCATGCCCGAAGCGTACGCCGAATGTGCATTTGCACAATACACGTACGAACACAGTGCGCAATGCACCTGGCGGCGTGCCGCGGATCACGCGAGGATGGCCACAGTGACCTAACTCAAGGAGTTGACGTGCAGGAGAACTCACGCACTGTTCCCACCCTCGATGGGGACACAGCGGGGCACGCCGCGGATTCACCCGATGTGGACGTGCTCGTCATCGGTGCCGGCATCACCGGACTCGGCTTCGCGTCTCGGCTGAAGATCGAGACGCCCGAGAAGTCGGTGTTGATCGTCGATGCCCACAAAGAGGTCGGCGGCACCTGGCATCTGTTCCGCTATCCCGGCATCCGGTCGGATTCCGACCTGATCACCTACGGCTACCAGTACAAGCCGTGGACCAAGGAGAAGGCGATCGCACCGGGCGCCGAGATCAAGAACTACCTCATCGAGACGGTCGACGAGTTCGACCTCGCCGACCGGCTGCGCCTTGGCGCTCGGGTCGAGTCACTGGATTGGTCCTCGGCTGAGTCGCTGTGGACGGCGACCCTGCGCGACGTTGCCACCGGCGAGGTGGACACCGTGCGCGCCCGGTGGGTGGTCTCCGGCACGGGCTACTTCGACCATGCGGCCGGTTACCGCCCCACCTGGGAGGGCGAGGAATCGTTCGCCGGAACTCTGGTGCATGCGCAGGATTGGCCCGAGGACCTCGACTACGCAGGCAAGCGGATCGTGGTCATCGGCAGCGGCGCCACGGCCGTGACGCTGCTGCCCGCCCTGGCCGAGAAGGCCGGACTGGTCACCATGCTGCAGCGCTCACCCAGCTACATCATTCCGCTGCCGGGCAAGGACGTGGTCCTCGATGTGCTGCGCCGCTTCCTGCCCCTCAACACGGCGTTCGAGGTGACGCGAAAGGTGAACATCCAGCGCCTGCGCACGCTGGTCAGCCTCAGTCGGCGCTATCCGCGATTCGTGCGCGCAGTGATCCGACAGATCAACAAGGCGTTCCTGCCAAAGGGTTTCGACGTCGACACCCACCTGAACCCGGCGTACAACCCGTGGGAGCAGCGGATGTGCATCGTTCCCGACGGCGACCTGTACGGCGCCATCCGGCGCGGCCGCGCCACCATCGCCACCGACACGATCAAGCGGTTCGTGCCGGACGGCATCGAGTTGACATCCGGCCAATTCCTGCCCGCCGACATCGTGGTCGCCGCCACCGGCTTGAAGCTGATCCCCTTCGGGGGTGTCAAGGTTTTCGTGGACGGGGAGCCCATTGACTGGCCCGACACCGTGCTCCACAAGGCGGTGATGGTCAGCGGCCTCCCGAACTTCTTGATGGGATTCGGCTACACCAACAACTCGTGGACGTTGCGGATCGATCTGGCCAGCGCCTACCTGGCACGGCTGTTCAAGCACATGGACAGTCGCGGCTACGACACCGTCGTACCGCGGCTCGCCGACGCCGATGCCGAACGGGAGTTGATCCTCGAGGATCTGACGTCCAACTACGTACGCCGCAGCGTCGGCGCGTTCCCCCGCCAGGTCAAGGACCCGACGTGGAGCTTCCCGAGCCACTACCGCTTCGACCTCGAACGCCTCGCCGGCCCGATCGACGACGGCACCCTGGAATTCGGGCGCAGCGCCGACCGCGCGCAGCTGACGGTGATCGGTGGTGTCGCATGAACCGCGACGAGGTGACCTTCCCCAGCGCCGGAACAGCTTGTGCCGGCTGGTATTACCGGGGGCAGAGCGAGGCGTTCGAGACGGCGGCGGGACGTCCCTGCGTGGTGATGGCCCACGGTTTCAGTGGCACGCGCGATGCCGGGCTGGAGGGCTATGCCGAAGGGTTCGCCGCGGCGGGTCTGGACGTCTTGCTCTTCGACTACCGCGGATTCGGCGGATCCGCGGGGCAGATGCGCCAACACATCGACTACCGGGGGCAGCGCGCGGACTATCATGCGGCGATCGCGGCGGCCCGCCGGCTGCGCGGGGTCGACCCGGACCGCATCGTGCTGTGGGGTACGTCGTACTCGGGAGGGCACGTTTTGAACGTGGCGGCCAACGACCGCCGGGTCGCCGCGGTGGTGTCACTCACGCCGGCCGTCGACGGTATCCCTGTGCTCGGGATGATGATCAAGTCGGCCGGCGTCGGCAAGGTCGTCGCCCTGACCGTGGCGGGGTTGCGAGACCGGTTCGGCCGGCGCCCGCACATGCTGCCGGCGGTGGGTCCGGAGGGCTCGCCGGCTGTGATCGCCAAGGACGGTGCCCTGGAAGACTTCCTCGCGGTGTCGGGACCGTTGTGGCGCAACGAGGTTCGTGCGCGGTGCACCCTCGACGTCGCCCGCAACCGGCCGGTGCGCAGCATCGGGAAAGTCGCCGCGCCGCTACTGGTCCAGGTCGGCGATTTCGACACCGTCGTCTCGTCCTCCGCCGCTGAGCGCGCTGCCGGCAAGGCCACCGCGCCGACCGAACTGCGGAACTACCCGGTGGACCACTTCGACGTCTACGGCGATCCGTGGCTGTCGACCATCCTGCGCGACCAGATCGAGTTCCTATCTCGTCGGGTTGGCCGGTCCGGTGACGGCACGCACATGACTCGGGAGGGGCTCGTCAAGCTGCAGCGGTGACAGCGCTCAGGGTTTCGGCGTCACTTCCACACTCGGCGGCAGCGGGGACGGCTCCGGCTGCGTCGAGCGGCGCACAATCGAGAACGCCACCGCTCCCCCGGCCACCACGACGACACCTGCCGCCGCCCACACCAGTCGGCGTCTGCGCTGCCTGGCCTTCGCCGCGCGCGTCGGGGCCGCTCCCTGCAGAACCCGGTTCACGACCTCCTGCGCGGCGGCGAGCTCCTGCGCGATGGCCTCCTGCGCGGCGGCCAGATCCTCGCTCAGCTGAGCTCTGATCCTGCCCCGGCGATACCGCTCCCCCACCCACGCTGCCGACGACTGCGCACCGTTGACTCCGAGGCCAAATGCGCCGCGCGTGACATCGACCGGCCCGACCGCCGTGTACTTCAGGCCGCGGCTCAACCGCTGGCCGGGGGTCAACCGGATCTCGGTCCTGGTGCTCATGGGTGTGTGCCTTTCTCGCGGCCGGGGTGCGACCACAACAGCCTGCCATTCACCCGAACCCAACGGTGCCGGAAGGGCGCCGAACGCGGCGTGGCACACTGACATCCCGTGACGAGCCCCATTCAGACAGCGACCGCAACACTGCACACCAACCGCGGCGACATCAAGATCGCACTCTTCGGCAACCACGCGCCCAAGACCGTGGCCAACTTCGTCGGCCTGGCGCAGGGAACCAAGGACTACAGCGGTGAGAACGCATCGGGCGGCACGTCCGGACCTTTCTACGACGGTGTGGTCTTTCACCGCATCATCGACGGCTTCATGATCCAGGGCGGCGACCCGACCGGTACAGGTCGCGGCGGACCGGGCTACAAATTCGAGGACGAATTCCACCCCGAGTTGCAGTTCGACCGGCCCTACCTGCTGGCGATGGCCAACGCCGGCCCGGGCACCAACGGGTCGCAGTTCTTCATCACGGTCACCAAGACCCCGCACCTGAATCGCAAGCACACGATCTTCGGCGAGGTCGTCGATCCGGAGTCGCAGAAGGTCGTCGACGCCATCGCGACCACCGCGACCGACCGCAGCGACCGACCGACCGATCCGGTGGTCGTCGACTCGATCACGATCGCCTGACGCGCGACTGCCGAAGGGTTGCCGAGACCACCGAGACGACGGTTTATGACGAAGTTCGCGCCGTACGCATCAGTAACCGCAGCCTCGGCACCGGTAACGTAACCGCTCAGGAGGAACCCCAGCCGGCGTAGCCGGCCTGGGTCAGCGCGTCCAGCACGTGCAACGGGTCGGTGCCCAGATCCCAACGGGTGAACACGAGCAGGTCCCCGCTGTTGGTGTCGATCTCAAGAAGCCGGACTTTGCGGGCCAGCCGGCGGAACTCGGTGATCCGGACCAGTTTGATCTCGGTGCGTGGCAAAACCTTGGTACCGAACCACCCCCTGCTGACGAGGGCGCCGTCTTTGATTGCCAGCTTCGGTCGCGCGCGCCACGAGAAGATTGCGAACACGAGCAAACCCACGCCGGCAACGCCACCGAGGAGGCGCCCCGGCGGGTCTGTGATCAGGCTCACAGCGACTGTAGCCAAGATAATTCCGCCTACGGCGCACGCGGCGATGCCGCCGGCGGGCGGGCTCCATTGAGTTTGCTGCACGAGTTCTCCACACCCTTCCACCGGGATGTATGCGGTTATCCACAAGTGCTATCCCCAATGGGGATGAATCACATCCGTGTGATCCGATTACCGGGCGGTTGCTGGCACGGTAACGGGAAGCGACAAGGTTGAATTCAATTCAGGGCGGGGCGATCTCAGCGCCACCGCATGGTGAGCAACAGCCCGGTGATCATGAAGGCAAAGGCGATCGCGTAGTTCCACGGGCCGAGCTCCGCGAGGAACGGGATGGCCGATGACGCCAGCTGGAAGACCAGCAGCCAGACCAAGCCGATCAGCATCAAGCTGACGAACAGCACGACGAACCAGGTGCTCGACGGCCCGGCTTTGACCTTGACGGGCGTCCGGCTCACCGGGTTGGCGGTGAAGTCGTTCTTCTTGCGGACCTTGGACTTGGGCATGGGTACCTTCGGGACAACTGAATGCGACGATGTACGTACGAGCCTAACGTAGGCCCGGCACTTCAGAGTCAGGGAAGCCAGTTGCAGCGGTCGCATCATCGAAAGCCGACGCCGCAAACGGTCGGCCGGTGGTCGACGGCGTGGCGGTACGGGGTGCCGGTGGTCTGTCTGCTCGCCGGCTTGTTGCTTGCCGCCACCCACGGTGTCTCCGGTGGTGACGAGATCCGCCGCAGCGACGCCCCGCGTCTTGTCGACCTGGTCCGGGAGACCCAACAGTCCGTGGACCGGCTCAGCGCAGAACGGGACGCGTTGGTGTCGTCCGTCGACAGCCATCACGGGGGCAGTCCGGGGACCGATGCGGCCCTGACCGCGATCACCGCCCGCTCGGCGCGGTTGGCTTCCGAGGCGGGCCTGGAGCCACTGCGCGGGCCCGGCCTGGTCGTCACGCTCACCGACGCGCAACGCGACGCCGAGGGCCGCTTTCCCCGCGACGCCACCCCCGACGACCTCGTGGTGCACCAGCAGGACATCGACGCCGTCCTCAACGCGTTGTGGAGCGCCGGGGCGGAAGGCATCCAGATGCAGGACCAGCGCATCATCGGGACCTCGGCGCCCAAGTGTGTCGGCAACACCCTGCTGCTCAACGGGCGCACGTACAGCCCGCCCTACGTCATCACCGCGATCGGTGACGCGCCCGCGATGCAGGCGGCGTTGGCGGCCGCTCCCCTGGTCACTCTCTATCGCCAGTACGTGGTGCGGTTCGGCCTGGGCTATTCGGAAGAGCCCCGGGCATCGGTCGAACTGGTCGGCCACAAGGAGCCGTTGCGCATGCAGTTCGCCAAGCCCGCGGGCCCGATCGGATACTGACCCCGGCCTCGCCCGGTGTGGCAGGTCGCACCCCGGCGCGACCCGCTACGCCCACACAGCAACCAGTAACCTGGGCTGATGCAGGTCTTGGTCGTCGACAACTACGACAGCTTCGTGTTCAACCTGGTGCAGTACCTCGGTCAGCTCGGGGTGCAGGCGCAGGTATGGCGCAACGACGACGACCGGCTTGCCACCGACGCCGATATCGCGAAGGCCGCCGCTGATCACGACGGTGTGCTGCTGTCCCCCGGCCCGGGTACGCCCGAGCGGGCGGGCGCCTCGATCCCGCTCGTCAAGGCGTGCGCGGCGGCCGGAACCCCGCTGCTGGGCGTCTGCCTCGGGCACCAGGCGATCGGGGTCGCGTTCGGCGGCACCGTGGACCGCGCACCCGAACTGCTGCACGGTAAGACCAGCGTCGTGCACCACACCGATTCCGGTGTGATGCAAGGACTTCCGAATCCCTTCACCGCCACCAGATACCACTCGCTGACCATTCTGCCCGAAACGGTGCCCGACGAACTCGAGGTGATCGCGCGCACCGAGGGGGGCGTCATCATGGCGGTGCGCCACGTCGGGCTGCCGATCCACGGCGTGCAATTCCATCCCGAGTCGATCCTGACCGAGGGTGGACACCGGATGCTGGCGAACTGGCTCGGCTACTGCGGCGCCGCGCCCGCCGAGTCCCTGGTGCAACAACTGGAGGACGAGGTCACCAGCGCCCTCGCCGCCGGCCGACAAGCAGCTACGACGCGAAGTTCAGCGTGACCGTGTCGCCGAAGTTGACCCCGCTGCCGGGCGCCGGGTTCTGAGTCACCACCGCATTGGTGCGCTGACCGCTGTTCTGCACGTCGGCGCCCTTGTCCAGGAAACCCGTCCAGCCCAGCGCGCGCAGCCGCGGCTCCGCGTCCACCCAGAACATGCCTCGCAGGTCGGGCATCACGAACTGGTTGCACGCCGACAGCCGCAGCTGGATGGGGGAGTCGACCGCGGAGTCCTGTCCGGCCGTCGGCAGCGTGCCGATGACCTGGCCGCAGGGTTCGGTGCTGTCGACCTGGACCGACACCACATTGGTGAACCCGGCGGCGGTCAGGATCTCGCGCGCCGGTGCCTCCGGCTGGTTCTCGACGTTCGGCACGGGACGGCTCTGGGGACCGGAGCCGACGATGACGGTGATCTCGTTGGTGATCGCGGACGTCTGATTGGCCGGGGGATTGGTGCCGAGCACCCTGTCCTTCAGCTCCGGTGTCGACGGCGACGACGACGATTTGAACCGCACGAAGCCGGCCTCTTTCAACCGTTCCGTCGCCTGCGTGTAGGTCAGGTTCTTGACGTCGGGGATCTCGCGCTGCTCCGGGCCGGTAGAGACGTTGAGGGTGATCTCCTCGCCCGCCTCGACCGATGTGTCGGCGCTGGGGTCGGTGCTGATGACGTGGTCGGGGGGAACCGTCGAGTCCGGCCGCTGCTGGGTCCTGGTCCTGAATCCGCGGTTCTGCAGCTCGGCGATCGCGTCCGCCGACGGCTGACCGCTGACGTCGGGCACTTCGACGTTGCGGGTGGTTCCGCCGAACATGTTGATCGCGACGGTGACCACGACCGTGAGGACGGCCAGGACCGCGACCGCTGCCAGCCACCGGGCGACCGAGCCGCGGCGGTCGCGGTCGGAGTCGTCGGGGGCGGGCACCGGCGGCATCGGGTCGATCGGCTCGGTGCGCTCGTGGCCCGTCGGCGCCGACAGCAGCGAGCTGCGTTCGGCGTCGGTGAACACCTTGGGCGCCTCCGGTTGTTCCCCGCTGTGCACCCGGACCAGATCGGCGCGCATCTCGGCGGCGGTCTGATACCGGTTGTCGGGGTTCTTGGCCAACGATTTGAGCACCACCGCGTCCAGCTCGGGGCCGATCGCGGGATTGCGCTGCGACGGCGGTACCGGATCCTCGCGGACGTGCTGGTAGGCCACCGCCACCGGTGAGTCACCGATGAAAGGTGGCTCACCGGTGAGGATTTCGTAGAGCACGCAGCCCAGCGAATAGACGTCGGAACGGGCGTCGACCTTCTCGCCGCGGGCCTGTTCGGGCGAGAGGTACTGCGCGGTCCCGATCACCGCCGCTGTTTGGGTGACGCTGTTGGCGTCGGCCAGTGCGCGGGCGATGCCGAAGTCCATCACCTTCACCGCACCGGTCTTGCTGATCATGATGTTGGCCGGTTTGACGTCGCGATGGATGATGCCGTGCTGATGGCTGAAGTTCAGCGCCTGGCAGGCGTCGGCGATCACCTCGATCGCCCGCCGCGCCTCCATCGGGCCGTCGTTGTGGACGATGTCGCGCAGCGTCACGCCGTCGACGTATTCCATGACGATGTAGGGCAGCGGGCCTTGAGGGGTCTCGGCCTCGCCGGTGTCGTAGACCGCCACGATCGCCGGGTGGTTGAGCGCCGCGGCGTTCTGGGCCTCGCGGCGGAACCTCAGATAGAAGCTCGGGTCGCGGGCGAGGTCGGCGCGTAGCACCTTGATCGCGACGTCGCGGTGCAGCCGCACGTCGCGCGCGAGGTGGACCTCGGACATGCCCCCGAAGCCGAGGATCTCGCCGAGTTCATAGCGGTCGGACAGGTGTTGCGGGGTCGTCATTGCAATGTCTGTTCTGGAGCCGAACGCCACTGGTTGGGCTCCTGTGCCGGGGCTGACGGCAATACCGGCGGCATTGCCGGTGACGCCATCGCCTGCGGTGTGGTTACCCGTGATTGTCCCTCACCACCGCCACCGCTTTCTTCGACGGTCCGGTTGGGAAGCGCCGCGGGTGATTCGAACGGGGTGGTCTCGGTGATCGTGTTGGTGATCGTGGGCGGTGGGGTCTGGCGGTCCTGGCGGTCCTGGGCGTTGAGCACGATCAGGATCGCGATGATGATCGCCAGCGCTCCCAGCACGCCGGCGGCCCACAACAGCGCGCGCTGACCCGAGGAGAACGTCCGCCGTGGTGGGGGAGGCCGATGGCTGCCGGTCGCCGAGCGGGGACGGGCCGCGGTGGCCGGTGCGCGGCCGGTCATATCGGCGGCGGCGCGGGCTTGAGTGGCCGACGGCACGGCGGTGGGCGCGGCCCGACCGATCGAGGGTGCGGCGTTCGGCCGCGGCGGGCGCCGACCGGAGCGCACCGCGGCCACGGCGTCGGCGAATGCCCCGCCGGAGCGGTATCGCATGCCGGGGTTCTTGACCAACGTGATCTCGATCAGCTCGCGCACATTGGGTGGCAGGTCGGCGGGTAGCGGTGGCGGCGTCTCCTTGATGTGCTTCATCGCCACCGTCAGCGCACCGTCACCGGTGAACGGCCGCTTACCCGAAACCGATTCGTAGCCAACGACTCCCAGCGCGTAAACGTCGCTGGCGGCGGTGGCGTCGTGGCCGAGGGCCTGCTCGGGGGCGATGTACTGCGCGGTGCCCATCACCATGCCGGTTTGCGTCACCGGCGCGGCGTCGACGGCCTTGGCGATGCCGAAGTCGGTGAGCTTGACCTGGCCCGTCGGCGTGATGAGGATGTTGCCCGGCTTCACGTCGCGGTGCACGAGCCCCGCACTGTGGGCGACCTGCAGAGCGCGGCCGGTCTGCTCGAGCATGTCGAGCGCATGGCGCAGCGACAGCCTGCCGGTCCGTTTCAGCACCGAGTTCAGTGGTTCACCGTTGACGAGCTCCATCACCAGGTAGGCGGTGCGCCCCTCGCCGTCCATGTCGGTCTCGCCGTAGTCGTACACGCTGGCGATGCCGGGATGGTTGAGCATGGCGACGGTGCGCGCCTCGGCGCGGAACCGCTCGACGAACTCGGGGTCGGTGGAGTACTCCGCCTTGAGCACCTTGACCGCGACCCGGCGGCCCAGCCGGGAGTCCACGGCCTCCCAGACCTGTCCCATGCCGCCGGTGGCGATCAGCCGCTGCAACCGGTAGCGCCCCGACAGCGTCACTCCCACGCGAGCCGTCATACGGCCCCCTGGTCACATGCTGTGCGGACCGCCTGCTGCCGGGCTGTCATGAGCCCTCCCGCAGGGCCGCGGCGATGGTGGCCCGCCCGATCGGAGCGGCCAACGCGCCGCCGGTTGCCGACAGCCGGTTACCGCCGTTCTCGACCAGGACCGCGACCGCCACCTTGGGGGCCTGGGCCGGGGCGAAGGCGATGTACCAGGCATGCGGAGGGGTGTTGCGTGGATCGGTACCGTGCTCCGCTGTGCCGGTCTTGGATGCGATCTGCACGCCGGCGATGGCTCCCTTCTGCTGAGTCACCTGCTCGGCGGCGACCATCAAGTCCGTAAGTGTATCGGCGACCTGCTCCGACACCGCCCGGCGCTCTTCCTGCGGGGCCGTCGTGGCGATGTTCGAGAGGTCCGGTCCCTTCAGGTTATCGACCAGGTACGGCTTCATCGCCACCCCATTGTTGGCGATGGCCGCGGCGATCTGGGCGTTCTGCAACGGGGTCAGCGCGACGTCCTTCTGCCCGATGCTCGACATGCCCAGCGCGGCGGCGTCGGGGATGGGACCGACGCGGGACTCGACCACCTGCAGTGGGATCGCCGGGGCCGATGCGTCGAGCCCGAACCCGCGCGCGGCCGAACGCAACGCGTCGGCGCCGGTGTCGATCCCCAACTCGACGAACGCGGTGTTGCAGGACCGGGCGAACGCCTCCTGCAGCGACGTGGTGGGGCCGCCGCCGCAGGCCGAGCCGCCGAAGTTCTCCAGCGTTGCGGTGCTGTCCGGCAACGGAATTCGCGGTGCCGCGGTGAGCTGCGTGTTCACCGTCGCGCCGCGCTGCAGTGCCGCCGCGGTGGTGATCACCTTGAACGTCGACCCCGGCGGGTAGGTCTCGGAGATCGCCCGGTTCAGCAGTGGCGATTCGGGGTCGTCGCGCAGCCGCTGCCAAGCCTCGGTCTGGGCGGCCATGTCATGGGTGGCCAACAGGTTGGGGTCGTAGGACGGCGACGACACCATTGCCAGGATCTTGCCGGTCGACGGCTCGATGGCCACCACCGAACCCTTGCACGGACCGTCGCAACCCTCTTCCATCGCGTCCCAGGCCGCCTGCTGGACCTGCGGCCTGATCGTGGTGTCGACGTTGCCGCCGCGCGGGTCGCGGCCGGTGAAGAAGTCGGCGAGCCTGCGGCCGAACAGCCGCTCGTCGGAGCCGTTGAGGATGGAGTCCTCGGCGCGTTCCAGACCGCTGCTCGAATACTGCAGCGAGTAGAAGCCGGTGACCGGGGCGTAGGCCAGCGGATTGGGATACACCCGCAGGAAGCGGAAACGGCCGTTGGTGGACACCGAATAGGCGAGCAGTTGGCCGCCCGCGGAGATCTGCCCACGCTGGCGGGAGTACTCGTCGAGCAGCACCCGCTGGTTGCGGGGATCCGAGCGCAGCCCGTCGGCCGTCAACACCTGTGTCAGCGTGGCATTGCCCAACAACAGCACGATCAGGGCCATGACCGTGACGGCGATGCGGCGCAGTGAGGTGTTCATACTTTCTCGATCACCTCGGTGCTGGCCGCCGCGATCGGCGTGGGGGTCTGGGGTCCGGCGATGATCGGGCGCCGCGCGGCGTGCGAGATCCGCACCAGGATTGCCAGCAGGGCGTAGTTCGCCAACAGCGACGAGCCGCCGTAGGACATCCACGGCGTGGTCAGCCCGGTCAGCGGAATGAGCTTGGTGACCCCGCCGACCACGATGAACAGCTGCAGCGCGAGCGTCGAGGCCAGGCCCGCGGCGAGGAGCTTTCCAAAGCTGTCCCGCACGGCGATCGCGGTGCGCAGGCCGCGGATGATCACGATCGTGTAGAGCATCAGTACCGCCGCCAGCCCCACCAGACCGAGTTCCTCACCGATGGCCGCGATGATGAAGTCCGTCGACGCGGCGGGCACCGTACCGGGCTGACCGTTGCCCAGGCCGGTGCCGAAGATCCCTCCGGTGGCGAAGCTGAACAACGACTGCACCATCTGGTAGCCCGCGCCGTCGGGGTCGGCGAACGGGTCGAGCCACGTCTGCACCCGCACCTGCACGTGGTCGAAAATGTGATACGCCGCAACGCTTCCCGCGGCGAACAGGGCCAGCCCGATGACAACCCAGCTGAGCCGGTCGGTGGCCGCGTAGACCAGAACCAGAAATGACGCGTACAGCAGCAGCGAGGTGCCGAGGTCCTTCTCGAAGATCATCACGCCGACCGAGGCGATCCATGCGGCCAGCAGCGGTGCGAGGTCACGGGGGCGGGGCAGGTCCATGCCCAGGACGTGTTTGCCGGCACTGGTGAAGACGCTGCGCTTGGACACCAGGACCGCGGCGAAGAAGATCAGCAGCAGGATCTTGGAGAATTCGGCGGGCTGAATCGAAAAGCCCGGCAAGCGAATCCAGATCTTGGCGCCGTTCTGTTCGGACAATGCGCGTGGCAGCACGGCGGGAATGGCGAGCAGTACCAGGCCGGTGAGCCCGCAGACGTAGCCGTAGCGGGCGAGCAGCCGGTGGTCGCGAAGAAAGATCACGATGAGCGAGAACCCGACGACGCCGAGCAGGGTCCACAGCATCTGCTGGTTCGCCGTGCCGCCGAGGCCGTCCTGGGACAGTTCGCCGGCGGCGAGGTCGAGGCGGTGAATCATCACCAGCCCCAAGCCGTTCAGCAGCGCGACGACCGGCAGCAGCAGGGGGTCGGCGTACGGGGCGAAGCGTCGTATCGCGAGGTGCGCACCGCTGAAGAGCGCCATGTACGCCACGGTGTAGCGCGCGAGGTCCCAGTGCAGACCCTGTTCCTGGTTCGCCTCGACGAGCAGGAGCGCAAGTGTGGTGATGACGGTGGCGAAACCCAGCAGGAGCAGTTCGGCGTTGCGCCGGTTGGGAAGTGGTGGCGCGACGGAAACGGCGGACTGCGGCTGGGTCGTCATGACACTTCCCGGCAGTTGACTCCCGGCTCGGGTGGCGGGGGCGGCAGCGCGGTGACGGTCGCGCGTCGGCGTTCAACCCGCGACGCAATGAAGCCAAGCGCGCGCTACCGGAACCGGAG
>NZ_LQIX01000003.1 GCF_001500045.1 Mycobacterium sp. GA-1199
CACGCCGACCGCCAAACCGGCATCCCCGGCCGTACAGCCATCACTGACATGACCCCAAAACTCGCGCACAACAAAGGTAAGAGGTGGAAGCGGCACAACAACACTCCTCAATCAAAACGAGTGCTGTTGCATCGACCCCCTGAACCGAAGGCCGCCGTGTAGCGAATAAGTTCAGTTTCGGCGGATGACAGCGAAGGAGTGCCCCGGCACCCGCGTCGAATCCGCTCCGACCGTCGGCTGATCCCACGCCAGCACCACCTCGCCGGTGACCGGAACGTCGACCTCATCGGCGCCGAGATTGCATGCGATCGAGAACGACCCGCGGTGCATCACGATCCAGCGCCGGGCTTCGTCGTAGTCGATCTTGAGGTTGTCCAGCCACGGGTCGGCCATGTCGGGCTCGTTGTGCCGCAACGCGATCAGCTCGCGGTACACCCGCCGCAGCCGGCCGTGGTCACCCTCGTCGATCTCGTCCCACTTCAGCTTCGAGCGCAAAAAGGTCTCGGGGTCCTGCGGATCGGGGATCTCGTCGGCGTCCCAGCCGTGCTCGGCGAACTCGCGCTTGCGGCCCTCGGCCGTGGCGCGCGCCAGTTCCGGCTCGGGGTGTGAGCTGAAGAACTGGAAGGGCGACGACGACCCCCATTCCTCACCCATGAAAAGCATGGCCGTGTAAGGGCTTCCGAGTGCCAAGGCGGCTTTGACGGCGAGCTGGCCGGACGTCAGGTTCTGCGACGGGCGATCGCCGACCGCCCGGTTGCCCACCTGATCGTGGGTCAGCGTGTAGGCCAGCAGCCGGGTGGCGGGGATGGTGGTGGTGTCCAACGGACGCCCGTGTCTGCGGTGCCGGAACGACGAGTACGTGCCCGCGTGGTAGTAACCGTTCTTCAGCGTCGCGGCCAGCGCCTCGAGCGTGCCGAAATCGTTGTAGTAGCCCTGCTGTTCGCCGGATACCGCGGAGTGGATCGCGTGGTGGATGTCGTCGTCCCACTGCGCGGTCATCCCCAGTCCACCCTGGTCGCGGGGCGTGATGAGCCGCGGATCGTTGAGGTCGCTCTCGGCGATCAACGACAGCGGCCGGCCCAACTCCGCTGCCAGCGCATCGGTTTCGGCCGACAGCTCTTCGAGGATGTGGATCGCCGTCGTGTCGACGAGCGCGTGCACCGCGTCCAGGCGCAGTCCGTCGGCGTGGAAGTCGCGCATCCAGCGCAGCGCGCAGTCGATGATGTAGCGCCGCACCTCGTCGGCGTCGGCGTCGGCGATGTTGATCGACTCACCCCACGGATTGCTACCGCTGGACAGGTAGGGCCCGAACTTGGGCAGGTAGTTCCCCGACGGGCCCAAGTGGTTGAACACGGCGTCGATCAGCACCCCGAGTCCGCGTTGGTGGCAGGCGTCGATCAGGCGCACCAGCGCGTCGGGTCCGCCGTAGGGTTCGTGTACCGCGTACCAGAGCACACCGTCGTAACCCCACCCGTGGGTCCCGCCGAACGCGTTGACCGGCATCAGCTCGACGAGGTCGACGCCGAGATCGACGAGGTAGTCGAGCTTGTCGATCACCGCGTCGAATGTGCCTTCGGGGGTGAAGGTTCCAACGTGCAGCTCGTAGATCACCGCACCCTCGATCGAGCGGCCTGCCCAGTCGCCGTCCGTCCATGCCGTCGGATCGGGTTGCCACAGCTGCGATCTCTCGTGCACGCCGTCGGGCTGACGGGGGGAGCGGGGATCGGGGAGCACCTTCGGGTCGTCGTCGAGGACGAAGCCGTAGCGTGCGTCGGACGCGGC
Organism: Mycobacterium sp. GA-1199; assembly: GCF_001500045.1. Taxonomy (GTDB): domain Bacteria; phylum Actinomycetota; class Actinomycetes; order Mycobacteriales; family Mycobacteriaceae; genus Mycobacterium. Next base: position 1,783 of record NZ_LQIX01000003.1, read on the forward strand.
CTCGACCTCGGCGCGCCACCACCCCTCGGCCGCCGGGGTCATGTCATGCAGTGTGCCGTCGACGTCGAGCCGGACCCGTTGCGGTCGCGGCGCCCACACGCTGAATTCAGCCATCGACCCGCTCCAACAGTACGACCGGCAGGTCGGTGAAGAGTTCGGCGGCCAGCACCCGCCCGTGGTGTCGACGCCCGCCGATGCGGTCCGCCCAGGTGCCCGGGGGCAGGGCGACAGCGGTGTCCGCCCAACCGGTTTCGGAGAGCCGCACCGAATGCCGGGTGACCGCGGTCAGGACATCGTCACCGCGCAGGAACGCCACGAGGTGTTGCGCCGCGGGCCCGTCGGCCAGCACGGGGGTGTAGCCGCCGGTCGAAAACGTTGTCGGCCGCTCCTTTCGGACGGCCAGCGCGGCGGCGGCCACCCGCAGCTTGGGATGGCGCATCGCCTGCAGCGCATCGCGGCGAGCCGCGTAGTCGACGGGCCGGCGGTTGTCCGGGTCGACCAGGCTGTCCTCCCACAGCTCGGTGCCCTGGTAGACGTCGGGCACGCCGGGCGCGGTGAGCGCCAACAGTTTCTGGCCGAGCGCGTCGCTGCGGGCATGCAGGTCGAGCCGCGCGACCAAACCAGACATCTCCGTGGCCACCGGGCCATCGATCACGGCGTCCAGCCAGGCGTGTAGGCGGGTCTCGAAGTCGTCGTCCGGATCGTTCCAGGTGGTGTGCGCCGCGGCTTCGCGGATGGCCTTCTCCGCATAGGCATGCAGTCGCTCACGCAACTCGTCGCTCACGCTGCCGTCGGCCGGCCAGACCCCAAACATGTTCTGCAGCAGGAAGAAACCGGTTGTACGGTCGGGAGCCGGGGTGCGTTGCTCCCACGCGGTGACATACTCGGCCCACAGTGACGGAACCTGCGACAGCACTCCGATGCGCGCGCGGACGTCCTCACCGCGCTTGGTGTCGTGGGTGGTCAGCGCGACCATCGCGTCGGGCCACATCCGTGCGCGCACCGCGGCCCGCTGGTGGAACTCGGCGACGCTGACCCCGAAATGGTGCGGTTCGGAACCGACCTCGTTGAGCGAGACCAGTCGCGCGTCGCGGTAGAACAGGCAGTCCTCCATCGATTTCGCCGTCGCCGCGCCGCACAGCTGCTGCAACCGGACCTCGGCCTCCTTGCTGACCGCCAGCGCGGTTGCGATCAGCGCCAGTGGCTCAGCCAATTCCGGTTCCGCGGAGGCTGTTTCAGCGAGCGCGCTGGGCAGGACACCCGACAGCGAGCGGTAGTCGGAGCGGTAGACGTCGATGCGGCTGAGCAGAGCGGCGATCGCTGCGGGGAGGTCGTGGTGGTCGGTGCCGGTGGCGCTGACCATGGTGCGGCGCAACCGGGCCAGCTCACTGCCCAGGGTCTCGGTCACCGCATTCGCCTTGAGGGTGCGCGCGAGATCCGGCATCGAACTGTAGGCCAAGCCGGTGGAGTCGAACAGGTTGGTCAGCGCCTCCTCGCCCGAGGGATCGATGAACACCCCGCCGATCTCCCGCATCGCGTCGTAGCCGGTGGTGCCGGCCACCGGCAGCGTCGGCTCCAGCGGCTCGTCTGCGGCCAGGATCTTCTCGATCACGATCCAGGCGTCGGGGCCGGTGAGTTCACGCAGCCAGGAAAGATATCCGGCGGGGTTCGACAGCCCATCCGGGTGATCGATGCGGATGCCGCCGACCAACCCCTCGTCGAACCACCGTTTCACTTCGGCGTGGGTGGCGTCGAAAACGGCGCGGTCCTCCTGGCGCAATCCGGCCAACGAGGTGATCGAAAAGAAACGGCGATAGCCGCAGACCCCGTTCTTCCAACCGATCAGGTGATAGTGCTGGCGAGCGTGCACCTGCGGACCGGTCCCGTTCTCGGTGCCGGGCGCGATGGGGTAGACGAGGTCGCCGAGGCGCAGCACGGGCTCGGCGCCGCTGGTGTCGACCTCGAGATCGTCGGCGTCGTCGTCGGATCCGAGCACCGGCAGCACGACGCGCCCGCCGTCGAGATCCCAATCGACATCAAAGAAGGACGCGTAGGCCGATGCGCGTCCGTGCTTGAGGACGTCCCACCACCAGGCGTTCTGCCGCGGTTTCTCCACACCCACGTGGTTGGGCACGATATCGACGATCAAGCCGATGCCTTTGTCGCGGGCCGCGCGCGACAAGCGTGCGAACCCCTCGGGCCCGCCGAGCTCGGCGGACACCGTCGTCGGGTCGGTGACGTCGTAGCCGTGCGTGGACCCTTCGGCCGCGGTGAGGATCGGCGACAGGTACAGATGGGACACGCCGAGCGCCGAGTAGTAATCGAGCAGTTTCTCGGCATCGGCGAATGTGAAAGAGTCGCCCCGCATCTGGAGGCGGTACGTCGACTGGACCGGCATCTGTAGCGCCATCAGGCCGTCTTGCGCATGACCAGCAGCGAGCGCGCCGGCAGCGAGATCTTCTCGCCGGCCTTGGCCACCAGCTCGGTGGACCCGGTGGTGTCCGCCGTGTCCAGCGCCGCGGTCCACTCCTTCGCGTAGTCGCCCGACGGAGTGACGAAGTCCTGTGGACGGTCATGGGCGTTGAAGCACAACAGGAATGAGTCGTCGACGACTCGCTCCCCGCGTTCGTTCGGCGCCGCGATGGCGTCACCGTTGAGGAACACCGCAACACATTTACCCAGTCCCGTACCCCAGTCTTCCAGGGTCATCTCCTCACCGGCGGGAGTCAGCCACGCGATGTCACGGACCTGATCGCCGCTGCGGATCGGCTTGCCCTCGAAGAATCTGCGCCTGCGGAAGACCGGGTGGTCTGTGCGCAGCTGAGTGACCTTGCGGGTGAACTCGAGCAGGTCGGCGTTCTTCTCGCACAGCGACCAGTCCATCCAGGAGATCTCGGAGTCCTGGCAGTACACGTTGTTGTTGCCCCGCTGGGTGCGGCCGATCTCGTCGCCGTGCGAGATCATCGGCGTGCCCTGCGAAACCATCAGCGTGCCCATGATGTTGCGCATCTGCTTACCGCGCAGCGCCATAATGTCCGGATCGTCCGTTGGGCCCTCGACACCGCAGTTCCACGACCGGTTGTGGCTCTCGCCGTCGCGGTTGTCCTCGCCGTTGGCCTCGTTGTGTTTCTCGTTGTAAGACACCAGGTCGTTCAACGTGAAGCCGTCGTGGCAGGTGACGAAGTTGATGCTCGCGCTGGGGCGCCGGCCGGTCGCCTCGTAGAGGTCGGATGAACCGGTCAGCCGCGATGCGAACTCGCCGAGGGTTGCGGGCTCGCCCCGCCAGTAATCACGCACAGTGTCGCGATACTTCCCGTTCCACTCGGTCCACAAACCTGGGAAATTGCCGACCTGGTAGCCGCCTTCGCCGACGTCCCACGGTTCGGCGATCAGCTTGACCTGGCTGACCACCGGATCCTGTTGCACCAGGTCGAAAAACGCGCTCAGGCGGTCGACATCATAGAACTCGCGGGCCAGGGTGGCGGCCAGGTCGAACCGGAACCCGTCGACGTGCATCTCCATCACCCAGTACCGCAACGAGTCCATGATCAGCTGCAGGGTGTGCGGGTGGCGGGCGTTGAGGCTGTTGCCGGTCCCGGTGAAGTCCTTGTACAGCCGGAGATCACCGTCGAGCAGCCGGTAGTAGGCGGCGTTGTCGATGCCCCGGAAGTTCAGCGTCGGGCCGAGATGGTTGCCCTCGGCGGTGTGGTTGTAGACCACGTCGAGGATGACCTCGATCCCGGCCTCGTGGAACGCCCGGACCATGGTCTTGAACTCGGCGACCGCGCCGCCGGCATGCTTGTTCGCGGCGTATTCGTGGTGCGGCGCGAAGAACCCGAAAGTGTTGTAGCCCCAGTAGTTTCGCAGCCCGAGGTCGACGAGCCGGTGATCGTGGAGGAACTGGTGCACCGGCATCAGTTCGATGGCGGTCACGTTCAGCGACTTGAGGTGGTCGATGATCACCGGGTGGTGCAGGCCCGCGTAGGTGCCGCGGAGTCCCTCGGGGATACCCGGATGCCGCTGGGTCATGCCCTTGACGTGGGCCTCGTAGATCACCGTCTCGTGATAGGGCGTGCGCGGTGCGCGGTCCGAGGCCCAGTCGAAGTACGGGTTGATCACGACGCTGGTCATGGTGTGCCCGAGCGAGTCGACGCCCGGCGGGGTACCGCCGGACGCGAGATCCTCGGCGTTCAGGTCGTAGGAGAACAGCGCCTGGGAGAACTCGAAGTCACCGTGGAACGACTTGCCGTACGGGTCGAGCAGCAGCTTGCTCGGATCGCACCGGTGGCCCGCCGCGGGATCCCACGGGCCGTGCACGCGAAAGCCGTAGCGCTGTCCCGGGGTGACCGTCGGCAGGTAGCAGTGCCAGACGTAGCCGTCGACCTCTTCGAGGTTGATCCGCTGCTCGCTGCCGTCCTTGCCGATCAGGCACAGTTCGACCCGGTCGGCCACCTCGGAGAACACCGAGAAGTTGGTGCCCGCGCCGTCGTAGGTCGCGCCCAGGGGATACGCCGCTCCCGGCCAGACGGTGGGTACGGAAGCCTCCGGTCCTCCTCGCGTGCGGGAAGCCGGTTCGCCGGAAGGCATCAGCCAACCCACCAACCGGTGGCGGCGGCGATCTGACGGCCGAGTTCGGGGGCCATCGTGCGCATATACGTCTTCGAGATGTGATGAGCGTCGTGGTAGAGCAACACATTCCCCTCCACGGCTCGGCAAATCTCCTTGCGGCACACCGCATCACTCATGTCGAGCGGCTTCATCAGCGGGAACCGCTCGACGAAATCGAGTGTCGGGTTGCGCTCCGAGAGTACGTCGGATCGCCGTGTTCCACAGGAGATGGCGTCACCGCCGTCGGCGAGGCAGTCAGCGGCGAAGAACGGTTCACCGTTGCGGACCAGCCAGGGCGTGTCCCGCATGGCGAGGATCGGGATGTTGTTGTCGGACAATTCCTGCCAGATGCCGACATAGGTCGCGGGCATCACGTCACCGGCCCTGATGTTCCAGGGCCGCGTGGAGGTGGTGAAGACGTAGTCGGGCCGGTCGGCCACGATCTTGGCCATCACCCGCTTGTTCCACTCATGGCACTTCGGGTACGGGCGATTGTCGCCCATCACCAGCGGCACCTCTTCGGTGGTCAACGGGCACCCCATCTTCAGATAGGTGACGATCTTGAAGTGGTGCCGTTTGCCGAGCAGGTCGAGCGCGGTGACCCAGTGTTCGGCGTGCGATCCGCCGGCCAGCGCGATCGTGCGCTTGGCGTGCTTGTCGCCGTAGGTGCAGTTGATCACGTCGACGGTTTCGAAGTCGCTGATGCACCCGTCCTCGGTGGTCTCCGGCAGGTCGTTCTTCGCCTCGAGCACGCTGGGGCGCATCGGGAGCTTGGGCACCCTGGCGTTGCTCAGCAGCGCGGCGGCGCCGGGGTAGTCCTGGGTCGAGAGCGACACGAGTTCGGCCCCGTTGGTGCGCTGGACGAGCACATGCTCCCGCCAGGTGAACGAGGTGACGGTCAACGCGACACCCAGCAGGGCGACCACGGACCCCAGCACCACCGGCGGCCTGCGCCGGCGCGCCTTCTTCGGCGCGACCGTGCGCTGGGCGGAGGCACTGCGGTAGCGCAGCGGGTTCTCCACGTACTTGGTGGTCAGCCACGCCAGCACCCCGGACACCAGCAGAACCACCGCCCCTTCGACGAAGGTGGCGCGGCTGTGCCCGGTGTAGGACAGCCAGAAGATCAGCAGCGGCCAGTGCCAGAGATACAGCGAGTAGGCCATCGCGCCCAGCGATACGAAGGGCGCCGACGCGAGCAGGCGGTTGGGCAGCGGCATCCGGCCCGCGGTGTGCGGGTCGGCCACCCGGTTCGCCGCCGACAGGATGAACAGGACGGTGGCGCCGACCGGGACCAGCGCCCACGGCCCGGGGAACTCCCTGACGCCGTCGATCAGCGCGCCGCACGCCAGGATCGCCGCCAGCGCCACCACCGCGGCCGTCGTCCGCAGCCACATCGGCATCCGCAGATGTGTCACGAGCGCACCCACCAGCGCCCCGAGCAGCAGTTCCCACGCCCTGGCGAAGCTGTTGTAGTACGCGGTGGCCTGGTCGGCGTTGTGGGCGTAGACGGCGTAGACGAACGACGCGATGGTCAGCACGCTGAGCAGCACGACGAACGCCACCCGCGTGTACCGGCCGAAGACCCGTCGAAACAGCAAGGCGGACAAGAAGATTATCGCCAGGAACGCGATGTAGAACTGGCCCTGCACCGACATCGACCAGATGTGCTGCAGCGGGCTCACCGCCTCGCCCGCGCGCAGGTAGTTCGACGCGGAGTTGGCGAGTTCCCAGTTCTGGAAGTACCCGAGGCTGGCCAGGCTCTGGTCGGCGAAGGTCTCCCAGCGCGTCTGCGGCTGGATCAGCACGGTCAGCACCGCGGACGCCGCGAGCACGACCACCAGCGCGGGCAGCAACCGCCGGATCAGCCGCGACACCTCGGGCCCGGGCCGCAGCGACACACCCGGCGTCATCGCCGCGCGCAGCAGGCGTCCGCCGAAGAAGAAGCCCGACAACGCGAGGAACACGTCCACACCGCCGGACACCCGGCCGAACCACACGTGAAAGACGGCGACGAGCGCGATCGCGATGCCGCGCAAACCGTCGAGATCGTGCCGGTAGGCCGCTGAAGAGCGGGTGCCGCTCGAAACTTTCGCGGCGCGCGACGGACGTCCCGGATAACGGACGGGCGCCGACCGGGCAGGGGCGAGGGTCATCATGGTCGACCGATAATCTACCGAAGGTGCCGGGACTGACGCCTGCCGAGATCGGTGCGATCGACGCCGCCCACGTCTGGCATCCCTATAGCACGATCGGCGCGGAAGCCTTGGCCCCCGTCGTCGCGGTCGGGGCCCGCGGCGCCTGGCTCACACTTCATCACGAGGGCCGCGAGCTGCAGGTTCTCGATGCGATGGCTTCGTGGTGGACCGCGATCCACGGCCATGGGCATCCGGTGCTCGACGCCGCCGTCACCGATCAGCTCGCCACCATGAATCACGTCATGTTCGGTGGGCTCACCCACGAACCGGCCGCGCGGCTCGCGCAGTTGCTCGTCGAGATCACCCCCGACGGCCTGGACACCGTGTTCTTCAGCGACTCGGGATCGGTATCGGTCGAGGTCGCCGTGAAGATGGCGCTGCAGTACTGGCGGAGCCTGGGGCGGGGCGCCAAACATCGCCTGATGACGTGGCGCGGGGGATACCACGGCGACACCTTCACCCCGATGAGCGTGTGCGACCCGGACGGCGGGATGCACGCATTGTGGACCGATGTGCTGATGGCGCAGGAGTTCGCGCCGCCGGTGCCGCGCGACTACGACGCCGGATACATCGAGGCGTTCGAGAGGCAGTTGGCCCAACACGCCGACGAACTGGCCGCGGTGATCGTCGAACCCGTCGTGCAGGGCGCGGGCGGGATGCGTTTCCACGACCCTCGGTACCTCGCCTCGCTTCGCGATATCTGCTCACGGCACGAGGTGCTGCTGATCTTCGACGAGATCGCGACCGGCTTCGGCCGCACCGGTGAACTGTTCGCCGCCGACCACGCGGGCGTGAGCCCCGACATCATGTGCGTCGGCAAGGCGCTGACCGGCGGCTACATCACGTTGGCGGCGACCCTGTGCACGCGCGAAATCGCCGACACGATCAGCTCGAATGAGCCCGGCGCGTTGATGCATGGCCCCACCTTCATGGCCAACGCGCTGGCGTGCGCGGTCGCGGTCGCCGCGGTCGAGCTGCTGGTCGGCCAGGACTGGCGGACGCGGGTGCGCGAGATCGAGGCGGGACTGCGTTCGGGGCTGGCCGCCGCCTCGTCGCTGCCCGGTGTGGCCGACGTGCGGGTGCTCGGCGCCATCGGGGTCGTCGAGATGGACCGACCCGTCGACCTGAAGGTCGCGACGCCCGCGGCCCTGGAGCACGGGCTGTGGCTGCGCCCGTTCCGCAACCTCATCTACGCGATGCCGCCGTACATCTGCACGCCCGAAGAGATCGCGCAGATCACCGCGGGGATGGTGGCCGTCGCCCGGGCGGTGTGAACCGCATTTGTGCCGTCGCGCGCAGGTGACTTAACCTGAACGCTGTTCAAGTCCGATGCGAGGAGCACGGTGACGCGCGCAGGTCTCTCACCGCTGGCGTGGCTCGACGATGTCGAAAGGCAGCGGCGCGCCGCGGGTCTGCGCCGTTCCCTGCGTCCGCGGCCACCGGTCGGCACCGAACTCGACCTGGCCTCCAACGACTATCTGGGCCTGTCGCAGCACCCCGCGGTCATCGACGGCGGGGTGGCCGCATTGCGGACCTGGGGTGCGGGTTCCACCGGATCACGGCTGGTGACCGGAAACACCGAACTGCACGAAGGTTTCGAGCGGGCGCTGGCCGAGTTCGTCGGCGCGGAGTCAGCGCTGGTGTTCTCCTCCGGCTACACCGCCAACCTCGGCGCGGTCGTCGCGCTGTCGGGTGCCGGGTCGCTGCTGGTGTCCGACGCCCTCACCCACGCGTCGTTGGTCGACGCGTGCCGGTTGTCGCGGGCGCGAGTCGTCGTCACGCCCCATCGTGACGTCGCCGCGGTGGAGGCGGCGCTGTCGGCGCGCGGTGAGGAGCGTGCGGTGGTGCTGACGGACTCCGTCTTCTCCGCCGATGGCGACCTAGCCCCGTTGCGCGCCCTGCACGACGTATGTCGGCACCACGGCGCACTGCTGATCGTCGACGAGGCCCACGGTCTGGGCGTCCGCGGCACGGGCGGACGCGGGCTGTTGCACGAAGTCGGTTTGGCGGGTGCGCCCGACATCGTGATGACGACGACGCTGTCCAAGGCGCTGGGCAGTCAAGGCGGCGTGGTGCTGGGCCCGGAGGCCGTGCGCGATCACCTGATCGACGCGGCGCGGCCGTTCATCTTCGACACCGGACTCGCGCCCGCCGCCGTCGGTGCGGCCTGGGCGGCACTCGACATCCTGATCGCCGAGCCGTGGCGCGCAGCGGCCGTGATCGACCGCGCCGCGGAACTCGCGTCGATCTGCGCGGTGCCCGAGCGGCCCGAATCGGCCGTCGTGTCGGTGATTCTCGGTGACCCCGAGGTCGCCTTCGGCGCCGCGGTGGCGTGCCTGGATCGCGGTGTCCGGGTGGGGTGCTTCCGCCCTCCGACGGTGCCCGCAGGCACTTCGCGGCTGCGACTGACCGCCCGGGCGTCGCTGACCGACGACGAGATGCAGTTGGCGGGCGAGGTGCTCACCGACGTGCTGGCGACCGCGCGCCGGTGAGCACGCTCCTCGTCACGGGCACCGACACCGGCGTCGGGAAGACGGTCGCCACCGCCGCCCTGGCATGCCATGCCCGGCTTGCGGGCATCGATGTCGCGGTGTGCAAACCCGTCCAGACCGGCAGTCCCCGCGACGACGACCTCGCCGACGTCGGGCGGCTCTCGGGTGGGACGCGGCTGCACGGCGGATGGCGGTATCCCGAGCCGCTGGCGCCCGTCGCGGCCGCGCGAAGAGCGGGGATGACGCTGCCGACGCGCGCCGAACTCGTCGAATCGGTGCAATCGGTGACCGCGTCGCTGACCCTCGTCGAGGGGGCCGGCGGGTTGCTCGTCGAAATCGGAGCGGGAGCGACGCTGCGCGACGTCGCGGCCGAGCTGGGCGCGCCGGTGCTGGTCGTCGTCTCCGCCGGCCTGGGCACGCTCAATCACACCGCGTTGACACTGGAAGCCCTTGCCAGCAAAGGCATTTCGTGTGCCGGATTGGTAATCGGCGCATGGCCGTCCGCGCCGGGTGTCGCCGAGCAGGGCAACCTCGAGGCGCTGGCCGAGCTGGCTCCCGTGCGGGCGATCCTGCCTGCGGGTGCCGGGGCACTGACCGCTGCGGAGTTCGAGCGCATGAGCGCCGGCGCCTTCGACCCCGCGTGGGTCCGAAGTCTGGTGTAGGCATGGTGCATTCCGTCGAGCTGATCTTCGATCCGGACACCGACGCGAAGATCCGCGCTGTCTGGGACGACCTCACGCGCGCCGGGATCCGCAGTCAGGCCAGCAACACGTCGCCGAGCAATCGGCCGCACATCACGGTGACCGTCGCCGAGAACATCGACGAGGCGGCCAATACCGCATTACGTCCGGTGCTGAAGCGGCTCCCGCTGACCTGCACCATCGGAGCGCCGATGCTGTTCGGCGGCCGCGTGTTCACCCTGGTGCGACTGGTGGTGCCCTCGGAGGAACTGCTGGCGTTGCACCGCCACGTGCACGACCTGTGCCTGCCGCACATGCCGGCCGGCGTCCTGGGCCACGCCGATCCGGGGCAGTGGACGCCGCACGTGACGCTGGCCCGTCGCGTCGGGCCCGACAAGCTTCCCACCGCGCTGACGCTCAAGTCTGTGGGGCGCGAACTGCGAGGTACGGTGACCGGCCTGCGTCATTGGGACGGCGACAACCGGGTCGAGTATCCGATCAGCTGACCGTTGCGCCAACACTTTTCGGCACGCACATCCGCCAACCGTCGATCACCAGCTCGCGTAGTTCGTCGTAGGCGATCGCGTCGAGCCTGACCAGAATCCAGTTGAACCGCATCTCCGACTTGCGCGGCAACGCGAACTTGTCGGGCTCGGCGGCCACCATCGCGGCCCGCTCCTCCTTGGGGAAGGCGACCCCCATCACCGTCTCGTCGCGCGAGAACGCGACGTAGACCAGGCGCCCCGCCCGAAACCTGACGCTGTCGCGGACCACCGCCTCGGATGACCGCGGCAACGCGGCGGTGATGCGCCGCACGTCGTCGACGGTGATCACTGCTCCGATCCTCGTCGAGAGTGCGCTTATGCGTGAGAGATCGGCGAATCTTCGCGAACGAACTCACGTTCGCCGACGCGGATCCCGCTGATGAGCAGTTCCACCCCGAAGCGGAACCGTGCCGAGGCGTCCTCGGTGAGTACCGACTGGTCGCTGGGCAGGTCGGCGCCGGCGGCGTCCCACTGCAGCCGCGACTGCTCGTCGACGGTGAAGCCCAACACGTAGTACACGACGGTGCGGGCGGCCAGCTCGGCGTGGCCGACGGGCACCCCGGCGTCGGCGGCCGCCTCGGTGAGCCGTTCGAGGATCTGCGCCATCGCGGTCGACTGCCCAGCCGCGAAGCTGGCCGACACCAGCTCGGCGCCGTCGGTGTGCGACAAGAGCGCATCGCGCAGCGCCGCACAGACACTCGACACCCGGTCCCGCCAGGCTCCCGTGGCGTCGCCGACGGCCTCGAGGATGCGGTCGGCGACCGCACCCAGCAGCTGCTGCTTGCTGGTGAAGTGCCAGTACAGCGCCCCGGGGGAGACCTCGAGCTCGCGTGCCAGCCGGCGCATGGTCAGGTCGGCAAGGCCGTAGCTGTCCAACAACGTGGCCGCCGCGGCCACCACGTCGCGTTTGTGAAGCTGCACGCCCGTACCCTAACCTGAACACCGTTCAATTGTCGGCTCGCCGACGTGTTCAAGTGACAGAGGTGATCAGTGAGCGACATTCTGGCAGTGGCCCGCGAGCAGGTGCTCGAGCGCGGCGAAGGCCTGAATCAGGACCAGACGCTGCAAGTGCTGCAGTTGCCGGATGACCGCCTCGACGACCTGCTCGCGTTGGCACACGAGGTGCGCATGGCGTGGTGCGGTCCCGACGTGGAGGTCGAGGGCATCATCAGCCTGAAGACCGGCGGCTGCCCAGAGGATTGCCACTTCTGTTCGCAGTCAGGGCTTTTCGCCTCACCCGTGCGCAGCGCATGGTTGGACGTGCCGAGCCTGGTGGAGGCGGCCAAGCAGACCGCGAAGACCGGTGCGACCGAGTTCTGCATCGTGGCCGCGGTGCGCGGACCCGACGAGCGGCTGCTGGCACAGGTCGCCGCGGGAATCGAGGCGATCCGCAACGAGGTCGACATCCAGATCGCCTGCTCGCTGGGCATGTTGACCAAGGAGCAGGTCGAGCGGCTCTCCGAGATGGGCGTGCACCGGTACAACCACAATCTGGAGACCGCGCGGTCGTTCTTCACCAACGTCGTCACCACGCACACATGGGAAGAGCGTTGGGACACCCTGCAAATGGTCCGCGAGGCCGGCATGGAGGTGTGCTGCGGCGGCATCCTGGGCATGGGCGAAACCCTCGAACAACGCGCCGAATTCGCCGCCAATCTGGCTGAACTCGATCCGCACGAGGTCCCCCTGAACTTCCTCAACCCACGGCCGGGCACCCCGTTCGGCGACCTCGAGGTGCTGCCCGCCGCCGACGCGCTCAGGGCCGTCGCGGCCTTCCGTCTGGCGTTGCCCCGCACCATGCTGCGTTTCGCGGGTGGCCGGGAGATCACCCTCGGCGATCTCGGCGCGAAGAAGGGCATTCTCGGCGGGATCAACGCCGTCATCGTCGGTAACTACCTGACCACGCTGGGGCGGCCGGCCGAGGCCGATCTGGAGCTGCTCGACGATTTGCAGATGCCGATCAAGGCGCTCAATGCCAGTCTCTGAGGCCAGCCGGTAGAACGTACAGGTATGGCGTTCAACGTCTACACGGGCGAGCCCGACGGCACGACGGTGCCGACCGCGGCCCAGCTGGGTCTGGAGCCGCCCCGGTTCTGCGCCGAATGCGGCCGGCGGATGATCGTCCAGGTGCGCCCCGACGGCTGGTCGGCCAAGTGCTCACGGCACGGGCTGACAGATTCGAAAGATCTGGAGCTGCGATGAACGACGTTGAGGCGCCACGCTTCTCACGTGTCCGTGCGGCACTGACCGTCGCCGTGGCGCTGACGGCGACCGGCGCTGCGGTCGGCGCACTGTGGGCGTGGCTGGCGCCGCCTGTCCATGGTGTCGTCGCGTTGGCGCGGGACGGTGAGCGCGTCCGCGCGCACCTGGGCAACGAGAGCGACCATTTCTTCGTGGCGGCCTTCCTGCTCGTCGGCATGCTGTGCGTCGTCGGGGCCGTCGCCGCGGTCGCGGCGTGGCAGTGGCGGGCGCACCGCGGACCGGTGATGACGGCGGCGCTGGCGACCGGATGCATGCTGGCCGCGGGGGTGGCCGCCGGTGTGGGCGCGCTTCTGGTGCACCTGCGCTACGGGACCATCGACGTCGCCGCCGCGCCGGTGACCCCCGAACACCGCGTGCACTACGTTACCGAGGCGCCGCCGGTCTTCTTCGGGCCCTCCCCGCTGCAGGCGGCGTTGACCATCCTGTTTCCCGCCGCGGTGGCCGCGCTCGTCTACTCGTTGGCCGCGGTCTCCACCGCGCGCGACGATCTCGGTGCCTGGCCGCCGGTCGAGGTGCCGGCGTTCGTCCCACCACCGGCCACGGCAGACGTCACAGGGGAGAGCGCTCCACCTTCCGGCCCGTCATCACCTTGACCGCGATGCGGACCAGCCGCGTCATTCCGACATAGGTCATCGGGTTCAGCAGCGTCGGCCACGTGGTGCGGACCAGATGCTCCGACAGCGGCTTACCGTCAAACCGGTCGATCAGCCAACGCAGGGCCATCGGCGCCGACATCGGGTGCAGCAGCATGTGTTCGCTGAACATGTCGCGGTGATAGGTCACCGAGGCGCCGCCGCTGCGATAGATCTCGCTGAGCTCATCGATGTCGTCGACCGAAACGATCTTGTCGTGGACGGCCTGCACGATCAGCACGGGTGGGGTGGGCACCGCGGTGCCCAGCTTGATGCTGTCGAAGACGTGCTTGACCTCGGGCAGGTCGAGGATTTCATTGAGCGGCCGGTCGACCAGCTTGCCCATGTCCATGCCCGCGAATCGCAGCACCGCCTGGGCGGTGGTCATGTCCTGAATGCGCATCAGCATCGACTTGCCCGCATCGGTGGCGTGCTGCTGGATGACGCGGTCCAGCTCCGGATAGACATGGGTCAGCGCCGCCACCACCATCGCGGGCAGACCCGAGTACAGGCTGCCGTTGAGCCGCCGGTAGGCGCTCCCGAGGTCTCCGACCGGGGAGCCGAGCACCGCGCCGACGATGTTGAGCTCGGGGGCGTACTGGCTGTGCATCTCGGCCGCCCAGGCCGACGCCAGGCCGCCGCCTGAGTAGCCCCACAGCCCGATGGGCGCCGATTCGTCCAACCCGAGCCGTTCGCAGCTCACAGCCGCACGCAGGCCGTCGAGAATGCGATAGCCCGGCTCGTACGGTGTGCCCCACAGCCCGTGCGCGCCCTCGTGGTCGGGCACCGACACCGCCCACCCCTCGGCGAGCGCGGCGGCAATCAGCAGGAACTCCAGCTGGGCGAGCGCGCCGGGAGCCAGCGCCTTGCGGCGCAACGCGTACGACGGGAAGCAGCGCGAGGACACCGCATCGATGGCGCACTGGTAGGAGATCACCGGTATGACGTCGCGATTCGCACGTTCGGCGGGCACGATCACCGTGGTCACGGTGGCTTCTGCCGCACCGGTCATGTCGGTGGTGCGGTACAGCAGCTGCGTCGCGGTGAACTTCTGCGGGATCAGCCCGAGAAACGCCAGCTCGACATCGCGACTGCGCAGCACGGTCCCCGGTTCGGCGTGCTGAAAGCCGCTGGGCGGTTCGTAGAACGGGTCATCGGCGGGAAGCTGCGGACGGGTGCCGCGGGTCAGGTCCTCGTGGGGGACGTGCCCGATCCACTCGGCACCTGATGCTGGCGCGGCGTTGCCCAGAGACATTCGGCCATTCTTACTTAAGGAAGCCTTAAGAATCCAGTCGACTCACCCGGGCGGGCGCAGGGCGGCGAACTCGTCGGTCACGCGGTAGCGCGCCTGGGTGAACCGGTACAACGCCGCGGGGCGGCCGCCGCTGCGCCCGGACCGCGCCGTCGTGCCCGTGCGGGTGATGACGTTGCGGCGTTCGAGCACGCGTTGCAGATTGGTGGCGTCGACGTGGTGGCCGAGCGCGGCGCTGTAGATGTCCCTCAACGCCGATAGAGCGAATTCCGTTGGTGCCAGGGCAAATCCAATATTCGTATAAGAGAGCTTGGCGACCAGCCTGGTGCGTGCGTGTTCGACCATGGTGCCGTGATCGAACGCCATCGGCGGCAGGTCGCTCACCGGATGCCAGCGCGTGTCCGGCGGCAACTCCGGGGTGGCGGGGGAGGGCACCAGCCCGAGAAACGTCGACGCGATCATGCGATCACCAGGGACGCGATGCGGATCGGAGAACACCGCCAGCTGCTCGAGGTGGGCAAGCTCACGGAGGTCCACTTTCTCGGCCAGTTGACGGCGCACCGAGCTCGTCATGTCTTCGTCGTCGCCGAGACGTCCGCCGGGAAGCGACCACCTGCCGCGTTGCGGATCGAGTGCCCGCTGCCACAACAGCACATGAAGTGCTGATTTCCCGCCGGCGACTTCCCGAACCTGGAACACCGCGGCGAGCACCTCGTGGGCGGTGCTAATATGTGCCATGTTTTCGATTGTAAGTCGAAAACTCGATTTGGACGAAGGAGGCGGCGATGACGGTTCTGGACCGGATGCCCGCGGACAACCTTTCGAGCCGCATCGTCGACGGTCCTGCCGGTTTCTCCGGGGTCGACGGTGACGAGGAGTGGGCCGCCGAAGTTCGTCGCCTTGCCGATCTGCGGGGCGCCACGCTGCTGGCGCACAACTACCAGTTGCCCGCCATCCAGGACGTCGCCGATCACGTCGGTGACTCGCTGGCGCTGTCGCGAATCGCCGCCGACGTGCCCGAGGACACCATCGTGTTCTGCGGCGTGCACTTCATGGCTGAGACAGCCAAGATCCTGTCCCCGGACAAGACGGTGCTCATCCCGGACCAGCGAGCCGGTTGTTCGCTGGCCGACTCCATCACCGCCGACGAACTGCGCGCGTGGAAGGCCGAGCACCCCGGCGCGGTCGTGGTGTCCTACGTCAACACCACCGCGGCGGTGAAGGCCGAGACCGACATCTGCTGCACGTCATCGAACGCGGTCGAGGTGGTGGCCTCGATTCCCGATGACCGCGAGGTGCTGTTCTGCCCGGACCAGTTCCTCGGTGCGCACGTCCGGCGCGTCACGGGCCGCAAGAACCTGCACGTGTGGGCGGGCGAATGCCACGTGCACGCCGGGATCAACGGCGACGAACTCGCCGACCAGGCCCGCTCCCACCCGGATGCCGAGCTGTTCGTCCACCCCGAATGCGGTTGCGCGACATCGGCTTTGTACCTCGCCGGTGAGGGCGCCGTTCCCGAGGACCGGGTCAAGATTCTGTCGACGGGCGGCATGCTGGATGCCGCGCGGGAGACCGGCGCACGGCAGGTGCTGGTCGCCACCGAGGTCGGGATGCTGCACCAGTTGCGCCGTGCCGCACCGGATGTCGACTTCATGGCCGTCAACGACCGCGCGTCCTGCCGGTTCATGAAGATGATCACCCCCGCCGCGCTGCTGCGTTGCCTGGGGGAGGGCAAGGACGAGGTGCACGTCGATCCCGAGACCGCGCGGCTGGCGCGGGCCAGCGTGCAGCGCATGATCGCGATCGGCCAGCCCGGCGGCGGAGAATGACGCGCCCGGCGGGTTGCGGTGCCGGCAGGTGGGCCGGCCATTGGCAGCAGCGCGCCGACGTCGTGGTGATCGGGACCGGAGTGGCGGGCCTGGTGGCCGCCCTGGCCGCACACCGTCGTGGCCGAAAAGTCATGGTGCTCAGCAAGGCCCCCAAACTGGTGGGAACCACCGCGACGTTCTACGCCCAGGGCGGGATCGCCGTCGTGCTGCCCGACACTCTGCGCGAGGACGGCGACTCGATCGAGGCGCACATCGCCGACACGCTCGCGGCGGGCGCGGGCCTGTGCGATCCGGACGCCGTGCGCTCGATCGTGACCGACGGCTACCGCGCGGTGGCCGAACTAGTTGAGCACGGTGCGCAGTTCGACGAGTCGACACCGGGCACGTGGTCGCTGACCCGCGAGGGTGGGCATTCGCGGCGCCGGATCATCCACGCCGGCGGCGACGCGACCGGCGCCGAGGTACAGCGAACCCTCAACGGCGCCGCGGCCACGCTGGACATCCGCCCCAACCATGTCGCGGTCGAGATCCTGCATGACGCAGGCGCGGTCACCGGGGTGCTGGTGCTCAACGACGACGGGTTCGGCGTGGTGCACGCGCCGTCGGTGATTCTCGCGACCGGGGGACTGGGCCACCTCTACTCGGCGACCACAAACCCCGATGGGTCGACGGCAGACGGTGTCGCGCTGGCGATGTGGGCCGGAGTTGAGGTCAGCGACATCGAGTTCATCCAGTTCCACCCCACCATGCTCTTCGACGGCCACAACGGCGGTAGGCGCCCGCTGATCACCGAGGCCGTTCGCGGCGAGGGTGCGATACTCGTTGACTCGCAAGGTCGTTCGGTCACCGACGGGGTTCACCCGATGGGCGATCTGGCGCCACGCGATGTGGTAGCCGCGGCGATCCACGCCCGCATCGAGCAGACCGGCGCGCCCTGCGTGTTTCTCGACGCCCGGCGAATCGACAACTTCGAGGATCGATTCCCGACGGTGACCGCGGCATGCCGAGCGGCCGGAATCGATCCCACGCTGGAGGCCATCCCCGTGCTACCCGGCGCGCACTACAGCTGCGGCGGCGTGGTCACCGATGCGTACGGGCGCACCGAGTTGGCCGGCCTGTTCGCCGCGGGTGAGGTCGCGCGTACGGGCATGCACGGTGCGAACAGGCTGGCGTCGAACAGCCTGCTCGAGGGTCTCGTGGTAGGGGACAGGGCCGGAAATGCCGCCGCCGCACACGCTTCGGCCGCCGGATCGGTGACGGCACGGCCGCCGGAGCCGGTGGTGCGGCGCGCGCTGCCCCGTGCCGATCTGCAGCGGGCGATGACCAAGAACGCCGGGGTGGTTCGCGACGCAGACGGTCTGCGGATCCTGGCCAAGGAACTCGACACCGCGCCGCCCCGCGTGATCGACTCGCGCGCCGACTTCGAGGACGCCGCGCTGACCACCGCTGCGGCGGCGGTCGCCGCAGCGGCGTTGACCCGCACCGAATCTCGGGGCTGCCATCATCGCCGCGACTACCCCGACGTCGACCCGCTACAGGCGCGCGTCCTGGTACCGGCGGAAGTGTGCTGCTGATGGAGTTGACCGCCGACGAGCTCACCGAGGCTCGCAGCGTCATCGCCCGCGCGCTCGAAGAAGACCTGCGGTACGGACCCGATGTCACCACGCTGGCGACAGTGCCCGCCGACGCGAGGACGACGGCGTCGATGGTGGTGCGCGAGGCCGGCGTGATCGCCGGTGTGGACATCGCCCTGCTCGCCTTCGACGAGGTGATCGGTCCCGACAACTACCTGGTCAAGCATCGTGTCGAGGACGGTGCCCGGCTCGAACCCGGTGGCGTTGTGCTCACCGTCGAGGCGCCCACGCAGGGGCTGCTGACCGCCGAGCGCACCACGCTGAACCTGGTCTGTCACCTGTCGGGCATCGCGACCGCGACGGCGGCGTGGGTCGAAGCGGTCGCCGGGAGTGCGGCGAAGATCCGCGACACCCGTAAGACGCTGCCGGGCTTGCGCGCACTGCAGAAATACGCGGTGCGCGTCGGCGGAGGGGTCAACCACCGCATGGGGCTGGGTGATGCGGCGCTGATCAAGGACAACCACGTCGCCGCGGCCGGGTCGGTGGTGGCGGCCTTGCGCGCGGTGCGCGCGTCGGCGCCGGATATCGAATGCGAGGTCGAGGTCGACTCACTCGAGCAGCTCGACGAGGTGCTGGCGGAGAACGTCGAGCTCGTGCTGCTCGACAACTTTCCCGTGTGGCAGACGCAGATCGCGGTGCAGCGCCGCGACTCTCGGTCACCTGCGACCAAGCTGGAATCCTCTGGCGGGCTGTCGCTGCAAAGCGCGGCGGAATATGCGGGAACGGGCGTCGACTATCTCGCGGTGGGTGCGCTCACGCACTCGGTGCGGGTGCTCGATATCGGGCTCGATATCTGATTCGGCCGATAGCATCGGTCGCGTGGATGAGGATTCGTCGCGACGCCTCAGATTGTTGGTCGTCGTCAGCCTGGCCGTAGCCGTCTTCGCTTTGGCGCTCGCGGGATGGACGCTGTACAGGACCAGTCCGTCGGACCCAGAATACGATTCGGCTCAGATCGCCGACGCCAAGACCAAGATCTGCAGCGCCGCCGACGTCGTCCGAAAAGGCATCACGCTCAACACGAACTTGCAGCCGGAAGGCGGTCCGCAGGACGTCACCGGGGCGCAGGCGGTGGCCGCCAATGCGCGGATCTCCTTGTACGACGGGGGTCAGTACCTGCTGGAGCGGCTCGATCCGGCGACCCCTGTGGTGCTCGCCGAGAAAGTCGAACAATTCGCGAACAATCTGATGGACATCGGCGCCAACGCTACGGCTGGAGTGGCCAATGACGATCCGGCGCAAGCGAAACGGCTGACCGACGCCGACGCGGAAAACAAGAGCATCACCGAGCTCTGCAAGTAGCTCACCGGCTCAGCAGCGTCCGAGCCGCGGCCTTCGCAGAGTCGAGGGCGGCGGTGTCGCCCGCGATCCGGCCGAGTATCAACGCACCCTCGATGAGCGCTATCAGAGCCAGCGCGGTCTGCTCGGCGTCGTCCTGCGCCGACCCGTCGGCATGCAGCCGCTCCGCGATGGCCCGGCGCCAGCCGGCGAACGCTGTCGCCGATGCTTGCCGGACCAGGGCGCTGGCGTCGACCGACTCGGTGGCGATCGGCTCGATGGGGCAGCCGTCGCGCGGGTCGGAGGTCAGTCCCGAGGCCATCAGGTCGAGCCAGCCGTCGATGAGGTCGGGCACGGGTGCCTCGGTGGCCAGCAGATCCCGCAGTCGCTGTTCGATGTCGGCGCCGACACGCGCAACCACGGCGGCCGCCAACTGCTGCTTGCCCTCGGGGAAGTGGTGGTACAGCGAGCCCGCTTTGACCTCGGCGAGCTCGAGGATCTGGTTGACACCTGTCGCCGCGTAGCCCTGCCTACGGAAGAGCAGTGCCGCGGTGTCGATCAGCGCGGCGCGGCTGCGGTCCGGGCGAGGCATGCCTTGACTTTACTAGAAAGATCGCTCAAGAATAGTTGAGCGGTCACTAAAGAAAGGGCTGACCATGCAACAGCTGACGCTCGAAGACGCTGGTGAGTACGCCTGGCGTGAGGCGCCCGATCCGCAACTCGCCGGTCCGGAGCAGGCGCTCGTTCGGCCGCTGGCGGTGGCGTGCTGTGACCTCGACGTGGCGGTGGTGCAGGGTCGGCTGCCGATGGCGCCCGGTCATGCGGTGGGGCATGAAGGGGTGGCCGAGGTGGTCGCGATCGGTGATGAAGTTCGCGGCGTGGCGGTCGGCGATCGGGTCGTCGTGCCGTTTCAGATCAGCTGTGGTGAGTGCAGCGCGTGTCTGCGCGGTGTGACCGGGTCGTGTGCGTCCGTGCCGCTGATGGCGACGTATGGGATGGCGCCGCTGTCGGGTCGAGACGGCGGCGGTTTCATGGCCGACCTGGTGTTGGTGCCGTATGCCGACGCGATGCTCGTGCCGTTGCCCAAGGGTGCCGACCCCGTCGCCGTCGCCTCGATGTCGGACAACATTCCCGACGGTTGGCGCGGCGTCGGGCCGTATCGCGACGAGCTTGCTTCGCTATCGGTCGCGGATCAGCGGGTGCTGGTCGTGGGACGGCTGTCGATCGGCCTGTACGCGGCGGCTACGGCAGCCGCGGCGGGTGTGCACGTCGACTACGTCGACACCGACCCGCACCGGCTCGCGGCGGCCGAGAAACTGGGCGCGGTGGTGCACGACCGCGAGAAGCCCGACAAGACCGCCGAACCGTATCCGGTGACGGTGCACACGTCGGCGGACCCGGGGCTGTTGGCGGCGACGTTGCGCGCGACCTGGCCGGACGGTGTGTGCACCGACACCGGCATCTATTACCAGGGCGCGGTGGAGATGCCGCTGCTGTCGATGTACACGCGCGGCGTGCGTTTCGTCACGGGGCGGGTCAATGCCCGCGCGGTGCTACCGGAGGTATTGGAACTGCTTGCCGGACAGGATCTTTCCGCTGCTGTTGAACACGTGGTCCCGTGGGATGAGGCACCGGAGGGGTGGCCGCGAATGACGGGGAAGACGGTGTACAGCCGGTTGTAGCTCAGGCGATGTCGGCGACGAAGACGCCCATCTTCTTGGCCTGGAGGCGGGCCATGAAAGGTAGACCTTCCGCGTCGCCGCCAGCCGGCACGATTCGCGGGTTGACCAGATGCAAGTCTCGGCGGGCAAGACGCAAGTCTGCCTCGCCGGCGGCCAGCACGTTCTTCACCCAGTCGGTTTTGCCGTGCCCGAGTGCGACGGCCGCGGTGTCTCCCTTGCGATAGACCGTGACGATCGTCTCGTATGGTTTTCCGGACCTGCGGCCGCGGTGTTTGATGGTCGCCATTCCCGGCATCAGTCGAGAAACCGGTCTGATCATCTTGTTCAAGTACTTGACCTGCAGGTTCTCGAACCACGGCGGGAACACCATAGGCACGCCCGGGGCGTTATTCGGGTGCTCGCTGGCTCGCATGGTGCCTCCATAACCAATTTGGTCTGCTCTGGGAGAATGGACACCGTGAATGTATCGCCGGGGCCGATCGCCCGCATCGATCTGCGGGGCGCGCGGCTGTCCGCTGCGCAGCTGCGGTCCGCCCTGCCGCGCGGCGGCGTGGATGTGGACACGGTGGTGCCGAAGGTCCGCCCTATCGTCGACGCGGTCGCGGCCCGCGGAGCCGAGGCCGCCCTGGAGTACGGCGAATCGTTCGACGGCGTGCGACCCGTGCGGGTACGCGTACCCACGGCTCGGTTACAGCGCGCCCTGGCTGAACTGCCCTCCGATGTCCGCGCCGCGCTCGAGGTGGCCATCGAACGCGCCCGTGCGGTCCACGCCGACCAGCGACGTACCGATACGACCACGACGCTCGCCCCCGGGGCCACGGTCACCGAGCGTTGGGTACCGGTCGAGCGCGTCGGGCTGTACGTGCCCGGCGGCAACGCCGTCTACCCCTCCAGCGTCGTGATGAACGTCGTGCCCGCGCAGACCGCCGGCGTCGACTCCCTGGTGATCGCCAGCCCGCCGCAGGCGCAGTTCGGCGGCCTGCCGCACCCGACGATCCTGGCCGCCGCCGCGTTGCTCGGCGTCGACGAGGTGTGGGCGGTCGGCGGGGCACAGTCCATCGCGCTGCTGGCCTACGGCGGTACCGACACCGACGGCACCGAACTTTCGCCCGTCGACATGATCACCGGCCCGGGCAACATCTACGTCACCGCCGCCAAGCGCATCTGCCGCTCTCAGGTCGGAATCGACGCCGAAGCCGGCCCCACCGAAATCGCGATCCTTGCCGACCACACCGCCGACCCCGTCCATGTCGCCGCGGACCTGATCAGCCAGGCCGAACACGACGAGATGGCCGCTAGCGTGTTGGTCACCCCGAGCGTCGATTTGGCCGACGCGACCGACCGGGAGCTGGCCAACCAGCTACGGACGACGGTGCACCGCGAACGGGTGACCGCCGCGTTGGGCGGAAAGCAGTCTGCCACCGTGCTCGTCGACGATCTCGAGGCCGGCATCCGAACCGTGAACGCCTACGCCGCCGAACACCTCGAGATCCAGACCCTCGATGCGCGCGGGGTGGCCGGCCGAATCCGTTCCGCGGGCGCGATTTTCGTCGGTCCGTATGCGCCGGTCAGTCTCGGGGACTACTGCGCGGGATCCAACCACGTACTGCCGACCGCGGGCTGCGCCCGTCACTCCAGCGGGTTGTCGGTGCAGACGTTCCTGCGCGGCATTCACGTCGTCGACTACGACGAGGCCGCCCTGAAGGATGTTTCCGGCTACGTGATCACGCTCGCCCAGGCCGAGAACCTGCCCGCGCACGGCGAAGCGGTGCGGCGGAGGTTCGAGAGGTGACGCTCGGAAAGAAGGCCACGCTCGACCATCTGCCTCTGCGCGCCGATCTGCGCGGTAAATCACCGTACGGTGCACCGCAATTGGACGTTCCGGTGCGGCTGAACACCAACGAGAACCCGCATCCACCGACCAAGGCGCTGATCGACGACGTGACGGCGTCGGTCGCCGCGATCGCGGGGGAGTTGCACCGGTACCCGGACCGCGATGCGGTGGCGCTGCGCACCGATCTGGCTGCTTACCTCTCGGCGCAGACCCGTACTCAACTCGGGGTCGAGAACCTCTGGGCGGCAAACGGTTCGAACGAAATCCTGCAGCAGCTCCTGCAGGCCTTCGGCGGGCCCGGGCGCAGCGCACTCGGGTTCGTACCTTCGTACTCGATGCACCCGATCATCTCCGACGGCACGCAGACGCAGTGGCTGGTGGCCAACCGCGCCGATGACTTCAGCCTCGATATCGAGGTGGCCGTGCACGCGATCAAGGAACACAACCCCGACATCGTCTTCATCGCGAGCCCGAACAACCCGTCGGGACAGAGCGTTCCGCTTGACGATCTCCGGCGGCTGCTCGACGCGATGAGCGCCGGCATGATGATCGTCGACGAAGCCTACGGCGAGTTCTCGTCGCAGCCCAGCGCGGTGCGCCTCATCGACGAGTATCCGACTCGGCTGGTGGTGACCCGCACGATGAGCAAGGCGTTCGCGTTCGCCGGCGGCCGACTCGGGTATCTGATCGCCGCACCCGCGGTGATCGACGCGATGCTGCTCGTCCGCCTGCCCTACCACCTGTCGTCGGTCACTCAGGCCGCCGCCCGCGCCGCACTGCGTCACGCCGACGACACGCTCGGCAGTGTCGCCACCCTCATCGCCGAACGCAACCGGGTCACAGAAGCCTTGTCGGAGATGGGCTTCCGCGTGATCGACAGCGACGCCAACTTCGTGCTGTTCGGTGAGTTCGCCGACGCGCCCGCGACCTGGCAGCGCTACCTGGACGCCGGCATCCTCGTTCGCGATGTCGGGATCCCCGGATATCTGCGCGCCACCACCGGCCTGGCCGAGGAGAACGACGCGCTGCTGGCCGCCAGCGCCCGCCTGGCCGCGACCGAACTATCCCCAGTAGGAGCACCGTGAACGAACCCCGTCGCGCGACCATCGAGCGCAAGACCAAAGAGTCCGACATCGTCGTCGACCTGAACCTCGACGGCACCGGGCAGGTGCACGTCGACACCGGTGTGCCGTTCTTCGACCACATGCTGACCGCGCTCGGCAGCCACGCGAGCTTCGACCTGACAGTGCGCGCCAAGGGCGACGTCGAAATCGAGGGTCACCACACCATCGAGGACACCGCGATCGTGCTGGGGCAGGCCCTCGGGCAGGCGCTCGGCGACAAGAAGGGCATCCGCCGCTTCGGTGACGCGTGGATCCCCATGGACGAGACGCTTGCGCACGCCGCGGTCGACGTGTCGGGTCGCGCGTACTGCGTGCACACCGGCGAACCGGATCACATGCTGCACTTCACGATCGCCGGCTCCTCGGCGCCGTACCACACCGTCGTCAACCGGCACGTGTTCGAATCCGTGGCGATGAACGCCCGCATCGCGCTGCACGTGCGCACGATCTACGGACGCGACCCCCACCACATCACCGAAGCGCAGTACAAGGCCGTCGCACGCGCGCTGCGCCAAGCCGTCGAACATGACCCGCGGGTGACCGGTGTGCCGTCGACGAAAGGCACTCTGTGACAACGAACGTCGTCATCCTGGACTACGGTTCGGGCAATCTCCGGTCGGCTCAAAGGGCCTTGGAGCGTGTCGGTGCCGACGTCACGGTCACCTCCGACGCCGACGCCGCGATGGACGCCGACGGGCTTGTGGTGCCCGGCGTCGGGGCCTTCGAGGCGTGCATGGCCGGACTGCGCAAGTTCGACGGGCCGAAGCTGATCGCCGACCGGGTCGCGGCCGGCCGCCCCGTGCTCGGCGTCTGTGTCGGAATGCAGATCCTGTTCTCCCGCGGCGTGGAGTTCGGGGTCGAGACCACCGGCTGTGGCCAATGGCCCGGCGCCGTGGTCCGTCTCGACGCGCCGGTGATCCCGCACATGGGCTGGAACGTGGTCGACGCCCCCGAGAGCAGCACCCTGTTCGCGGGCATGGAGGCGGACACCCGCTTTTATTTCGTGCACTCGTATGCCGCCCAGCAGTGGGAGGGCGATGCGGCCGCGAAACTGACATGGGCCACGCACCATGTGCCGTTCCTCGCCGCCGTCGAGGACGGGCCACTGTCGGCCACGCAGTTCCACCCGGAGAAGAGCGGCGACGCCGGTGCCGCATTACTCGCCAACTGGGTGAGGGCATTAGGTTGACCACCGATGAGCGCTCGCGCGAAGAGGAGACCACCACAGTGCCGGAACGACTGATTCTTCTTCCCGCCGTCGACGTGGTCGAGGGCCGCGCTGTGCGCCTGGTGCAGGGCCAGGCGGGTAGCGAGACCGAATACGGCTCTGCGCTGGAGGCCGCGCTGACGTGGCAACGCGACGGAGCGGAGTGGATCCACCTCGTCGACCTCGACGCTGCGTTCGGCCGGGGCAGCAACCGAGAACTGCTGGCCGAGGTGGTCGGCAAGCTCGACGTGGCGGTCGAGCTGTCCGGCGGCATCCGTGACGACGAGTCGCTGTCGGCGGCGCTCGCAACCGGCTGTGCCCGGGTGAATCTCGGCACCGCGGCGCTGGAGAACCCGCGGTGGTGCGCCAAGGTCGTCGCCGAACACGGCGAGAAGGTCGCGGTCGGCCTCGACGTGAAGATCGTCGACGGAGATCATCGCCTGCGCGGCCGCGGATGGGAGACCGACGGCGGAGACCTCTGGGAGGTCCTGGAACGGCTTGACGGAGAAGGCTGTTCGCGCTTCGTCGTGACCGACGTCACCAAGGACGGCACGCTCAACGGACCCAACCTCGAACTGCTCTCGAAGGTGACCGACCGCACCGACGCGCCGGTGATCGCGTCCGGCGGCGTGTCGAGCCTCGACGACCTGCGGGCGATCGCCACGCTGACCGATCGTGGCGTCGAAGGCGCGATCGTCGGAAAAGCGTTGTACGCCGGTCGATTCACCCTGCCCGAGGCCCTGGCCGCGGTGGAGCGGTAATGGCACTGGACCCGGCCGACCTCGACGACCTGGTCGCCGAGGCCGCCCAGATTCTCGACGACGCAGCGATCCCGTTCGTCGACGGCCACCGCGCGGACTCAGCGGTGCAGAAGAAGGGCGACGACTTCGCCACCGAGGTGGACCTGGCCATCGAACGTCAGGTCGTCGAGGCGTTGACCGCCAGAACCGGGATCGAGGTGCACGGCGAGGAATTCGGCGGCGCGGATCTCAAGTCGCCGCTGGTGTGGGTACTCGATCCGATCGACGGCACCTTCAACTACGCCGCCGGTTCCCCGATGGCGGCGATCCTGCTGGGTCTGGTGCGTGACGGGGAGCCGGTGGCCGGACTCACGTGGGTGCCCTTCACGAAGGAGCGCTTCACCGCCGTGGTCGGAGGGCCGCTGCGCTACAACGGCGTCGAGTCGCCCGGGCTGGACCGGGCAGCGCTGTCCGACTCGATGGTCGGCGTCAGCACGTTCAGCGTCGATTCCCGCGGCAGGGTGCCGGGACGCTACCGACTGGCCGTCATCGAGAGCCTCAGCCGCAAGTGCTCACGCATGCGCATGCACGGGGCCACCGGTATCGACCTGGCGTATACGGCGGCCGCAATCCTCGGTGGCGCAATCAGTTTCGGTGGCCACGTGTGGGACCACGCCGCGGGGGTGGCGTTGATCCGCGCCGTGGGTGGCGTCGTGACCGACCTCGCGGGCAACGAGTGGACGGTGGATTGCCCTTCGGCCCTCGCCGGCGCTCCCGGCGTGCACGACGAACTGCTCGATCTGCTTCGCTCGGTCGGCGATCCCAAGGACTTCTGATGGACGGCAAGGCTCTGGCCGTGCGGGTCATCCCGTGCCTGGATGTCGACGACGGCCGGGTGGTCAAGGGCGTCAACTTCGCAAACCTGCGTGACGCAGGCGATCCCGTGGAATTGGCCGCGGCTTACGACGCCGAGGGCGCCGACGAACTGACCTTCCTCGACGTGACCGCGTCTTCCTCGGGGCGGGCCACCATGCTCGAGGTCGTGAAACGCACCGCCGAGCAGGTGTTCATCCCGTTGACGGTCGGCGGCGGGGTGCGCTCGGTGGCCGACGTGGACGTGCTGCTGCGGGCGGGGGCGGACAAGGTCGCGGTCAACACCGCGGCGATCGCACGGCCCGAACTCCTCGCCGAATTGTCGCGGCAATTCGGATCGCAGTGCATCGTGCTGTCGGTCGACGCCCGCACGGTGCCGCAGGATCAGGAGCCGACGCCCTCGGGGTGGGAGGTCACCACCCACGGTGGGCGCCGGGGGACCGGCTTCGACGCTGTCGAATGGGCAACGCGGGGCGCCGAACTCGGTGTGGGCGAGATTTTGCTGAACTCGATGGACTTCGACGGCACCAAGGCGGGTTTCGATCTGCCGATGATCGAGGCGGTTCGCGGCGCCGTGAACGTGCCGGTGATCGCCAGCGGTGGCGCGGGGGCACCCGAGCACTTCGCGCCCGCCATCGCCTCGGGTGCGGATGCGGTGCTGGCCGCCAGCGTGTTCCATTTCCGAGAGCTCACCATCGCGCAGGTGAAGGCGGCGATGGCGGCCGAAGGGATAACCGTTCGATGACGCTCGACGCAGATATCGCGTCGCGACTCAAACGCGACGCCAACGGGTTGATCACCGCCGTCGTGCAGGAGCGCGGCACCGGGCAGGTGCTGATGGTGGCGTGGATGGACGACCTCGCGCTGGCCCGCACGCTGGAAACCCGCCGCGCGACCTACTATTCGCGGTCGCGGCAACAGCATTGGGTCAAGGGCGAGACGTCGGGCAACACCCAATACGTCCACTCGGTGCGGCTCGACTGCGACGGCGACACCGTGCTGCTAGAGGTTGATCAGGTCGGTGGCGCCTGCCACACGGGCGATCACAGTTGCTTCGACGCGGACCTGTTGATGGGGTCCGCGTGACCGAAGCAGATCGTGCCGTCGCCGTCGAACTAGAGGGATCAGGGATCGAGCCACCGGTCGACCCGCGTGTCCGCCGGGCGTTCTGGTGGCTGGAGCGCTTCGCGCCCGGCATCGGGTCGCGGTGGGCAGTCGAACTGTGGTGCACCCCGCCGGTCATGGAGTCGAACCTGCGCATGCCCCCCGGCGTCAAGCCAGGCTCGCCGATCGAAGCGCGCTGGAATGGTCACCGAGTCGTGGGTGAATCGTGGGGCGAGGGGCCCCCGGTGTATCTGGTGCACGGCTGGGGCGGGCGGCGCCCACATCTGGGCATGTTCGTCAAACCGCTCAGCGAATCCGGTCACCGGGTGATCGCGTTCGACTTGCCGAGCCACAACGAGTCCGAAGCGGGCGCACTCAAGCCCGGGCGCACGACGGCCATCGAATGCGCACACGCGGTCGGGGCCATGATCCGCGAACATGGGCCGGCCCGCGCGGTCGTCGCCCACTCTCTCGGCGCGAACGCAACGACGTTCGCGATCGCCTATGGCGCGAAAGTCGAGCGGCTGGTGTACCTCGCGCCGATGGGCGAATTTCCGCTCTACCTAGACTATTTCGCCAGACGCCACGGCTTCGGCCCCCGTATCCGCGCCGGACTGCACCGCGGCCTCGAACGCCGCATCGAGATGCCGCTGTACGAAACCAACATGACCGTCGTCGGCGCCCGCACCGGTTACCCGCCGCTGCTGCTCATCCATGATCCGGATGACCCGGACACGCCCTATGAGACGAGCCAGCGCGTCGTCGCGTCTTGGCCGGGCGCGCGGTTGATGACCACCAAGGGCCTCGGCCGGCTGGCGCATTACCGGATTCTTCGGCATCGCCCGGCCATCCGCGCGGGCGTCGAGTTCATCGGTCCCGCAACACCCTAGGCGCAGGCGCTTCCGTGACGTATCGGCACCGACTCGCCGACTAAGCCGATTGGCGTTGGCGCAGCACCTCGAGAGCCTTGTCGGCGTGGCTGTCCATGCTGATCTCCGATGCGATCACAGCCAGGATCGTGCGGTCGGTGTCGATCACGAAGGTGGTCCGCTTGACCGGCATGAACTTGCCGAGCAGGCCGCGCTTCACGCCGAATTGCGTTGCGACGGCACCGTCGGCATCAGACAGCAGTGGATAGTCGAACCGCTCCTTGTCGGCGAACTTCGCCTGCTTGTCGACCGCGTCGGTGCTGATTCCGACACGGCTGGCACCGACCGCGGCGAACTCCGCGGCCAGATCGCGGAAGTGGCAGGCCTCCTTGGTGCACCCCGGCGTCATCGCAGCGGGATAGAAGAACAACACGATTGGGCCGTCGGCGAGCAACTCGCTCAGGCTGCGCATCGTGCCCGTCTGGTCGGGCAATTCGAACTCGGCAACTCGGTCACCCTTTTTCATGGAGGCCACGCTACGCCGCGAAGTGATCGAGCCACCGTCCCGCGCGATCATCCAGGCCGACGTTTGGACTGGTGTCGGGCAGTCGGATCGACCATTGCGTCGGGTTCGAGCACCGACGCACGACGCGGATCCGCCCGCTCACGCCCTCGTCGTCGTCCGCACCGGAGCGCGTCTGGGACACTTGACGCGTGCAGACCACGGCCGACCTCGCGATCACCACCTCGCGGGAGGACTTCCGCGCGTTGGCCGCCGAGCATCGCGTGGTGCCGGTGACCCGCAAGGTCCTCGCGGACAGCGAGACCCCGCTGTCGGCGTACCGCAAACTGGCCGCTAATCGGCCGGGGACGTTCCTGCTGGAATCGGCGGAGAACGGCCGTTCGTGGTCGCGCTGGTCGTTCATCGGCGCCGGTGCACCGTCGGCGCTCACTGTCCGTGACGGTGAGGCCGTGTGGTTGGGCGCGACGCCGCAGGACGCGCCACAGGGCGGCGACCCGCTGGCGGCGCTGCGCGCGACGCTGGAACTGCTCAAGACCGAGCCGCTACCGGGCCTGCCGCCGCTGTCGAGTGGGCTCGTCGGCTTCTTCGCCTACGACATGGTCCGGCGCCTGGAGAAGCTTCCGTCGCTCGCCGTCGACGATCTCGGCCTCCCGGACATGCTGCTGCTGTTGGCCACCGACATCGCCGCGGTCGACCACCACGAGGGCACGATCACGCTGATCGCCAACGCGGTCAACTGGAACGGCACCGACGAGCGGGTGGACTGGGCCTACGACGACGCGGTGGCCCGCCTCGACGTGATGACCGCCGCGCTCGGTGAGCACCTGCCGTCGGCGGTCGCGACATTCAGCCGACCCGAGCCGTTGCACCGCGCTCAGCGCACGCTCGAGGAGTACGAGGCCATCGTCGAGAAACTGGTGCGCGACATCGAGGCCGGTGAGGCGTTTCAGGTGGTGCCGTCGCAACGGTTCGAGATGGAGACCGACGCCGATCCGCTGGACGTGTACCGGATGTTGCGCGTGACCAACCCAAGCCCATACATGTATCTGCTCAACGTGCCGAATGCCGCAGGCGGACCGGACTTCTCGGTCGTCGGGTCCAGCCCGGAAGCGCTGGTGACCGTCAAGGACGGACGCGCGACCACCCATCCGATCGCGGGTACGCGGTGGCGTGGCGCGACCGAGGAAGAGGACCTGCTGCTCGAAAAGGAGCTGCAGGCCGACGAGAAGGAGCGCGCCGAGCATCTGATGCTCGTCGACCTGGGCCGCAACGATCTGGGCCGGGTCTGCCGGCCCGGCACCGTGCGGGTCGAGGACTACAGCCACATCGAGCGCTACAGCCACGTCATGCACCTGGTGTCGACGGTGACGGGACTGCTGGCCGACGGCAAGACCGCACTGGACGCGGTGACCGCCTGTTTCCCGGCTGGCACGCTTTCCGGCGCCCCGAAGGTCCGGGCGATGGAGCTGATCGAGGAGGTCGAGAAGACGCGTCGCGGTCTGTACGGCGGTGTGCTGGGTTATCTCGACTTCGCGGGCAACGCCGACTTCGCGATCGCGATCCGCACCGCCCTGATGCGCGACGGCACCGCCTACGTGCAGGCGGGCGGTGGCGTCGTCGCAGATTCCAACGGACCGTATGAGTACACCGAGGCGGCCAACAAGGCTCGCGCGGTGCTCAACGCCATTGCCGCCGCCGAGACGCTGACCGAGCCATGATCAGGGTCGCTCAGCTCGGTCTCGTGCTCGCGGCGGCGGGGCTGTGGGTGGCGTCGCGGATGACCTGGGTCGAGGTGACCTCGTTCGACGGCCTCGGGGAGCCGAAGAGGGTCGCCCTGACCGGCGGCACCTGGTCGACCGCCCTGATCCCGCTCGCGGTCCTGCTGCTGGCCGCGGCCGTCGCGGCCTTGGCGGTGCGTGGATGGCCGCTTCGGCTGCTGGCTCTGCTGGTCGCCGCCGCCAGCGCCGGAACCGCCTACCTGGCCATCAGCCTGTGGGTTGTCAAGGACGTGGCCGTCCGCGCCTCGCACATCGCGGAGGCGCCCGTGGCGGACCTGGTCGGCACGCAGCGGCACTACGTGGGGGCGGTGATCACCGTGGTCGCCGCGGCGGTGGCGCTGGCCTGCGCGGTGCTGTTGATGCGGTCTGCGGCACGTGAGCGCTCCGGTGCGGCCCGCTACTCGCGACGCACCATCGCACCGGCCGACGAACCCGCAGGCGAGATGTCCGAACGCGCGATCTGGGACGCGCTCGACGCGGGTTCCGATCCGACGCGGGATGCGACGAATCCGGACAACAAGGGTCGGTGATCGGTGGTGTTGTGGTGGCGGCTACCCTTCGTGGTTGAAGATCGTTCGGTGTTCTCGGGGGAAGGGAAGCGGCACTCATGAGTTCGGCGACGGTACTCGACTCGATCATCGAGGGAGTCCGAGCCGACGTCGCCGCCCGCGAAGCCGTCATCCCGCTCGCCGACATCAAAGCCAAAGCCAAGGACGCACCGCCCCCGCTGGACGTGATGGCCGCGCTGCGCGCGCCGGGGATCGCGGTGATCGCCGAGGTGAAGCGTGCCAGTCCCTCCCGCGGCGAGCTGGCCCCCATCGGCAATCCCGCCGAACTCGCGAGCGCTTACGAAAGCGGTGGTGCGCGCATCATCAGCGTGCTCACCGAACAGCGTCGCTTCAACGGGTCGCTCGAGGATCTGGACGCGGTACGGGCGGCGGTGTCAATCCCGGTGTTGCGCAAGGACTTCATCGTCCGGCCCTATCAGATCCACGAGGCCCGCGCCCACGGTGCGGACATGCTGTTGCTCATCGTCGCGGCGTTGGAGCAGCCGGTGCTGGAGTCACTGCTCGAGCGCACCGAATCGCTGGGTATGACGGCTCTGGTCGAGGTGCACACCGAGGAGGAGGCCGACCGCGCGTTGTCGGCCGGCGCCGCGGTAATCGGCGTGAACGCACGCGATCTCAAGACGTTGAAGGTCGACCGGGATTGTTTCGCACGGATCGCCCCGGGGCTGCCGACCGACGTCATCCGCGTCGCGGAGTCGGGGGTGCGCGGGACCGCCGATCTGCTGGCGTACGCCGGTGCGGGCGCCGACGCGGTACTCGTCGGTGAGGGACTGGTCACCAGCGGTGACCCCCGCAGCGCCGTCGCCGATCTGGTCACCGCAGGCACGCATCCGTCGTGCCCGAAACCCGCGCGTTGAGAAGTGGCCGATCTCGCCGGGCCTGAGCTGCCTCGTTCCAGCGCGGCCGTAGCCGAACCCACCGCCCACGACCCGGATGCGCGTGGCCACTTCGGCGTCTACGGCGGGCGATTCGTCGCCGAAGCGTTGATGGCCGTCATCGAGGAGGTCACCACCGCCTACGAGAAGGCGCGTGGCGATCAGACCTTCCTCGACGAGTTGGATCGGCTGCAGCGGCACTACAGCGGACGGCCTTCACCGTTGTACGAAGCCGAGCGGTTGTCCGAGCACGCCGGCGGTGCCCGGATCTTTATGAAGCGAGAAGACCTCAACCACACCGGATCCCACAAAATCAACAATGTCCTCGGCCAGGCCCTGTTGGCCAGGCAGATGGGCAAGACCCGGGTGATCGCCGAGACCGGCGCGGGGCAGCACGGTGTGGCAACGGCGACGGCGTGCGCGCTGCTCGGCCTGGAGTGCGTCATCTACATGGGCGCCGTCGACACGGCGCGCCAGGCGTTGAACGTCGCGCGGATGCGTCTTCTGGGGGCGACGGTGGTGTCGGTCGAGGCGGGCTCGAAGACGTTGAAGGATGCGATCAACGAAGCGTTCCGCGACTGGGTCACCAACGCCGACAACACCTATTACTGCTTCGGTACGGCCGCCGGGCCCCACCCGTTTCCCACGATGGTGCGCGACTTTCAGCGGGTGATCGGGCTGGAGGCGCGCGCCCAAATCCAGGCGCAGGCGGGCCGGCTGCCCGATGCGGTGACGGCCTGTGTCGGCGGCGGGTCGAACGCGATCGGAATCTTCCACGCGTTCATCGACGACCCCAACGTGCGGCTGGTTGGCTATGAGGCCGCCGGCGACGGCGTCGAAACCGGGCGGCACGCAGCGACTTTCACCGGAGGATCGCCGGGTGCGTTCCAGGGCTCGTTCTCGTACCTGTTGCAGGACGAGGATGGCCAGACCATCGAATCCCATTCGATTTCGGCGGGTCTGGATTATCCGGGGGTCGGGCCGGAGCACGCGTACCTCAAGGACACCGGCCGTGCAGAGTACCGGCCCATCACCGACACCGAGGCGATGGACGCGTTCTCGTTGCTCTGTCGCACGGAGGGAATCATCCCCGCGATCGAGTCCGCGCACGGTCTCGCGGGTGCTTTGCAGTTGGGGCGGGAACTCGGACCCGGGTCGATCGTGCTGGTGAATCTGTCGGGTCGTGGGGACAAGGACGTCGAGACCGCGGCGAAATGGTTCGGCCTGCTGGACGGTGCGCCGTGAGTCGGCTGGCACCGCTGTTTGACACCTACCGGAGCGAGGGGCGCAGCGCGCTTATCGGTTACCTGCCGACCGGTTTTCCCGATGTGCCCGGTTCGATCTCGGCGATGACGGCGCTGGTCGAAAACGGATGCGACCTCGTGGAGGTCGGCATCGCGTACTCCGATCCCGGTATGGACGGTCCGACGATCGCGGCGGCCACCGAAGCCGCGCTGCGCGGGGGAGTGCGAGTGCGCGACTCGCTGGCCGCGGTCGAGGCGATCACCAATGCCGGGGGCAGGGCCGTGGTGATGACGTACTGGAACGTCGTATTGCGGTGGGGCATCGACGCGTTCGCCCGCGATCTGGCTTCGGCCGGCGGTCTCGGGATGATCACCCCCGATCTGATCCCCGACGAAGCCGACGAATGGCTCGCCGCCTCGGAGACTCACGATCTGGACCGGATCTTTCTTGTGGCGCCATCGTCGACACCGGAACGGCTCGCAATGACGGTGCAGGCTTCGCGCGGATTCGTCTACGCCGCATCGACGATGGGCGTGACCGGAGCGCGCGACGCGGTGTCGACGGCCGCACCTGAACTGGTTCGCCGGGTGAAGGCCGTCTCGGACATCCCCGTGGGCGTGGGTCTTGGGGTGCGGTCGGGAGCCCAGGCAGCCGAGATCGGCGCTTACGCCGACGGGGTGATCGTGGGGTCGGCGTTGGTGTCGGCGTTGCAGAACGGTGTCGACGCGGTGGGAGCGTTGGCAGCCGAGCTTGCGGATGGAGTCAGGCGAAGGGTTACTGCGTGACGACGACTGTCTTGGCCGCCATCCCCAGCCCGGCTCAGGGCGTCTGGCAGCTCGGTCCCGTACCGATCCGGGCGTATGCGATCTGCATCATCGTCGGGATCGTGGCGGCGCTGATCATCGGTGACCGGCGCTGGGAGGCACGCGGGGGAGAACGCGGGGTCATCTACGACATCGCCTTGTGGGCCGTGCCATTCGGGTTGATCGGCGGCCGGCTCTACCACGTGGCGACCGACTGGTGGCGCTACTTCGGGGACAACGGCGCCGGGCTGGCCGGCGTGATCCGAATCTGGGACGGTGGTCTGGGAATCTGGGGGGCTGTCGCCTTCGGCGCCGTCGGCGCGTGGATCGCCTGCCGACGCCGAGGAATTCCGCTGCCCGCGTTCGGGGACGCGGTCGCGCCGGGAATCATTCTGGCGCAAGGGATCGGCCGCCTCGGCAACTACTTCAATCAGGAGCTGTGGGGCGCCGAAACGACGCTGCCCTGGGCGCTGAAGATTTACGAGCGCCGAGATTCAGCCGGCATGATCGACAATCTCAACGGCGTGTCGACCGGCGAAGTCGTTCACCTCGTCCATCCCACGTTCCTGTACGAACTGCTGTGGAACCTACTGGTTTTCGCGGTTCTGATCTACGTCGACCGGCGTTTCAAATTCGGCCACGGCCGGCTGTTCGCGTTGTATGTCGCGGGCTATTGCGTGGGCCGGTTCTGGATCGAGCTGTTGAGGGTCGACGATGCGACGCTGATCGAAGGTGTTCGGATCAACTCCTTCACGGCGACGTTCGTGTTCATCGGCGCGGTCGTGTACATCATGGCCGCGCCGAAGGGCCGAGAAGATCCGGCCTCCCTCAGGGGCAAGGCAGAGCCGGAACGGCCGACCGTCGAGGACCTCACCGAGGAGTTGGCCGCGGTGGCGTCGACGACAGGTGTGTTCGCGGCCGCCAAGGCCGCCGCCGACGAAGAATCGGAGACGGTGAAAGCCGAATCGCTCACCGCGGACGTACCGGAGGGCGAGGAGATCGCTGCCGAGGACGTGTCCGCGGAGGAGCTCGGCGCGGACGTGGCAGGTGTGCCGGCGGACGACTTGGAAGAGGCCGAGGAGTTCGCAGCCGAGGGCGACGAGGAGTCGGCGCAAGATTCCGAGCCCGAGATCGAGGCGGTCGCTGAGGCCGAGGCCCTCGCTGACGAGGTGGACGAGGCGCCTGCCGGGGAGATTCTTGAGGCGGAGGAGTTCGCCTCGGCCGGACGGGCGTCCGACGCCGACGGTGTGGGTGCGGTCGAAGGTGAGGAGGCCAGCGACGCGTTGGCCGACGCAGCTGAGGCACACGAAGCTGCGGTCGAGGGCGAGGCAGCAGCCGAGGAGCTGGCGGACGAGGTAGGCGCGCAGACGGCTGCGACGCCACCGGCGAAGGCACGACGCCGGCTGCGGTTCTGGCCGAAGCGCGGGCGGAAGGACGTCGTCGCCGCGCAGGAGCCCTTTGGAGGCGCGGACGTAAGCGGTGCGGCGGTCCCCGAGGCCGGTGAAGCGGCTGACGTCGGTGGTGTGGGTGCGGTCGAGGGCGGGGAGGCCAGTGGCGCGCTCGCGGATGCCACAGAGGTCCACGAGGCCGCCGTGGAGGGCGAGGCCGTTGCCGAGGAGTTGGCCGATGAGGCCGAGGCTGAAGCTGATGAAGTAGAGGCGGAGGCGGTCGCGGAGGTCGAAGCCCTCGCTGACGAGGTGGACGAGGCCCCTGCCGAGGAGATTCTTGAGGCGGAGGAGTTCGCCGAGGCCGGGCAGGCGTCCGACGCCGACGGTGTGGGTGCGGTCGAAGGTGAGGAGGCCAGCGACGCGTTGGCCGACGCAGCTGAGGCACACGAAGCTGCGGTCGAGGGCGAGGCAGCAGCCGAGGAGCTGGCGGACGAGGTAGGCGCGCAGACGGCTGCGACGCCACCGGCGAAGGCACGACGCCGGCTGCGGTTCTGGCCGAAGCGCGGGCGGAAGGACGTCGTCGCCGCGCAGGAGCCCCTTGGAGGCGCGGACGTAAGCGGTGCGGCGGTCCCCGAGGCCGGTGAAGCGGCTGACGTCGGTGGTATGGGTGCGGTCGAGGGCGGGGAGGCCAGCGACGCGCTCGCGGATGCCACAGAGGTCCACGAGGCCGCGGTCGAGGGCGAGGCCGCTGCCGAGGAGTTGGCCGACGAGGCTGGTGCAGAAGCTGATGAAGTAGAGGCGGAGGCGGTCGCGGAGGCCGAAGCCCTCGCTGACGAGGTGGACGAGGCCCCTGCCGAGAAGATTCTTGAGGCGGAGGGGTTCGCCGAGGCCGGGCAGGCGTCCGACGCCGACGGTGTCGGTGCGGTCGAAGGTGAAGAAGCCAGCGACGCGCTCGCGGATGCCGCCGAGGCACACGAAGCTGCGGTTGAGGGCGAGGCTGCCGCCGAGGAGTTGGCCGACGAGGCGGAGGCTCAAGCCGACGAGCCCGCTGAGGCGACTGACTCCGGTGAGCCCACCGAAGCTGCGGTCGAGGCCGCCGAGGATGAGCTGGTAGCCGAAGAGCTGGCGCGAGCGGCCGAGGCGCAAGCCGAGGAGTCGATCGACCAGGCATCGGCAGGTGCCGAGGCAGAGGGCGATGGCACCGCGGAAGGCCAGGAGGAGACTGACTCCGGTGAGCCCGCCGACGCCGATGGTGTGGGTGCGGTCGAAGGCGACGAAGCCAACGACGCCATCGCTGACGCCACTGAGGCACACGAATCCGCCGTCGAGGGTGAGGCGACAGCCGCGGAGCTAGCCGACGAAGCGGAGGCCGAAGCCAAGGAGCGGACCGACGCTGAAGCGAAAGAAGATGCCTCCACAGCCGAGGAATCAATCGGCGAAGCCGATGCTGACGACGTCGGCGGTATGGGCGCCGTCGAGAGTGAAGCCGCATCCGAAGTGCCCGCAGACGAGGCCGAGAACGCGGACGGCGGGCGAGTGCGCAAGTGGCTGCGCCGCCGCCGGAGGGGCTAAACCTTTTCCGGGAATCCCCAGCCCACCGTTCGAATGTGTTGTCTTGTCATAGGGTTCGAGTAGTATCGAACACATGTTCGAGGATGCTTCCAGCGGCGATCTCCTCACCCTCATGGGTGAAGAGGCTCGCGAGGAGGCTGCGGCGATGGGGCGCAGGCTGGCACTCGTGGCCGAACTCTATGCGCGGCGGGAGAGGGAACATGAGGAAGCGAGGATGTTCTTCACCGACGTCGCGGTCGTCGTAGCGGCAGAGATATCGCCGGTGCAGAACATCAGTCATGCCAGGGCACTCGGTCAGGTCCATGCCGCGAAGGCTCTGCGCGAGCGGCTCCCCCGGGTGGCTGAGATCTTTCGGCGGGGGTGGATCGACTACCGGGTAGTGGCCACCATCATGTCGCGTACTCGGAACGTGGAACCGGACATCATGCCCGCGCTCGACGAGGCGTTGGCTGCCAGAGCCGAGAAGTGGATGAAGCTCTCGGGTCCCAAATTGATTGACCGCGTGGACATGTTCGTGACGCGCTTCGACCCGGAGGCGGTGCGGGTGCCGCGCCGATCCGAGGACAATCGCCACGTCGAGATCGAGCCGGGCGACCCCGGAATGGCTTGGCTTACAGGCAATCTGCGCGCCGAGGACGGTGCGGCGCTGAACGCCAGGCTCGACGCTTTGGCCGCAACCGTGTGTGACAACGACCCTCGAACCAAGGATCAGCGCCGCGCTGACGCTTGTGGTCCGCTTTCTCGCATGGAGGCCACACTGCCCTGCGAATGCGGGCTTGACGACTGCCCGGCGGCCGCCGAGCGCGTGGCCGTTGAGACGGCGGTCATCCATTTGCTGGCCGAACAAGGCACTCTCGATGGAACCAGCGACAAAGCCGGTTACCTGAAAGGGTTCGGAGTGATGCCCGCCGAGTCGGTTCGCAGGGTGGCCAAGACCGCGCAAACGAAGCCGCTGACCGTGCCCACCCCGGAAGCCAAGGGCGGCAATAGCTACCGACCCAACGTCGCGCTACGGGAATTCCTCCAGTGGCGGGACCTGACGTGCCGATGGCCGGGCTGCGACAAGCCGGTGCAACACTGCGATGTTGACCACACCATGCCTTGGCCCCAGGGGCCGACGCATCCGTCGAATACCAAGCACTACTGCCGAACTCACCATCTGCTCAAGACGTTCTTCCGTGGGCCACGCGGCTGGACCGATCGACAACTTCCCGACGGCACAATCGAGTTGATCGCGCCCACGGGACACGTATGGCGCACCGAACCTCATGGCGCAAGCATGTTTCCAGGGCTCGGACAGTCGACGGGCGAGCTCGACGTTCCCGCGGATATCTCCGACGACACCGCCGATCGAACCTTGGTGATGCCCCGGCGCAAGCAGACGCGCGAGGACGACCTTCGCGACCGGATCAAGGCCGAACGCCGCGAGCGTGCCGAATTGATCGCCGAAGAAGAGCGGCAGCGGCAAGCCTGGCTGGCCGCCAACTACCAACCCCCGCCGTTCTGACACGCCCGGCCGTCGAGAGCCGCGGAACCGTTCCGTCGAAGCTCCAGCGAATCTCCCTGAGCGACAATCCGTTGACCGATGTCGCCACGACCGCGGGTTTCGTCAAGCGCCCGCGCATGCCGGGGCTACACCTCGGGGTCAATGCGCCGCAGAATTCTTACTGACTGGCACACCCCTGTCTGGCATGCTGGGAGCCATGACGGAGCCGCAGTTCGGTGGTAGTGAGCATGGCAGCACGCCCCCTCAGGAGCCGAATTACCAGCCGCAATACCCGCCCCCGCCCGGCAGCGAGTACGGGCCGCCCCCCGGGGGCTACCCGTCGGCATACGGCGATCCAATGGCGCCCTACGGCCGTCACCCCATCACGGGGGAGCCCTATTCCGACAAGTCCAAACTCATCGCCGGTCTGCTGCAGTTGCTCGGCCTCTTCGGGCTCGTCGGTATCGGCCGCATCTATCTCGGCTACACCGGGTTGGGCGTCGCGCAGTTAGTCGTCGGCCTGGTCACCTGCGGTATCGGCGCCATCATCTGGGGCATCATCGACGCCGTCATGCTGCTCACCGACAAAGTCCGCGATCCCCAGGGGCGCCCTCTGCGCGATGGCACCTAGCGCCGGCACGAGCCGCAGACAGCTATACGGCGCGCTCGGAACCGGCGCCGTACTGGCCGGCGCCCTGACGTACGTCGGCATCGCCGACCCGCATCGCCCGGGATTTGTCTTCCCCGCCTGTCCGTTCAAGGCGATCACCGGTTTGGACTGCCCCGCCTGCGGTGGTCTGCGCATGACGCACGACCTCCTGCACGGCGACCTCGCTGCGGCCGTGGTGGACAACGTCTACCTGCTCGTCGGGCTTCCCCTCTTGCTGACGTGGCTTCTGATCCGATGGCGTCAGAGCAAACCGCTGATGAACACTCCGCTGATCGTCGTGATTGTCGTCTCGGCCCTGACCTGGACCGTGGCGCGCAATCTGCCCGGATTCCCGCTGGTCCCCACGGTTCTCGACGGGTGAGGCGATAGCCGCGCTGTTACAATCGGCTGCGGGCCGGTGCAGTCCCGGACATGAATTCTTCCGGACTGCGAAGGTGCCCCTCGATGCTGTTTTCGGCATTCCCCGAGCCCCAAGGTCTCTACGACCCCGCCAATGAAGCGGATTCCTGCGGTGTCGCCATGGTTGTCGACATCCAGGGTCGACGCTCGCACTCCATCGTCGCCGACGGATTGACCGCCCTCGAACATCTCGACCACCGCGGTGCCGCCGGCGCCGAGACCAACAGCGGTGACGGCGCCGGCATCCTCATCCAGTTGCCTGTCGAGCTACTTCGCGAAGCGGTCGACTTCGACCTCCCGGCAACCGCACTCGACGGCAGCAACACCTTCGCGGCAGGCATCTGCTTCATGCCTCAGGAGCCCACGGCCCGCGCGGCCGCCCGCGAAACCGTCGAAGCCATCGCCGACGACGAAGGGCTCAAGGTTCTCGGCTGGCGACCCTTGCCGATCGACCCTCTCGGTGCGAACCTCGGCGCCACCGCGATGAGTTGCATGCCTCACATGGAGCAACTGTTCGTCACCTCGACCAGTGAGGTCGGCGGCATCGACCTCGACCGGCGCGTCTATCCGCTCCGCAAGCGGGCCGAGCGCGAAGGCGTCTACTTCCCATCGCTGTCCAGCCGCACCATGGCGTACAAGGGCATGCTGACCACAAAGCAGTTACCACAATACTTTTCGGATCTGCGCGACGAGCGTTGCCGCAGTGCCATCGCGATCGTGCACAGCCGGTTCTCGACGAACACGTTCCCGTCATGGCCCTTGGCGCACCCATTCCGCTACGTCGCCCACAACGGGGAGATAAATACCGTCCGCGGCAACCGCAACCGCATGCGCGCGCGGGAGGCGATGCTGGCCAGCGCCAACATTCCCGGCGACCTGTCCCGCCTGTTCCCGATCTGCACGCCGGACGCTTCGGACTCTGCCTCCTTCGACGAGGTACTCGAAC
Organism: Mycobacterium sp. GA-1199; assembly: GCF_001500045.1. Lineage (GTDB taxonomy): Bacteria > Actinomycetota > Actinomycetes > Mycobacteriales > Mycobacteriaceae > Mycobacterium. Next base: position 42,877 of record NZ_LQIX01000003.1, read on the forward strand.
TGCTGCACCTCGGCGGCCGCAGCCTGCACCACGCGGTGCTGATGATGATTCCCGAGGCCTGGGAGAACAGCACCACCATGGACGACGCCGAGCGTGCCTTCTGGCAGTTCCACGCATCCATGATGGAGCCGTGGGACGGACCTGCCTGTGTGACCTTCACCGACGGCACGCTGGTCGGGGCGGTGTTGGACCGCAACGGATTACGTCCCGGCCGGTGGTGGCGCACGATCGACGACCGCGTCATCCTCGCCAGCGAGAGCGGCGTGCTCGACGTACCGTCGGCGCAGATCGTGGCCAAGGGCCGCCTGCAACCGGGCAAGATGTTCCTGGTCGACACCGCCGCTGGGCGCATCGTCACCGACGACGAGATCAAGGCGGACCTGTCGGCACAAGAGCCCTACGGCGAGTGGTTGCACGCCGGACTGCTCGACATCGCCACCCTGCCCGACCGCACCCGCGTGCAGCCCAATCACGACAACGTCGTCAAGCGCCAGATCGCCTTCGGTTACACCGAAGAGGATCTGCGCGTACTGCTCACACCGATGGCCGCCTCCGGGACAGAACCGCTCGGGTCCATGGGCACCGACACTCCAACCGCGGTCCTCTCACAACGATCACGGCTTCTCTACGACTATTTCGTCGAACTCTTCGCACAGGTCACCAACCCGCCCCTGGATGCCATCCGCGAGGAGATCGTCACATCGATGGCCCGCATCATGGGGCCCGAGCAGAACCTGCTCGAACCGTCGGCGGCTTCATGTCGCCAGATCGTCCTGCGCTGGCCGGTTCTCGACAACGACGAGCTCAACAAGATCGTTCACATCAACGACGACGGTGAACACCCGGGATTACGGACCACCGTGCTCAAGGCCCTCTACGACGTCGAACGCGGCGGTGAAGGGCTCGCCGAGGCGCTCGAGGACCTCCGCGCGAAGGCCTGTGAGGCGATCGCCAAAGGTGCACGGACCCTGGTCATCTCCGATCGCGACTCTGACCACACCCGCGCGCCGATTCCCTCGCTGCTGGCCGTCTCGGCCGTGCACCACCACCTCGTGCGCACCAAGGAACGCACCACCGTCGCGCTGGTGGTCGAGAGCGGCGACGCCCGCGAGGTGCACCACATCGCGCTGCTCATCGGCTTCGGCGCCGCCGCGGTCAATCCGTACCTGGCCTTCGAGTCGATCGAGGACCTGGTCCGCGAGGGCGAACTCACCGGCATCGAACCCGCCGCCGCAGTGCGCAACTACTGCAAGGCCCTCGGCAAGGGCGTCATGAAGGTGATGAGCAAGATGGGCATCTCCACGGTCGCCTCATACACGGCCGCGCAGGCCTTCGAGGCGGTCGGCATCGACAAAGACGTCATCGACGAGTACTTCACCGAGACCCCCAGCCAACTCGGCGGTGTCGGCCTCGACGTGATCGCCGAAGAGGTCAAACAGCGCCACCGCCGGGCTTACCCGGAGAACCCGACCGAGCGCGTGCACCGACGCCTCGAAGTCGGCGGCGACTACGCGTTCCGTCGGGAAGGCGAATTGCATCTATTCACACCCGAAGTCGTCTTCCTGCTGCAACATTCGACCCGCACCGCGCGCCACGACATCTTCCAGCAGTACTCCGACGAAGTGGACCGCCTCAGCCGCGAAGGCGGAACGCTGCGCGGGCTGTTCGAGTTCAAGAAGGTCAGACCGCCGGTGCCGCTCGACGAGGTGGAAACCGTCGAGGAAATCGTCAAGCGATTCAACACCGGTGCCATGAGTTACGGCTCCATCTCGGCCGAGGCCCACGAGACGATGGCGATCGCGATGAACAATCTCGGCGGCCGTTCGAACTCGGGTGAGGGTGGCGAGGACACCGATCGGCTCTACGACCCCAAGCGTCGCAGCGCAGTCAAGCAAGTCGCCTCCGGCCGCTTCGGCGTCACCAGCGACTACCTGGTGAACGCGACGGACATCCAGATCAAGATGGCCCAAGGGGCCAAACCCGGTGAGGGCGGACAACTCCCGGGCTTCAAGGTATATCCCAACATCGCCAAGACCCGACACTCCACTCCCGGGGTCGGCCTCATCTCACCACCGCCACATCACGACATCTACTCCATCGAGGATCTCGCGCAGCTGATCCACGACCTCAAGAACGCCAACGACCAGGCGCGTATCCACGTCAAGCTCGTCAGCAGCGTCGGCGTCGGAACCGTCGCCGCAGGCGTGTCCAAGGCCCACGCCGACGTCGTGCTCATCTCGGGCTACGACGGCGGCACCGGAGCCGCGCCGTTGACGAGCCTCAAACACGCCGGCGTGCCGTGGGAGATCGGGCTGGCCGAGACCCAGCAGACGTTGATGCTCAACGGGTTACGCGATCGGATCACCGTGCAGTGCGACGGCGGCATGCGCACCGCGCGCGACGTCATCGTCGCCGCGCTACTCGGCGCCGAGGAGTACGGTTTCGCGACCGCCCCGCTGATCGTGTCGGGCTGCATCATGATGCGGGTCTGCCACCTCGACACCTGCCCGGTCGGCGTCGCCACGCAGAACCCGGAACTGCGCGCCCGGTTCACCGGCAAGCCCGAGTTCGTGGAGAACTTCTTCCGCTTTATCGCCGAGGACATCCGAAAGTATTTGGCGGAGCTCGGCTTCCGGACCCTCGACGAGGCGATCGGACACGCCGAGCTGCTCGACACCGACAAGGGCGTCGCGCACTGGAAGACCCGGGGCCTGGACCTCTCGCCGATCTTCGCCGTGCCCGACGAGGGGCACACCGGTGAACCCGCGCCGCGGCGCAAGGTCCGCGAGCAGTACCACGCGCTGGACCAGGCGCTCGACCAGACGTTGATCCAGCTCGCCGAAGGAGCGCTCGAGGACGCCCATCCCGTCCGGCTCGAACTGCCCATCCGCAACGTCAACCGCACCGTCGGCACACTGCTGGGCTCCGAGGTGACCCGGCGCTACGGCGCGCAGGGCCTTCCCGACGGCACCATCCACATCACCCTGACCGGCTCGGCCGGCCAATCGCTCGGCGCGTTCCTGCCGCCCGGCATCACCCTTGAACTCGTCGGAGACGCCAACGACTACGTCGGAAAAGGCTTGTCCGGCGGCCGGATCGTCGTCCGCCCGCCCGACGACGTGCTGTTCCTGGCCGAGGACAACGTGATCGCCGGAAACACGCTGCTGTTCGGCGCGACGTCGGGGGAGGTGTACCTGCGGGGCCGCGCCGGGGAGCGCTTCGCCGCCCGGAACTCGGGTGCGCTGACGGTCGTCGAGGGCGTCGGCGACCACGCGTGTGAGTACATGACCGGTGGTCGGGTCGTCGTCCTCGGCAAGACCGGCCGAAACATGGCCGCGGGCATGTCCGGCGGCATCGCCTTCGTCCTCGGACTGGACCTCAGACGGGTCAACACCGAAATGGTGGAGTTGCAGCGCCTGGACCCGGAGGATCTCGCCTGGCTGCGCGACGTGATCTCCCGGCACGCCCAGTACACCGGAAGCAGCCTGGCGACCTCGCTGCTGTCGGACTGGCCTAGGCGCAGCACCCAGTTCACGAAAATCATGCCCCGCGACTACCAGCGCGTCCTGCAGGCCACGCTCACCGCCAAGCGCGAGGGACGCGACGTCGACACTGCGATCATGGAGGCCAGCCGTGGCTGATCCCACCGGATTCCTCAAGGTTGCAAAGGTCGAGGCGGCCAAACGGCCGGTCGACGAACGCATCGGGGATTGGCGCGAAGTCCACGAGCGGCAGGATCCGGACCGGCGCGCCGCGGAGGTATCCGAGCAGGCCCGGCGGTGCATGGACTGCGGAATCCCGTTCTGCCACTCGGGAACCGCGGGCTGCCCTCTGGGCAACCTGATTCCGGAATGGAACGATCTGGTGCGCCGCGGCAGATGGGACGCGGCCAGCGACCGCCTGCATGCCACCAACAACTTTCCCGAGTTCACCGGCCGGTTGTGCCCGGCGCCGTGCGAGGCGGCGTGCGTGCTGTCGATCTCCGAGGAGCAGACCGGCGGCAGCGTCACGATCAAGCGCATCGAGCAGACCATCGCCGACCACGCGTGGCTCAACGGCCAGGTGGAACCGCAACCGGCGGCCATCGCCTCCGGTAAGCGTGTCGCGATCGTCGGCTCCGGCCCGGCGGGACTGGCTGCGGCACAACAGCTCACCCGTGCCGGGCACGAAGTGACCGTCTACGAGCGCGACGACCGCATCGGCGGGCTGATGCGCTACGGCATCCCCGAATACAAACTCGAGAAGGCGACGCTCGATCAGCGGCTGGCTCAGATGCGCGCGGAGGGAACGCGTTTCGTCACCGAGACCGAAGTCGGCGTCGACGTCTCCGTCGAGCAGCTCCGGGCACAGTACGACGCCGTCGTGCTCGCCGTCGGTGCATTGCGTGCACGCGACTACGAAGTCGAGGGGCGCCACCTCGACGGCGTCCACCTGGCGATGGAGCACCTCGTTCCCGCGAACAAGGAATGCGAGGGCGACGGACCCAGCACGATCAGCGCGAAAGGCAAGCACGTCGTGATCATCGGAGGCGGTGACACCGGCGCCGACTGCCTGGGCACCGCGCACCGACAGGGCGCGCTGTCGGTCACCCAGCTCGACTACAACCCCGAACCTCCCGAAACGCGAGACGAATCCCGCACACCGTGGCCGACCTGGCCGATCGTGCTGCGGACCCGCCTCTCACCGGCGCACGCCGAGGGCGGTCACCGGCGCTATGAGGTCGCGGTCCAGCGGTTCGTCGGCGACGACAGCGGTCGCCTCCGTGCACTGGAAATCGCCGAGGTCAAGGTGGAGCGTGACGCCGAGGGCCGCCGCGTCATCACTCCGGTCGGCGAGCCGATGGAGATTCCGTGTGAACTCGCGTTGCTGGCCATCGGTTTCGACGGCGTCGAACACATGCCGCTCCTCGACGAACTGGGCCTGACGCCGAACGGGCGTGGCGCACTGCCGTGCGGATCGGACTGGCAGACCACGACGCCCGGCGTGTTCGTCTGCGGCGACGCCCACCGCGGCGCCTCGCTGATCGTGTGGGCGATCGCGGAGGGCCGCAGCGCCGCACATGCGGTCGACACGTTCCTGATGGGGGAGTCGGACCTGCCCGCCCCGGTGACCCCGGGCGCTCTTCCGCTGGCCGTCGTCTGAATCGATAACGACTATGCTCGAGTGTCGTGAATAGACGCGGAAAGATCGTCTGCACCCTCGGTCCGGCCACCGCGACCGATGACGCCGTCCGTGCGCTGGTCGTTGCGGGAATGGACGTCGCGCGGCTCAATTTCAGCCACGGCGACTATCCCGATCACGAAGCCAACTACAAGCGGGTCCGGTCCGCGTCGGACGCCACCGGTCGGGCCGTCGGCATTCTCGCCGACCTGCAGGGCCCCAAGATCCGGCTCGGCCGATTCAAGGACGGCCCCACCTTCTGGGCCGCCGGCGAGACCGTGCGCATCACCGTCGAGGACGTCGAGGGAACGTCGGATCGCGTGTCGACCACCTACAAGCGCCTGGCCGAGGACGCCACCCCCGGTGACCGGGTCCTCGTCGACGACGGAAACGTCGGCCTCGTCGTCGAGAGCATCGAGGGCAGCGACGTCATCTGCACCGTCACCGACGGCGGTCCGGTCAGCAACAACAAGGGCATGTCGCTTCCCGGGATGAACGTGTCCGCTCCGGCACTGTCCGAGAAGGACATCGACGACCTCGAGTTCGCCCTGCGCCTCGGCGTGGACTTCGTCGCATTGTCGTTCGTCCGGTCGCCGGCCGACATCGAACTCGTGCACGAGGTGATGGACCGGGTCGGCCGCCGGGTGCCCGTCATCGCCAAACTCGAGAAGCCCGAAGCCATCGACAACCTCGAGGCCGTGGTGCTGGCATTCGATGCGATCATGGTCGCCCGCGGTGATCTCGGCGTCGAGCTACCGCTTGAAGAAGTCCCGCTGGTGCAGAAGCGTGCGATCCAAATGGCAAGGGAGAACGCGAAACCCGTCATCGTCGCGACTCAGATGTTGGAGTCGATGATCGAGAACTCGCGGCCCACCCGGGCCGAGGCGTCCGACGTCGCGAACGCGATCCTCGACGGCACCGACGCGGTGATGCTCTCCGGTGAGACGTCGGTCGGCAAATACCCGCTCGAAACGGTCAAGACGATGGCGCGCATCATCCATGCGGTCGAGGAGAACTCCGTGGCCGCACCGCCGCTCACGCATGTGCCCCGGACCAAGCGCGGCGTCATCTCCTATGCCGCCCGTGACATCGGCGAGCGCCTCGACGCCAAGGCGCTGGTGGCCTACACCCAGTCGGGTGACACGGTGCGCAGACTCGCGCGGCTGCACACCCCGCTCCCGCTGCTGGCGTTCACCTCGCTGCCGGAGGTGCGCAGCCAGCTCGCGTTGAGCTGGGGCACCGAAACGTTCATCGTGCCCCACATCCAAACCACCGACGGAATGATCCGCCAGGTCGACAAGTCGCTGCTCGAGCTGGGTCGTTACAAGCGAGGGGACCTGGTGGTCGTCATCGCCGGCATTCCGCCGGGCACGGTGGGCTCGACCAATCTGATCCACGTGCACCGGATCGGCGAGGACGACGTGTGACGGCGGATTTCGACGAACTGCTCGCGATACTCGACCTCCGCCAGCTCGCCGACGACATCTACGTCGGTTCGCATCCCAGCAAGAACCCGGTTCGGACCTTCGGCGGCCAGATGATGGCCCAGTCGTTCGTGGCGGCCGGGCGCAGCTTGAAACACCCGACGCCGCCCAGTGCATTGTCGGCCCACTTCATCGCGGGCGGCAATCCGGAGAAGGATCTCGAGTTCCACGTGGTGCGACTCCGTGACGAACGCCGGTTCGCCAACCGCCGTGTCGACGTCATGCAGGACGGCCAGCTGCTGACCACAGCCATGGTGTCCTTCCTGGCCGGTGGTCGCAGCCTGGAGCACGGGATCGCGCCACCGGACCTGCCCGACCCGGAGTCGGTGCCGCCGGTCGACGAACTGCTGCGCGGCTACGAAGAAGTCGTCCCGCATTTCGTCAACGCGCTGCGGCCGATCGAGTGGCGCTACACCAACGATCCGAGTTGGGTCATGCGCGACAAAGGCGAGAAGCTACCGCACAACCGGGTGTGGGTGAAGGCGCTCGGGCCGATGCCCGACGACCCGGTGCTGCACGCCGCGGCGCTCGTCTATTCCTCGGACACCACCGTGCTCGACTCGATCATCACCACGCACGGCCTGTCATGGGGGTACGACCGGATCTTCGCGGTCACCACGAATCACTCGGTGTGGTTCCACCGGCCCGTGCACTTCGACCAGTGGCTGCTGTACTCCACCGCCTCACCGGTGGCCGCCGACTCCCGTGGCCTGGGCACCGGCCACTTCTTCGATCGGTCCGGTCAGCCGGTCGCCACCGTGGTGCAGGAGGGGATCGTCAAGTACTTCCCGCCCCGCTGACTACGGCGTCGGCGTGATCGTCACGTCGAACTGGTCCTCGACACGGTGCTGGAACTCCTCGGCGCACTGCTGCACCGCGTCCTGGTCGTTGCCCGCGCGCGATACGCAGTCGATGTAGTCGCTGCCGCCGACCTCGTTGAAACCCCAGACGGCCAGCCAGATGACGACGATGGCTTCGATGATGCTCAAGAAGCCGAGCACGATGCCGGCCACCGCGATACCGCCGTTGGTGGCCTCACCGCGCTTGGCCCGTCCCCAGCCGATGAAGCCGAGGATCACGGCGACGACGCCGAGCACGACGCCGCCGAAGACGGACAGCAGCGCGATGATGGCGATTACCAGGGCCGCGATGCCGATGCCGTTCTTGGGGGCGCTCGCCGGCGGTGGATAGCCGTAACCCTGCGGCGGAGGCGGGGGATAACCACCTGGATAAGCCCCGTACTGCGGCTGCGCCGGTGGCGGCGACTGTGCCGGTGGCGGTGGTGACTGGGGTGGCGTTTGCGGTGGCGTCTCGGGCTTCTCCGGCTCGCTCATGCCGAGGAGGTTACTCCGCGACCAGCAAGAATGACGGTAGGACACTCAAGGTGCTCGGGCAGATGATGGGTGGCGACGACGACCGCGCGGTCGGCACCGAACAGCTCACCGGGAGTGAGCAGGTCGACCAGAATCTGGTCGGCATCGGCGGCGTCCAGATGCTCGGTGGGTTCGTCGAGCAGCACCGTTGCGGCCGTGGCCAGAAGAGCGCGCGCCAACAGCAAACGCCGACGCTGTCCGGCGGACACGGCGGCGGCCCCGCCGAACAGCACCGTGGACAGCCCCTCCGGCAACGTGTCCAGCCAGTCGCGAAGACCCACGCGCCCGATCGCGGCCCGGATCTCGTCGTCACTCGCATCACCCCGAGCCACCAACAAGTTGTCCCGCACGGTGGTCGCGAACACGTGGGCGTCTTCTGCGACGAAGACTGCGGACGGGTCGCTTTCGGCCATCGAGAGCAACAGCGTGGTCTTGCCCGATCCGCTCGGGCCGACGATCGCGAGGCGGTCACCGGGCGCCACAGACACCTCGGGAACGGCCGGTCGCTCGCGCGGTGAGTCGATCGGTGCGGTGATCTCGGCGAGACGGCGCGCCGCGATACGCGACCTGGTCAGCTGCACCGCAGCCGCCGGCAACGCCGCGCTCGCCTCGAACGCCGACAGCGGTAACAGCATCAAGATCGCGAGCGTCGTGGGTGCGACCGAGTCCGCGAGCGCGATCGCGGCGATCACGGCGCCGAACACGCTGGCGCCGATCGCCGCGGTCGACGCCGCGGCCGCCATCGCCGCAGGGGCCGCCGCCATGTCGGTGGCCCGTCCCCAGGTGCGGTGTCGACTCTCGGCTTCGGCGAGTACCGCGTCGAGACGTCCGCCGACACGTAGCTCTGGAGCGTGCTCGAGGGCACGCATGACCGCAACATCGCGCCCCGAATGATGTTGCGTGGCCGGGTCTTCCGTCGCCTCGGCGGCGCGGGCGGCCAGCGCGGGTGCGAGCACGCCCGCGATCAGCAGGCACAGCGCCAGGACGACCGCCGCCTCCAAGGAGATGAGACCGATGCCGACCACGGCGGCCAGTCCGAGCACGGCCGCCACCGCGATCGGCAGCATCGCCCGCACCACGACGTCGGCGAGGTCGTCGACCGACGCGCCGATCCGTGCCACCAGTTCACCGCTGGGCATCCGCATCGCGGTGTCGGCAGGCGCTTCGGCCAGTCTGCGGTACAGCGCCTCACGGGTATCGGCAGCGCACCGCAACGCTGTGTCGTGTGACGCCAGCCGCTGGCAGTATCCCAGCACCCCGCGAGAGATACCGAGCGCGCGCACCGCGACGACTGCGACGGTGAGGTCCAGCACCGGCGGCATCTGCCACGCCCTCGTGATCAGCCACGCCGAAATCGCGGCCAACGCCAGCGCGCTGCCCAGCGACAGGACACCGAGCAGGGCCGCGAGCGCGAATCGACCCAGCCGGGCCCTCAGCAGTTCACGCATCGGCGAGCTCCCGCATGAAGAGCACGCGGTCAGCGATCGCGCGCACCGGATCGCGGTGGCCGACCACCAGCACCGTGGCGCCGGCACGGGCCCGCGCCACAATCGCGTCGAGCACACGGGCTTCCATCGCCGCATCGAGGTGAGACGTCGGCTCGTCGAGCAGGAGCACCGGCGCGGCCGAGCCCAGCGTCCGGGCCAGCCCGAGGCGCTGGCGCTGTCCGAGGGACAGGCCCGTACCGTCGCGTCCGAGCACGGTGTCCAGCCCTTCGGGGAGTGATGCGAGGACTTCGTCGAAACCCGCTGAGCGGCAGGCCTCATCGAGATCGGTGATCGGCCCGAACAACTCGAGGTTGTCGCGGACGCTTCCCGGGACCAGCATCGGACGGTGCGGTAGCCAGGAGATCTGACGCCACCATGACGGCAGGTCGAGGTCACCGACATCGATCCCGTCGATCGACACCTCGCCGGGATGCAACCCGAGGATCATGTGCAACAGCGTCGACTTGCCGACACCGTTGGGACCGGTCAGCACCGTCACCCGGCCCGGCTCCACATCCTCGTCGAGGGCCCCGAGGTGAATGGTGGCCCCGGCCGCTTGGACGGTACGGGTTGCCGTCGGTCGGCGCGGCAGCTTGTCGAGAAGCCGGAGTGCTGCCTCGGCCGCCGTTTTTCCGTCCTGGGCGGCGTGGAACTCCACGCCGACGCGGCGAAGCGGCCAGAACACCTCCGGCGCGAGCAGCAGCGCGGTGAGGCCTGCGGTCAATGTCATCTCGCCGAATACCAGCCGCAGGCCGATGCCGACCGCGACCAGCGCGACGCCCAACGTGGCCAGCAGTTCGAGAACCAGAGCCGACAGGAACGCCATCCGCAGGGTGCCCATCGTCGAACGGCGATGCGCCGCAGCCAGTTCGGCGATGCGGCCCACAGAGCCGTCGAGCCGCCCCAACCCCCGTAGCGTCGGTATGCCCGCCACCAGGTCGAGCATCCGCGACTGCAGCGTGCTCATCGCCGCCAAGGCCGCCTGCGAGCGTTCCCTGGTCAGCAGCCCGATCAACACCATGAATATCGGAATGAGCGGCAGCGCGATCAGAACGATGAGCGCCGAACGCCAGTCGACCGCGGCGATCACCAGCACCGCAGCCGGCGTGAGGATGCCGGCGAGGAACGCCGCGGGCAGATAGGCCGTGAGGAAGGGTCGCAGACCGTCGAGGCCCCGGGTGATCAACGCGGCCGTGGTGTCGCGTTCGGCGGCGAGAAGCCGCGGCGGCAACTCCGTCACCGCGCGGAGCACCTGACCTGCCAGGTCGGCGATCACCTGTGTCGCGCCCGTCGAGGCCAGCCTGCTCTGGAGCCAGTGCGCGACGGTACGGATCACCCACAGCCCCAACAGAAGTGCGAGCGGGCCCGCCCAGTAGCGAAGGTGGCGCGTGGCGGGGTCGGTGATCACCCCTGCCACGACGTCGGCGAGCACGACGGCCGCACCGATCGTCGCGCCGGTGATGAGCACCCCGCACAGCACCGATGCGACCAGATAGCGACGCATCGCTGGCGAGGTCCGCCACAGATTCATGTCCGCCGCCGCGTTAGTCCCACCGGCTCGGGGATGCGCTCGGCCGAGATGCGTTGCCGGAACACCCAATACGTCCATCCCTGATACAGCAGCACCAGTGGTGCGAAGATCAGCGCCGCCCAGCTCATGATGGTCAACGTGTACGGGCTGGACGCCGCGTTGTCGATCGTCAAGCTGTATACGGGATCGATCGTCGACGGCATCAGGTTCGGGTAGAGCACGCCGAACAGCAGAACCACGACCGCCGCGACCGTCACAGTCGTGTACGCGAACGCCCAGCCTTCGCCGATACCGCGCCACACCCGCAGCGTCGCCGCCAGGTGTGCCATAGCCGCCGCGAGAAGCACGAGCCATGTCCAGTCCTTGCCGTGCACCAGCTGCGTCCACAGCCCGAACGACGCCAGGACCGCCGTAACCGGCAGCGCCAGCTGGCCGGCGAATCGCAGCGCTTCTTCGCGCACGGCGCCTTCGGTTTTCAGTGCCACGAACACCGCGCCGTGGAACAGGAACAGTCCCGCGGTGGTCAGGCCGCCGAGCAGCGTGTAACCGTTGACGAGATCGCCGATCGAGGTGCGCAACTGCTTGTCGGCGTCGACGGGAAGCCCGCGCACCAGCGCCGCGAACGCCACACCCCACAGCACGGCGGGCAGCCACGATCCGACGGCGATGCCGATGTCGGCCCACCGCCGCCAGCCGGGGTCGTCGATCTTGCCGCGCCATTCGATCGCCACGACCCGCAGGATCATCGACAGCAGGATGGCCAGCAGCGGCAGGTACAGACCCGAGAACATCGTCGCGTACCAGTCGGGGAAGGCGGCGAACATGGCCCCGCCGGCGGTGATCAGCCAGACCTCGTTGCCGTCCCAGACGGGCCCGATGGTGTTGAGCACCGCGCGACGTGGCCGCTCGGGATCACCGCCTCCGGCGCGGCCGAACATCCCCATCAGCATGCCGACGCCGAAGTCGAAGCCCTCCAGGACGAAGAAGCCGAGGAACAGACCGGCCATCACCACGAACCACAGCTCGGTAAGCGCCATTGCCACCACTCCTCTAGTACGCGAACGACTCAGTAAGCGAACGACAACGGCGCCACTTCGTCGCTGCCGGGTGGTAGCGGCGCTGCGGGCTCGGAGTCGTGTTCCTGCGGCCCTTCGACCGTGTAGCGGCGGATGAGCCAGAACCAGATCACCGCGAGCGCCGCGTACACCAGCGTGAAGGCCACCAGGGAGAGGACGACCATGCCGACCGGGTGCCCGGAGACGCCGTCGGCGACGGTCAGCCGAATCGTCGGATCCCCCGTCGGATTGGGTACCACCACCCACGGTTGACGGCCCATCTCGGTGAACATCCATCCGGCGCTGTTGGCCAGGAACGGCGCGGGCAGCGCGGCCAGGGCGAAGCGAGACAGCCGGCGCGACTGCGGAATCCGGCGACGACGCGTCAGCCACAGCACCGCCACCGCGAAAAGCGCTGGTACGGCAAGCAATCCGATCATGGCGCGGAACGACCAGTATGTGACGAACAGGTTGGGCCGGTAGTCGCCCGGTCCGAACTTCTCGACGTACTGGTCCTGAAGGTCCTTGACGCCCTCGAGCCGAACACCGTCGAATTCGCCTTTGGCCAGGAACGGCAGCACGTAGGGCACCTCGATGAGGTGGGTGACGCTGTCGCAATTGTTGTGGGTGCCGACGGTCAATATGGAGAAGTCGGGGTCGGTTGCGGTGTGGCACAGGGATTCTGCCGATGCCATCTTCATCGGCTGCTGTTCGAACATCAGCTTGCCCTGGAAGTCGCCGGTGACGACGAGTCCGAGCGTCGACGCGAGGACGACCAGGCTGCCCATGATCGCCGCTGGCCGGAACATCGTCTGCGCTTCGGAACGCCTGTCTTCTCGCGCGCGGATCATCCACCACACGCACACACCCGCGACGAACGTCCCGGCGGTGAGGAACGCCCCGAATACCGCATGTGTGAACGCGGCGATCGCGGTGTTGTTGGTGAACAGCGCGACGATGCTGGTCAACTCGGCGCGGCCGGTCTCCGGGTTGAACCGGGTGCCGACGGGATGCTGCATCCATGAGTTGGCGGCGATGATGAAGAACGCCGACAGGTTGACCGCGATGGCCACCACCCAGATGCAGGCGAGGTGCACGACGCGGGGCAGCCGGGTCCACCCGAAGATCCACAGGCCGAGGAACGTCGATTCGAAGAAGAAGGCGGCCAGCCCCTCCATCGCCAGTGGTGCGCCGAAAACGTCTCCGACGAACCGCGAGTACTCGCTCCAGTTCATGCCGAACTGGAATTCCTGAACGATGCCGGTGGCCACGCCCAGGGCGAAGTTGATCAGGAACAGCTTGCCGAAGAAGCGGGTGAGGCGGTACCAGGACGAGTTCCCGGTGATCAACCACGCAGTCTGCATGGCGGCGATCAACGGCGCCAGCCCGATGGTCAGCGGGACGAAGATGAAGTGGTAGACGGTCGTGATGCCGAACTGCCACCGCGACACATCGAGTGCGTCCATCTCACCCTCTTCCGTGGCTGTGGCGCCAGCCTACGACAGGGTGTAGTAGATGTCAGTGTGGGTTAGCTCACCGGCTCCTCGGCCGCAGGTGAGGCGGGTGTTGCTGCGTTGTCACGGTCCTTGGAGGCTTTGCGAATCCCGAAGGCGGACACGATCTCGAAGATGCCGATCACGACCAGCGAGATGCCGGCCACGACCGTCAGGATCGCGAGCGACTCGAACGGCAGCGCGAGCATGACGACGCCCGCGATGAGGCTGATCACGCCGACGAAGATCTCCCAGGCACGACCGGGAAGCGTCGGGTCGCTGATGGCCGAGACCGCCGTCGCCACGCCGCGGAAGATGAAGCCGATGCCGATCCAGATGGCCAGCAGCAGGATCGACTCCTGCAGGCTACGGAAGCACAACACCGCAAGGACCAGCGCCGCGGCGCCGGAAATGAACAGGAGAACCCGGCCGCCGGCTGAGACGTCCAGGCTGAACGCGAAGATCACCTGAGTGATGCCGGCGACCAAGAGGTACGCCCCGAAGAAAATCGCCGCGACCACGATTGTCTTGCCCGGCCACAGCCAGATGAGCGCGCCGAGAATGACGGCGAGAAGTCCGGAGACCAAGGTTGTTTTCCACAGATGCCGCAGCAGGTTGGGCGGCGCGGTGCTAGTCATGGGCGCAGTGTGGCATAGCGAAACGCAAATGGTCGTCGCATTTCGATATCGATTCGGCCGTCAGTCGTCAGGCCCCGCGCATGCGCAATTTGGTTCCCCTGCCCCAGCGTGGCGTCTCTACTACTGTTCCGGTACCGGTGCTGCACATCGATCCCACGACGCAGAAAGTAGGGCATCCGTGTTAGGTGAGTGTCACAACCGTCGAGGTAGATTCTGGCGTTTCGCAGTCGTATTCGCCGCGGCCGGCGCCCTGGCGATGTCGGGATGCGCAAGCGGCGGGGGAAGCGGTGCCGGTGAGGATGCCACCAGTCCGTCCTCCACAGCGCCGGCGGAAAAGGTCGAAGCAATCGCCAATACCGTTCCGGAGGACATCAAGTCGTCTGGAGAGCTGGTCGTCGGTGTCAACATTCCGTACCCGCCCAACGAGTTCAAGGATCCGAGCGGCAAGATCGTCGGCTTCGACGTCGACCTGATGAACGCGATCGCGGCCACGCTCGGATTGACCCCCGACTACCGAGAATCGGATTTCGCGAAGATCATCCCGTCGATCCAGGGTGGCACCTACGACGTCGGCATGTCGTCGTTCACCGACACCAAAGAGCGTGAGGAGACCGTCGATTTCGTCACCTACTTCAACGCGGGCACGATGTGGGCGCAGCGGCCGGGATCCTCGATCGACCCGAACAACGCGTGCGGCAAGAAGGTGGCGGTGCAGGCGACCACCACCCAAGAGGCCGAGGAACTTCCGGCGAAGAGCAAGGCGTGCACCGATGCCGGCAAGCCGCCGATCGAGATCGTTCCGTTCGACGGGCAGGACGCCGCCACCAACGCGGTGGTGCTGGGTCAGGTCGACGCGATGTCGGCGGACTCCCCGGTGACCTCGTACGCGATCAAGCAGAGTAACGGAAAGCTCGAACCCGCCGGTGACATCTTCGATTCGGCGCCGTACGGATGGCCCGTGCAGAAGGGGTCGGCCCTCGCGCAGGCACTGCAGAAGGCGCTCGAGCATCTGATCGAAACCGGCACCTACCGCGAGATCGCTGTCAACTGGGGCGTTGAGAACGGGATGATCGACAAACCCGTCATCAACGGCGCGGTCTCGTAGAGGACGTTTCCATGAGCGATGTCGACACGTCATCACCCGATGCCCCTGCCGCCATCGATGCGGTGCCGCTGCGCCATCCGTGGCGGTGGGTGGCGGCGGTCGTCATCGTCATACTCGTTGCCCTGTTCCTCTACGGCGCGGCGACCAACGACTCCTACCGCTGGTCGACGTACTGGGAGTACCTGTTCAACGAACGGGTGTTGACGGTGGGGGTGCTCAACACAGTGCAGCTGACCATCTACTCGATGGTTCTCGCGATCGTGCTGGGTGTGCTGCTTGCGGTGATGCGGCTGTCTCCGAACCCGGTGTTGAAAGCCGTTGCGTGGGTGTATCTGTGGATCTTCCGCGGCACGCCGGTGTATGTGCAGCTGGTGTTCTGGGGGTTGTTGCCGACGATCTACCAGAACGTTCAGCTCGGGGTGCCGTTCGGGCCCTCGCTGCTTCAGGTGGACCTGCAGTCGCTGTCGATCCCCTTCCTGCTGGCAATCCTCGGACTGGCGCTGAACGAGGCCGCGTACATGGCCGAGATCATCCGTGCGGGAATCAGTTCCGTGCCCGAGGGTCAGACCGAGGCCTCGACGGCGCTGGGCATGTCGTGGGGGATGACCATGCGGCGCACCGTGCTTCCGCAGGCGATGCGGGTGATCATCCCACCGACCGGCAACGAGGTGATCAGCATGCTGAAGACCACGTCGCTGGTGACCGCGGTGCCTTTCACGCTTGACTTGTACGGCATCACCTCGCGCGAGATCGCCGCGCGCATCTTCGAACCCGTTCCACTCCTGCTTGTCGCCGCGACGTGGTATTTGGCGATCACCAGCGTGCTCATGGTCGGCCAGTACTATCTGGAGCGCCACTACTCGCGCGGTGCGTCGCGCAAGCTGACCACCAAACAACTCGAGGCGCTGGCCAAGGCGCAGACGCTCGGGGAGGCGCACCCGTGACACCGATGGTCAAAGCCGAGGCCGTGTGCAAGAACTTCGGTGCGTTGGAGGTGCTGAAGGGCGTCACGCTCGAGATCGGACGCGGCGAGGTGCTGTGCATGGTCGGGCCCTCCGGCTCGGGCAAGTCCACGTTCCTGCGGTGCATCAACCACCTCGAACAGGTCAATGCCGGGCGCCTGTACGTGGACGGGGAGTTGATCGGATACCGGCAGCGGGGCAACAAAATCTACGAGATGCCCCCGCGCGAAGCTGCCCGGCAGCGCCGCGACATCGGCATGGTCTTCCAGCACTTCAACCTGTTTCCCCACCGCACCGTGCTCGAGAACGTGATCGAGGCGCCCATTCACGTCAAACGCGTCAAGAAGGACGAGGCGGTAGCGCGCGCCCGAGACCTGCTCGACCAGGTGGGGCTGACCACCAAAGCCGACGCCTATCCCGCCCAGCTGTCGGGCGGTCAGCAGCAACGCGTCGCGATCGCCCGCGCCTTGGCGATGAGCCCCAAACTGATGCTCTTCGACGAACCCACTTCGGCGCTGGACCCCGAACTTGTCGGTGAAGTCCTCGAAGTGATGAAAACGCTTGCCGCCGAGGGTATGACGATGGTTGTGGTGACACACGAAATGGGGTTCGCCCGCGAGGTGGCCAACCAACTGGTGTTCATGGACGGCGGCGTGGTCGTGGAGAGCGGACCGCCGCGCGAAGTGCTGTCCCACCCGAAGCACGAACGCACGAAGGCGTTTCTGTCCAAGGTGCTGTAGACAGATGCCGGCCAACGCCCCGGATCCGGCGACACCGCTGTGGCGGGCCGCCCAGGTGTTCCGACTGCTGAGTTGCCTGTACGCGCTCGGATTTCAGGTGTCGGTGAACCCCGACCTGGACCGCCCGGGCGTGGCGTGGACGTTGTTCGCCGTGCTGCTGGGGTTCAGTGCCCTGTGCGCCGTCGCCTATCTGCAGGGGTTCGGCCGGCGCCCGGCGTTCGTGCTGGCCGAGATCGGGGTGGTCCTGGCTTTGATTCTGTCGACCGAGGTGGTTGCCTCCTCCCAGTGGGCGTTCGACAACCAGTCGTGGCCGACGACGCTGTGGGCGACCAATGCGACGATCTCGGCGGCGATCGTCGCGGGGCCGATCGCGGGCATGTTCACCGGCGTGCTCGTGATGGCCGCCAGCACCGTCGTCAAGGGCTTCATCAACTACGACCTCGGCCGCAACGCGACCATCGTCATCGAACTCGCCGTCGGCCTCGCGGTGGGCATGGCCGCGCAGACCGCCCGACGGGCCCATTCCGAATTGGAGCAGGCGACTCGGCTGGCGGCGGCCCACCAGGAGCGCGAACGGCTGTCTCGAGAGGTGCATGACGGCGCCATCCAGGTGCTCGCGCTGGTCTCGCGCCGCGGCCGCGAAATCGGGGGAGCGACAGCCGAACTGGCCGAACTCGCGGGCGAGCAGGAACGTGCGCTGAGGCGGCTGGTCAGCTCCGGTGAGGCCGAACCACGCGTCGGGGCGATGACCGACGTCGGCGCGTTGCTGCGACAGCGGGCGTCCGACCGCGTCTCGGTCAGCCTGCCCGCCGAACCGGTGCTCCTCGACGCCGTCGTCGCCACGGAGTTGTCCGCCGCGGTCGTCAACGCGCTCGACAACGTGGTCGCCCACGCCGGGCCGGGTGCCCATGCCTACGTGCTCCTCGAAGACCTCGGCGACACGATCACGGTGAGCATCCGTGACGACGGCACCGGGATCCCCGAGGGACGGCTCGAGGAAGCGGTGCGGGAGGGTCGCATCGGTGTCGCGAAATCGATTGTCGGACGGATGAACTGGCTGGGTGGCAGCGCCAAGCTGACCACCGGGCCGGAGAGCGGGACGGAATGGGAACTGACGCTACCCCGACGGTGATGGTGGTCGACGACCATCCCATCTGGCGCGACGCGGTGGCCCGCGACCTCGAAGAGGACGGTTTCACCGTGGTCGCCACCGCCGACGGCGTGGGCGCTGCCCGGCGCCGCGCCGCAGCGGTCCAGCCCGATGTCGTGGTGATGGACATGCGGCTCGCCGATGGTGACGGCGCGCAGGCGACCGCGGAAGTGCTCGCGGTGTCGCCGTCGTCGAAGATCCTTGTGCTCTCGGCATCCGACGAACGAGAGGACGTGCTCGAGGCGGTGAAGGCCGGGGCGACCGGTTATCTGGTGAAGAGCGCATCGAAACAGGAACTCGGCGATGCGGTTCGCGCCACCGCCGAGGGCAGGGCCGTGTTCACCCCCGGCCTGGCTGGCCTGGTACTCGGCGAGTACCGGCGGATCGCGCAGACGCGGAGCGGGCCGGAAACCCCGAGCCTGACCGAACGGGAGACCGAGATACTTCGTTACGTCGCCAAAGGGCTGACCGCCAAACAGATCGCCGCGCGGCTGTCGCTGAGCCACCGCACCGTCGAGAACCACGTGCAGGCCACGTTCCGCAAGCTACAGGTCGCCAACCGCGTCGAGTTGGCGCGATACGCGATCGAACACGGGCTTGACGAGTAGTCCTACTCATCCCGTGGCGCCGTCGCGCTGCGACGATGGCTGCATGACCGAACCGCAGCGAGCTGTTGTCGCCCGCCTGTCCGCTGACGTCGCCGCGATCTCCGCGTATCTGGCGCGGGTGTCGGCGGACCTGACCGAACTCGACCGGCAGCTGGTGTCGTCGTCGCAACACGTGCCGCAGACTTACGTCGCGCCGCCGCAGTACCAGCCGCATCACGTTGAGCCCGTTGGGTATTCCCCGCCGAAGCCGGCCCGGGACGAGGGCTGGATCGGCAAGCTGCTGGCGGTCGCCGGTGTCGCGGTGACGCTGATCGGGGTGGTGTTCCTGCTCGTGCTGGCCGCGCAGGCGGGGCTGTTGAGGCCGGAGATCCGCGTCGCGGCGGGGGCGGCGCTGGCCGGTGGACTTGTGGGTGCCGGCTGGTGGCTGTATCGCAGGCCGGGCGGCCGCACCGGGGCGGTTGCCTTGACGGCGACCGGTATCGCCGCGGCCTATATGGACGTCATCGCGTTGACCACGATCTACGACTGGGTGTCTGCGCCCGCCGGGCTGGTTCTCGCCGCACTGATCGGCGGCGGCGGGCTCACGTTGGCCAGGCGCTGGGACTCCGAGCAGTTGGGGCTGCTCGTGCTGGTGCCGTTGTTGGTGCTGGCGCCGATCGTGGTCGGTGGTGTCACGCTGCTGCTCGTGGCGTTCATGCTTGCGCTGTCGGCGGCCTCGCTGCCCGTGCAGATCGGCAAGGACTGGCTCTGGCTGCACGCCGCCCGGATCGCGGCGGGCACGCTGCCGCTGTTGGTGGCGCTGCTCGGGGTGTACTTCGCCGACGGACGCGATCCGTGGCTGGTCGGGGCGTGTGGCATCGCGGCGCTGCTCGCGATCGCCGCCGCGCTCATCCTGCTGCCAGGTACGGCGAACAAGTCGGCGATGGCCGTGCTGACGGGCGCGGGTGTGCTGCCTGTGCTGTCGGTCGCACTGGCCGTCGACCGTGTCGTCGCGGCGTTGATGGCGGCCGCACTGGCGGCCGGTCTGCTTGCCATCGTGCTCATCAGCGACCGGTTGCCGGGAGTGGACGGCGCGGTGCGGCGCATCTGGACGGTGCTCTCGGCGCTGTCGGCGCTGACCGCGGTGGTGGTGGCGTTCGACGGCCCGATCGCGGGACCGGTTCTGTTCGCGATGGCTCTGGTGGTGGCGACGGCAGGGCGGCAGCACGCCATGGCCAAGGCGATCTCGATCGGCTTCGCAGCCGTCGGCGCCATCTACTACCTGAGCTGGGCGCCGCCGCCCGCGCTGCTGTGGGGAACGTCGACCAGCGCCGGGGTGGCCGCATCGACGCTGATCGCCAGCATCCTGCTGATCGCGTGGTCGGTGACGATCGTGTGGGCGTTCGACCGCCGCAACTCCGCCTGGTGGGCGGCCGCCGCCGTCGTCGCGGGATACGCCGTCACCACCTTCGCCGTCACCACCGGCGTGCTGATCGGTGGCACCGACAGCGGCTTCTACGCCGGTCACATGGCGGCGACCATCTGTTGGATCGGCCTGGCCGCCGCGTTGTTCGGTTACGCGGCGCGGCTGGGTCGAGCCGACCGGTCCGTTCCGATCGCCGGGGGACTGGCGCTGGTGGCCGCGGCGATGGCGAAGCTGTTCCTGTTCGACCTGGGCACCCTCGACGGCATCTTCCGGGTCGTGGTGTTCATCGTCGTCGGCCTGGTGCTGCTGGGCATGGGCGCCGGATACGCCCGTCTCCTGGAAAAACAGGACCAACAAAACAGCCTCTGACCAGGAAAATATGCTAAACTGGAATCAGTCCAAACAAGGAGGGGTTGTAGCGATCATGACCACCACAACACGTCGTTCAGAAGCAGATATCCAGGCATTCGAGGCCTCACCGGAACTCAGCGACAGCCTGCAGCGGGTTCTCGTCGATCTGGTCGAGCTGCATCTCCAGGGTAAGCAGGCGCACTGGAACATCGTCGGCACCAACTTCCGCGACCTTCATCTACAGCTCGACGAACTCGTCGACTTCGCCCGTGAGGGCAGTGACACCATCGCCGAGCGGATGCGCGCGCTTGAAGCATGGCCCGACGGACGGTCGGACACGGTCACCGCCGGCACCTCGCTACCGCAGTTCCCCGCCTACGCGGTGAGCACGCAGGATGCCGTCGACCTGATCACGGGCCGGGTGTACGCCGCTGTCGACACGATGCGTCAGGTTCACGACGCCGTGGACGCCGAGGACCCGACCTCCGCCGACATCCTCCATCAGCTGATCGAAGGCCTCGAGAAGCTGGCCTGGTTGATCAAGTCCGAGAACCGCAAGGTCTAGTAGGTTCGCGCGCTACCGACGCCGCGACTGTGCGTTTCACGACGCCGGTCGCGGCGTTTTGCGTCTGCGATTGCACAGTCGCGGGGGTGAGTCGTTTTCCAGCGAACGGGTATATCTCTCGCCGTGACTGTGACACGCGATATTCACGCCTCTCGTCAGCAGGTTTGGGACGTCATGGCCGACGGATGGACGTACTCGCAATGGGTGGTCGGCAACAGCCGGATGCGAGCCGTCGACCCGAACTGGCCGGCCCCGGGATCCGAGATCCGCCATTCGGTGGGTGTCTGGCCGCTGCTGCTCGACGACAAAACCGTGGTCGAGAAGAGTGTGCCGCCCGAGGAGTTGGTGCTGCACGCCAAGGGTCGTCCATTCGGTGGCGCACGAATCATCCTGCGCCTGCACGACATTCCCGACGGTTGCCGGGTGGAGATGACGGAGATGCCGGTCAGCGGTCCCGCGGCGGTCATGCCCAACAAGTTGAGCGATATCGCCGTGTACCCGCGTAACCGGGAGACCCTGTGGCGGCTGGCCGCGCTGGCCGAGCGGCTCAAACCGACTGAGGTCGAAAACTGAGTGGTTCGAGTTCCACCGCGTCGCGCACGGCCGCGTCGTCGCGACGTCCGACGAGGTACCACGTCCTCATGACGCCCTTGCCCTTGACCTCGATCTCGCCGCGAGGCTCCAGCACGAACGTGCTGCGCAGGCGTTCGTACACGTCGTGGGGCACCTGAATGCGTCCCTCGACGTCGGTGCTCTCCATCCGGGATGCGACGTTGACCGCATCGCCCCACACGTCGTAGAAGAACTTGCGCGCCCCGACGACCCCGGCGACAACCGGACCCGCGGCCAGACCGATCCGCAGCGGCACCTTGCGTCCGCGTGGGTCGCGCAGGTCGGCGACGGCGTCGGCCATGTCGAGCGCCAGGCAGGCCAGCGCTTCGAGGTGATCCGGCCGTGGGTGTGGCACACCGCTGACCACCATGTAGGAGTCGCCGCTGCTCTTGACCTTCTCCAAGCCGTGACGGTCGACGAGTGCGTCCAAATCCGTGTAGAGCCGGTCGAGGAACCGGACCAGATCGACCGGATTGGTGTCGCTGGCCCGCTCGGTGTACCCGGCGATGTCGGCGAACAGGATTGACGCGTCGTCGTACCTGTCGGCGATGACCGTGCGGGTCGGATCTTTGAGCCGCTCGGCGATGGTCGCGGGCAGGACGTTCGTCAGCAGCCGTTCGGAGCGCTGGTATTCGGCTTCCATCGCCAACCGCGCCCGGCGGATCTCCCGTAGCGCGAACCACAGCGTGGCGACGACGAGGATCCACGCCGTGGCCACGGTGAGGATGAACGAAATCGTGCGGGCCCAGTCCGGTTGAACGCCGGTGTCGTCGGGGACGAGGAACTCCAGTGCCACCACCGTCGCCGCGCCCAGCGCCGACAGCACCGAGGCCAGCACGATGTGGTCGATGCCGAGGATGATCACCACGATCGCCGCCGCGACGACGAAGTAGAACTGCAGTCCCGACCCGGTGCCGAGCTGGATGCACTGAATCGCGATCGTCACGTACGCGACGGCGAAGAACACCAGCGGTGCGACGAGTTCGCCGAACCGGCACAGCAGCGGGATCGTCGCGAACGCGACAGCGCTGACAAGGCTGAGGACCGGGATCCACCACACTTCGACGCCGACGAGCAGACCCTGAAAACCGAAGAAGGCGCTGATGGCGGCGCTGATCATTGCGGTGACGTCGAGCACCCGGCGGCGCCGCACGGACCGTTCCGCGTGGTGCCGAACCCGGGCGGGCGTCCGGTTCTGCAGCGCCACTTCGGGAACGCAGACCGGCCGCAGCCTCATCTCCACGACTAGAGCGTAACGCCGAACTGGCTGGACCTGCCGATTCTTGGTGCCCTCGGTGAGACTCGAACTCACACTGTCACGATTTTGAGTCGTGTGCCTCTGCCAATTGGGCTACGAGGGCTCTGGTAGGTGTACGGCTCTGTTGCGCGGCTTACCACCTTAGATGATGCCCCGAACTCGCTGAACGGCACTGCTACCGCCACAATGGTTTCCATGGCAACCGCTGCTGGGGCACCACCCGAGGCCGTGAAGGGACGCCGTGTTCTCGTCGCCGAAGACGAAGCGCTCATCCGGATGGACTTAGCCGAGATGCTGCGCGAAGAGGGCTACGAGATCGTCGGTGAGGCGGGCGACGGACAGGAGGCCGTCGATCTCGCCGAGAGCTTGAAGCCCGACCTGGTGATCATGGACGTCAAGATGCCCCGTCGCGACGGCATCGACGCGGCCGCCGAGATCGCCGGCAAGCGCATCGCGCCGATCGTCATCCTCACCGCGTTCAGTCAGCGGGAACTGGTCGAACGCGCCAGGGATGCCGGCGCCATGGCTTACCTGGTCAAACCCTTCACTGTCACCGACCTCATCCCGGCCATCGAGGTCGCGGTGAGCCGCTTCGGGGAGATCGCCGCGCTGGAGCAGGAAGTTGCCACGCTGTCCGACCGGCTCGAGACGCGCAAGCTCGTCGAACGGGCGAAGGGTTTGCTGCAGACCAAACAGGGGATGACCGAACCCGAGGCGTTCAAGTGGATCCAACGCGCCGCGATGGACCGGCGCACCACCATGAAACGCGTCGCCGAAGTGGTCCTCGAAACCCTCGACACGCCCAGCGGTGCGCCGGAACCGAGCTGACTTCCGGCCCGGCGACCCGGTAAAAACTGCGTTTCCGATGACGCGATTTTGACCGCGGCGACCGCGACGCGTCGTTCAACAGCGCGCACCAGCGCCGAGCGTTGGCTATGGTCTTCCCGGAACGTCGCCGCCCCCGCCCGCCGGGCTGAGGCGCCGGAGCCGACCAACACAACGACCCGGAGGTGAAGCGTGCGCGGTCGCGTGGCACGGAAAGCATTTGCTATCAGCAGCGCTGGTCTGGTTGTGCTCGGCATGGCCGGCTGCCAGCAGGCCGAGCCGAGCGAGGGTGGTGAGGCGCAGACTGCTTTGAAGATCGTCGAACAGGTGCAGATCGACGAGAACGGGGCCGAAGTCAAGGCCGACGAGGGTGCCGCGCCCGCCGATCCCGCCGGTGACGGCAACGCGCAGTGCCCGCCGGTGTCGCTGGCCATGGCCGGTGCGCTCAACGGCCCCGACGCGGCACTGGGCATCAACATCAAGAACGGCATTCAGCTGGCCGTGGACAAGCACAACGCCGCGAACCCGGGTTGCCAGGTCCAACTGAAGACCTTCGACACCGAAGGCGACCCGCAGAAGGCCACCCAGATCGCGCCGCAGATCATCAACGACGCCTCCACCATCGGCCTGATCGGTCCCGCCTTCTCCGGTGAGACCATGGCCACCGGCGACGTCTTCAATCAGGCCGGGCTCGTCGCCGCAACAGCCTCGGCGACCAACGTGACGCTGTCCGACAAGGGCTGGCGGACCTTCTTCCGCGGTCTGGGCAACGACGGCGTTCAGGGGCCTTCGGTGGCCAACTACCTGAAGAACACCCTCGGCCACAAGAAGGTCTGCGTGGTCGACGACAGCACGGACTACGGCCTGGGGCTGGGGCAGACCGTTCGTGAGACGCTCGGCCCGGTGGCCGACTCGTCCTGCAACATCTCGGTCAAGAAGGGCGACAAGGACTTCTCGGCGGCGGTGACCCAGATCAAGGGCGCCAACCCGGACTCGGTGTTCTTCAGCGGCTACTACGCTGAGGCGGCGCCGTTCGTACAGCAGCTGCGCGACGGCGGGTACGAAGGGACGTTCGCCAGCGCCGACGGCACCAAGGACCCCGAGTTCGTGAAGCAGGCCGGCGACGCGTCCAAGGACGCCGTGCTGTCCTGCCCGTGCGGCCCGGCCACCGGCAGTTTCGCCGACGAGTACACCAAGAAGTTCAACCAGGAACCGGGCACCTACAGCAGCGAGGGCTACGACCTGGGCGCCATCCTGCTGAAGGGCATCGACTCCGGCGCCATCACCCGGCCCGCGCTGCTCGACTTCGTCCGCAACTACAACGGTCGCGGCGTGGCTCGGCAGTACCAGTGGACCCCGAACGGTGAGCTGACCACCAGCCTGATCTGGATCTACAAAGTTCAATAGCCGCTGAGGCGAACGCGTCCGAGACCGCAAGGCTCGGACGCGTTTTCGCTAGAGGCCCGTTCCCGCGAGGAGCCGCCACCGGATGACCGGGATCCCACCCGAGTGCGTCGACCAGTACACCTGCTTGGCCGCGAACATCAGCTTCAACCTCGACGGGTTGCGAGACGGCTTCTGGCAGTTGACGATCGACGGCCTGTCGTGGGGGGCAATCTACGCGTTGGTGGCGGTCGGCTACACGTTGGTCTACGGCGTGCTCAAGCTGATCAACTTCGCGCATTCGGAAGTGTTCATGTTCGGCATGTTCGGCGCCTATTTCTGCCTCGACATGATCCTGGGCTTCACACCGAGCGGTAACACCTACGACAAGGGCGTCGCGCTGACGGTGCTGTATCTCGGGATCGCCATGCTGTTCGCGATGGCGGTGTCCGGCGCCACCGCGGTCGGCCTGGAGGCGGTGGCCTACCGGCCGCTGCGGCGACGCAAGGCCGACCGGCTGTCGTTTCTGATCACCGCGATCGGCATGTCGTTCGTGCTGCAGGAGTTCGTGCACTTCATCCTGCCGAAGATCATCGACGGGTACGGCGGATCCAATGCGCAACAACCGATCCGGCTCGTCGCGCCCGAAACCCAGTTCACGGTTTTCGGTTCCGCGGTGTCCAACATCACGCTGATCATCGTCGGTGCGGCGCTGGTCCTCGCCCTGATGACCGACCTGACCATCAACCGAACCAGGTTCGGCCGCGGAATTCGGGCGGTGGCGCAGGACCCGGACACTGCGACCCTGATGGGAGTCTCCCGCGAACGCATCATCATGACGACGTTTCTGATCGGAGGCCTTCTGGCGGGTGCCGCCGCGCTGCTGTACACGCTGAAGGTGCCGCAGGGCATCATCTACTCCGGCGGCTTCCTGCTGGGCATCAAGGCATTCTCGGCCGCGGTCCTCGGCGGCATCGGCAACCTGCGCGGCGCCCTGCTGGGCGGACTGCTGCTGGGCATCATGGAGAACTACGGACAGGCCGTGTTCGGGACCCAGTGGCGTGACGTCGTGGCCTTCGTGCTGCTGGTTCTGGTGCTGTTCTTCCGGCCGACGGGGATACTCGGCGAAAGCCTCGGGAAGGCGCGCGCATGAGGGCCAGCGAGAAGGTCTTGGCACCCGGCGACGCACTGCGTCGTTGGTGGGACGGGCTTTCCCGCGTACAGAAGTGGGGCTTCGGTCTGCTCGCGTTCGGCCTGCTCGCGCTGCTGCCGCTGTTTCCGCCGCCCTTCCTCAACACGCCGAACATCAGCTTCGGCGGCACGATGGCACAGTTCGCGATGGTCGCGATCATCGCGATCGGCCTCAACGTCGTCGTCGGCCAGGCCGGCCTGCTCGACCTCGGCTACGTCGGTTTCTACGCCGTGGGTGCGTATACCGTTGCGCTGCTGACCAGTCCGAACAGTCCATGGAACAAGATGGGCGCCACGGGGTGGTTCAACGAGGACTGGGCCTGGCTGGCCTGTGTGCCACTGGCGATGGCCATCACCGCGCTGACGGGTCTCATCCTGGGTACGCCGACGCTGAGGTTGCGCGGCGACTATCTGGCGATCGTCACGCTGGGTTTCGGCGAGATCATCCGGCTCATGGCCGACAACCTCTCCGAGGTGACCAACGGGCCCCGCGGCCTGAACGAGGTCGCCTATCCGCGGGTGGGTGCCAGCGAACGCGTGCCCGACGGCGTCTTCTCCAGCGGTAACTCCGCGGGCGACGCCAACTACGGGACGTGGTGGTTCTGGCTGGGCATCGTGCTGATGATCGGGATCCTGGTCCTGGTGGGCAACCTCGAACGCAGCCGGGTCGGACGTGCCTGGATCGCGGTCCGCGAGGACGAGGACGCCGCGGAAGTGATGGGCGTCAACACGTTCCGGTTCAAGCTGTGGGCCTTTGTCATCGGGGCGGCGATCGGCGGGCTGTCGGGCGCCCTGTACGCCGGTCAGGTGCAGTTCGTGGCGCCGCCGACCTTCAACATCATCAACTCGATGCTCTTCCTGTGCGCGGTGGTGCTCGGCGGGCAGGGCAACAAGCTCGGCGTGGTGGTCGGTGCGTTCATCATCGTCTACCTGCCGAACCGGCTGCTGGGTGTGGAGTTCCTCGGCATCAACCTCGGCGACCTGAAGTACCTGTTCTTCGGGCTGGCGCTGGTGATGTTGATGATCTTCCGGCCGCAGGGCCTGTTCCCGGCACGAGCGCAGTTGCTGGCCTACGGCAAGGCCGCACGCGACCTGCTGCGTTCGCCGGAGAAGGAGTCGGCGCGATGACCATCGAAGAGCTGGCGGGCGTCCACCGCGAGATCCAGGCCGCTGAGGGTGAAATTCTTCTGCGGACAACCGATCTCACAATGAAGTTCGGCGGGTTGACAGCTCTGGACTCGGTGTCGTTCGACATCCGCCGCGGTGAGATCCTCGGCATGATCGGGCCGAACGGGGCGGGCAAGACCACATGCTTCAACGCGATCACCGGGGTGTACCGCCCCACGTCGGGCACGGTCACATTCGACGGTGCGCCGCTGGGCCGAATCAAACGTCACCAGATCACCCGGCGCGGTATCGCCCGCACCTTCCAGAACATCCGGTTGTGGGGCGAGATGACGGCTTTGGAGAACGTCATGGTCGGCACCGACGCCCGGCACTTCACCTCGGTGCCGGGCGCGCTGGTCCGCTCCCCGCGTCACCGCCGCGAGGAACGCTCGGCCATCGAAAGATCGGCGGCGCTACTGCATTTCGTCGGGATCGGGCACCGCGGCGAGGAGAAGGCCAAGAATCTGCCCTACGGCGACCAGCGCCGCTTGGAGATCGCGCGTGCACTGGCCACCGAACCGAAGCTGTTGTGTCTGGACGAACCGGCCGCCGGGTTCAACCCGCGCGAGAAGGCCGCCTTGATCGAACTGATCCAGAAGATCCGCGACGACGGCTACACGGTGCTGTTGATCGAACACGATATGAGGCTGGTGATGGGCGTGACCGATCGCATCGTCGTGCTGGAGTTCGGGCGCAAGATCGCCGACGGCCTGCCTTCGGAGATCCGCGAGGACCCGAAGGTCATCGCAGCCTATCTGGGGGTGTCCGATGACGCAGTCGAGTGATCAGGCATCCGAACGGCCCGTCATCCTCGAGTTGCGCGACATCGTCGTGCAGTACGGGAGAATCCGTGCACTGCACGGTATCTCGTTGAAGGTTCACGAGGGTGAGCTCGTCACGCTGCTCGGGTCCAACGGTGCCGGTAAGACGACCACCATGCGCGCGATTTCGGGGTTGCTGCCCCTGACGGCGGGCTCGATATGGTTCGAGGGTCGCGACATCAGCAAGGTCAAGGCCCACCAACGCGTGATCGAGGGGCTGGTGCAGGCGCCCGAGGGGCGCGGCGTGTTCCCAGGCATGACGGTCGTGGAGAACCTCGAAATGGGTTGCTACGGCCGCAGGTTCCCCTCCCGCTCCGAGCACAAGCAGCGGCTGGACTGGATCCTGGAGACGTTTCCGCGCCTGGCCGAGCGGCGCAGCCAGGTCGGCGGCACGCTGTCGGGTGGTGAGCAGCAGATGCTCGCGATCGGCCGTGCGCTGATGGCCAGGCCGCGGGTGCTGCTGCTCGACGAGCCGTCGATGGGCCTGGCGCCGATGGTGATCTCGCAGATCTTCAAGATCATCGCGGAGATCAACGCTCAAGGCACCACCGTGCTGCTGGTCGAGCAGAACGCCCAGCAGGCGCTGAGCCGCTCGGACCGGGCCTACATCCTCGAGACCGGTGAGGTCACCCGCACCGGGAATGCCCGAGAGTTGTTGAGCGACGACAGCATTCGCGCCGCCTACCTCGGCGTCGCCTGACCTGACTTTGCGCTCAACGCTCGATTGTGAAGCGCTTGATCCGCGATGCGGCCCCCGATGCCAAGCCGATCCGCGAGGGCGGTACTCCAAAATGCGACGCGAGGAGCTGGATCACGGCCTTGGTGGCCTTGCCGTCGACGGCGCGCTCACGCACGTACACCGTCAGCTCGCCGGCATCGTCGACCTGCACCAGCGGGCCTTTCGCGCTGCCGGGCTTGACCCGGACGACGACTATCATCGGCGCACCCATGGCCATGTCATCAACGCCCACACGGCGAACACCAGCGCGGCGGTCACCACGATGTACACCGGCCACGGCCCCAGGATGTCCAACGCCGACGCGGTATCCGGTTTGTAGTTCGTGAAGCCGTAGTTGGTGTCGGCGATCCTGTTGAACACGACGGTCACCACGGCCCACACGCTGGTGACCGCCACCGCCAGCCGGTAGTCGCGCCAATCGGGGTGCATACCGCGGCCCCACGTCAGATAGATCGCCGCCCACACCACGAGCAGGTGGATCGCGTAGAAGGCGAGGAAGCGGTAGTGCGGAAAGTCGGGCCCCCGCAACACCGGTGAGATCAGCGCCTGCACGCTCAGCACCAGACCCCAGTAGTAGGTGAGCGCATACGCCCACTGCCGTCGGGACCACAGCGCGTAGGCCGCGACGACGGTCGCGAGGTCGGTGAGCTGAAGGGGCACCGAACCGGCCAGCGTCGGCGGCACCAGGTTGTAGACCAGGACCGCGCCGTAGATCAGCGCGGTCAGCCCGCCGAGCGCGCGGCCCCACCGCTGTGCCTGGGCGTCCGTCTGTCTGTGGCCCGCCCACACCAGCACGACGGCGCCGGCCACGAACACGGCGATGGCGCCCCAGTACGAGGGGCCGTACGGTTCGAACTGCCTAGCGAGCAACAATCACGGACGAGCCGTGCCCGAACAGGCCCTGGTTGGCGGTGACGCCGACCTTGGCGCCCTCGACCTGGCGGCCGGTCGCCTGTCCTCTCAGCTGCCAGGTCAGCTCGCACACCTGCGCGATGGCCTGCGCCGGAATGGCTTCACCGAAACATGCCAGGCCGCCGGACGCGTTCACCGGGATCTTCCCGCCGATCGCCGTCGCACCGCTGCGCAGCAGCTGCTCGGCCTCCCCCTTCGGGCACAGGCCCAAATGCTCGTACCAGTCGAGTTCGAGCGCGGTGGACAGGTCGTACACCTCGGCCAGGCTCAGGTCCTCCGGGCCGATACCGGCCTCGGCGTAGGCGGCGTCGAGGATCTGGTCCTTGAACACCCGCTCGGGTGCATTCACCACTGCCGTGGAATCCGTTGCGATGTCCGGCAATTCGGGCAGATGCTGCGGGTACTGCGGTGTCACCGTGCTGATCGCGCGCACCGACGGCACCCCGTCGACCGAGCCCAGATGCTTCTCGGCAAACGACTTGCTCGCCACCACCAACGCGGCCGCACCATCCGACGTCGCGCAGATGTCAAGCAGCCGAAGGGGATCGGAGACCACCGGGCTGGCGAGCACGTCGTCGATCGTGGCTTCCTTGCGGTAGCGAGCGTTCGGATTATCCAACCCGTGCTTGGCGTTCTTCACCTTCACCGCGGCGAAATCCTCCAGCGTGGCGCCGTAGAGGTCCATGCGGCGGCGCGCCAGCAGGGCGAAGTAGACGGTGTTGGTGGCGCCGATCAGGTGGAAACGTTGCCAGTCGGGGTCGTTCTTCCGCTCGCCGCCGACCGGGGCGAAGAAGCCCTTCGGGGTGGTGTCGGCGCCGATCACGAGCGCCACATCGCAGAATCCCGCGAGGATGTGGGCCCGGGCACTCTGCAGTGCCTGCGAGCCGCTGGCGCACGCGGCGTAACTCGACGACACGGGCACACCGTTCCAGCCCAGCTTCTGCGCGAACGTCGAGCCGGCCACGAAGCCGGGGTAACCGTTGCGGATCGTGTCGGCTCCCGCGACGAGCTGGATCTGACGCCAGTCCAGGCCCGCCTCGGCCAGCGCCGCCCGCGCGGCTACGACGCCGTACTCGGTGAAGTCGCGGCCCCATTTCCCCCACGGGTGCATGCCGGCGCCGAGGATGTACAGCGGTTCGGGACTCATGAGGCGGGCCTCCACGCGTAGACGACACGTTCGACACCGTCCTCGTCGACGAACAACGGCATCGTGGTCAGTTCCATCTCCATCCCGACCTTCAGGTCGGCGGCCAAGGTTCCCTCGACGACCTTGCCGAGCACGATCAGGCCCTCGTCGGCGAGTTGCACCGCGGCAACGGCGAAGGGCTCAAAGGGATCCGGCGCCGGATACGGAGGCGGGGGAGCGTAACGGTTCTCGGTGTAGCTCCACAGGGTTCCGCGCCGCGACAGCGGAACCTGCGCCAGTTCGTCACCGTCGCATGCCGGGTTGGGGCAGTTGTTGGCGCGGGGCGGGAAAACGTAGGTGCCGCACTGGTGGCACTTGCCGCCGATCAGATAGGGCTCTCCGGACCCGGCGGTGGCGAACCAACCGTCGATCGCGGGCTGAGTGGAAGCTGACACCCGCTCAGAGTACCGAGTCATGCGGCAGAACTGAAACGTGTTCCAGTTCAGTGGGAGGAACGGTACGCCGCGTCGTGAGTGTGCGAAAGCATTCGACCGCAGCGGCGAGTCGGGGATGAAATCGCACATTCGCGGGCCCGGGTTGGTCGCTGCGGCGGTGGTCTCGATGTCGGGCCGGATGCATAGAGTTAAGGCCGTGAGCCCTGCCACCACCGCCACCGGCAAGAAGACGGCGTCCCAGCCGACCGACCAGAAGCCGACATTGATGTTGCTCGACGGCAATTCGTTGGCATACCGGGCGTTCTACGCGCTGCCGGCCGAGAACTTCAAGACACAGGGCGGGCTGACCACCAACGCGGTGTACGGGTTCACCGCCATGCTGATCAACCTGCTGCGCGACGAGCAACCCAGCCACATCGCCGCCGCGTTCGACGTGTCGCGCCAGACGTTCCGCGTCGACAAATACCCCGAGTACAAAGCGGGCCGCTCGTCGACGCCCGATGAGTTCCGCGGCCAGATCGACATCACCAAGGAGGTGCTCGGCGCGCTGGGCATCACCGTGCTCGCCGAACCGGGCTTCGAGGCCGACGACATCATCGCCACGCTGGCCACGCAGGCCGAGCAGGGCGGCTACCGGGTCCTTGTCGTCACGGGAGACCGCGACTCGCTGCAGTTGGTCAGCGATGACGTCACGGTGCTGTATCCCCGCAAGGGCGTCAGCGAACTGACCCGGTTCACGCCGGAGGCGGTGCTGGACAAGTACGGCCTGACCCCTGCGCAGTACCCCGACTTTGCGGCCCTGCGCGGCGACCCCAGCGACAACCTGCCCGGCATCCCCGGTGTCGGCGAGAAGACGGCGACCAAGTGGATCGCGGAGTTCGGCTCACTACAGGCGTTGGTCGACAACGTCGACACCGTCAAGGGCAAGGTCGGGGACGCGTTGCGGGCCAACCTGTCCAGCGTCGTGCTCAACCGGGAACTGACCGATCTCGTCAAGGACGTGCCGCTGCCGCAAACCCCCGACACCCTGCGCATGCAGCCGTGGGATCGCGACCAGATCCACCGGCTGTTCGACGACCTGGAGTTCCGCGTCCTGCGGGATCGGCTGTTCGACACGCTGGCCTCGGCGGATCCGGAGGTCGATCAGGGCTTCGACGTGCGCGGGCGGGCCCTGGAACCGGGAGAGCTCGCGGCGTGGCTGGCCGAGCACAGCTCGGGCAAGCGGTTCGGGCTGGCCGTCGTCGGCACGCATCTGGCCTTCGACGCGGACGCGACGGCGTTGGGCATCGTCGCGGCCGACGGCGACGGGCGCTACATCGACACGGCCACGTTGACCGAGGAGGACGAGGCCGCGCTGGCCTCATGGCTCGCCGACCCCGGCCCGCCGAAGGCGCTTCACGAGGCCAAGCTTGCGATTCACGACCTCGAGGGCCGTGGGTGGAAGCTGGCGGGGGTTACCTCGGACACCGCGCTCGCGGCATACCTGGTCCGGCCCGGGCAGCGCAGCTTCACGCTCGACGACCTCTCGCTGCGTTATTTGAAACGCGAACTGCGCGCCGAAAACCCTAAGCAGCAACAGCTTTCGCTGCTTGACGATACGGACGGCGTCGATGACCAGGCCGTGCAGACCGTGATACTGCGGGCCAGCGCGGTGATGGACCTCGCCGACGCGCTCGACGAGGAACTGGCCCGCATCGACTCGCTGGCGCTGCTGAGCAACATGGAGTTGCCGGTTCAGCGGGTGCTGGCCGAGATGGAGACCGCGGGCATCGCGGTGGACCTCGAGGAACTCGGCCGGCTGCAGAGCGAGTTCGCCGACCACATCCGCGATGCGGCCGAGGCGGCGTACGCGGTGATCGGCAAGCAGATCAACCTCGGTTCGCCGAAGCAGCTGCAGGTGGTGCTGTTCGACGAGCTGGAGATGCCCAAGACCAAGCGCACGAAGACCGGTTACACGACGGACGCCGACGCCTTGCAGTCGCTGTTCGACAAGACCGGCCATCCGTTCCTGCAGCATCTGCTGGCCCATCGCGACGCCACGCGGCTGAAGGTCACCGTCGACGGGCTGCTCAATTCCGTCGCGTCGGATGGTCGCATTCACACCACGTTCAACCAGACGATCGCGGCGACCGGACGGTTGTCATCGACCGAGCCGAACCTGCAGAACATCCCGATCCGCACCGACGCCGGTCGCCGGATCCGCGATGCCTTCGTGGTGGGCAAGGGTTACGCGGAGCTGATAACCGCGGACTACAGCCAGATCGAGATGCGCATCATGGCGCACCTGTCCAAGGACGAGGGCCTGATCGAGGCATTCCGCACCGGAGAGGACCTGCACTCCTTCGTCGCATCACGGGCATTCTCGGTGCCGATCGACGAGGTCAACGCCGAACTGCGACGCCGCGTCAAGGCGATGTCGTACGGGCTGGCTTACGGGCTGAGCGCCTACGGGCTGGCCGCCCAGCTCAAGATCTCCACCGAAGAAGCCAAGGTGCAGATGGAGCAGTACTTCGACCGGTTCGGCGGGGTGCGCGACTACCTGCGCAACGTGGTGGACCAGGCGCGCAAGGACGGCTACACGTCCACCGTGTTCGGCAGGCGGCGCTATCTGCCGGAGTTGGACAGCAGCAACCGCAACGTCCGCGAGGCCGCCGAGCGTGCCGCGCTCAACGCGCCGATTCAGGGCAGCGCGGCCGACATCATCAAGGTCGCGATGATCAACGTCGACACGGCGCTCAAAGACGCCGGCCTGAAGTCGCGGATGCTGCTGCAAGTGCACGACGAGCTGCTCTTCGAGGTCGCCGAGGGCGAACGGGAGACGGTCGAGGCCCTGGTCCGCGAGCAGATGGGCAACGCCTATCCGCTGGACGTGCCGCTCGAGGTGTCGGTCGGCTACGGCCGCAGCTGGGATGCCGCGGCGCACTAGAGAGCCATCGCGATGACCGAATCCGTTGCGCACCAACAAATCCGGTTCATCGCTCGGTTGGGGGCGGCCATGGGTGCCGCCAACTATCCGGTCACCCTGATCCGGCAGATGCTGGCTCAGGTATCGGCGGCCTATGGCGTGCCCAACCACTACATCGCGCTGCCCAACTACGTGCAGGTGGTGGGTCCCTCCACCGATAGCGGGACGGTGGTCGAGGCGGCGAACCTCGATCAGGACCTGCGGTTCGACCAGACGTTCCCGCTGGCGCGACTGATCTCCGATGCCCGGCACGGCCGGGTCTCTCCTGAGGAGGGTGAAGCCCGACTCGATGACATCCTGGCGATGCGCAGCAGGTATCCGAGCTGGGTCACCGTGTTCGGGTACGGCGTCCAGAGCGCCGGTCTCGCGCTGGTGATGGAGCCGACGCCGTTGAATCTGCTGGTCGCCACCGTGCTGGGGTTCATGGTGGGTGCCTTCAGCGCGGCCGGCCGCCGCGTCGCCGTGCTGCAACATCTGATCCCGGCCATCAGCGCGTTCGCGGTGTCGGCGATCTGCATCGCCGGCGCACAACGCATGGGCCTCGACCACGTCAGCCTACGTGCCCTGATCCCGCCGCTGGCGACCTTCCTGCCCGGTGCCGCCATCACGCTGGCCGTGGTCGAATTGACCGCCCGGGACGTCATCTCCGGCTCCAGCCGGTTGATCAGTGGTTTCATGCAGATCGCCCAGCTGGCTTTCGGCATTCTCATCGCCACCCAGCTGCTCGGCGCAGACGGCAGCCAGCTCAGTCCCGATGTGGTCAACAAGATCGGGCCGTGGTCGCCGTGGGTGGGAGTCGCGGTCTATGCCGTCGGCGTACTGCTCTTCCTGGCGCCGCCCCTGTCATTCCTGCCGTGGCTCACGTTGATCGTGTACACCGCATTCGCCGCCCAGTTCGCCGGCGACCTCATGCTCGGGAGTTACGCCAGCGGCTT
This sequence comes from Mycobacterium sp. GA-1199, assembly GCF_001500045.1. Taxonomy (GTDB): domain Bacteria; phylum Actinomycetota; class Actinomycetes; order Mycobacteriales; family Mycobacteriaceae; genus Mycobacterium. The sequence goes on from NZ_LQIX01000003.1 coordinate 78,373, forward strand.
CTGCGGCGGGCTGGTACTCACGGTCGCCGCGCTGGCGATATCCCGCCGACGCGGTGCACCGCCGGCCATCACGATGATCCTGCCCGGTTTCTGGTTGCTCGTGCCGGGGTCGTTGGGCCTGATCGGGGTGACCGAACTCTTCGGCGCCGACGGAGACTCCGCCTTCCCGGCGACGGTGATCTCGATGATCTCCGTGGCGTTGGGGCTGCAAGCCGGGCTGGTGCTGTGGCAGCTGTTTCAGCACCGCAGGCATACAGGTCAGGGCGCGCGGTAGCCGGCCAACGACTGCAGCGCCGGGCCAGCGGCGGCCCGGGCGGCGTAGAGCGCGTAGGTCTCCTCGACCAGCATCGCCTGCACCCGCGGATCGCCGAACCCGCGGTCGATGCGGTCGCGCACGAACGCCAACTCGACGACCTGGCCGGCGAACCTCTTGACCGCATTGCGGGCCGGGCGCCCTCCCTGGCGGGCGGCCTGGGCGAGCACCAGCTTGCGGTTCCGTAGCGAGCCCAGCCAGGCGGCCTCGACGGGCGTGACCAGACCGGCGTGCACCATGCCGGGCAGCTTGCTCGCGACGATCGCCTGCTCGCGACGGCGACTCTGCACGCCCAGGACGATCGCCAGCGCGAACAGCGGCATCATCCAGTACAGGTAGATACCGAAATACCAGCCGACGCCCAGCAGCGACGACCCGTTCCACAGCGCGTGGGTGAAGACCGCCGCCAGGTACCCGAGGACAACAGCGCCGGCCTTGGCGGACGAGTCGCGGCGGTGCATTGCGAAGTAGACGCCGATACCGAAGAACGTGGTGAACAGCGAATGCGCGAATGGGGCCATGACCAGTCGTAATGCCGCCGTCAGCAGCGAGTCGCCGAGCGATTCACCGCTGGCGATGTACAGGATGTCCTCCAGCCAGGCGAATCCGGCGCCGACCAGCCCGGCGTAGACCAGGCAGTCGGTCAGGGAGTTCAACTCCCGGCGGCGGCGGCCGGTCATCATGACCAGCAGGAACGCGCCCTTGGCCGCCTCCTCGATGACCGGCGCGATGACCACCACCGAAACGGGGCTGACCCCGTCTGAGTCACCTGTGACGATCAACGACTCGAGGTAGAGCCCGAGGATCACCGACAACACGACCGCGACCGATGCGCCCCACAGGAAGGCGAAGGCCAACAACCGCGGCGGTTCGGGCTCGAAGCGGTCCAGCCACACATACGCCAGGACCACGACCACCATGGCCAGGCTCGACAGCACCAGCCCGATGCCGGCGCCGATCGGATTGAGCGCGGTCAGCCCGATGATGATCAGCCCGACGACCGTGGCGAGCAGGATGAGCACCGCCAGCGGCGCCCCGACTTTGCGAACCTTGCGTTGGAACGGCGGTGCAACCAGCCAGGGGTGATGCGGGGCGCCGGGATGTGACACCAGAGCAGACTAGCGGCCGGTGGGGACCGAGTTTGTCCAGCATGTGCCCAGTCGAGTAACCTCTACGGGTACCTGTCTGTGGTTTTTGTCATCTTCTGCGGCGGGTAACACCCTTAACTCGAATGTCCTAAGTCCCTACGATCGAACCTGTCCGGAGCAACCCACCACATGCCAAGTCCCTCCGTCACCTCGCCCCAAGTAGCCGTCAACGACATCGGCTCGAGCGAGGACTTTCTCGCCGCCATCGACAAGACCATCAAGTACTTCAACGATGGCGACATCGTCGAGGGAACCATCGTCAAGGTTGACCGTGACGAAGTCCTGCTCGACATCGGTTACAAGACCGAAGGCGTCATCCCTTCCCGTGAGCTCTCCATCAAGCACGACGTCGACCCCAACGAGGTCGTTTCCGTGGGCGATGAGGTCGAAGCCCTCGTTCTCACCAAGGAGGACAAGGAAGGCCGCCTGATCCTGTCCAAGAAGCGCGCCCAGTACGAGCGCGCCTGGGGCACCATCGAGGAGCTCAAGGAGAAGGACGAGGCCGTCAAGGGCACCGTCATCGAGGTCGTCAAGGGCGGCCTGATCCTCGACATCGGTCTGCGCGGCTTCCTGCCGGCGTCGCTGGTCGAGATGCGCCGTGTCCGCGATCTGCAGCCGTACATCGGCAAGGAGATCGAGGCCAAGATCATCGAGCTCGACAAGAACCGCAACAATGTCGTGTTGAGCCGCCGCGCGTGGCTGGAGCAGACCCAGTCCGAGGTCCGCAGCGAGTTCCTCAACCAGCTGCAGAAGGGCGCGATCCGCAAGGGCGTCGTCAGCAGCATCGTCAACTTCGGTGCGTTCGTCGATCTCGGCGGCGTCGACGGCCTGGTGCACGTCTCCGAGCTGTCCTGGAAGCACATCGACCATCCGTCCGAGGTGGTTCAGGTGGGCGACGAGGTCACCGTCGAGGTGCTCGACGTCGACATGGATCGTGAGCGGGTTTCGTTGTCGCTCAAGGCAACTCAGGAAGACCCGTGGCGCCACTTCGCCCGCACGCATGCGATCGGCCAGATCGTGCCTGGCAAGGTCACCAAGCTGGTGCCCTTCGGTGCGTTCGTCCGCGTCGAAGAGGGCATCGAGGGCCTGGTGCACATCTCCGAGCTCTCCGAGCGCCACGTCGAGGTGCCGGATCAGGTGGTGCAGGTCGGCGACGACGCGATGGTCAAGGTCATCGACATCGACCTGGAGCGTCGCCGCATCTCGCTGAGCCTCAAGCAGGCCAACGAGGACTACACCGAGGAGTTCGACCCCAGCAAGTACGGCATGGCCGACAGCTACGACGAGCAGGGCAACTACATCTTCCCGGAGGGCTTCGACTCCGAGACCAACGAGTGGCTCGAGGGTTTCGAGAAGCAGCGTGAGGAGTGGGAGTCCCGCTACGCCGAGGCCGAGCGCCGGCACAAGATGCACACCGCGCAGATGGAGAAGTTCGCCGCGGCCGAGGCCGAGGCGGCCAGCCGTCCGGCGGCCAACGGCGCTTCACGCGGCGAGGAGCAGTCGGCGGGCGGCTCGCTGGCCAGCGACGCGCAACTCGCGGCGCTGCGTGAGAAGCTCGCAGGCAACGCCTAACTCGTAACGACCGAGGGCCCCGGCTCACCGAGCCGGGGCCCTCGTCGTCGAGCGGCCCTGACAGACTGGTGCCGTGCTGCGCATTGGCCTGTCCGGCGGTATCGGCGCCGGAAAATCGACCGTGTCTTCGACGTTCAGTGATCTGGGGGGCATCGTCGTCGACGGCGACGTGATCGCCCGGGAGGTCGTCGAACCGGGGAGCGAGGGGTTGGCCAAGCTGGTCGACGCGTTCGGCCGCGAGATCCTGCACGATGACGGGGCGTTGAACCGCCCCGCACTGGCCGCGATCGCGTTCAGCGACGAGGAGAAGCGTCAAACGCTCAACGGGATCGTGCACCCACTGGTGGCCCACCGCCGGTCCGAGCTCATCGCTGCCGCGGCCGACGACGCCGTGATCATCGAGGACATCCCGCTGCTCGTCGAATCCGGTATGGCGCCGATGTTTCCGTTGGTGGTGATCGTTCACGCCGATGAGGAGCTGCGGGTGAAGCGGCTGATCGAGTACCGGGGCTTCACCGAAGAGGACGCCCGGGCCCGGATCGCCGCCCAAGCCACCGAGGAACAGCGCCGCGCGGTGGCCGACGTCTGGCTCGACAACTCGGGCACCGCGGGCGAACTGGTCGAGAAAGCCCGCGCGCTGTGGCACGAGCGCATCCTGCCGTTCGCGCACAACCTGCACGAGTATCGGCCCGCGCCCTCGAAGCCGGTCCTGGTGCCCTTCGACCCGGCCTGGCCCGATCAGGCGCGGCGTATCGTGGCGCGACTCAACACCGCATGCGGGCACCGCGCCGTCCGCGTCGACCACGTCGGGTCGACCGCGGTGCCGGGGATGGACGCCAAGGACGTGATCGACGTTCAGGTGACGGTCGCGTCGCTTGCGGATGCCGACGAACTCGCCGATGCACTGACCTCAGCCGGCTATGTGCGCGGGCCGGTCACCGCGGACGTCGCTAAGCCCGATGCCCGCAGCACTGTCGCCGAGTTCGACCATTCCAACGATGAGGCCTTGTGGCACAAGCGTATTCACAGCTCGGCCGATCCAGGACGGCCGACCAACGTTCACATTCGCGTCGACGGATGGCCGGGTCAGCAGTTCGCACTGCTGTTCGTGGACTGGATGCGCGCGAACCCCGGCGCCCAGGCCGACTACCTCTCCTTGAAGCGGCGGGTCGCCGGGGAGGGGCACGTCTCGACAGGAGCCTATGCCGACGCGAAGGAGCCCTGGTTCCTCGACGCCTACCGGCGTGCGTGGGAGTGGGCCGACACCACCGGGTGGCGGCCGTAAGTCGTCACGCCTGGGGCGGCTGTGTGCCGACGTCGGCCGGAGGGGTGGCCGACCCGTCGATCGGCAGGTTCAGCGGGGCTCCGCATTGCAGCACCCCGTACATCGGGTCGTCCTTGGGCCGGAGCAGGCGCGGTGCGATGAACTGGTCGGCCTTGGCGACGATCTGGTCGTCGACGAGGATCTCGCAGTGCAGGTTGGAGCCGTAGGGCCATTCGATGGAGATCTCCATGCCGGCCAGCTGGGGATCGGCCAGCACCGCGTTGACCTCGAACGTCTGACCGGGCAGCAGCGTGGGCTGTGCGCTGTTGACGTTGTGGTCGTCCATCTTGTACGCGACGACCGCCCCGCGGGAGGTGCCGTCCGCACGCGCTCGGTAGATGACGTTGTGCAGGACTTCGGGCGCCGGCGGGGCGGGTTGCACCTCGGTCTCGGCGGCCGGTTGCGCCGCCGCGCCAGCCGGGAGCAGCAGCGAGCCCGCGAGCATCACCGCGGCCGTCGTGCCTGCGGTCCGGATGCGGTCAGCGGAGCCCATGCGACGAGAGAATACCGGCCGTACCTGGGCAGACAAATTCGAAGCGATAGCCATCAGATCAAGATCGGCGAATACAGGCGGTTCGTTACCGCTCGTCGCGCCAGGTGAGTGGCATACCCCGTCCGGCCAGCCACCGGTTGAGGTCGTAGTCGTGCCGGGCCAGTCCGTCGATGGCGGCCACCGCGGTCTGGACGGCCTCCTCGCCGGTCTCGGGCGCCAGCAGGTTGTGCCGTACCGCGGTGAGCAGTTCGTCGATGTCGTGCAGTTCGACGTCGCGGCCGGTGCGGACCACCAGGTCGAGGTAATGGTCTTCGGCGTGCCAGACCTCGGGGCCCGGCGTGTAGTGGCCCACGTCCAGGTAATAGTCCTGGTCCCGCTCGTGACCTGCGTTGAAGTGGAATACCGTCGCCCGCAGCCCCAACGAGGGCAGCAGCCAGGACTCCAGATAGTGGAACTGCGCCCGGCCCGGAGTGGGGCGGGCCATGTACAGGCCCCACGGCTTGACGGTGTAGACGTCGACCGCCCGCACGATGCCCTTCGGATCGGTGTTGGTGCGGGCGACGAGGTCGAACGTCTCGTGTTTGGGAGCGTGGATGAGAACAGGATAGGGCGCAGCGGGAATGAACTTGTCAGAGCACGCGCTTACCCTGGGTGATTATGGCTTTCGCGACTGAACACCCCGTGCTCGCGCACTCGGAGTACCGCCCCGTCGATGCGATCGTGCGCAAAGGCGGACGCTTCGAGGTGGTCAGCCCGTACTCACCGGCGGGCGATCAGCCGGCGGCCATCGACGAGCTGGAGCGCCGCATCAGGGCGGGGGAGCACGACGTGGTGCTGCTGGGTGCCACCGGCACCGGTAAGTCGGCGACGACGGCGTGGCTCATCGAGCGGGTACAGCGGCCCACACTGGTGATGGAGCCGAACAAGACGCTCGCCGCGCAGATGGCAAACGAACTGCGGGAGATGTTGCCGCACAACGCCGTCGAGTACTTCGTCTCGTACTACGACTACTACCAGCCCGAGGCGTACATCGCCCAGACCGACACCTACATCGAGAAGGACAGCTCGATCAACGACGACGTCGAGCGGCTGCGGCACTCGGCCACCTCGAGCCTGCTGTCCCGCCGCGACGTGGTCGTGGTCGCCTCGGTGTCCTGCATTTACGGCCTGGGCACACCGCAGTCATACCTGGATCGGTCCGTCGAGCTGCAGGTGGGCCAGGAGGTGCCGCGCGACGCGCTGCTGCGGCTGCTCGTCGACGTGCAGTACACCCGCAACGACATGGCGTTCACCCGCGGCTCGTTCCGCGTGCGCGGTGACACCGTCGAGATCATCCCGTCCTACGAGGAGCTGGCGGTCCGCATCGAGTTCTTCGGCGACGAGATCGAGGAGCTGTACTACCTGCACCCGTTGACCGGCGACGTCGTCCGCAAGGTCGATTCGCTGCGGATCTTCCCGGCCACCCACTATGTCGCGGGCCCGGAGCGCATGGCGCATGCGATCTCGACCATCGAACAGGAACTCGAGGAGCGGCTGGCCGAGTTGGAGGGGCAGGGCAAGCTGTTGGAGGCGCAGCGGCTGCGGATGCGCACCAACTACGACATCGAGATGATGCGTCAGGTCGGCTTCTGCTCGGGCATCGAGAACTACTCGCGGCACATCGACGCCAGGCCCGCCGGCTCGGCGCCCGCCACACTGCTCGACTACTTCCCCGAGGACTTCCTTCTCGTCATCGACGAATCTCACGTGACGGTGCCGCAGATCGGCGGCATGTACGAGGGCGATATGTCGCGTAAGCGCAACCTCGTCGACTTCGGTTTCCGGCTGCCCTCAGCCGTCGACAATCGGCCGCTGACCTGGGAGGAGTTCGCCGACCGCATCGGTCAGACGGTGTATCTGTCGGCGACGCCGGGACCGTACGAGCTCAGCCAGTCCGGCGGTGAGTTCGTCGAACAGGTCATTCGCCCAACCGGTTTGGTGGATCCCAAGGTCGTCGTGAAGCCGACGAAGGGTCAGATCGACGATCTGATCGGCGAAATCCGCACGCGCACCGAGCGCGACGAGCGGGTGCTCGTGACCACGCTGACCAAGAAGATGGCCGAGGACCTCACCGACTATCTGCTCGAGATGGGGATCCGGGTTCGCTACCTGCACTCCGAGGTGGACACGCTCCGCCGGGTCGAACTGCTGCGTCAACTGCGCCTGGGCGACTACGACGTGCTGGTCGGCATCAACCTGCTCCGCGAGGGTCTCGACCTGCCGGAGGTGTCGCTGGTGGCGATTCTCGACGCGGACAAGGAAGGGTTCCTCCGGTCGACCCGCAGCCTGATCCAGACCATCGGCCGCGCCGCCCGCAACGTGTCGGGCGAGGTCCACATGTACGCCGACAACATCACCGAATCGATGCGGGAAGCCATCGACGAGACCGAGCGTCGGCGTGCCAAGCAGATCGCCTACAACGAGGCCCACGGCATCGATCCAAAACCGTTGCGCAAGAAGATCGCCGACATACTCGACCAGGTGTACCGCGAAGCCGACGATGTCGAGGTGGGTGGTTCCGGGCGCAACGCGTCGCGTGGACGCCGGGCGCAAGGGGAACTTGGGCGGGCGGTCAGCGCGGGCATCATCGAGGGCCGCGACACCTCGAACATGCCGCGAGCCGAGTTGGCCGACCTGATCAGGGACCTGACCGAACAGATGATGGCCGCGGCACGTGATCTGCAGTTTGAACTGGCCGCGCGCATCCGAGACGAGATCCACGACCTCAAGAAGGAACTGCGCGGGATGGACGCCGCGGGTCTGAAGTGATCGGCGCGCCGCAGGGACTTTCGTCCCTAGCGCCTACGGCTCGGGTCACGTAGAACGAAAGTATGAGTGACAGAATCGATATCGCGCCCACAGTCCACGTCGACGTCACCACACGCGGTGATCTTCCGGGTGCCGCCGAATACGCGCGGACCAAGATCGCCGACCTGTCCCGGTTCGTCCACCGCCCACTGGCGCACGCCCACGTCAAACTGACCCGCCACGGGGATCCGGATACCGAGCGTCCAGTCCTGGCCCAGGGCAACCTCGACCTGAATGGCCGGCTGGTGCGGGCGGAGGCTGAGGGTGAGACCGCGCGTGACGCGATCGACCGGCTCGAGGAGCGCCTCCGCCGTCGGCTCCGGCGAGCCGCCGACCACTGGGAGGCGCGACGCGACGGCCGGACCATCCGGGTTCCCGACGAAGCCGACGCCGAACCGACGCAACGGCCCACCCGCCTGAACGTGGCGCCCGACGAACGCCGGATCGTACGGCGCAAGTCCTTCACGCTCGCGCCGTGCACTGTTGACGAGGCGGCGCTGGAGATGGCGTTGCTCGACTACGACTTCCACCTGTTCACCGAGGAGCGCACCGGGATGGCGAGTGTGCTCTACAAGGACGGCCCGACCGGTCACCGGCTGGCACAGGTGCAGCCGGCCTCGGAGGAGGAGCTGGCGCCGTTCGAGTTGCCGCTGACCATCAGTCCGCAGCCGGCGCCGTGCGTCACCGTTGAGCAGGCCGCCGAGCGGATGGGTCTGCTCGGGCTGCCGTTCATGTTCTTCATCGACGCGGCGCAGGGCCGGGCAGGCGTGCTATACCACCGCTACGACGGCCACTACGGGCTCATCACCCCGGCCGGTTGAGGTCGCCGCTTGACCTGAACGAAGGTTGAGCTCGTAGCGTGTCCGGCGTGACCGACACCGCGCCGACAACCACTACCGGGCGCTGGCGCGACCTGTTGGGACCGAAGTACCTCGGCGCCAGCACCGTCCTTGCCGGCGGGGTCGCGCTGTACGCCACCAACGAGTTCCTCACCATCAGCCTGATGCCCAGCGCGGTGGCCGATATCGGCGGTTACCGGCTGTACGCATGGGTGACCACGGTGTACCTGGTCGCTTCGGTGATCGCGGCGACCACCGTGCACTCGACGTTGATGCGTATCGGGCCGCGGGTGTCGTATTTGGCGGCGCTGTCCGTATTCGGCCTGGGCAGCGTCGCCTGTGCGGCGGCGCCCACGATGGAAGCCCTGCTTGTCGGTCGCACGGTGCAGGGGTTGGCGGGCGGGCTGCTGGCCGGGTTGGGCTATGCGGTGATCAATACGGCGTTGCCCCAGTGGTTGTGGACCAAGGCGTCGGCGTTGGTGTCGGCGATGTGGGGTGTCGGGACGCTGCTCGGCCCCGCCGCCGGGGGTCTGTTCTCCCAATATGGTTCGTGGCGTTGGGCGTTCGGCGCGCTGGCGATTCTGACCGCAACCATCGCCGTGCTGGTGCCGTTGGCGTTGCCCAGGCGCACTCGCGCCGACGTCGATGCGCCGCGAACGCCGATACCCGTGTGGTCGCTGCTGTTGTTGGGTATCGCGGCGTTGGCCGTCAGCGCAGCCGGTGTCCCGCGCGGGGTGTGGCCAACGGTCGCGCTGCTCGGCCTCGGCGGGGTGCTGGTGGGCGTGTTCCTGTTCGTCGACCGGCGGCAACCCGCTGCGGTGTTGCCGCCCAGCACCTTTGGGCGTGGACCGCTGAAGTGGATCTACCTGACCCTCGCTGTGTTGATGGTTGCGACGATGGCGGACATGTATGTTCCGCTGTTCGGGCAGCGGCTGGCCGATCTCACACCGGTCGCGGCGGGATTTCTCGGTGCGGGTCTGGCGCTCGGTTGGACGGTCGGGGAGATCGGCAGCGCTTCGATGAGCAACCCGCAGGCGATCAAGCGCACGGTCGCTGTCGCGCCCGCCCTTATGGCCATTGGCCTTGCCATAGCGGCGGTGACCATGCGCGACGACGCGCAGCCCGCCGTGGTAGCGGTCTGGGCGGTAGCGCTGATCGTCACGGGTGCCGGGGTGGGCATCGCCTGGCCCCATCTGTCGGCGTGGGCGATGAGCCTGGTGGACGACCCGTCGGAGGGGCCGACCGCGGCTGCTGCGATCAACACCGTCCAGCTGATCTCCGGCGCCTTCGGCGCGGGGCTGGCCGGGGTGGTGGTGAACATGACCGACAGCGGCGACGCCACCCCTGCGCGGTGGCTGCTGGCGGTGTTCGCTGCGATCGCCGCGCTGGGCCTGGTCGCGTCGACGCGGAGCGGACGACACCCTTCTGGTGAACCGCGTTAGCGATCACGGCGATTCCAACGCTGGGCCCGTACGCGTGGTCTCGGAAAGATGGCACTCGCTGCGGGTGTGGCTGAGTGGCTAGGCACCGGCCTGCAAAGCCGTCTACGCGGGTTCGAATCCCGCCATCCGCTCGATTTGGCCCTGCCCCTTTGCAAGGGGCATCGCGGATCACTCGGGGCGACTCCGATGGGCGAACCAACCGCTTCCGACGTGACAACGGGTCAGCGGTGTGAGCGCAGGCCGTCGGCAAACCGCAGATCGGACACCAACGCGTCGAACGCCTTCTCCCGATCCTCTGGTGGCCCGCGCAGCACCGATGACGGATGCACGGTGACGGCGACGTCGGGTGCGATGTCGAGCTCGTCGATGGCTGGGAGTTCCAGCGCCTCGCCGCGGTGTGCGGTCAGCCGAAACTTGCTGCCCAGCAGCGACTGTGCAGCGGTCGCGCCCATCAGCACCAACACCTCGGGTCTGATGGCGTCCAGTTCGGCCAGCAGCCACGGTCGGCACGCCACCACCTCCGTGCGGCCCGGCGTCTTGTGGATCCGTCTTTTGCCGCGTTCGGGCAGGGTGGACTTGAAGTGCTTGACCGCATTGGTCACATACACCCGTTCACGGTTGATGCCGGCCTGCACCAGCGCCTTGTCCAACAGCTTGCCTGCCGGGCCGACGAACGGTTCCCCGGCCTTGTCCTCCTGATCGCCGGGCTGTTCGCCGACCAGCATCATGTCCGCGCTGGAGGAACCGCCGCCGAAAACCACCTGCGTCGCATCGAGATAGAGATCGCAGCCCTTGCAACCGTGCGCGGCCTCGGCGAGAGCAGCGAGATCGCGGGTGTCGGGCACGAACTCCGCGGCGGTGTGGGCCGGGCTTGCGGGCATGGAGGATGGTTACCCGGTTCCGGCAGCGGTCACCCGCTACCGCGTCGACTTGACCACCTGGGCGAAGCTGAACTGCCAGCGCTCGACGAGCCGGAAGCCCATCGCGTGCGGTACCCGGTAGGCAGGCGCACGGCGCAGGCGGGGTCCCTGATCCAGCGCGGGCCCGCTCTCCCTATCTGGGACGGTGGCGTCGCGTTGTGAAACCGTCCACAGCACGGTGCACGGTCGAAGCCGGTCGGCCACACCCCAGATCCCCAGATGGGCGTCCCACAAGCGGTTTCGGTCGGCGGCGCGGCGACCGCGCCCGGGGTCCACGAGGTCCGCATACGCCTCAGGGCGCGCGGCCGTCAACGGTCGGATCGGGCCTGGTGCCCAGTTGGTGGTGTTGTCGAGCACCAGGCAGTCGCCGGGGGAGGCGTGCGCCGTGAGGACATCGGCCACCTGGCTGAAGTCCATGCCCTCCTTCGCGTACGGACCCCGCTGTTCGAGCACATAGTTCGGGGTCGCCGCGACCGCCAGCACAGTCAGCACCACCACGACGGCCTCGCGCGATCTGGCGACGGCGGTGATGCCGACGGCCAACAGCAGCGCCATCGCCGGCGAGGTGTAGCTCAAATAGCGCGGGTAGTAGATGGGCGCCCCCCACACGGAGTAGAGCAGCAGCACAGCCGTCGGAAGCCCGATCCACGCCGCGCTGATCGCCACCAGCGATCGGACGCCGGCTTCTGTCAGCCGGAACCGTCGGATCACGAGCAGAACGAGCACCAGTCCCGCCGAGACCGCGAACGCCACGCTGTGGTCGAAGTACTGTTCCTGCACCACTTCTGCGACCGTGTGCCAGCCCGGCGGTGAAATCCACCGCACCTGGGCGACCTGCGTCCTGCTGAACGTCAGAAACGGCGCCACCACCGCGATCGCCACCGCCACCGTCACGATCCAGCGGCGCACGACCGCTCGCCGAGCCGTCACCGCTGTCAGCGCAACCGCGTGCACCAGCACCATCAGCAGGACGAAGACGTTCAGCAGCGACGAGCCCACGAGCGCCAGCCCGTAGCAGCCCCACAGCCACCAGGAGTTGCGGCGGAGTGCGAGCATCAACAACACGGTCAGCCAGACGGCCGCGGCCGCCGTCAGCGCATAGGACCGTGCCTCGATGCCCGCCCACGTGACGCGGGGCAGGATCGCGAACACGATCCCCGCGCAGACGGCCGTCGTCCGGGAGGCGAAGCGTCGCGCCAGGACGACGACACCGCCGGCCGCCAGGCCGACGGCCAGGCAGCTCGACAGCCGGGAGTAGAACTCGGTGACCGGGAACACCGCGAACCACCCGTGCATCAGCAGGTAGTACAGGCCGTGCACCGCGTCGATGTTGTGCAGCAGACCCCACAGCTGGGGGATCGACCGCGTCGAGGCCGAGATCGTGGCCGCCTCGTCGAACCACAGCGACGGCCGGGCCGCACCCGCCGCCGACACCGCGACCGCGAACACCGCCGTCAGCGCAGCGTCGAACCGGCCGGCGCGAAGGGACCCCGACGGGTCGAGGCGCGCGAGGCGTTGCTGTACCAGCGACAGATCCACGCCCTGCTACCCACCCTTCCCGCGAACGGCAAAACGCTAGCGTGTGCGCTTGTGCAGCGCTCACCGAATGGATGGGGAAGTCATCGTGACGACCGGGTGTAGGCGGCGTCACCTGGGATAGGCCATGGTGACGTTGGGTGCGAAGTAGGACGAAATCGCAGGCAAACGCCACCGGAGCGGCTACTGTTCCGGTTGGCAACGGAACTGAAATCGGGAGGATGTGGATGAGCGCCTATCAGACCGTCTTGGTTGGCACGGACGGATCGGACTCGTCGCTGCGCGCGGTCGAGAGAGCTGGTCAGATCGCCGGTGACGCCAAGCTGGTCATCGCGACGGCGTACTTCCCCCAGGATGAAGATCAGCGTGCGGCCGACGTGCTCAAGGACGAGGGCTACAAAATGGCCGGCAACGCGCCCATCTATGCGATTCTTCGCGAGGCGAAAGAACGTGCCCACCAGGCGGGCGCCACGAACGTCGAGGAGAAGGCCGTCGTCGGCGCCCCCGTCGACGCGCTCGTCGAACTCGCCGAGGAGGTCAAGGCCGATCTGCTGGTCGTCGGTAACGTCGGCCTGTCCACCATCGCCGGCCGGTTGCTCGGTTCCGTCCCCGCCAATGTCGCACGCCGCTCCAAGAGCGACGTGCTGATCGTGCACACCACGCCGTAATCACCAGCAGCGCAGCCACGATCATCCAGTCGCCCCACCGCTGATAGGGGGTCGTTCGCGCGTCCAGCGGGACGTCGACGACCGTGACCCCGCGCTCGGCGGCGGGCATCCATGCCAGCCGGTGGCCGCGCGCGTCGAACGCCGAACTGACCCCGGACAACGCGGCATGAACCGCGGGCCGGCCCGTTTCGACCGCGTGTACGGCGGGCATCGCCGCCAGCTGCGGCTGCGCCCAACTGCCTTGGTACGACGACGTCGAGCTCTGGTAGACGAGCAGCTCCGCTCCTCGCCGGACGCCTTCCCGGGCGAGGTCGGAGAACATCGTCTCGAAGCTGATCAGCGGTCCGATCGCGGCGGCGTCGGTGTGCAGGACCACGGGTCCCTCCCCGCGACGGCGGTCCTCACCCGCGGCTTGGGTGTTCGACGTGGCCCAGCCGATCAAGGGCCGCAGCGGCACGTACTCGCCGAACGGGACCAGTCGCGTTTTTGCGTACGAGCCCTGCACGCCGTCCGGTCCGACGAGCACCGACGATTTGTAGATGCCGCCCGATGCCGCCCGCGCGTCGACGTTGACCAGCAGGTCGGCCCCCACACGCCGGGACAGGGCGGCGAGCCGCGCGGTGACTTCGGGGTGGGTCGCCAAGTCCACGCCCACACTGCTCTCACCCCACACGACCAGGTCCACTCGCTGCCCGGCCAGCTGCTCGGTCAGTGCCTCGCTCGCAGCCTGTCGCGCCGTGGAGTCGGCGATGTCACCCGGCTGGACGAGCGCGACCCGGATTGTCGGACCGGACGTCGGTTCCGGACCCCACCAGAACCAGGCGGGACCGATGGCGAGAAGAACCGCTGCCAATGCCGCCGACGCGGCCGAACGCCGCACCACCGCAACGACGACTGCGGTATTGACCGCCACCAGGAGGAAGCTGACGAGCCACACGCCCCCCAGGGAAGCGGACGCCAGCGTGGCCGGCTGATTCCACTGCGATGCACCGAGGAGGGCCCACGGCCCGCCGAGCCGGTCCCACGACCGGACCGCCTCTGTGAGCACCCACATGCTGGGCAGCACGACCACGGCGCTGAATGTCTCGCGCTTGGTGAGGTCGCCGGCGAGCAGGCGGTGCGCCGCCCAGCCGAACGGCAGCCACAGCGCGCCAAGCCCGGCGGCGAGTGCGAGGAGCAGAGGACCGGCGCTCGGCCACAGCCAGTACTGGGTGACGCCGACGAACACCGCCATTGCCAACCAGGCCCGCACGGCGGACCTCCCGGCCGTCGGGGCGGCGCGGAGCACGGCGAGCAGCGGAACCAGTGCTATCCACGCCAGCCACCACAGGGCGGGCGCGGGGAGCGCGAGCGCGGGGAACGCGCCGGCGACGATCGCCGACGCGTAACCCCGCAGCGCGGTCAGATCAGGTGCTCGACGCCTTGGCGATGCTGGCGATCGCCTGATCGAGCGTGGAATTGAACTCCTCGTCGCTCTGCTGGGCGGTCAGACCCTCAGTCAGCGCCCGCGAGAAGCTCGCGATGACACCGATGTTGCGCGCCAGCTTCTCGTTCGCCTCATCGCGGCTGTAACCACCCGACAGCGCCACGACCCGCAGCACGTTCGGATGCTCGACCAGATCCTTGTACAGGTTGTCGGTGTCGGGCAGCGTCAGCTTGAGCATGACCTTCTTGTCGCCGAGCTTGCCAACGCCCTCGAGCAGCGCGGCCTTGAGCTGGTCCTCGGCCTCGGCCTTCTTCGGGCTCTTGATGTCGACCTCGGGTTCGATGATCGGCACCAGGCCCTTGGCGAGTACCTGCTCGGCGACCTCGAACTGCTGAGCCACGACCGCGTCCACGCCGGCGCCGGGCAGCTTGATGACCGACCGCTCCTTGGTGCCGAAGACCCCGTTCGCGGCGGCGCGGTCGAGCAGATCGTCGAGGCCGGGCATCGGCTTCATCGTCTGCGCGCCGTCCTTCTCCTCGGCCAGGCCCTTGTCGATCTTGAGGAACGGCACGATGTTCTTGACGTTCCACAGGTAATCGGCGGTCGGACGGCCCTCGATCTCGCGGTCCATCGTCTGCTCGAACAAAATGGTGCCCATGATGCGGTCGCCGTCGAAGGCGGGGCTGGTGATGATGCGGGTGCGCATCTCGTGCACGAGGTCGAACATCTGGTCGTCGCCGGAGTAGGCGTCCTCGGCGATCCCGTAGAGCTTCAGCGCCTTGGGGGTGCTGCCGCCGCTCTGGTCGAGTGCCGCGATGAACCCGGCGCCGCTTTGCGCCTTCTTCAACTGATCGGTGTTCATATCTGCCCTTTCTTCGTCACCAGGCAATCTATCGAAGTTCGCAAGGCCGATCGTCAGATGGCCGCTCAACGGCGCCGCAGAGCCCCCGGCATCGTGGCAGGCGACGATCATGGCATCGCCGCGGCCCACTTCTGATGTCCCTCGTATTCGAGGTCATGCGCCATCGTCCGATAACGGTCTGCGAGTTCGCGATACGCGGCATCGTCGCCTGTGGTGTGTGCCAGCAGCGCCTTCAGTCGGAGAACCCAGACGTCGCGGATGGCCGATCCGTCGAGCGGCGCGCGTTCCAACTGCTCGATCGCGGTCGCGGCTTCGGCGAGATCCTCGTCTGTCCCGCGCTTGAGCAGGGCCCGCACAAGAGCACCGGCCACCGGAATCCAGTAGGTGAACTCGCCTCGACCGAGCATGGACTCGGCCGCTCCGCGCACTAGGGGGATGCCCCCATCAAGGTCGCCCCGGTTGGCTCGGTCAATGCCGAGTAGAGCATCCATGAACGTGACCTCGACCAGCATCGTCTGGGTTTGCGTCCAGACTTCCCGGACCTGTGTGATCAGGTCCCGTCCGCGGTCCCATGCGGCGGCATCCTCCCGGTGAATCAGCAGTCCACCCAACACGTATCGGGCGATCTCGCCCGCATAGCCATACGAGAACGCATCGGCGGTCCTCAGAGTCGCTTCCGCCCTGGCGCAGCCCGATTCGTCGGCAGCCAACACACCGAACGGCACCCCCAACCCCAAATTCCAGGACGTCGTGAGGGCGATCGTGAGTGGCTCATTGCTCTCATCCGCCATGCCGGCGGCCGCGATGATGTCATCGAGCCATCCCTTACGGCCGAACCACCACCCGGCCAGGCCGCGCAGGCCCATGGCGATGGCGAGCGGCGAGCCCACCACCAGGCTGCCTTTGGCAAGGTCACCGGCGGCCCACTCGATCGTGGTCTCCGCCCAACGGAGCGCATCCGCGATCTCGCCGTTCTGAACCTTGATCCCGATGGCGCCGAAAGCGGCCTGCGCGGCCAGCCCAGGGTCACCGATCGATTCCAGGAGCGCCATTTGTTCGGTGGCCACTCTCGATGACTCCTGTGTCTCGCCGCGGAAGTGATGATCCGACAGGGGGCCCATCATCGCGACGGCCAACGATCTCTTGTCACCCGCGAGTTCGCAGAGTTCGCGCAACTCGTCGAAGCGCGCGCCGCACTCGCGGGCCACCCGCCAACCGCTCGCACACAGAAGGGTGCGCGGTGCTATGCGCATCGCGCTACGGTTCGGGTCGTCTTCTGGCAGGGCATCGGCGACCCGACATGCGCGCTCCCAACTCTGCAATGCGGCCGAGACATCGCGGTTGTTCGACCATTCGGCGGCTCGCATATGCCAGCCGAAGGCCGCGTGCAGATCGCCTGCGGCCTCGGCATGTTCGGCGATGAGCGCCGCGTTCTCGTCGAGGTTGCCCGCGCTTTGTCGTTCGATCGCGGCGGCCACCCGACGGTGCAATTCTGCCCGGTCGGATTTGAGCTGGGCCTCGTAGGCGACCGCTCGGATGAGCGGATGGTGGAACACGAATTCCGGTTCGTCGGTGAACGTGACCTGGTCGATGAGCTGAGCGGTCAGCAGCTCGGCCGGGCGCGGTTCGATGGCGAGCGCTTTCAACAGCTCTGTGCCGAAGCGTGATCCGACGACCGACGCCGCATTGAGGGTGCGTTTTGCGGCGAGATCGAGTCGGTCGATGCGGGCCGCGATCGTCGCTTGCAGCGTGGCGGGCACACTGACATCGGCGACCTCCGCGGTCGACGCATACGCCCCCGGGCGCCCGTGCAGTACGCCGCGTTCCACGAAGTCGCGAATGATCTCCTCGGCGAAAAACGGTGTGCCCAAGGCCTTTTGAACGACCGTCTGCGTGAGCTGGCGCACGGAGGGATCCGGTCCGAGCAGGGTGGTGACCAAATCGGCGGTTTCCGCGTCGTTCAACGGGCCGAGCGCGATGGTCTGCGTCCCCGGCACCTGGGTCAGCGATCCGCGATATTCGGGTCGGTACGTGATGACCGTCAGCAGCGGTGTCTGGGGGATGACGGTGAGGAACGCGGCGAGCATCGACTCGCTGGACTCGTCGATCCAGTGGGCGTCTTCGATGATGTAGAGGGCAGGCGTCGGCGTGGCCAGTGCAGCCGAATTGACCAGTGCGATCAGGCGTTGCCGACGGCTGTCGGCGTCGATCCGCGGCGGCTCGACCGACGGATCGGCGATGCCCAGCATGTCCTCGAGGAGGCTTACGTCGTCACGGCCTGCGTCGGGGAAGGTCCCGGCGATCAGGGAACGGGCGGACGATGCATCGAGATGCTCGACGCCGGTCGCCGCCCGCAGCAGCCGGGCCACCACGTGGAACGGCACCTGGGTGGTGTGTGACTCGCATGCCGTTGTGTACACCGGCACTCCTCGGCTGGCCGCAGTCGCCGCGAGCTCGCGCGTGAGTCTGCTCTTGCCGATGCCGGGTGGTCCGGAGACACCGACAACGGCGCCCTGACCGTCGATCGCCCTGTCCAACAAGCCTTCGAGCGCCGACTTCTCCCACCGCCGTCCGACCAGTGCGGTGTCGGATCGCAAAGAGCCCTGCCCGCGGCCGATGCTCAGCAACCGTCGGCCGGGCATGGGTTGGTCGCCGCCCTTGACGCGCACCAACTCCGGCGCATCGAGCGTGGCCGCCGACTCCACCAGCCGCGCCGTCGACGCGCTGAGCATCACCCCTCCCGGCGGGGCTATCGACTCCATCCGTTGAGCCAACCCGACGTGTTCGCCGATCGCGGTGTATCCCAACGCGCCCGAACCGATATCGCCGGTGATCACCTGTCCAGAGTTGAGGCCGATGCGCAGTTGGAGGTCGACTCCGTCGCGCTTGCCGACGTCGGCGGCAACCGCGTGCATCTCGGTCTGGATGCCCAGCGCCGCAAGACATGCGCGCACCGCGTGATCCTCCAGCGCGAGCGGCGCGCCGAAGACCGCCATGATGCCGTCGCCGGTGAACTTGTCCACCGTGCCGCCGTAACGCGCGACGATCGAGCTGGCCACGTCGACGAGATCGGTCATGATCTCGCGCAGCCGCTCGGGGCCCACGGTCCTGGCGATGCCCATCGAATGCACGACATCGGCGAACAGCACCGTCACCTGCTTGTACTCAGCCGCCCCCGCGGCGCGGCTCAGCGGTGTTCCGCACTCGCTGCAGAACTTGGCCCGCGTCCCCACTTCGGTGCCGCACGACGGGCACCGCGCGCCGTCCACACCATCAGTGTCACCGCAATATGCGGTCGAATTGCCTGATCGGATGAATTCCGTGCAGGTCGCGGTACGACGCCGGCTCGCGGTCTTCGGCGTCCTTGATGCCGTACTGCGCCGCCAACTCCGCGCCGATGAAGGCCTGGCCGCTCTTGTCCATCAACTGGGGGTCGTTGAACAGGGCCCAGATCAGGTGCCCGGTGAACTCCGGTGTCTCGGTGTTGTCGAGGAGATGGGCGAGCTTGTCGGGCGCGGTCGCGACGAGCTTCTTGAAGCGTTCGGTCAACAGCACGCCCATCCAGATCGAGGCCGTCGCGATGCCGAAGTCGCGGAAGTCGACCGCCATGTCCGCGGCCATCTTGTCGGTGCCGGCCTTGTGCACGCCGTACGCCGGACCGAACACATAGTGGGCCGCACCGGGCGCGGAGGTGAACACCACCAGGCCGCGCCGCTGCGCGAGCATCAGCGGGGCCGCGTACACGGTCGCGACATAGCTGCTGCGCAGGCCGACCTCGAGGGTGTCGATGACGTTGACGGGCTCTTCCCAGAACCGGGTCCGGCCCATCACTTCCTCGCGGATGATCACCGCGTTGTTCACCAGGATGTCCAGCCGGCCCTGTTCTTGCCCGACCCGCTCGAATAGGGCCTTCGTCTGTTCGTCGTCGGCATGGTCGACGCGGACGGCGATCCCGGTGCCGCCGGCGGCCGTGACCAGCTCGGCGGTCTCGTGAATCGTGCCGTCGAGCGCCGACTCGACCGCGCGCTCGGTGCGTCCGGTGACATACACCGTGCAGCCGTGGCTGCCCAGCGCGTGTGCGATTCCGCGTCCGGCGCCGCGGCTGGCACCCGTGACGACCGCGACCGGCGCGTCTACCAACCGCGTTCTTTCCACTCGGCCAGATGCGGCCGCTCCGCGCCGAGCGTCGTGTCGTCGCCGTGGCCCGGGTAGACCACCGTCGAATCGTCGTAGACCTCGAACACGCGGTAGGTCACATCCCCCAGCAGCTGGTCGAAAGCCCCGTCCTCCCACGTCTTGCCGACACCGCCGGGGAACAGGCAGTCGCCGGTGAACAGATGGGTCGCCTCATCGGCCCCGTCGAGCGCGAGCGCCACCGAGCCGGGAGTGTGGCCCTGCAGGTGGATGACATCGAAGGACAGCTCCCCGATGTCGACCTTGTCCCCGTGGGCGAGGATCCGATCGGGCCGGACGGGCAGCGGGTCGGCGTCGAGCTGGTGCGCGGCCGTCGGCACCCCGGTGACCTTGGCCACTTCTTCCAGCGCCTGCCAGTGGTCGAAGTGCTGGTGGCTCGTGACGATCAGCGACAGTGTCGGGGCGTGCTTCTCGATCAGGCCGAGGAGGACCGGTGCGTCGTTGGCGGCGTCGATCAGCAGGGTTTCGCCGGTTTTGGAACACGTGACCAGGTAGGCGTTGTTGTCCATCGGGCCGACCGAGACCTTGACGATCGAGGCGCCCGGGAGCGCGCGCCGGGCCGCGGTCCCTGGCTCGACGTGGCCGGTGTAGTTGTCGTCGACGAGGGTCATGTGTTTCACCGTATCCGCCTTGTCTCGGGCTTGTCGGTGGGTCCACATAGAGTGGTTTTGAACTATGTCTTCGGGAGGAACCGGGTGGCTGACCGCCTTGTCGTCAAGGGTGCGCGCGAGCACAACCTGCGAAGTGTCGATCTTGATTTACCACGCGACGCGCTGATCGTCTTCACCGGGCTGTCGGGGTCGGGGAAGTCGTCGCTGGCCTTCGACACGATCTTCGCCGAGGGCCAGCGCCGCTACGTGGAGTCGTTGTCGGCCTATGCCCGCCAGTTCCTCGGTCAGATGGACAAACCCGACGTTGACTTCATCGAGGGTCTGTCCCCGGCGGTGTCCATCGACCAGAAGTCGACCAACCGCAACCCGCGGTCGACGGTCGGCACCATCACCGAGGTGTACGACTACCTGCGCCTGCTGTACGCCCGCGCGGGCACCCCGCACTGTCCCATCTGCGGTGAGCGCATCGCCCGGCAGACGCCTCAGCAGATCGTCGATCAGGTGCTGGCCATGGACGAGGGCCTGCGTTTCCAGGTGCTCGCACCGGTGGTGCGCACCCGCAAGGGTGAGTTCGTCGACCTGTTCGACAAGCTGAACACGCAGGGCTACAGCCGCGTGCGGGTCGACGGTGTGGTGTATCCGCTCACCGATCCGCCGAAGCTCAAGAAGCAGGAGAAACACGACATCGAGGTGGTCGTCGACCGCCTGACGGTGAAGGCCAGCGCCAAGCAGCGGCTGACCGACTCGATCGAGACCGCGCTGAATCTCGCCGACGGCATCGTCGTGCTGGAGTTCGTCGATCGTGAGGACGACCACCCGCACCGCGAACAGCGGTTCTCCGAGAAGCTGGCCTGCCCCAACGGGCACCCGCTGGCCGTCGACGACCTCGAGCCGCGGTCGTTCTCCTTCAACTCGCCCTACGGCGCCTGCCCCGAATGCCTGGGCCTGGGCATCCGCAAGGAGGTCGATCCCGAACTGGTCGTGCCGGATCCGGACCTGACCCTGGCGGAGGGGGCGATCGCGCCCTGGTCGATGGGGCAGACCGCGGAGTACTTCACGCGGATGCTGGCGGGTCTCGGCGACGCGCTCGGGTTCGACGTGAACACGCCCTGGAAAAAGCTGCCTGCCAAGGCGCGCAGGGCCATCCTCGAAGGCTGCGATGAGCAGGTCCACGTGCGGTACAAGAACCGCTACGGCCGAACCCGTTCGTACTACGCCGATTTCGAGGGCGTGATGGCGTTCCTGCAGCGCAGGATGGAGCAGACGGACTCCGAGCAGATGAAGGAGCGTTACGAGGGCTTCATGCGCGACGTGCCCTGTCCGGAGTGCGAGGGCACACGGCTCAAACCCGAAATCCTCGCGGTGACGCTGACGGCGGGCGAGTTCGGCCCGAAGTCCATCGCCGAGGTCGCCGAGTTGTCCATCGCGGAGTGCTCGGAGTTCCTCAACGCGCTGACGCTGGGCGCACGCGAGCAGGCCATCGCCGGCCAGGTGCTCAAGGAGATCCAGTCGCGGCTGGGCTTCCTACTAGACGTCGGGTTGGACTACCTGTCGCTGTCTCGGGCCGCCGCCACGCTGTCCGGCGGTGAGGCGCAACGTATCCGGCTCGCCACGCAGATCGGGTCGGGGCTCGTCGGGGTGCTCTACGTGCTCGACGAACCGTCGATCGGGCTGCACCAGCGGGACAACCGTCGGCTGATCGACACGCTCGTCCGGTTACGGGATCTGGGGAACACGCTGATCGTCGTCGAGCACGATCTCGACACCATCGCCCATGCCGACTGGGTCGTCGACATCGGCCCCGCGGCCGGCGAGCACGGCGGTCAAATCGTGCACAGTGGACCGTACGACGAGCTGCTGAAGAACCCGGAATCGCTTACGGGAGCCTATCTTTCGGGCAAGGAAGAGATCGAGGTGCCGGCGATCCGGCGGCCGGTCGACAAGAAGCGGCTGCTGACGGTCGTCGGCGCCCGCGAGCACAACCTGCGCGAGATCGACGTGGCCTTCCCGCTCGGGGTGCTGACCTCGGTCACCGGCGTTTCGGGATCGGGTAAATCGACGTTGGTCAACGACATCCTGGCGTCGGTGTTGGCGAACAAGCTCAACGGGGCGCGGCAGGTGCCGGGTCGCCACACCCGGGTGACGGGGCTCGACAAGCTCGACAAGCTGGTCCGCGTCGACCAGTCACCGATCGGCCGCACACCGCGGTCCAACCCCGCCACCTACACCGGCGTCTTCGACAAGATCCGCACGCTGTTCGCGGCCACCACAGAGGCCAAGGTGCGCGGCTATCAACCGGGACGGTTCTCGTTCAACGTCAAGGGCGGTCGCTGCGAGGCGTGTTCGGGTGACGGCACCATCAAGATCGAGATGAACTTCCTCCCCGATGTGTACGTGCCGTGCGAGGTGTGCCAGGGCGCCCGGTACAACCGCGAGACGCTCGAGGTGCACTACAAGGGCAAGACCATCGCCGAGGTACTCGACATGTCGATCGAGGAGGCGTCGGAGTTCTTCGCGCCGATCACCTCGATCCACCGATACCTCAAGACGCTCGTCGATGTGGGCCTCGGTTACGTGCGGCTGGGCCAGCCGGCGCCGACGCTGTCCGGTGGTGAGGCGCAGCGCGTGAAGCTGGCCTCCGAGCTGCAGAAGCGGTCGACCGGCCGTACGGTGTACATCCTCGACGAGCCGACCACCGGCCTGCACTTCGAAGACATCCGCAAACTGCTCAAGGTCATCAACGGCCTTGTGGACAAAGGCAATACGGTGATCGTCATCGAGCACAACCTCGACGTGATCAAGACTTCGGATTGGATCGTCGACATGGGGCCCGAGGGCGGAGCGGGCGGCGGCACCCTCGTCGCGTCGGGCACCCCCGAGGACGTCGCGGCCAACCCCGACAGCTACACCGGTCACTTCCTCGCCGAATGCCTGGGCGTCGCACGACCGAAGCCCAAGGCGCGCAACGGAAAGCGCGCCAAGGTCAGCGCCTAGCGCCTTCGCCGAGAGTGCGGTTTCTGACGGGATTCGGTCGAAATCCGTCAAAAAACGCAGTCTCGGCGCTAGCCCTTGGACAGCGGCGACGGGAATCGCGGGCTGACCCGTACGCCGTCGAGCCAGTCGGTCAACTCGTCGGCACGTTTCTGTAAGCGGGCCTGCGCGGAACGGCCGACGTCCTCGAGCAGTCGCAACTCGACCCGGCCTTCGTCATCCTGGACCCACGCACCGACGATCCTGCCGTCGCACCATGCGGTGGGCCCGCCGTTGCCGTTCCGGTCGAACACCTGCGCCCGGTACGGCCCGAGATACCAGTCGCGGTCGAACCAGCCCATCGTCGTGACGTCCAGACCGGGCAGCAGGGCG
Organism: Mycobacterium sp. GA-1199; assembly: GCF_001500045.1. GTDB lineage: Bacteria > Actinomycetota > Actinomycetes > Mycobacteriales > Mycobacteriaceae > Mycobacterium. The sequence goes on from NZ_LQIX01000003.1 coordinate 101,931, forward strand.
CACCACGGTTCGGGTTCGGGTTCGACGTCGAGATCGTCGGGGAGAGCGAACCCCGGTATGCCGTCGAGATCGACCTCGACCGCGCCGACGTCCCGCAACGCCTCCCGCGCCCACGTCAGCGTGTTCCCGAACCACCACTTGACATCGGTCACGGTGGCCGGGCCGAACGCTGCGAGCCAGCGGCGCACAAGCTCCGTGCGGGCCGTCTGCGGGTCGGCCGCATCGGGCCGTGCCGATCCAGTCGCCGGTGGCAACCCAACGCGGTCGTGACGTCGTCCATTTTCCGTCGTTGGGGCCGCGCATGATGTCGCCGCGCACCGCCAGCACGGTCAAGATGCGCGGTGCCAAAGGGGTCTCGCCGCCCCACCGCTTACCCGGGGCCGGGTCCCAGGACCCCGCCAACTCGGGTAGCGCCTCGCGCAGGTCCTTCGCGCTCGTGGGCCCCCGTTCGGCCAGATGCATCAGGACCGCCGCGCGGGCCGCGTCGAGCCATGCGTCGCCATCGGTGCAGACACCGGCCTTCTGCGCACCAGCGACGAGTCGCCGACGCTCGGTGTCGGCAACCCGCTCGCTTGCCGCGGACTGGATCAGCGGCACGTCGGCGGTGCGCACGGTCCACAGCGTTCTGCGCATCGCGAGATGTTTGACCAGCGTGCGCCGCTCGTAGAGTTCGGCATCCAGATCGGCGACGTCGAATCCTTGCAGCCGCGCCCACATCGACAGGTACGGGGTCGCCGGATCGGTCGCATGCAGCCCGAGCACACCGTCGACCACAGCACCGATGGAGCCCGCCGGTGAACAGAGGAAGTGCCGACGGGCGAGCCGTGCCCGCCGCTCGTCGATCGTGAATCTGCGCATCGCCTGCGAACCGTACCGTCGGGCGCCGACAAAGTTTGGGATCGGTAGCGACCGGCGCGGTTTTGACTTACCGCCATGACGGGCGCCATCGGGGCGACGTCCCAAAGAAGGGAAGATCGATGAATCGCGTTGTTGTGGGTCTGATCGGACTGGTCGCCGGCGCCGCCGTGCTGGTGGGTTGTTCGGACGACAAGGGAAGCGCCCCCGCGGTCAGCGCGGCGGGCGTGAGCAGTGGCGGCAGCACCGAGGTGAAGGTCGACGGCAAGGACCTCGAGGGACTGGACCTCAACACCGTCACGTGCGTGAAGCAGGGTGGCCGGATCAACGTCGCCAGCGGCGCGATCGGCGGTCAGCAGGGTCTGGGCATCGTGATGAGCGATGAGGCGAACCCGAAGGTGGAGTCGTTGGGCATGGTGGTCGACGGAAACGCCCTCGCGGTCAGCAACACCATGGGCGCCAAGGTCGGTTCGGCCGAGGTGAAGGTCGACGGCGACACCTACACGATCACCGGCGAAGCAACGGGCACCGACATCTCGAACCCGATGGCAGGGTCGATCACCAAGCCGTTCACCGTCAAGGTCAACTGCAGTTGAGCGATCCACCTCCTGAAGCGGCGGGCGTGCCAGGCATGCCCGCCGCTTTCTATGATTCGACCGTGGCGATCCCCGCGGACCTCCAGCGTGCGCGTCACCTGGCGTTCGCCGCCAACGAAGAGGCGGCCAAGGATCTCCTGCTGTCTCTGGTGCCGCAGATCGAACAGGCCGGCCGAGACGACTGGATGCTCGAGGTGTACGCGCTGCTCGGCGAGATCTACCTGGTCCGCACGGCGTACAACGGCACCGAGGAATGCCTGAACCGGATGCGTGAGTGCCTGGCCGTCTATTCGGCGATCCTCGCGGGCAGCAAGCCCGAGGCCGCGGCACAGGTGACGATGACGACGGCCGAGATCGAGCTGATGGTGCGCCGGTACTCGCGGCGGGCACAGTTCCTGCAGACCGGGGTGGCCGCCGCACACGGGGACCACGAGACCGCCGAGGCCGCGCTGATCGCGCTGACCGACGACGAGCCGGTTGCCGGACTCGCCGCCGAACACCGGTTCCTGATCACGTACGCCGAGATCCTGTGCGCGGTCGCACTGTGCGACGACGACCTGCACGTGAAGTCGATCCCGTTGTGGGAGCGCGTGATCGACGTGATCGATCGCCCGGGCGACGGTAGTGAACACCACGATCACCTTCTCGTCCTGGGAGCCACCGGCTATGGCAGGTTCTGCGTCGAGACCGGCCGGCTCGTTGCGGCCGAGCCCTGGCTGCGGCGGGCGGGGGCGCGCGCGGAGGCGCGGGGGTGGAGGTTGGCGGTGGCGCGCACCCAACTCGAACGCGCGACGGCGGCGTGGTCGGCGGGGGACCGGCCGCAGGCGCAGACGTTGGTCCACGAGGCATATCCGGCCATCGCCGAACATCTTCGCGCACACGACGTCTCGCGGTGCTGGCTGTACTTCGGCCTGATCAGCATCTCTGTGAAAGCGCTCGACGATGCCGACGAACGGCTCGGCCACGCCGAACGGCACTGGCGGGAGATCGAGAAACCACTGCACATCCACCGGATCTTGTTGCAGCGCAGCTGGGTAGACATCTTCCGCGGAGACTTCGCCTCAGCTCTCGAGCGCGTCGAAGAGGCGCGCGAACTGCTCGACGCATGGCCACGGCACAGCTGGCTGCAGTACGCCCGCCTCGACGACCAGCTCGGTAACGTCTGGCGGGCCGATGCATTGACCGATTCCGTCCACGCGGCCGAAAAGCTGGAGAAGGCCGCCGAACTAAAAATTCCCGCCGCGATGGCCGTCGACTCGGTGCGGTACTCGATTCCCGACGCCGATGCCCGGATGCGCTGGGCGACCTACGTTTCCGCCCCGATCCTCGCCGGTGCCTTCGCCGTCGCATGGGAGTGGGGCAACACCGACCTCATCAGCGAGCTCATCGAATACCACAGCGCGCGGGGCACGTTCACCGCCGAACCCGCCTCCGCCGACGCCATGGACTGGGCGGGTACCGCCACAGCGGCCGTACCTGTGGAGTCCGCCGACGAGTACGCGCTCGTCGCCGCCGGACCGGCGGTCACTTCAGGTGCGGCGCTGACCCGGCTGGGACCGTTGCCGCCGCTGGTGATGAACCCTGCCACCGCACCGATCATCGGCCGCTACCGCGCGCTGGCAGCCGAGCGGTACGGACGCGACGTGACCGCGGACGAGCCCGCGTGGTGCACGTGGCCTTGACCGAAACCCTCGTCCTGCGCTTCGCCGACGTCGGGGTGGCGACGTACGCGGCCCTGCGGGTCGTCGGCGACCCGTCGCGAACCGTCACCTGGGTGGTCGAACAGCCGGATCTCGTTGCAGCCGAGCAGCGACTGGCCGAGGCCCTGCCCGACCCGGTCGGCACCGAGAACCGTCGCGACGCGCTCGACCGCGCGATCACCAGGGGAGCATTCGCCTCGCCCCCCACCGAACTCGACCTCGCCCGCGCGCTGGGCACCCGGCTGATCGCGCCGGCCGGCTGGCAGCTGCTCGTCGAGCATGTGGCGTCACCACGCGCGACACTGTTCGTCTCGCCGAGCGCACGGTTGGCCAGGACGCCCTGGGGCCTGCTGGCATCGCCGGACGACGACGGCACCCGGCTGATGGAACTGGCCGAGGTCATGATGGCCGTGCCTCCCAACATCGTCAATTCGCCGCGGGCTCCGGTGGATTGGAACGACAGCGGCGACAAACCCGTTCTGTTGGTGCTGGACCCGCGCGTTCCCGGTCAACGCCCGGAGGCGGCGTTGGGCTCCGTGCTCGGCAGACCGTCGCCCGATACCGTCCTGGCACGGCATTTCGCCGATCTGGCCGCCCGTCGCGCCGTGCTGCCGGACGTGACGGGCGCAGTCGAGCTGTTCCGGCGCACCGACGCCGACCGGGGTTGGCTCGCCGGTCAACTCGCTCGGCACCCCGGCCGCATGGTGTACGTCGGACACGCCACGGCCGCCGATGGCGACGCCGGGCACGCGGACCGCGCCGCACTGCACCTCGCCGAAGAACGGCCGCTCACCGCGGGTGAGCTCATGACGGCGAGATTGCCTTTCCCTCCGCGGGTTGCGCTGCTGGCGTGCGCATCCGGCGGGGACTATCAGTTCGATGAGGCCAGCGGGCTGGTGGCGGCGATGATCCTGGGTGGCGCCCAACTGGTCACCGCCACGTTGTGGTCGTTACCGACGACCGCGGGCTATCGGCAGTTCGCCGCATCCGATGCCGACCCGATGAGCGAGGTGATCGTCGCCGTCGACTGCGCCCATGAGGCCGATGAGGCCGGCCGCGCGGTCAACCGCTGGCAGCGGCAACGGATGCGCGACTGGCGCGGCGGCGATCTGACCGCCAGCCCGCTGTACTGGGCGGCGCTGGCCAGCTTCGCCGTCGACGGCGCGCGCTGATCACACCGGCGCCACACAGATCGCCACGGCGGTCTCGTCACCGGGGCGGTAGTAGGTGTCGATGACGCTGCCGGGGGAGACCTTCACGAGCGCGGACGCCGGCACCAACGCCGTCTCCCGGGCGGGAAACTGCCCCCCTCCAGGCCTTTTGACCATCACATCCAGTTCGACCTCCCGGCAGTCCTCGAGCGCCTGCCCGGTGGGCCGCATCGCGGTGACGACCGCCCGCGATCGAGTGCCGTTGCGGATCAACTCGAGTCGGTCGCAGGTGAGCAGGCCTTTGCGCACCATCGTCCGGTCGAACTCCGCGCGCGCGGCCAGGATGTCCTCCGCCGTGGCCAGACGCTCGTCGGCCTCGCCGGACTCCACACGCGAGAGCTTCCAAGCCGGTAGTAACGAAGCGGCCGTCGTGCCGATGTAGACGATGCAGACGAACGCGAACAGCGCAGTGAACATGACCTAAGGGTCGGACGGGCGTGCCGCTACCGAACCCAACTTTCCTGCTGCCCACAATCGCCGACGTACTTCTATCCTGTCCTGATGAGCACCGAGACGGCCGTCGCCGTCGCCCATCCGCGCCGGGCGGTCATCGACCGGGCCTGGCGTGCCATCGGGCCCGGCGTCGAGGTGCTCAGCGGTGAAGACGGCGGACCGCTGCGGCGAACGGTGAAGCGGGTCATCGATCCGCTGGTGCTGCGACTGCGCTCGAACACTCATTTCTCGGCGCCCTTCGTCGCTCCCGACGTGGCCGATGCGATGTACGACGCGATCGTCGGCCACGCTGCGCAACTGCGGGACACCGCGGCCTGGTTCGACGTCCTCAAACGGGAGCGGCGCCGCTTACGCATCACCTCGGGCAATGCCCAGGAGCTTTACTTCCCGGTGTGTTTCGAGTTAGCCGTGACGAAAGGCGCTCCCTCACAACATGGTTCGGGCGCCGAGGAGGTGCTGCGCGACATCCACGGTGAACGTGACCGCACGGCGATCGAGGCACTGAACCGATTCGTATCCGACGAGAAGGTCATCACCGAACTGGAGAAGCAACTGAGCAGCAGCTGGCGAGACGTGCGCGCGGGCAACGCGATCACCGGTCCGTTCATGGCCGGGCTGACCACGGTGCTCGGCTCCGCCGACAGCCACTCGGCCACCGCCGCGCGGCAGCGTGTGTGGCAGGCGTTGATCGCCGACGCCGCGCCGTACAACCTCGGAGCCAAGGCCCGCAGCCGGCGGGCCGAGTTGCCGTGGTCCATCGTGAACCTCGGTCTCAGTTCTGTTGAGCCACAACAGCGGCCGAGCGTCATCGGCAGCACGGACAACGACCGGCCCCTCAACCGCAGCGTGATCGACAGGGTGCGCGCAACGCTGCGAAGGGCCATGGACCGCGACGAGCTTCCCGACGTGCCGACGTTGTGCGCCGAAGAGGTCGACCGGGCGTGCGCGCCGTGGGGTCTGATCGGAGAGGACAAGCAGGCCACGCTGGTCGCAGGAATCGAGGTCGCGGTGCATCTCGCGCCGTTGGCCGATCGCCCCGATTCTCGCTACGAGTTGGCCCGGCAGATCCAAGCGCGGCTGCGCAAGGAGGCCTACGTGCTGCACGCGCGCCGCTACCTGGTCTCCGGCCAGCCGATCCATCCGCGCCAGCAGCAGGTGATCGACGACCTGGCCGCATTCGCGCGCCCCTACCTGAGCCGGTTGTGGGCCCGGCTGCACGGCCGCGATGTATGGCAGGAACCGTGTGACGACGTCGATGACGTCCGAGCGGTGCTGGAAGGGGTGGCCCGCTCGGTCAGCCTGGACCACCGCCAGCGGATCAAGACCATGTTGGAGCTGCAGGTGGCGGGATGAGGCTCACGGCAGATTCGGGTCTATGGACGACGGGACCGCTGGTGACCCCGGCTCCGCTGGTGGCCGTGCTGGAAGTCAGCGGTGCGGTGCTGTCATGGACGGTCGACGATTCGACGGACGCCCAGATCGCGTTCACCGATCCGGCGCGAGCCGACTGGTTGTGGCGGGTGGTCGGTGAGACCGGCCACCACGCCGTAATCTGCGCGCTGGGTGACCGCGTCGCTGTCGACAGCGTGGAGGTGACCGGTGTGACCCTGCTGCCCGATGCGCTTGCTCCGTTGCGTCGACTCGCGCTCGGCCACTGGCTACGGCGCTGGTGGCCGGCGAGCCAGCGGGATGCGATCGCGACCCTGGACGGTGCACTTTTGGACGCTGAGGTCGCGCTGCTGACCGCCGCGGCGCAGGACTACTTCGGTGACGAAACCTTCGACTCGGAGATCACCCATCTGCTTGCCCCCCATGCGGCGGCGCTGGATGCCGCTGTGCACGAAGGTGATCCGCGGGTCGCTGCGCTTGTCGAGCTGTGCCGCGACGTGGCCGACGACGTCGGGGTGGCACTCGATGCGGGCCCGGTGAGTGGCCGGCGCGCCGACTACGCGCTTGCGGCAGCGGCGGATTCGCGCGCCCGCAGTTCAGCGGCCATCGCGGGCGGGACGGCCTCGCTCAACTGGGCGGCCGTACCACCGGGGGTCTTCGACGCTGCCGAGGACACCGTCACGTGGTCAATCGAAGCGACCGGCGACGGTGTGAGCGCGGTGGTGGACGTGGAGTTGACAGGGCAGGGCACACCCCACGGCATCACCGTGCGGTTGGAGTCGGGAACCGTCGGCGGGACGGGCGTACTCGGAGCGGACGGACGTGCATCGTTTCCCGTTGTCGACAACGGCAGCGCACCGATCTCCGAAGCCGTTGCCTGGAACCATGACTGGCGCGGCGCCAGGGTGGTGGTGGGCGCCGACGTCGACGAGTCGGCCCAAACCCGCGACCGGGTGCGCGCCTTCGCGCGGTCGCGGATGGATCAACCCGGTCCGGATGCGTTCCTGGCCGAGATCCTTGCCGCCGAATCGGATTACTGAGACTCGTCGGACTGTTTGCGCATCTGCTCGCGGATCTGTTCCAGGCGCTCGGCGGCCGCCCGCTGCCGCTCGTCGTACTGCTCGGCGACGCTTCGACCTTCGGGGGTTTCGGCCGCGAGTTCGGATGCGCCGATCGCGGTGCCGTAGCGGGTCTCGATCTTCTCGCGCACGGCGTCGAAGGTCGGCACACCACCGGGGGTGTAGCCGCTGTCGACCGGCTCGACCGGAGTGGTGGACTCAGTTTTCGGCTCCACGACTTCCGCGTCGACGGCGGGTTCCTGATCCTCCGGAGTGGTGTCGCCCGGCATGCCGTTCACGGTACCCGCCCGCCCCTCACGACGGTTATGGCAATTTTGACGAAAGCCGCGCGTTGCTTGTACGACACGCGTAGCGTCTTGCCGTCATCACGGCGAAGGGAGCCACCATGCGCGGCGGCATCATTTTCTCAGCGGTTGTCGGCGTCGCCATGGCGCTCGGCACCGCCGCACCGGCCTTGGCCGACGAGACCGACGACATCTTCGTCTCGGTGCTCGAGGGAGAAGGATTCCCGTTCTCGACCCCCAAGGATGCAATCAGCCTTGCCCACGCGGTCTGTGATTACGTGGCCGCCGGGCAGAAGCCCGAACAGGTTGCGGTCGAGATCAGCGAACCGGCCAACTGGACCCTGGAGCAGAGTGGGTTCTTCGTCGGCGCCGCGACCCAGTCGTACTGTCCGTCCTGAGCCGGACCGATTGCGCTGTTTCGCACGATCTCGACGAAGTCGGTGAGTGCGGGTGGCGACGATGTCGGCTCGTCATGCGTCGTCAGTGCGGTTTGCCCAACGGTGACGGCGGTGTTGCGACACTGCGGACGGCGGAAGGCAACTGTGTGGGCGCGACGCCGGGCGTGCCGAGTCGGGCCGCGAGCCACGGCAGCGCCATCGCAAAGGCATGTGCGGCATACGGCCAGTCGTGATTGCCCGGTTGGACTACGACGGAACAGTTGACGCCGTTGGCGGCGGCCAGGCCGCACAGCACATTGGCCGCATCCCGCTGCGGACCCGCGTCCACGGTATTGACGTCGAACCGCCCCGTGACGCCCGAATAGCGGCCGTGCCGCTTGATCACCGTCATCGGGTCGAACGCCGCATACGCCGCGGCATTGCCGCCGAACAGGCGCTCGATCGTCTGCTCCTTGGTGCCGGAATTGGGGCTCAGGTCGCCGGCGATGTCATCGAAGGCGCCGAACATGTCGGGATGCATCACCGCCAGGTCGACGGCACAGGTGCCGCCCATCGACCATCCGACGACACCCCAGTTCGCTTGCCGGGCACTCATTTTGAACGTCGACACCATGAACGGCACGACGTCCTTGGTGAGATGGTCAGCGGCGTTGCCCCGCTTGCCGTTCACGCATTCGGTGTCGTTGCGGAACGTACCGGCCGCGTCGACGAACACCAGCACCGGGGCATAACCGCCGTGCGCGGCGGCGAAGTCGTCGGCCGTGGCGACCGCATTGCCGGCGCGCACCCAGTCCGCCGCGGTGTTGAACTCGCCGCCGATCATCATCACCGTCGGAAGCGGCGGCGGGGGATCGGTCGCGTACCACGCGGGCGGCAGGTAGACGAGTTCACCGCGATGCTTGAAACCGGACGCCTTGTCACCGATGTTGACCGGCACCACCGTGCCCCTGACCGGGACCTGGTGCCGCTGCTGCATCGCCAGCACGGTCGACGCGTCGGTCTGATCGGGGAGCGGTCCCGAGGTCAGCTGATTCCACGCGGCCCCCACGGTCGGGACATAACCCACCCAGAGGTTGACCGCCAGCGCGACGGACAGCAGGCACAGCGGCAGGGTCATCAGAGACACACCGCGACGCCACCATCGCGCGCCGCGCCACCCCGCAACCAGCACGGCGCCCGCCACACCGGTCAGTGCCACCCACACCCACAGCGATCGGGGAGCCGGGTTGCCTGAAAACCCTTCGGATGCAACGTATGCGTACGTCGCCGCCGCGAGCGCGATACCACATACCGCGGCCCACGGCACCGACACCAACCGCCACCGACGGGTTCGCCATCCGACCGCAGCGAGCAGGAGAACCGCCGCGACGATCTGCACCATTGCGGGAATCCAGCCATGAATCAACGACAGGTGCCCACGCAGCGAAGGAGCCAGTGTCACCAGTGTCACGGCCTACAGGGTGACGTGTGATCCTTGTGGCGCGCTGTGCAGCAGCTGTCAACGAGGTTTGGCCAACGGGAACGGCAGCGTCTCACGGATGCTGCGCCCCGTGATCAGCATGACGACGCGGTCCACGCCCATACCCAATCCGCCCGTGGGCGGCATCGCGTATTCCATCGCCTGCAGGAAGTCCTCGTCGAGCTCCATCGCCTCCGGATCGCCGCCCGCGGCCAGCAGGGACTGCTCCTGCAACCGGCGGCGCTGTTCGACCGGATCGGTGAGTTCGCTGTAGGCGGTGCCGAGTTCGACGCCCCACGCCACCAGGTCCCACCGCTCTGCGACGCCCGGGATGCTGCGGTGCGGACGGGTCAGCGGCGAGACCGACGTCGGGAAGTCCTTGTAGAACGTGGGCGACTCGGTGCGGTCCTCGACCAGCCGCTCATAGAGTTCCAGCACCACCGCACCTGCGTCCCAGTGCGTGAGGTACGGAATGGCCGCGGCGTCACACAGTTTGCGCAACCGCGGCAGTTCGGTGTCGGGGCCGATCTGCTCACCCAGTGCCTCGGACACCGCATCGTGCACAGTCTTGACCGCCCACCGACCGGAGATGTCGACCGGCTCGAGCCCACCCTCTTCCTGGGGCCGGTAGAACACCGGCGCACCATTCGCGGCGACGGCGGCGTTCTGGATCAGCTCCCGGCAACCGTCGATCCAGACGTTGTAATCCGCGTGCGCCTGATAGGCCTCCAACAACGTGAATTCGGGGTTGTGGCTAAAGTCGACGCCCTCGTTGCGAAACGCCCTGCCCAGCTCGAAAACCCGCTCGACACCACCCACGCAGAGCCGCTTGAGGTAGAGCTCGGGAGCGATGCGGAGGTACAGGTCCAGGTCGTAGGCGTTGATGTGGGTGAGGAACGGCCGGGCGTTGGCGCCACCGTGGATCTGTTGCAGTATGGGCGTCTCGACCTCGAGGAACCCCTTGGCCACCAAAGTTTCCCGAATCGCGTGCAGCACGCCGCTGCGCGCGCGGATGAGATCGCGAGCCTCGGTGTTGATCGCCAGGTCGACGTAGCGGGCACGCACGCGCGCTTCCTGGTCGGTCAACCCCTTCCACTTGTCGGGTAGCGGGCGCAGGCACTTGCCGATCATCCGCCAGTCACGCACCAGAAGGGAACGGGTGCCCTTCTTGCTGAACCCCATCGTGCCCGACACCTCGATGAGGTCACCGAGATCGATGGCATGCGTGAAGTCCGCCGTCGTCGCCGATTCGAGCAACGAGTTGTCCAACAGCAACTGAACTTCGCCGGACCAGTCGCGCAGCTGGGCGAACAACACGCCGCCGTAGTCGCGGCTGCGCAGCACCCGGCCCGCCACCGTCACCGGAACGTCGTCGTCTGCGTCGATCGCCTCGGCGATGGTGTGCGACGGTGGCGTACCGACGGGGTAGGCATCGGTCCCGTTGTCCTGCAACGCCTTCAGCTTCGCCATGCGCACCCGCACCTGTTCCGGCAGCCGCGGCTCGTCGGCATCGGGCAGGTCGGCCGCCAACCCGCTGAGATCGGGGGCCGTACCGTCGGGGTGCAGCAGTCCGGTCGCCATCAGGTTCTGCGGCACCGCGGTGTGGTGACCGGTGTGCGGCTGTTCGTGACGCCGCGAAAAGGGCAGCACCAGAAACCCTTCGGCGATCACCGAGGCCACCCCGACCCGGGGCACCAGTCGGGCGTCGTCGTAGCAGGCGTAGCGCGGCACCCATTCCGGTTGGTATTTCATGTTCGAGCGGTACAGCGTCTCGAGCTGCCACCACCGGGAGAAGAACACGAGCAGGCTGCGCCACAGCCGCGCGACCGGGCCGGCCCCGAGCTGGGCGCCCTGTTCGAACGCCGAGCGGAACATGGCGAAGTTCAACGAGATCCGCGTGATGCCAATGTCTTCGGCCTGCATGCACAGTTCGCTGACCATCAATTCGATGGTGCCGTTGGGGGAGTGGGGTGCACGGCGCATCAGGTCCAGCGAGACGCCGTTGGTGCCCCACGGAACCAACGACAGCATGGCGACGATTTCATCGCTCCCACCCGCGTTCTGGACCGCCTCGACCAGAAGGCAGTCGCCGTCGGCAGGGTCGCCGAGCCGGCCCAGCGCCATCGAGAAGCCGCGCTCGTCGTCGGTGTCGCGCCAGGCGTCGGCGCGAGCGATGACGTCGGCCATCTCGTCGGCGCCCAAATCGCGGTGCCTGCGGATGCGCACACTCACGCCCGCACGCCGCGCCCGCGTCACGGCCTGCCGGACCGCCCGCATGTCCGGTCCGGACAGCCGGAAGTTGTCGGGATAGAGAATGGCCTCGTCGCCGAGTTGCAAGGCGTTGAGCCCGGCCTCGCGGAACGCCTCGGCGCCGGCCGAACTCGCTCCCATCACCCCGGGGGCCCAGCCATAGGTCTGACACAGCGCGAGCCACGCCTCGATCGCCGCCGGCCACGCCTTTGGATCACCGACCGGGTCCCCGCTCGCCAGGCACACACCGACTTCCACGCGGTAGGTGATCGCGGCGCGCCCATTGGGCGCGAACACCACCGCCTTGTCGCGGCGCGTGGCGAAATAACCGAGGGAATCGTTCTTGCCGAACAACTCCAACAGACCCCGCAGTGCGGATTCGTCCTCGCCGGTCAGCGCGTTCTCGGCGCGCTGGGACTGGAACAGCACGATCGCCGCGGCCATCAGGGCCAGTGCGCCGAAAAGCCCGAGCACCGCGTTGATCAGGACATGCGGATGACCGGTGAAATTCGAGGAGTCCGCGCCCGCGAACGCGCTGACCCGGTTCAGCGCGTACCAGAACCGGTCATCTCGGGCCAGGGTGCCGGGGAAGAGTTCGAGCAGACCCCAGCCGATCAGGGTGCCGATCGCCATCCCCGCGACCAGCACGAGCGCCGCCTTCAGCAGGGCGCCGCGGCGCACCTTCGCCCAGAACTCGCCGCGAGCCAGCAGCAGGAACAGGATCGCGGCGACATGGAAGACCAGTCCGATGACCTCACCGATCTCCTCCGCCACCGACTCGTCGCCGGACACCAGGTCCGCGACGTTGAAGACGATCGCGCCCACCATGTAGCCGACGAGGATCCACCAGGCGATCCGTTTGCGTGCCGCCAGCGCCGCGGCCAGCAGCGCCAGCACGAACGCCCACGCGAAGCTGGTGTCGGGGAAGTTGAAGATGTAGTCGTTGACGAACTCGCGCGGAACCCGGATGACCGACCGCACGAACGGCGAGACGCTCGCCATCAACGAGAGCGTCGCGATGATGCCGACCGTCCAGCCCGCTGCCGCGGGCACCCACCAGTACCTCGACCTGCGGCGGGTGACGGGCAGGCTCGCGACGGTCATAGGCCGCGACATTATTCGGTCAGGGCGCCAAATGGGCGGCGACTCACGACCAGACGGGTCCGGTGTATTTCTCGCCGGGGCCTTGCCCTGGTTCGTCCGGGGATGCGCTGGCCTCGCGGAAGGCCAACTGCAGCGTCTTCAAACCGTCACGCACCGGCCCGGCATGGGGTCCGAGATACTCGGCGGACGCGGTGACCAACCCGGCCAGCGCGGTGATCAGCCTGCGCGCCTCGTCGAGATCGCGGTGCGGGCTCTCGTCGGGATTGTCGGCCGACAGCCCGAGCTTCTCAGCCGCGGCGCTCATCAACATCACGGCCGAGCGGGTGATCACCTCGACGGCGGGAATCTCGGCGAGTTCACGAACGGCTGAGCCGTTCAGATCACTTGAGCCGGCTGAGCCGTTCAGATCACTTGAGCCGGCCGTGCCGTTCAGATCACCTGAGCCGGCCGTGCCGTCGAAGTCAGCTGAGTTCGGGTCATCGGTCATGCCTGCTAGACTGGCATGCGCGACCGTCCCGGCAAACGCCAGGGACAGCAAGTGGAGTCCCCCTCCCACCGCTGGCCATACCGGCTCAGCGGTCCGGTCACAGGCGTCAACGCCTGTCCTGGTCGGCTGTGGGCCCTGCTTTGAGCAGGGCTTTTCTGTTCGTTGAGCAGAGCTGACGGAGTGGGCTCCTAGAGGACAACATAGGAGGCCCCATCAGCACTGAGACCCGCGTCAACGAGCGTATCCGCGTACCTGAAGTCCGCCTGATCGGACCGGGCGGTGAACAGGTAGGCATAGTGCGCATCGAAGATGCCCTCCGCGTCGCCGCGGATGCCGATCTCGATCTCGTCGAAGTAGCACCGGATGCCAAACCCCCGGTCTGCAAGATCATGGACTACGGAAAGTTCAAATACGAGACGGCTCAGAAGGCGCGCGAGTCTCGCAAGAACCAGCAGCAGACCGTCGTCAAGGAACAGAAGCTCCGTCCCAAGATCGACCCGCACGACTACGAGACCAAAAAGGGTCACGTGATCCGCTTCCTCGAGGCGGGGTCGAAGGTCAAGGTGACGATCATGTTCCGCGGCCGCGAACAGTCGCGGCCCGAGTTGGGCTTCCGTCTCCTGCAGCGGCTGGGCGCCGACGTCGCCGACTACGGCTTTGTCGAGACGTCCGCCAAGCAGGACGGCCGCAACATGACGATGGTGCTGGCCCCGCACCGCGGCGCGAAGACTCGCGCCAAGGCGGCGCAACAGGCCGAAGGCTCCGCAGAGCCGGCCCCAGCACCCGACCGAAACAGTTAGAACGACAGAGCAGAGGACCCATGCCCAAGGCGAAAACCCACAGCGGCGCATCGAAGCGGTTCCGTCGCACCGGAACCGGCAAGATCGTGCGCCAGAAGGCCAACCGCCGGCACTTGCTCGAGCACAAGCCCAGCAAGCGCACCCGGCGACTCGACGGCCGCACCGTTGTGTCGGCCGCCGACAACGCCCGCATCAAGAAGATGCTCAACGGCTGACCGACGAACACGTACGACCTGAACGAAGGACACTCCCATGGCACGCGTCAAGCGCGCAGTCAACGCCCAGAAGAAGCGGCGGACAATCCTCAAGGCCTCCAAGGGCTACCGGGGCCAGCGGTCGCGGCTGTACCGCAAGGCCAAAGAGCAGCAGCTGCATTCGCTCAACTACGCCTATCGTGACCGGCGCGCCCGCAAGGGCGAGTTCCGCAAGCTGTGGATCTCGCGCATCAACGCCGCCGCCCGCGCCAACGACATCACCTACAACCGGCTGATCCAGGGGCTCAAGGCCGCCGGGGTCGAGGTCGACCGCAAGAACCTCGCCGAGATCGCCGTCAGCGATCCGGCCGCGTTCACCGCGCTGGTGGAGGTCGCCAAGGGCGCACTGCCCGAGGACGTGAACGCGCCGTCGGGCGAGGCTGCCTGACGCTCACCGAACGCTCCGCCCGGGTGGTCGCAGCGGTCAAGCTGCACCGCCACGTCGGGCGACGCCGCGCCGCGCGCTTCCTCGCCGAGGGACCCAACCTCGTCGAGGCGGCGTTGCGGCGCGGACTTGTATCCGAGGTCTTCGCCACTGAGGACGCTGCGCACCGATTCGGTGCGATGCTGGCCCATGTCCCGGTGCATCTGGTGACCGAACGCGCCGCAAAAGCGTTGTCCGAGACGGTGACTCCGGTCGGCCTGATCGCCGTCTGTGCGACACCGGAGACATCGCTTGACGAGGTGCTGGCGGCCTCGCCGCGTCTGGTCGCGGTCGCGGTCGAGATGTCCGAACCGGGCAACGCGGGCACGCTGATCCGGATCGCCGACGCGATGGGGACGGACGCCGTGGTGTTCGCCGGGCACAGCGTCGACCCCTACAACGGCAAATGCCTGCGCGCCTCCGCGGGCAGCATCTTCTCGATTCCCGTCGTCGTCGAGAACGACGCCGCCTCGGCGGTCTCCGAGCTCACCGGCGCCGGCTTGCAGGTGTTGGCGACAACGGTCGACGGCGAGATGTCGTTGAACAGTGCCGCCCTGGAGGCCGCGCTGGCCGAACCGACGGCGTGGCTGTTCGGGCCGGAGGCGCACGGTCTGCCGGCGCAACTGGCGGCGTCGGCCACGCATCGCGTTCACATCCCGATGCCGGGCAACGCCGAGAGCCTCAATGTGGCCGCGGCCGCGGCGATCTGCCTGTATCAGAGCGCACGGGCACAACACCCGTAACGTCGAAGCGCGTTGTGGCACTTCAACGCCCAATTCGGCCCACAACATTAGCCCGGCGAAGTATTGTGCGGCGATGCGTCGCTTCGACTACATCATCGCGGGCGCCGGCTCGGCCGGTTGTGTGCTGGCGAATCGGTTGTCCGCCGACCGCGCAACGACGGTGCTGCTCGTCGAGGCCGGCGGTCTCGACCGGCATCCGATGCTCCACGTGCCGAAGGGCTCGGGCATGTTGTTCGAGAACGAGAAATACGTTTGGCGTTACGCCACGACGCCGTTCGGACCGCGACAGCGTTCCGAGTTCTGGACGCGCGGAAGAGTGATCGGCGGTTCGAGCTCGATCAACGGCATGGTGTACAACCGCGGGAACCGGGCCGACTACGACACGCTCGAGCGGCTCGGCAACAAGGGGTGGGGCTGGGACGAGATCCTGCCCGTCTTCAAGGCCATGGAGGACAACGCCTTCGGCGCCTCACCAACCCGGGGAGCGGGCGGGCCGCTGCACATCTCGGTGGCAGCCGAGCAGGACATCGCGAGCCACGAGATGGTTCAGGCGGGCGCCAACGCCGGGCTGCGTCCACTCGACGACATCAACGAAAGCGACGAACCCCGGATCGGCTTCACACCCGCCACCATCCGCAGGGGCCGCCGGGTGAGCGCGGCCGACGCCTTCCTCCGGCCGGCGATGCGACGCCCCAACCTCACCGTCCTCACCGGGGCCGAGGTGTGCCGCATCGACATCGAGAACGATCGCGCCACGGGCATCACCGTCCGAACGCCCAACGGCGCGCGGTCCGAATTCCGGGCCGACCGCGAGACGATCCTCGCACTCGGCAGCATGGGCAGCCCGAAACTGCTGCAACTGTCGGGTATTGGACCGCGCGAGGTACTCGACCGCGCCGGGGTACCCGTGCTGCTCGAACGCGAGAACGTGGGCAGGCGGATGCGCGAACACCGCTGCTTCGCTTTGAAGTACCGCCTCAACGCCGAGCTCGGATACAACCGGCAGCTGTCAAGCAGGGCCGGGCAGGCCAGAAGCGCCGCGCGCTACCTGACCAGGCGCCGCGGCTCGCTGGCGACGCCGACCTTCGATGTGCTGGCGTTCATGAAGACCACGCCCGACATGCCGCGCGTGGACGGGCAGCTTCTATTGGGCCCCTTCACCATTCCGGCCTACAACGACGGTGAGCCGGTGGCGCTCGAGCGTGAGCCCGGGGTGTCCTGCCTGGGCTTCACCCTGCGGCCCACCTCCGAGGGCAGCGTGGCGATCACCGCCGCGGATCCGTCGGCGCCGCTGGTGCTCGACCCGGGTTATCTCACCAGCGACCACGACCGCAGCACCACCGCGAACCTGCTGCGCCGGGCCCGGGAGTTGTTCGAGCAGTCACCGATCGCCGAGCACATCGACCACGAGACGTTCCCCGGGCCGCAGGCGCGAAGCGACGACGAGCTCGTCGACGCCTCGCTCGACGGCGGCTACTGCGGGTATCACGCCATCGGCAGCTGCGCCATGGGTCCCAGAGACGACGACATCGTCGACGGTCGTCTGCGGGTGCGGGGTGTCGAAAATCTGCGGATTGTCGACTGCTCAGCGATACCGATCATGTTGGCGGGCAACCTGAACGGACCGGTGATGGCCATGGCCGCCCGCGCCGCGCAGTTCATCGTCGAAGACCGCTGAACCGTCAGGCGCTGAGCAGACCCCGCGCCACGTGCGTGATCTGCACCTCGTTGCTGCCGGCGTAGATCATCAAGGACTTGGCGTCGCGCGCCAGTTGTTCGACGCGGTACTCGGTCATGTAGCCGTTGCCGCCGAAAAGCTGCACGGCGTCCATAGCGACGTCGGTGGCGGCCTGCGAGCAATACCACTTGATCGCCGATGCCTCCGGCAGCGAGATCGGCACACCTTCCTGAGCCGCCTCGATCACGCGAAACAGGATGTTGCGCACGTTCATCCGCGCCACCTCCATGTTCGCGAGCTTGAGCTGGATCAGCTGGAACTGCCCGATCTCCTGGCCCCACAGCGTGCGGCTCTTGGCGTAGTCGACGCACAGCCGCAGGCACTCCTCGATCACACCCAGCGACATCGCGGCAACACCGATGCGTTCGGCGCTGAAGCTCGACCGTGCGCTCGCGCGGCCGTCACCGGCGGAATTGTCTTCGGTCTCACCGAGCAGTCGGTCTCGGCCCAATCGCACATTGTTGAAGAACAACTCGCCGGTGCGCGAGCTGTGAATACCCATCTTGCGGAACGGCTTCGACTGGACGAAACCCTCCATGCCGCGGTCGAGCACGAAGGTCAGCACCTTGCGGTCGCGCTTGTCGACGCCGGGGTCCCCTTCGTCGAGCTTTGCGTACACCACGACGACGTCGGCGTCCGGGCCATTGGTGATGAAGGTCTTCTGCCCGTTGAGGATGTAGTCGTCTCCATCACGCACGACGTAGGACTTCATGCCGCCGAACGCATCGGAGCCCGAGTCGGGCTCGGTGATCGCCCACGCGCCTACCTTGTCGTAGGTGACCAGATCGGGCAGCCAGCGCTCCTGCTGGGCCAGCGTGCCGCGGCTCATGATCGTCGGCACCGTCAGTCCGAGGCTGACCCCCATGCCGGTGACGACGCCCATCGACACCCGGCACAGCTCACTGATCACGACGAACCCCATCCCGCCGGACCCCTCACCGAACATGCCGCCACCGGAGGACTTCTCCGACGAGCCGCCGCCATCGCGCAGCCGGGCAAGGCGCTTGTTCAGCGACTCGCGCGCCATGTCGGCGATGCCGAACGTCGCGAACAGCTTGCGGACGATGGGGTAGGGCTCCATCTCGCCGCTTTCCAGCGCGTCGATGTGCGGGCGGATTTCCTTGTCGACGAACTCACGGACGGCATCGCGCACGGCGAGATCGACATCAGACCATTCGAGCATGCCCTCTAGGCTGCCTTACTGCGTCCGCGCGCCGGACGCAGCCCCGCCAAAGAGAACGTGGTGTGCACCAGCGACCCGGCCCGGTCGAGCAGCGACTTGCGCGGCGGGACGTAGTGCATCGGCAGCCCGCGCCGGTCGCTCGGCGGGGCCATGAACGCAGGCGCCTCGACCAGTGGAGCGTCCGCGGGAAGACGGCCCTGGGCACGCCGATATGCGGTCAAAGCCCTTGGATGCAAACGGATTTCGTCGGGCACCGCCACGAATGCGAACTCCACCAGCTTGCCGAACAGGCGCAGCAGCACCTCGTCTCCCGGCGTCCAGCGCATGTTGGCCTTCTCGCGAAGGGCGTCGTCGAACAGGCCCGCCGCGATCCAGCGCTGCGCGCCGACCATCGGCTTGAAGAGCTGATCCCACAGCCCGGTGGGCATCAACACGAACCACGGTTTGGGAATCCGGATCGAGAAGATGTCGAGCGTCGCGCGGTTGATCTCGAGCTCTTCGCGGCACTTGCGGTCCCAGTACTCGCAGAACTCCTCCCAGCTCTGCGGCACCGGTCGCATGCTCATGCCGTACATCCGGTACCACTGCACGTGCTCGTCGAACAGCTGGCGTTTCTCGGCCTCGGTCAACCCGCCGCAGAAGTACTCGGCCGTCTTGATGATCAGCATGAAGAACGTGGCGTGTGCCCAGTAGAACGTCTCGGGGTTCAGTGCGTGGTAGCGCCGGCCCTCGGCGTCCACCCCCTTGATCGTGGTGTGGTAGCTCTTGATCTGCTCACCGGTCTGCGAGGCGCGTTCGCCGTCGTAGACCACACCCATGATCGGGTACACCGAGCGGGCGACGCGCTGCAGCGGTTCACGCAGCAGGATGGAATGGTCCTCGACACCCGCCCCCAGTTCCGGATACATGTTCTGGACGGCGCCGATCCACACACCCAGCAGGCCCGTGCGCAGGTCGCCGAAGTACTTCCACGTCAACGAGTCGGGTCCCAGGGGGTCGGCGGTGCTGCTCACGGTCATCTGATTCCTCGCTGAATCGGCGTCAAACTCAACGATAATGTTGACAACCGGTGTTGTCTACGATTTGCGGGGCGCGTCGTCCTGCAACGTTACTCAGCGGCTACTGACCCGCCACACACCCGTGACCAGCCACTTCGGCGACCCCGATTTCGTCTTTCGTATTACCGCTTCGCATGACGAGATTGCTCGGCGCCAAGCGGCCCGCATAGGCTGGCGCACGTGGATGTCGAGCCGTTCGAGCGGTCGACCGGGCCCCTGGGCTGGCTGAAGAACACCAATCGCAACGAGAGCATCATCGCGTTTCTGCGACGTACGCGGCGCGCGTTGCCCGGTGATCCAGAGTTCGGGGATCCGTTGTCGACCGACGGGGTGGGCGGGCCGCGCGCGGCCGCCCGCGCCGCTGATCGGCTGCTGCAGCGGGATGCCGCGACACGCGAGGTGAGCCTCGGTGCCCTGCAGGTGTGGCAGGCCCTCACCGAGCGCGTGTCCGGCAAACCGGCCAACCGCGAGGCGACGCTGGTCTTCACCGATCTCGTCGGCTTTTCGGCGTGGTCGCTCGATGCGGGCGATGAGGCCACGTTGCGGTTGCTGCGTCAGGTGTCGCAGGTCGTCGAGCCCCCGCTGCTGGAGGCGGGTGGACACATCGTCAAGCGCATGGGCGACGGCCTGATGGCGGTTTTCCGCGACCCGGCGACCGCGGTGCGGGCCGCGATCGCCGCCCGCGAGGGAGTGAAAGGCATTGACGTCGACGGGTTTACCCCGCGGATGCGGGTCGGTGTGCACACCGGCCATCCTCAGCGCATCGGATCGGACTGGTTGGGCGTCGACGTCAACATCGCGGCTCGCGTCATGACTCGCGCGACCCGCGGAGAGCTGGTGGTGTCGCAAACCACACTGGATCGCATCCCTGCCGAGGAGTTCGCTTCGCTCGGTGTCGAGGCCAAACGCCTTCGTCGGCAGCTCTTCGCGTCGAAACAGGATGGAGTCCCGGCCGATTTGGTCATGTTTCGGCTGAAAACTCTGCGACACCTGCAGGGTGCCGGAGACGACGAGGAGCAGTCGGCGGCGGAGTAGTCGCCGGCTTGCACGGTATGCGCCGAGCCCTCGATGGGCGTTCGAGGGCCCATCGGCTCATCGCCTATGATCGCCGGGTGGCTGATCGGCCCGCAGACCTGTCCGAAGAAGCGCTGACCGAGGCTGTCAGCGCTGCTCGGCGTGCGTTCGATGCGGCCACCGATCTTGATGCGCTCGCGCGTGCCAAGACCGAGCACCTCGGCGACCGGTCTGCGATCGCGTTGGCGCGCCAGTCGCTTGGGTCGCTGGCCAAGGCCGACCGCGCCGATGCGGGTAAGCGGGTCAACGTCGCCCGTGCACAGGCGCAGAGCGCGTACGACGAGCGGTTGGCAGTGCTGCGGGCAGAGCGGGATGCCGCGGTGCTGGTGGCCGAGCGCATCGATGTGACGCTGCCGTCTTCCCGGCAACCGATCGGCGCCCGGCACCCGATCACGATCCTGGGCGAGCGCATCGCCGACACGTTCATCGCGATGGGCTGGGAACTCGCCGAGGGCCCCGAGGTGGAAACCGAGCAGTTCAACTTCGATGCGCTGAACTTCGCTCCCGACCATCCGGCGCGCAGCGAGCAGGACACCTTCCACATCGCCCCCGAAGGCTCGCGGCAGGTGCTGCGCACCCACACCTCGCCGGTGCAGATCCGCACACTGCTGGAGCGCGAGCCCCCGGTCTACATCGTCTCGATCGGGCGCACGTTTCGCACCGACGAACTCGACGCCACCCACACTCCGGTCTTCCACCAGGTCGAGGGCCTCGCGGTGGACAAGGGACTGACGATGGCGCACCTGCGCGGCACGCTGGACGCGTTCGCCCGCTCTGAGTTCGGACCGCAGGCCCGCACCCGCTTTCGTCCCCACTTCTTTCCGTTCACCGAGCCGTCGGCCGAGGTCGACATCTGGTTCGAGAACAAGAAGGGCGGAGCCGGCTGGGTGGAGTGGGGCGGCTGCGGCATGGTCAATCCGAATGTCCTGCGCGCCTGCGGAATCGATCCCGACGCCTACTCCGGCTTTGCCTTCGGTATGGGCCTGGAACGAACTCTGCAGTTCCGCAACGGAATTCCGGACATGCGCGACATGGTCGAAGGTGACGTGCGGTTCTCCCTGCCGTTCGGGGTAGGGGCCTGATGCGGCTGCCGTACAGCTGGCTCCGCGACGTCGTGCGGGCCGGCGCGCCTGGTTGGGACGTGAGCCCCGCCGACCTCGAAGAGACGCTGATCCGCATCGGTCACGAGGTCGAGGAGGTCATCCCGGTCGGCCCCGTCACGGGCCCTCTGACGGTGGGGCGGGTGGCCGCCATCGAGGAGCTGACCGAGTTCAAGAAGCCCATCCGCACCGTCAAGGTGGACGTCGGCGAGACCGAGCCGCGTGACATCGTCTGCGGTGCAACCAATTTCGTCGTCGGTGACCTGGTCGTGGTGGCACTGCCCGGTACGGTACTGCCCGGTGATTTCACGATCGCCAGCCGCAAGACCTACGGCCGGATCTCCGACGGCATGATCTGCTCGACGGCCGAGATCAACCTGGGCACCGACCATTCGGGAATCCTGGTGCTGCCGCCCGGCACCGCCGAACCGGGCACCGCCGCCGCCGATGTCCTCGGCCTCGACGACGTCGTCTTTCACCTGGCCATCACGCCGGACCGCGGTTACTGCCTGTCGGTGCGCGGCATGGCCCGCGAGGTCGCCACCGCCTACGACCTCGAGTACGTCGACCCCGCCGACGTCGTGCCGTCCCCCGCAAGCGGGAGGTGCCCCCAGCCCGCCGAGGGCGAGGCGCTGCCCGTGTCGATCGACCCGGGGACCGGCGTCCAGCGCTTCGGGCTGCGCCCGGTGACCGGCATCGATCCCGGTGCCGTCTCCCCGTGGTGGCTGCAGCGACGGCTTCTGTTGTCCGGTATCCGGGCCATTTCGCCCGCGGTAGACGTGACCAACTACGTGATGCTCGAACTCGGCCATCCGATGCACGCCCACGACCGCAGCCTGATCACCGGCGGTTTCCGCGTGCGATTCGCCGAACCGGGGGAGACCGTGGTCACCCTCGACGACGTCGAACGCCGCCTTGACCCCGCCGATGTGCTGATCGTCGACGACGTCGCGACCGCCGCAATCGGCGGCGTGATGGGTGCGGGCACCACCGAGGTGCGCGACACCACCACCGACGTACTGCTCGAGGCCGCCGTGTGGGATCCGGCCGCGGTGTCGCGCACCCAGCGACGGCTGCGCCTGTACAGCGAGGCCGGCCGGCGCTACGAACGCAGCGTCGATCCGGCGATCTCGGTCGCCGCGCTGGACCGGTGCGCCACGTTGCTCGCCGAGATCACTCACGGCACGGTCGAACCCACGCTGACCGACTGGCGCGGCGAGCCACCCCGCGACGACTGGTCGCAACCGCCGGTCACCATGGCGGGCGATCTGCCCGACCGCACCGCCGGTGTCACCTACGCCCCGGGGACCGCAGAACGGCGGCTCACCCAGATCGGTGCACGGGTCGTCGCCACCGAGGGCACGCTCACCGTCACCCCGCCGAGTTGGCGTCCCGACCTGGGCCAGCCCGCCGACCTCGTCGAGGAGGTGCTGCGCCTCGAGGATCTGGAGACTATTCCCTCGGTGTTGCCGCTGGCCCCGGCCGGCCGCGGCCTGACCCCGGTGCAGCGGCGGCGGCGCGCGATCGGTAAGTCGTTGGGGCTCAACGGGTATGTGGAGATCCTGCCCACGCCCTTCTTGCCCGCGGGTGTGTTCGACCAGTGGGGCCTGCCCGCCGACGACACCCGCCGGACCACGACCACCGTGCTCAACCCATTGGATTCCGACCGCCCGCAGCTGGCCACCACGTTGCTGCCCGGCCTACTGGAGGCGTTGAGCCGCAACGTGTCCCGCGGAGCCGTAGACGTCGGGTTGTTTGCGATCCAGCAGGTCGTCCAGCCGACGCCGGACACGCGTTCCCTCGAACGGATACCGACCGACCGGCGGCCCAGCGACGACGAGATCGCCGCGCTGAACGCATCGCTGCCGCGACAGCCCCAACACGTCGCCGTGGTGGTGGCCGGGTTGCGCGAGCCCGCCGGGCCGTGGGGGCCGGGTCGCGCGGTGCACCCCGGCGACGTGTTCGAGGCGGTCCAGGTGATCGCTCGCGCCGCCGGTGTCGAGCTGAGCCTGCGTTCCGCGGCGCACCTGCCGTGGCATCCGGGCCGCTGCGCCGAAGTGGTGCTCGGCGACCGCGAGAGCGGTACCGTCGTCGGCCATGCCGGTGAACTGCACCCGGCGGTCGTCGAGCGTTCGGGTCTGCCCAAGCGCACCTGTGCCCTCGAACTGGATCTCGACGCCATACCCATCGTCGAGCGACTACCGGCTCCGAGGGTGTCGCCATTTCCCGCGGTGTTCCAGGACATCAGCCTCGTCGTCGACGAGGACGTCGCCGCGGCCGCCGTGGTCGATGCGGTCAGGGCCGGCGCGGGGCCGCTGCTCGAAGACGTGCGGTTGTTCGACGTCTACACGGGCCCGCAGATCGGCGAGGGCCGCAAATCGCTGGCGTTCGCGCTGCGGTTCCGCGCCGCCGATCGCACCCTCACCGAGGACGAGGCCAGCGCCGCGCGCGAAGCGGCCGTGCAGGCCGCGGCGGAACGGGTCGGCGCCGAGCAACGCCGCTGATAGTAATGAATTTGCATAGGTATGCATAAACATGCAGAATTGCCTGCATGGTTTCAGTCGCGGTAGCGGGCGCCAGCGGATACGCCGGCGGTGAGATCCTACGCCTTCTTCTCGGTCATCCCGCCTACGCCGATGGCCGACTGACGATCGGTGCGCTGACCGCAGCGGCGAGTGTGGGCACCTCGCTGGCCGAGCACCATCCGCACCTGTTGCCGCTGGCCAACCGCGTGCTCGAAGCCACCGACGAAGATGTGCTGCGCGGTCACGACGTCGTCTTCCTGGGCCTGCCGCACGGCCATTCGGCCCAGCTGGCCGAACAACTCGGCGACGACACCCTGATCGTGGACTGCGGCGCCGACTTCCGGCTCACCGATGCCGCGGCGTGGGAGCGGTTCTACGGGTCCGAACACGCCGGCACCTGGCCCTATGGCCTGCCGGAGCTACCGGGTGCGCGTGACCGGCTGCGCGGCGCCAAGCGCATCGCGGTGCCCGGCTGCTATCCGACCGCGGCCCTGCTGGCGCTGTGGCCCGCGCTGGCAGAAGACCTCATCGAGCCGGCCGTGACCGTCGTCTCGGTCAGCGGCGCGTCGGGGGCGGGCCGGGCAGCCAAGCCCGATCTGCTGGGCGCCGAGGTGATCGGATCGGCGCGGGCCTACAACATCGGCGGCAAACACCGGCACACACCCGAGATCGCCCAAGGGCTGCGCGCGGTCACCGACAAGGACGTGACCGTCTCGTTCACACCGGTGCTCATCCCGACGTCCCGGGGAATCCTGGCCACCTGCACCGCACGCACCGACGCTCCGCTCTCGGAGATCCGCGCCGCCTACGAAAAGGCTTACCACGCCGAGCCGTTCGTCCACCTGCTGCCGGAAGGGCAGCTGCCGAAGACGGGTTCGGTGCTCGGCAGCAACGCCGCACAGCTGGCCGTCGCGCTGGATGACGACGCGAAGACATTGGTCGCCGTCGCCGCGATCGACAACCTGGTCAAGGGCACCGGCGGCGCGGCGGTGCAGTCGATGAACCTGGCGCTGGGCTGGCCGGAGACCGAAGGCCTTTCGATCGTGGGCATGGCGCCGTGACAGACGGCACGCGGCTGCTTCGCACGCAGGGCGTCACCGCCCCCGAGGGCTTCCGCGCGACCGGGATCGCCGCCGGTATCAAGGCATCCGGGGCGCTGGATCTGGCGTTGGTGTTCAACGAGGGACCCGACTACGGCGCCGCGGGCGTGTTCACCCGCAATCAGGTCAAGGCGGCCCCGGTGCTGTGGAGCCAACAGGTGCTCACCACCGGCCGCCTGCGCGCGGTCATCCTGAACTCCGGCGGCGCCAACGCCTGTACCGGACCGCAAGGCTTCCAGGACACCCACGCCACCGCCGAGGCGGTCGCGGCGGCGTTGAGCGACTGGGGCACCGAGACCGGCGCGATCGAGGTCGCGGTCTGTTCGACCGGACTGATCGGTGACCGGCTGCCGATGGACAAGGTGTTACCCGGCGTCACCGAGATCGTGCACGAACTGTCGGGTGGACTCACCGGCGGCGAGGAGGCCGCGCGGGCCATCATGACCACCGACACCGTGCCCAAGCAGGTCGCGCTGCACCACGCCGACAACTGGACCGTCGGCGGAATGGCCAAGGGCGCAGGCATGATCGCCCCGTCACTGGCCACCATGCTGTGCGTGATCACCACCGACGCCGTCGCCGGTTCGGATGCACTGCGGACCGCACTGACTCGCGCCACCGCGCGCACCTTCGACCGCCTCGACGTCGACGGCAGCTGTTCGACCAACGACACCGTGTTGCTGCTGTCGTCCGGCGCCAGTGCGATCACCCCCAGCCAGGGCGAACTCGACGAGGCGATCCTGCGGGTCTGTGACGACCTGTGTCAGCAGTTGCAGGCCGACGCCGAGGGCGTGACGAAGCGAATCGTCGTCACGGTGGCGGGTGCGGCCTCCGAGGACGACGCGTTGCTCGGCGCCCGCATCGTCGCGCGCGACAGCCTGGTCAAGACCGCGCTGTTCGGCTCGGACCCGAACTGGGGCCGGGTGTTGGCGGCCATCGGCATGGCGCCGTTCAAGGTGGATCCAGAGCGGGTCACGGTGTCGTTCAACGGGTTTGCGGTCTGGCGGGACGGGGCGCCGCAGCCGGGTTCGCGCGACGTGGATCTCTCCGGGACCGACATCACCGTCACCATCGACCTCGGTGACGGGTCGGGGCAGGCCTCCATCCGCACCACCGACCTGTCGCACGGTTACGTCGAAGAGAACTCCGCGTACAGCTCATGAGCGTCGAAACCCCAATCAAGGCCAAGGTTCTGGCTGAAGCGCTGCCGTGGCTCAAACAACTGCACGGCAAGATCGTCGTGATCAAGTACGGCGGTAACGCGATGACCGACGACGTGCTCAAGGCCGCGTTCGCCGCCGACATGGTCTTCCTGCGCAACTGCGGCGTCCATCCCGTCGTCGTCCACGGAGGCGGTCCCCAGATCAGCGCGATGCTCAAACGACTCGGAATACAAGGCGATTTCAAGGGTGGGTTCCGGGTCACCACGCCCGAGGTGCTCGATGTGGCGCGCATGGTGCTGTTCGGTCAGGTCGGCCGGGAACTGGTCGGCCTGATCAACGCCCACGGGCCGTACGCGGTCGGGGTCACCGGCGAGGACGCTCAGTTGTTCACCGCGGTGCGGCGCAGCGTGACCGTCGACGGTGTGGCCACCGACATCGGCCTGGTCGGCGACGTCGAAAAGGTCAACGCCGGATCGCTGCTGGATCTCATTGCCGCAGGCCGGATTCCGGTGGTATCGACTATCGCCCCGGACGTCGACGGGGTGGTGCACAACATCAACGCCGACACGGCGGCCGCCGCGCTGGCCGAGGCGTTGGGCGCCGAGAAACTGCTCATGCTCACCGATGTCGAGGGCCTGTACACGAACTGGCCCGACCGCGGCTCGCTGGTCAGCGAGATCGACTCCGCCGCACTGACTCAGATGCTGCCGACACTGGAGGCCGGGATGGTGCCCAAGATCGAGGCGTGCCTGCGCGCGGTGGCCGGCGGCGTGCCCAGCGCGCATGTCATCGATGGCCGCGTCGAGCACTGTGTGCTGGTCGAACTGCTCACCGACGAGGGGACGGGGACGAAAGTGGTGCGGTCATGACTCTGCTGCAGCGGTGGCAGGCCGTGATGATGAACAACTACGGCACCCCGCCGCTGGCGTTGTCCAGCGGAGATGGTGCGGTGGTGACCGACGTCGACGGCAAGACCTATGTCGATCTGCTCGGCGGCATCGCGGTCAACATCCTGGGCCACCGGCACCCGGCGGTGATCGAAGCCGTCACCGCTCAACTCAACACGCTGGGTCACACGTCGAACCTGTATGCGACCGAACCCGGTGTCGCGCTCGCCGAAGCGCTGGTCGGGCTCCTCGGTTCGGGCCCGTCGGCCCCGGCCAAGGTGTTCTTCTGCAACTCCGGCACCGAGGCCAACGAAGTCGCGTTCAAGATCACCCGCCTCACCGGGCGCACGAAACTGGTTGCGGCGCAAGGCGCCTTCCACGGTCGCACGATGGGCTCCCTGGCGCTCACCGGTCAGCCGTCCAAGCAGGCGCCGTTCGCGCCGCTGCCGGGTGAGGTGACCCATGTGCCCTACGGCGACATCGATGCGTTACGAGCCGCTGTCGACGACGAAACCGCGGCGGTGTTCCTCGAGCCGATCATGGGCGAAGGCGGGGTCGTGGTTCCGCCCGCCGGCTACCTCGTCGCGGCCCGTGAGATCACCGCGCAGCACAACGCGCTGCTGGTGCTCGACGAGGTGCAAACCGGAATGGGGCGCACCGGAGCGTTTTTCGCGCATCAACACGACGGGATCACCTCCGATGTCGTGACCCTGGCCAAGGGCCTCGGGGGCGGTTTGCCGATCGGCGCGTGTATCGCGACAGGCGAAACCGCCGAGCTGCTGACGCCCGGATTGCACGGCAGTACGTTCGGCGGCAATCCCGTCTGCACCGCCGCCGCGCTCGCGGTGCTCCGCGTGCTGGCCGACGACGACCTGATCACCCGCGCCGACGTGCTCGGCAAGACCCTGTCGGCGGGCATCGAGGCCTTCGGGCATCCGTTGATCGATCACGTCCGCGGCCGCGGCCTGCTGCTCGGCGTCGTGTTGACCGCCGAGGCCGCCAAAGCCGTCGAGGCCGCGGCCCGCGACGCCGGTTTCCTGGTCAACGCCGCAGCTCCCGACGTGATCCGGCTGGCCCCGCCGCTGGTGATCAGCGAGGCTCAGGTCGACGACTTCCTCGCCGCGTTTCCCGCCGTCCTCGACAAAGGCGCCGCGTCATGACCGCAACCATCCGGCACTTCCTGCGTGACGACGACCTGAGCCCCGAGGAGCAGGCCGAGGTCCTCGCCCTGGCGGCCGAGCTGAAAGCTCAACCGTTCAGCCGCCGCCCGCTGGAGGGCCCGCACGGGGTGGCGGTGATCTTCGACAAGAACTCCACTCGGACCCGGTTCTCGTTCGAGCTGGGCATCGCCCAACTGGGCGGGCATGCCGTCGTGGTCGACGGCCGCAGCACTCAACTGGGTCGCGATGAGACGTTGGAGGACACCGGCCGGGTGCTCTCGCGGTACGTCAGGGCGATCGTGTGGCGCACGTTCGCCCAGGACCGACTGACCGCGATGGCGGCGGGTGCGAGCGTGCCGATCGTCAATGCGCTCTCCGACGAGTTCCACCCGTGCCAGGTGCTGGCCGACCTGCAGACCCTCGCCGAGCGCAAGGGCAAGCTGGCCGGCTTGCGGATGACCTACCTCGGCGACGGCGCCAACAACGTGGCGCATTCGCTGATGCTCGGCGGCGTGACCGCGGGCGTGAACGTGACGATCGCGGGACCGGCAGGCTTCCAACCGCATCCGGACTTCGTCGACGCCGCGCAGAAGCGGGCTTCGGAGACTGGTGCGACCGTCACGGTCACCGAGGACCCCGACGCCGCCGCCGACGGTGCCGACGTGCTGGTCACCGACACGTGGACGTCGATGGGCCAGGAGAACGACGGCCTGGACCGGGTGGGTCCGTTCCGGCCGTACCAGGTGAACGGGGCCCTGTTGGGCCGCGCCGCCGCCGATGCCGTTGTGTTGCATTGCCTTCCGGCACACCGCGGGGAGGAGATCACCGACGATGTGATCGACGGGGCACAGAGCGCGGTGTGGGACGAGGCCGAGAACCGCCTGCATGCGCAGAAGGCGCTGCTGGTGTGGCTGCTGGAGCGGGCGAAGTGACTTCAGCGGCGACTCGTGCCGGGCGGCAGGCCCGCATCGTGGCGATCCTGTCGTCGCGGTCGGTGCACAGCCAGACCGAACTGGCCGCCCTGCTGGCCGAGGAGGGCATCGAGGTCACGCAGGCCACGCTGTCGCGCGACCTGGAAGAACTCGGCGCAGTGAAACTGCGCGGTGCCGACGGCGGCGTCGGCGTGTACATCGTCCCCGAGGACGGCAGCCCCGTGCGCGGCGTATCCGGTGGCACCGAACGGATGTCGCGGTTGTTGGCCGAGCTGCTCGTATCCACCGACGCCAGCGGCAACCTGGCTATCCTGCGCACCCCGCCCGGGGCGGCGCACTACCTTGCCAGCGCGATGGACCGCGCGGCACTCCCGTTCGTCGTCGGTACCGTCGCCGGCGACGACACCATCCTGGTCGTCGCACGTGAGCCGATGACCGGCGCCGAACTGGCAACGAAACTCGAGAGCATTAGACAAAAGGAGACCTGCTGATGTCCGAACGCGTCATCCTGGCCTATTCCGGTGGCCTGGACACCTCCGTGGCGATCAGCTGGATCGGCAAGGAGACCGGGCGCGAGGTGGTCGCCGTCGCAATCGACCTCGGCCAGGGCGGCGAAGACATGGAGGTCGTCCGCAAGCGCGCAATCGACTGCGGCGCCGTGGAAGCCGTCGTCATCGACGCCCGCGACGAGTTCGCCGACGAGTACTGCCTGCCCGCTATCCAGTCGAATGCGCTGTACATGGACCGCTATCCGCTGGTCTCCGCACTGAGCCGACCGCTGATCGTCAAACATCTGGTCGCCGCGGCGCGCGAGCACGGCGGCGGCACCGTCGCGCACGGCTGCACCGGCAAGGGCAATGACCAGGTCCGCTTCGAGGTCGGGTTCGCCTCGCTGGCACCGGATCTCAAAGTGCTGGCGCCGGTGCGCGATTACGCGTGGACGCGGGAGAAGGCGATCGCGTTCGCCGAGGAGAACGCGATCCCGATCAACGTCACCAAACGCTCGCCGTTCTCGATCGATCAGAACGTCTGGGGTCGCGCCGTGGAGACCGGCTTCCTCGAGCATCTGTGGAACGCGCCCACCAAGGACGTCTACGACTACACCGAGGACCCGACGGTCAACTGGAGCACACCCGACGAGGTGATCATCGGTTTCGAACGCGGAGTGCCGGTGTCGATCGACGGCCGCCCGGTGACGGTGTTGCAGGCGATCGAGGAGTTGAACCGCCGGGCCGGCGAGCAGGGCGTCGGCAGGCTCGACGTCGTCGAGGACCGGCTGGTCGGCATCAAGAGCCGCGAAATCTACGAGGCGCCAGGGGCGATGGTGCTGATCACCGCGCACACCGAACTCGAGCACGTCACGCTGGAGCGGGAACTGGGCCGGTTCAAGCGTCACACCGACCAGAAGTGGGGGGAGTTGGTCTACGACGGACTCTGGTACTCGCCGCTGAAGACCGCGCTCGAGTCGTTCGTCGCCAAGACCCAGGAGCACGTGACCGGAGAGATCCGGTTGGTGTTGCACGGCGGGCACATCGCGGTGAACGGCCGCCGCAGCGCCGAGTCGCTCTACGACTTCAACCTCGCCACCTACGACGAGGGCGATACGTTCGACCAGTCGGCGGCCCGCGGTTTCGTGCAGATCCACGGGCTGTCGTCGAGCATCGCCGCCCGCCGGGACCTGGGCATCGAGTGAGTAAGTGCCACCCACCACCACCGCGAGCGACCGTGTCTGCCCGCCGACACGCCGCTGTCACGCGTACAAACGCGGTCTCCGCGCCGAAGTGAGTGACCTGATATGAGCACGAACGAAGGTTCGCTGTGGGGCGGGCGGTTCGCCGACGGACCATCCGACGCGCTCGCGGCCCTGTCGAAATCGACCCACTTCGACTGGGTGCTCGCCCCCTACGACATCCGGGCGTCCAAAGCGCATGCGCAGGTGCTGCACGATGCCGGGCTGCTGACCGACGATCAGCGCGACGGGCTGCTCGCGGGGCTCGACAGCCTGGCCGCCGACATGGCCGACGGCAGCTTCGAACCCCTGGTGACCGACGAAGACGTGCACGGGGCCCTCGAGCGTGGCCTGATCGACCGCGTGGGCGCGGAGCTCGGCGGCCGGTTACGGGCGGGCCGGTCGCGAAACGATCAGGTGGCCACGCTGTTTCGGATGTGGCTGCGCGACGCAATCAGGCGTGTCGCCGACGGCGCCCTGCAGGTCGTCGACGCGTTGGCGACCCAGGCGGCCGCGCACCCGACCGCGATCATGCCGGGCAAGACGCATCTACAGTCCGCCCAACCCGTCCTGCTCGCGCATCACCTGCTGGCGCATGCGCATCCGTTGCTGCGCGACGTCGACCGACTTGCGGACTTCGACAAGCGGGCCGCGGTGTCGCCCTACGGGTCCGGCGCGCTGGCCGGGTCGTCGCTGGGCCTGAATCCCGATGCGATCGCCGAGGATCTCGGTTTCGATTCGGCCGCCGGCAACTCGATCGACGCCACCGCATCGCGGGACTTCGCCGCCGAGGCGGCATTCGTGTTCTCGATGATCGGCGTCGACCTGTCCCGGCTGGCCGAAGACATCATCCTATGGAGCACAACCGAATTCGGCTACGTCAGCCTGCACGACGCCTGGTCGACCGGGAGCTCCATCATGCCGCAGAAGAAGAACCCCGACATCGCCGAACTCGCCCGCGGCAAGGCCGGCCGGTTGATCGGCAACCTCACCGGCTTGCTGGCGACCCTCAAAGCGCAACCGTTGGCCTACAACCGGGACCTGCAGGAGGACAAGGAACCGGTGTTCGACTCCGTCGCGCAGCTCGAACTCCTGCTGCCGGCGATGGCGGGGCTGGTCGGCACTCTGCGCTTCGATACCGACCGAATGGCCGAGCTTGCGCCGCTGGGCTACACCCTGGCCACCGATGTGGCCGAATGGCTTGTGCGCAGGGGAGTGCCGTTCCGGGTGGCGCATGAGGCCGCGGGCGCCGCGGTGCGCGCCGCCGAGGCGCGCGGCATCGGGTTGGAAGAACTCGAGGACGCCGAACTCGTCGCAATCCACCCTGAACTCGGCCCGCAGGTGCGCGAGGTCCTGACCGTCGAAGGGTCGGTGGACTCCCGTGACGCGCGCGGCGGCACCGCACCGACCCAGGTCGCCCGGCAACTCGGCGCTGTACGCGAGACCGCCGACCGGCTGCGGCTACTGTTGAGGAGATGACCGAACGCGTCGAATTCGGCTCCGGTGCGGCAACTCTGGTCGGCCACCTCTACAACGGTGGCCAGCACGAACCCCGCCCCTGTGTGGTGTTGTGCCAGGGCTTCGGCGGTACGCAGGACACCCCGGCGTTCACGGCGAATGCGACGAGCTTCGCCGAGGCCGGCTATGCGGCCCTCACGTTCGACTACCGCAACTTCGGCGAGAGCAGCGGTCAGCCAAGGCAATTGGTCGACATCAGCGGCCAACTCGATGACATCGCCGCGGCAGTCACGTTCGCACGTGGCCGTCACGATGTCGACCCCGACCGCATCGTGTTGTGGGGGACTTCGCTCGGCGGCGGCCACGTCGTCACGGCGGCGGCACGTGACCCGCGGATCGCGGCGGTGATCGCCCAGATCCCGTTCAACGGATTCCCGAAGAAAGTCGAGGGGCGGTCGACGGCGGCCACGCTGCGGTTGCTGTGGGCGATGACCGCCGACACCCTCCGCGGTGCTCTGGGCGCATCACCCGCGTACATCAAAGCGGTCGGAGAACCAGGTGAGCTCGCGGTCATGGCCAGTTCCGAGGCGCAGCAGACCATCGACGGTATGCAGAGCCCGACCTGGCGCAACGAGGTCGCACCGCGGGCGCTGTTCGCGATGATGCGCTACAAACCCGGCGACCACGCACCACGCGTGCGCGCGCCCGTGTTGGTGTGTATCGGCAAGCGGGACAAGGAAACTCAGGAGGCTGACGCGGGCCGGCTTGCCGAACTCGCACCCCGAGGCGAGTTGCAGGCCTACAACCTCGCCCACTTCGACTTCTACCGCGACGACGTCCGGCGGCAAGTGATCGCCGACCAGATCGCGTTCTTGGACCGTGCCCTCGGCTAGCCGCCGCGCATCAGTCGTCGTCGTTGCAGATGCTGACCTCGACACGGCCGTCATCGACCTCGATCTCCAGGTCGAGGTCCTCGGTTCCTCTGCGGAACGAGATCTCGACCTCCTCGGGGTGCTGATCGTCGACGCGATGCGTCCAACCCTCCGCCGGGGTCACCGATTCGAGGGTGAGGCGACCGTCCGCGAAGGTGACCACCGCCGTCCCCGCGTCGTACACCTGGTACCGGCCGTCAGGCGCGGGGTCGAGGCGGACGCACTGGTCGCGGGCCGGCCGGGCGGGGGCGGCGCCTCCCGTCTGCGGCGGCACAGTCTGGTCGCCCGCGGGCCTGCTCGAAAGCGGGGTGGACTCCGTGACGGTCACCGTCGACTGGGGTTCGCTGGTCGAGCCACACCCCGGCAGGAGCAGGGCAGCCCCTGCGAGCGCGGTGACAGCACTCGTTCTGGTTGCCATACACCCACGCTACGACGTCGAGCCCTCCGCGGCGGCCAGCCATGCTTCCTCGAGAGATTCCTTGCGATTCAACAGTTCTTGGAGCTCGGCGTTGAGCTCACCCAACCGCACGTGGTCGGCGGCCGCCTCGGCCATCGACTCGTGCAACTCGGCGATGCGCGACTCGAGCTTTTCGAGCTGCCCCTCGATGCGCGCCATCTCCTTGCCGGTGCGCCGCTCCCGCGCCGACGCCGTTTCACCTTGCGCACCCGCCGTCGGTGCAGGCGGCGGTGACGCCGCCGCCGCGCGGTCGGCCAGATACTGCTCGATCCCGCCCGGCAACAGATCGCAACGGCCGCCGCCGGTCAGTGCGTAGGTGACGTCGGAGACCCGTTCGAGGAAATAGCGATCGTGGGTGACGGCGATCAGCGTGCCCGGCCAGCCGTCGAGGTAGTCCTCGATGACGGTCAACGTGTCGATGTCGAGGTCGTTGGTGGGTTCGTCGAGCAGCAGCACGTTGGGTTCCTCGAGCAGCAACCGCAGAAACTGCAGCCTGCGTCGTTCACCACCGGAAAGTTCGGAGATCCGCGTGGTCAGCTTGTCGCCGGTGAACCCGAAGTCCCGCAGCAAGGTGTCGGCGCTGATCTCGCCGCCGCCGGCCAGTTGGGTGATCCTTCGCCGGTCCTCGACCGCGTCGAGCACCCGGTCGTCGCCGTCGAGTTCGGCCAGCGCCTGGCTGAGGTAGCCGATCTTGAGCGTTGCGCCCCGCTTGATCGTGCCCGCCGTCGGAGCGAGCTCACCTGCCAGCAGTCGCAGCACCGACGTCTTGCCGGTGCCGTTGACTCCGACCAGCCCGATCCGCGCACCGGGTCCGATGGACCAGTCCATTTGGTCCAACACCACGGTGTCGCCGACCTCCAGCCGCACCCGGTGCAGGTCGAACACGTCCTTTCCCAGCCTGGTCGTGGCGAACCGCTGCAGAACCAAGGAGTCGCGCGGCGGCGGTTCGTTGGCGATCAACTCGTTGGCGGCCTGGATGCGGAACTTCGGCTTCGACGTCCGCGCCGGCGGTCCGCGCCGTAGCCACGCCAGCTCCTTGCGCATGAGGTTCTGCCTGCGCGCCTCGGCGCCGGCCGCCAGGCGCATCCGCTCGGCCCGCGCGAGCACGTAGGCCGCATAACCGCCTTCGTATCCATCAACGGCACCGTCGTGGACCTCCCACGTTCTGGTGCACACCGCGTCGAGGAACCAGCGGTCGTGGCTCACCACCACCAGCGCCTTGGCCCGTCGCTGATTGAGCTGAGCGGCCAGCCATCCGATCACCTCGACGTCGAGGTGGTTGGTCGGCTCATCGAGCACGAGGACGTCATGACCGGCGATCAGCACCGAGGCCAGCGCCACCCGGCGGCGCTCCCCGCCGGAGAGCCGACCGACCGCACTGTCGAGGGAGACGTCAGCCAACAAGTGCGAGACGACGTCACGGGTCTCGGCTTCGGCGGCCCAGACGTGATCGGGACGGCCACCCACGATCACGTCGCGCACGGTCGCGTCGGCGGGGAAGTCGTCACTCTGGCGCAGGTAGCCCACCGACAACCCCGATGTGTGGGTCACCCGACCCGAATCCGGCTCGCGGGTGAGCGTCAAGATCTGCAGGAGCGTCGTCTTACCGTCGCCGTTGCGCCCGACGACACCGATCGCGTCACCTTCGTCGATGCCCAGGCTGATCGCATCGAGCAGCGTGCGGGTGCCGTAGCCGACGGTTGCGCGCTCGACATTGATCAGGTTCGCCATCAGCCGCCGATGATAGGTCGGCCCTGCCGGCCGGGCCCCTGTGCCATGATGACGTCGGCCATTTCGGGGGTTTTCATGTCGGCCAGAAGGGGAGCGTGCGGTGTGGACCTGTCGGCGATAACCAAGCCGGTCGGACGGCTGGTGGCGACCGCCCAGAACGGGCTGGAGGTGCTGCGCTACGGCGGCCTGGAGACGGGCGCCGTACCCTCACCGTTCCAGATCATCCAGAGCGTCCCGATGTACCGGCTGCGACGCTATTTCCCGCCCGATACGAGGCCTGGAACCAAGCAGCCCGGTCCGCCCGTGCTGATGGTGCATCCGATGATGATGTCGGCCGACATGTGGGACGTCACCCGCGACGACGGCGCCGTGGGCATCCTGCACACCGCGGGCATCGACCCGTGGGTCATCGACTTCGGCTCACCCGACAAGGTCGAAGGCGGTATGGAACGCACGCTGGCCGACCACGTTGTCGCGTTGAGCGAGGCCATCGACACCGTCAAAGAGGTCACCGGGCGCGACGTGCACCTCGCCGGCTACTCGCAGGGCGGGATGTTCGCCTATCAGGTCGCCGCCTACCGCCGGTCGAAGGATCTGGCGAGCATCATCGCGTTCGGTTCGCCGGTCGACACGCTGGCGGCGCTGCCGATGAATCTGCCGGCCAGCGTCGCGCCCGCGGCCGCGGATTTCATGGCCGACCATGTGTTCAGCCGGATCGACATCCCGGGCTGGCTGGCCCGTACCGGCTTCCAGATGCTCGACCCGATCAAGACCGCCCAGTCGCGCATCGACTTCCTGCGTCAGCTGCACGATCGCGAAGCCCTGCTGCCCCGCGAGCAGCAACGCCGGTTCCTGGCCTCCGATGGCTGGATCGCGTGGTCGGGGCCCGCGATCGCCGAGTTGCTGAAACAGTTCATCGCGCACAACCGGATGATGAGCGGCGGCTTCTCGATTCACGGTGATCTGGTCACGCTGTCCGATATCGAATGCCCGGTGTTGGCCGTGGTCGGCGAGGTCGATGACATCGGCCAGCCGGCCTCCGTGCGCGGCATCAAACGCGCCGCCCCGAAGGCTGATGTCTACGAATTCCTCATCCGCGCAGGCCATTTCGGGCTTGTTGTCGGATCGAAGGCATCTACCCAGACGTGGCCGGCCGTGGCGCAGTGGGTCAAGTGGCTCGACGGCTCCGGTGAGCGGCCCGAGGGCGTCAACCCGATGGCGCTGCAGCAAGCCGAACCCAACGAGACCGGCGTTTCGATCAGCTCGCGCCTTGCGCACGGCACCGCCGCCGCCACGGAGATGGCATGGACCCTGGCCCGCTCGGCGGCCGATGCCGTGGTGAGCGCCAACAAGTCGGCCAGGGCCCTGGCCGTCGAAACGGCGCGCACGCTGCCGCGCCTGGCCCGGCTCGGCCAGATCAACGAGCACACCCGAATCTCGTTCGGCCGCATCATGTCCGAACAGGCACGCGACTTCCCGCGCGGTGACTGCCTGCTGTTCGACGGTCGAGTCCACACCTATGAAGCCGTGGACCGGCGCATCAACAACGTCGTCCGCGGTCTCATCGAGGTCGGGGTACGCCAAGGCGCGCGCGTCGGCGTCCTGATGGAGACCCGGCCCAGCGCTCTGGTGGCGATCGCCGCGCTGTCGCGACTGGGTGCCGTCGCGGTGCTGATGCCACCCGACGCCGACCTGCCCACCGCTGCCCGTCTCGGCTCGGTGTCGGACATCATCGCCGACCCCAGCAGCCTCGAGGCCGCGCGGCGACTCAACATGCGTGTGCTGGTGCTCGGCGGCGGTGAGGCGCGCGACCTCGACGTGCCCGAGGACAGCGACGTCATCGACATGGAGAAAATCGACCCGGACGCGGTCGAGCTGCCGGGGTGGTACCGGCCGAATCCGGGTCTGGCCCGCGACCTGGCCTTCATCGGGTTCAGCTCGGCCGGCGGCGAACTGGTCGCCCGGCAGATCACCAACGCGCGGTGGGCGATCTCGGCGTTCGGCACCGCGTCGGCGGCCAACCTCAGCCGCAGCGACACCGTGTACTGCCTGACGCCGTTGCACCACCAGTCCGGCCTGCTGGTCGCGATCGGCGGCGCCACCGTCGGCGGCTCGCGGATCGCGTTGTCGCGCAGCCTGCGGCCCGACCGGTTCCTCAACGAGATTCGCCAGTACGGGGTCACGGTCGTCAGCTACACCTGGGCGATGCTGCGCGACGTCATCGATGACCCGTCGTTCGCGCTGCACGGCAGCCACCCGGTGCGACTGTTCATCGGTTCCGGCATGCCGACCGGGCTGTGGAAGCGCGTCGTCGAGATTTTCGAGCCCGCCCTCGTGGTCGAGTTCTTCGCGACCACAGATGGACAGGCCGTGCTGGCCAACGTGTCCGGCGCGAAGATCGGCAGCAAGGGTCGCCCGTTGCCGGGCAGCCGAGAACTGGCGCTGGCCGCCTACGACCCCTCCGAGGATCTGATTCTGGAGGACGACCGTGGCTTCGTTCGTCGCGCCGAGACCAACGAGGTCGGTGTGCTGCTCGCGCGTCCACGCGGGCCCGTCGACCCGACCGCCTCGATCAAGCGAGGGGTGTTCGCCCCGGCCGACACGTGGGTGTCCACGGAGTACCTGTTCCGCCGCGACGACGACGGCGACTACTGGCTCGTCGACAGCCGCGGACTGGTCATCCACACCGACCGCGGCTGCGTCTACGCATCCACCGTCAACGATGCGGTCGGCTGCCTCGGGGCGGTCAACCTCTCGGTCACCTACGGGGTGCAGGCCAACGGACGGCAGCTGGCCATCACGGCGTTGGAGTTGCGCCCCGGCGGCAGCATTCCGTCTGCCGACCTGTCGGAGGCGCTCGCGGACCTGGCGGTGGGAGAGCCGCCCGACATCGTCCACGTGGTGCCGAGGATGACGCTCAGCGCGTCGTACCGGCCTCTGGTCAGCCCGCTGCGGGCCGAGGGCATTCCGAAGCCGTCGCGTAACGCGTGGTACCTGGACCCCGATACGAATCGGTACAAGCGGTTGACCGTGGCGGTCCGTGCCGAAATGGCCGAAGGCCAGTAGCGGCGCCGGTCACGACGACCTGCCACCGGGGCCATGCGCTGTTAGGCTCCCGCTTGCGGCACGTCGGCGGTCCAGCCGCACGCCACCGAGCTGGAGGACTGATGACATCGCGAACCGGTAGCCCGCGCGACATCTGGCGTCGCATCGTCATCGGCGGTATGGCCGGCGGCGTGTTGACGGTCGGTCTGCTGACCGGTGTCGCGGCTCCGATGGCGGCGGCGCAGCCGGCCGAGCCGACCGTTCAATCCGAGGCGCCCTCGCCCCGGGCCGACGGCCCGAAGACCCCGTGCACCGGTGACGACTGCAACCGGGCCGAGGAGACCGCGCCCAGGGTCAACGCCGATCAGGTGCTCCAGATGATCCACGAGGAGTACCGGCAGGGCGACGGCGGCGGCCAGGTCTCCGTGCTGATCGACGACGCGGTCAAGCTGCGCCGGCTGGGCTTCCGCCCGTCCAACGCGAACGCCGTCGCACTCAAGGAGGCCCTCGAGGACCGGCCGAATCAAACGCCGCTCGTCGAAGCGCTCAAAGAAACGATCACCCACCAGCGCAAGATGCAGGCGCGCGCCGCGCAGCAGGCCGCTGCCGGCGGCGGATCCATCGCCGGGATTCCCGTCACACCCGCCGTACCCGTCCCGGCCGGCTGATCGCCGTGGCCCTCGACGAGAAACTGCTCGACATCCTGGTCTGCCCACAGGACCGGGGCGCCTTGTTGCTCATCGGCGACGAATATCTCTACAACCCCAGGCTGCGCCGGGCGTATCGCATCGACGACGGCATCCCGGTGCTGCTGATCGACGAGGCCGTCGAGATCACCGACGATGCCGAGCATCAGCGAATGCTGGACCGCGCGTCAGGGGAAACCGGGTAGCTCACCGGTGAGGTAGCGCTGCAGGTTGGGCGCGATGGTCTCGACGACCTGGTCCACCGGCAGCGATTTGAACGGCTCGAGCTCGAGGATGTAGCGGGCCATCACCACGCCGACCAGTTGCGAGGCGACGAACTGCACGCGGACCGGTCCACTGCCCGGCGGATCGTCGACGCGCGAGCCCACTTCTCTGGCGATCACCTCCTGCAGGAACGACCGCACCAAAGAGGAATCGTTGCCCGCGATGATCGACCGCAGCGTGGCGATGAAACCCTTACCCAGTTCCGAATCCCACAGCGGCAGCAGTAGGGACGGCAATGTGCGACCGATCTCTTCGACGGGGACCTGCTGCAGCGGGCCGATGACCTGCATGGGATCGATCGGAATGTGGATCGCGGCGGCGAACAGCTGGGTCTTGGTTCCGAAGTAGTGATGTACCAGCGCCGGGTCGACGCCAGCGGCGGCGGCAATCGCGCGTATCGAGGTCTTGTCGATACCGTTGCGCGCGAACAACTCCCGTGCGCTGTTCAGAATTCGTTCACGGGTGTCTGACGGCCCGGGCGGTCGTCCCGGCCGCTTGCGTTCGGCGTTGGTGGTCAACGTGGTCACGGGGTCCTTCGTCGTAGCGTGGCCGCCGCCAGGCAGAGGGAAGCCATCGCGAAACCGATGACCACCGCGACGTCGCGCACCACGGTGAACGTCGGCTCTGCGTATGCCCCGACCTGTTGCAGCGCCTCCAGAGCGTAGCTTGCCGGCAACACGTTGCTGATCCACTGCAGCCACTCCGGCAGCATGGCGCGCGGCACGATGATCCCGCACAGAAGAAGCTGGGGGACGATCACCAGCGGCATGAATTGCACAGCCTGAAATTCGGTGCGCGCGAAGGCGCTACACAGCAGACCCAGCCCGACTCCGAGTACGGCGTTGATGATCGCGATCGCGAAGACCCACACGGGGCTGCCTTCGGTGTGTAGGCCGAGGAACGCGTACGACACGATGCACGCGATCGTCGCCTGGGCAGCGGCTGCGA
Source organism: Mycobacterium sp. GA-1199 (assembly GCF_001500045.1). Lineage (GTDB taxonomy): Bacteria > Actinomycetota > Actinomycetes > Mycobacteriales > Mycobacteriaceae > Mycobacterium. The sequence goes on from NZ_LQIX01000003.1 coordinate 142,608, forward strand.
GCGAGAACGCGGTGCCGTACGCCGCCAACAGGTCGAGCCGGCGCAGGGGAGTGGTCAGAATCCGCTCCAACGTCCCCGAAACCCGTTCCCGCTGCATCGTTATCGAGGTGATCAGGAACATCAGGATCAGCGGGAACAGACCGAGCATGATCAGGCAGGCGGTGTTGAACTGGCTCGGCGCGCCGGGCGGGTGCGAGAGATTCTGGAACATGAAGTACAGCAACGTGATGACCACGCTCGGCACGATGAGGATCATCGCGACACTGCGGTGATCGGCCGCGAGTTGGCGCAGAATGCGACCGGTGGTGGCCAGGTACGCCTGCGGACTCAGCCGGCTCCGGCTGCGCTGGCTGCGGTGCTGTGCTTGATGACGGACAGGAACGCTTCCTCCAGCGACTGACATCCTGTGTCCTCTCGTAGTTGCGAGGGCGTCGTGTGGGCCAGCACTCGGCCTTCACGCATGAGCAGCAAGTCGCCGCAGTGATCGGCCTCGTCCATGACGTGGCTCGACACCAAGAGCGTGGTGCCTCGCGTGGCCAGGCTCTGAAAATGGGCCCAAAGCTCCACGCGTAGGACCGGATCGAGGCCTACGGTCGGTTCGTCGAGCACCAGCAGATCGGGATGCGAAACCAACGCACACGCCAGCGAGACGCGGGTGCGCTGCCCTCCGGACAGGTTGGCGCCCAGCGCGGTTCGATGGTCGGTGAGCCCGACGGCGGTCACGGCGTCGTCGGCGGAGTCGGGGCCGGTGCCGTACAGCGCGGCGAAGTAGCGGACGTTGTCGATGACCCGTATGTCGTCGTAGATCGTTGGGGTCTGGGTGACAAAGCCGACGCGGTGACGTAGGTCGGCCGAGCCGGCCGGTTTCCCGAGCACCGTCACCGTGCCGGAATCGACGATCTGGGTGCCGACGATGCTTCGCATGAGCGTCGTCTTCCCGCATCCGGATGGACCCAGCAGGCCCGTGATCGTGCCGGGTGCGATCGCCACCGTGACGTCATCGACAGCCAGTCGATCACCGCGGACGACCCGGAGATTCTCGATCTCGACCGCGGGGGCGACACGGTCGCCGAGTAATTCATCACTCGATGAAGTCATCATGCGATGAAATATCCTCGCGTCGCCCCCTTCGTGTCAAGGGTCTCCGTAGGATCGCGATCGATGAATCGAAAAGGCCTGGTCGACTTTGACCGCTGAACTCTTGTCGGTCGACCCGTTGACCGCCGCCCGTCGACTACTCGGCGCCGACCTCACTGCACGCGGGGTCAGCGCGATGATCGTCGAGGTCGAGGCCTACGGCGGGCCGCCGGATGGGCCGTGGCCCGATGCCGCGGCCCATTCCTACCGCGGCCCCGGACCGCGCAACCGCGTGATGTTCGGTCCGCCGGGGCGGCTGTACACCTATCGCAGCCACGGCATCCACGTCTGCGCCAACGTCGTCTGTGCAACGGACGGCGTGGCGGGCGCGGTGCTGCTGCGGGCCGCCGCCATCGAAGCCGGCCTGAGCGCCGCACATGCCCGCCGCGGCGACTCGGTCCGGCCCGCCGCACTGGCTCGCGGGCCCGGCAACCTGTGCTCGGCGCTGGGAATCACGATGGAAGACAACGGGATCGACATCTTCGACCCGAACAGCCCGATCCAGTTGACGCTCGGACAGCGGCACGTCGCCGACGAAGGTCCGCGCGTCGGCGTCAGCAAGGCCGCCGACCGTCCCTGGCGGTTCTGGCTGGCAGGCCGGCCCGAGGTGTCGGCGTATCGGCGGAGCCCACGGGCACCGGCTCCAGGAGAAAGCGACTAGTACGGAAAGATCGCACGCATGGGTACGTCGATCCTCGACGAATTGGAGTGGCGCGGGCTGATCGCGCAATCCACCGACCGTGACACGCTGGCCGAGGCACTCGCGGCCGGGCCCGTCACCGTCTATTCGGGCTTCGACCCGACGGCCCCGAGCCTGCACGCGGGCCATCTCATCCCGCTGTTGACGCTGCGCCGCTTCCAACAGGCGGGCCATCGGCCGATTGTTCTGGCAGGCGGTGCCACCGGAATGATCGGCGACCCGCGCGACGCCGGGGAGCGCACGCTGAACACCGCCGACACCGTGGCGGAGTGGGCAGACCGTATCCGAGGGCAGCTCGAGCGCTTCGTCGAATTCGACGACACCACGACCGGGGCTGTCATCGAGAACAACCTGTCGTGGACCGGCCCGCTGTCGGCGATCGAATTCCTGCGCGACGTCGGCAAGTACTTCTCTGTCAACGTCATGCTCGACCGCGACACCGTCCGGCGCCGCCTCGAGGGTGAGGGCATTTCCTACACCGAGTTCAGCTACATGCTGCTGCAGGCCAATGACTATGTGGAGCTGCACCGGCGGTACGACTGCTCTCTGCAGATCGGCGGTTCCGACCAGTGGGGCAACATCATCGCCGGCGTTCGACTGGTCCGTCAGAAGAACGGGGCCATAGTCCACGCCCTGACCACCCCGTTGGTGACCGACTCCGAAGGCAAGAAGTTCGGTAAGTCGACCGGCGGCGGCAGCCTGTGGCTGGACCCGGACATGACGAGCCCCTATGCCTGGTACCAGTACTTCATCAACACCGCCGACGCGGACGTCGTCCGGTATCTGCGTTGGTTCACCTTCTTATCGCCCGACGAGGTGACCGAACTGGAACAGGCGACCGCGGAGCGGGCCCATGAACGTGCCGCCCAGCGGCGCCTGGCGCGCGAGCTCACCACCTTGGTGCACGGCGAATCCGCCACGCGGTCCGTCGAGCACGCCAGTCAGGCCCTGTTCGGCCGGGCCGACCTGGCAGAGCTGGACGAGCCGACGCTGGGCGCGGCGCTGCGCGAGGCCGCTGTCGCGCAGCTGAAGCCCGGCGGCCCCGACACCATCGTCGACCTGCTCGTGGCCAGTGGGCTCTCGCCGAGCAAAGGTGCCGCGAGACGCACCGTCGGCGAGGGCGGCGTCTATGTCAACAACGCCCGGGTCGACAGCGAGGAGTGGGTTCCGCAGCCCACCGACTTCCTGCATGACCGATGGCTGGTGCTGCGTCGGGGCAAGCGCAACATCGCGGGCATCGAACGGGTTGCTTGAGGGTTCGAAGGCTGCGGGAACAACGGCGGGCGGGGAAGCGTTGAACACCTCGGTGGGAGCCAACGCACTGCCGTGCGCGTGACGGGTATCAAGATGAAAAACTCGTTCTATCAGGCCATTTGACTCCTACTTTTCCCTCACGTAACTTATGGACTCGTCGCTGCGACACGGGCCAAGCCCGAAGAGCGCGGCGACTCCCAGAGGGAAATCCCACTTCGGTGGGTTCCTGAGCGTCCGCACTACGAGTACGCGGCTTCAAAGCCGCGGGCTAGTGGCGCGGCCGTGCGGGTGTGTTGTTTGAGAACTCAATAGTGTGTTTGGTGGTTTTTGTTTGTTGTTGTTTTTTGCCATGCCCTGTTTT
>NZ_LQIX01000004.1 GCF_001500045.1 Mycobacterium sp. GA-1199
GAACCGAAACTCCGAACGGACTCGGCATAGCGCAACTCCAATCACAACAGATGTTGCACTGACCGTATGAATCCGCGAACGAATTTCGTCGGTGGTTTCACAATCGGTGTCGAGCTAAGGCGTGTGGTGGTCGTAGGTGTCGTGCCAACTCCACCACTCGTAGGGCGGACCCTGCGGATAGCCCTCCGGCGAATCCTCCCAGGTCTCCTGCCGGCCGAGGGGCGTCACGTCGAGCAGATTCCAGGTGTTGACGAACGCCTCATCGCCGCGACCGTTGATGAAATAGGTGCGGTAGACACGGTTTTGGTCGCCGCGGATGAAGACGTTGGTGCCGTGCCAGTCCTTGACACCGAAATCTTGGTCGAAGTCGTCGGTGATGGTGTACCAGGGGATATGACGCCAGCCCATCTTGGTCTTCATGCGCTGCAGGTCGGGTTGTGTTGCCCGCGAGACGTATACGAGTGTGGTGTCGCGGGCGTTTAGATGGGCAAGGTTCGGCACGTGGTCAGCCATCAAGGAGCAGCCGACACAGCCGTGTTCGGGCCAGCCGGGGAGCCCGGGGACGTCGCCGTCGCCGGTTCCGGGTTCGATGAAAGCGCGGTACACGAGCAGCTGGCGACGGCCGTCGAACAGGTCGAGCAAGCTGACCTCGCCCTGGGGACCGTCGAAGGTGTAGGCATTGTCGACGGCCATCCACGGCATCCTGCGGCGTTGGGCCGCCAGGGCATCGCGGGCCCGCATGAGGTCCTTCTCCTTGACGAGCATCTCTTTCCAGGCCCTCGTCCACTCTTCCTCGGAGACGACCGGCGGCGTGTTCATCACCGTCATGACGCGGCCTCGAGTTCGCTCTTGAGGTTGGCCAGCTTCCACGGCCACCCACCGGAGATCAGGTCGCGCACAGTGCTTTCCGGCGGGAATTCGTCGTGTATGACGGTCAGCTTCACCTGGCCGTCCTCGACCGGTTCGATGTCGAAGGTGACCTTCGACCTCCGCTCGCTGGCCGCTTTTCTCACGACGTCCTCATCCAGTCCTAGCGTCGTCAGTTCGGGTACGAAGGTGTGGAAGGTGAACGTGAGCCGCCGATACGGCTCCGACTCGAGGATCACCTGCTCGGGGTCAGTGATCTCCAGACCGCTGCAGTCGGACCACACGTACTCCGAGCCTTTCTTGAAGTCCGACACCAACGCATGGCCCATGTACCGGTTGGAGAACGCCGGGTCGGTGATCGCCTGCCACAGCCGTTCGGGGGTGGTGCGGATATACGTGACGTAAACGAATTCACTGCTGCTCATCGGGTGGGTCTCCAATGCAGTCTTGAGGTCCGCGAGCGTCTGCACCCGCGCGCGGTCGTATTGGTGGATCCAGCGGTCGGCGATCGCGTTGATCGGTTCTGCGTTGAGGTAGTGCAACTTCTCCCGCCCCCGCCAAGCTGTGGTGATGAGGTTGGCCGCTTCGAGTACGGCGAGATGCTTGCTGACCGACTGGCGAGCCATCGACAGCCGCGAGCACAGATCGCGCAGGGTCTGCCCGTTGCGATCGTTGAGGCTGTCGAGGAGCAGGCGCCGATTCGGATCGGCCAGCGCCTTGAATACGTCGTCCATCCTGCCGCCTGGTTTATGCAGCCGTCTGGCTGCATGTTCGACAATAGGCAGCCGCACGGCTGCGTGTCAATGGTCAGCGCGGCTTCTCTTCGCCAAGCTGCGCTCAGGCCGAAGATCGGCGCCGAACTTCGCGCTTACCGCATGTTCGGCGTGTACCGAGGGCTAACCGGACTCGTTGAGTTCCTTGAAACGCTCCAGGGCGTGGTCGCGGTCCTCGAGATCGAAGGCCTCGATGTGCGTGACGTGATCCCCGTTCCAAAGGTTGATCAGCACGAACGGAACCTCGATCGCGAGGCCAGCGGTGGATGTTCCCCTGACCACCACATGAGTCGCGACGCCGATGGCCGAAACAGCCAGGATCTCTGCCGACTCGATCCGAAGGTCGGGTGCGAGCGACGCCAGCGTACTGATCGAAGCGATGTAGTCAGCGGTGTCGCTTCCGAGCTGCCGATGATTGATATAGCTAGCACCCGCGCACACAGCGGTAAGCGCACCCCAGTCATGGCGGTTGGTCATCTCGAGGTTTCTGCGATGTGCTTCGATGATGTCCGAATGCGCCACCTCCCCCGAAGCGATCCAGCGGGCGTCCAGTTCTCGCATCGCGGCGTCGAGGTCGTCGCTGTCGAAAATCACTGAGTGGCAGACCAATCCTTCCTCGGTGATTTCGGTAAGCGATAGATCGTCGACGGTGACAGGATGGCCGGGCGCGTGGGTGTCGCGGAACCAGTCACGGCACAGCGCCAAGCGCTGTCCGCGGATCGCGATCGGTTCGCTCCCCCAGCGCCAACCTTCGGGAGCTCCGGAGAGCATGCTGGGCACGAACTCCTCTCTGAGCAAACCCTCGCTGCGCAAGCCTTTGCGTAGATCGTCGTAACGTCCATCGGGGGCGATACGCGCGCGGAAACCGCCGAGGTCACGTTTGTTGAACGCATCGATCAACCGTGCCCGGGTGAGCGTTGCGTCGCTTTCGAGCCGATGCGCCGACCGATTGAGCTCGTCGAATCTGGTGAGTGCAGCGTCGAGGTCGGATTCGTCGAACATTTCGCAGCGACTGATCGCATCACCATCGATCGCGAGCAACGTGATCTCGCGCCATTCACCGTCGAAGCCGGCTTGGGACGACCCTTTCACGACCTGGGTGACTACCGCTCCGAGAGTGTCGAGCCGATGCACCATCTCGGCGTACGCGCGGATCTCAGGGACAACATCCCAAGTGGCATTGACGAAATCGATCTGCTCACCGGGTCCGAACGAGGTGCCGCCCCGCCGGTGGTCGATGTTCACCCAGTCCGGAGTGGTCCTGAATAACTCTCGTCGGTTGAAGGCAGCGTACCCGTCAGCGACTGCTGACCACGTGCGAGCGTGTGCGGCCGCTTCCCCGGCGAGGTAACGGGTTTCGAGCTCCGCGAAGGCAGCGTCGAGGTCGTCGCTATCGAAGTTGACGAAGTCGTGCATCAAGCCATCGTCGTTGATCTCGACGACTGCCAGATGTTCTATCGTGACTGGTTGGCTGTCATCGTCGGTGTCGCGATAGATCTGACGGGTGAGGGACAGTCGCGACCCTCTGATCGCGATATGGTCAAGGTTCAGCCGCCACGTCCGCGGCGCCTCGAAGAGCGCCTGTGCAGCCCGTCTGCGGTCTGACGGATCATGCAGAGCCTGCAGACCTTTTCGACGGTCATCGATTCGTCCGTCGGGCGAAGTGAGCGCGAGAAATCCATCGACGTCACGGCGATTGAAGGCGTCGGCGAGACGCTCCCGCATTCGGGTCGCGGCGTTCTTGATGCGCGGCGCACGCTGGCTGAGCTCGTCTAAGCGCGCGAACGCAGCGTCGAGGTTGTCCGCGTCGAACATTTCGAAGCGGTCGGGAGTGTTTCCACGGACCGTCACGACCGCTATCTCGTGGTATTCGGCATCGAACCCTTCTCGGGAGCTCCCCCTGACCAGTATGTCGACGACGGCCCCCAGTTCCTTCAGCCGATGCACAGTCGCTATGTGAGCCTTGATGTCCGGCACGAGGTCCCAAGCGGCACCCACGTTTGCGATCAGGTCACCCGACTGGATTGTGGCAAGCAACCGGTGATCGACCCAGGCGGGTTCCGCCGAAGGAATTTCCCTGCGATTGAAGGCAGCGTACGCCTCGGCGATCACCGACCATGTGTGCGCGTGCGCAGACCCTTCGCCGGCGACATAGCGGGTGTCGAGTGCCGCGAAGGCAGCGTCGATGTCGTCGGCATCGAAGTTGACGATGTCGGCAACGAGGTCATCATCGCCGACCTCCACTACGGTCAAGAGCTCTACGGTGATCGGTCGTTTAGTGTCCGCCACGTCGCGGTAGACCTGATGGATCAATGCGAGGCGTGAACCTCTGATTGCGATAACCTCCATGTCGGTCCGCCAGCTTTCGGGCACTTCGAACACTGCCTGTGCCGGCTTGGCGCGTACGACTCCAGAGTGATCGGTGCTCAAACCTTTTCGGCGGTCTTCCACTCGTCCGGCTGGCGCGACCAAGGCGAGGAATCTAGTCTTGTCGCGGCTGTTGAACGCATCGACTGCACGAGTCCAGATGGTCGTCGCGGTGTTTTTCAGGTGGTGTGTCGGCCGGCTGAGTTCATCGAACCTCGCGATGGCGGTGTCGATGTCGGTCTCGTCGAACAACTCACACCGCTCGATGGAGCCACTTGCGACAGTCAGTAGCTGGACGAATCGCCACTCGGCCTCGAAGCCGTCTTGCGATGAACCGCCCACGACCGATGTTACGAGCACCGCTCCATCAGTGAGACGATGCACGACTTCGATATGAGCGTTCAGGTCGGGTGTCACATCCCAGACGTCGGGATGCGCGGAGGTGGCAGAGGACGTGGATGCGAACGGTGTGCCGCGCCGGTGGTCGGTGTAGATCCAGTCGCGTTCGAACTGCTCTTGCCGATTGAGCGCGGCGTAGGCGCGTGTTACGACCGGCCAGGTTTGTCCGTGTGGCCTCGCCTCTCCCGCAGCGTATTTGGCGTCCAGCTCCGCGAACGCTTCGTTGAGGGCTTCAAGGTCGAAGACCGTATTCGAAACCAGCCGATTCGCGGCGTCCGTCTCGATGATCATGAGTGCCTCGGCGACGATCTCGCCGCGCGGTCCCCGACCTGCAGTGAAACGACTCCGGCATAACGCGAGGCGCTCGCCCCTGGTCGCGATGGCGGGCGACCCTGCGTTTTTGAAGCCGACCTCGCCAACCGACCGCATGTTTTCGATATGGATTGCCCGACCACGCCTCACGCCGGCGTTGACGACCTGGCGGCGATCGTAGGAGGCGAAGTTCTCGGCCATCGCTGCTTGTATGGCATCCCAGTCTTGCGCGTCGAAGCGCTCCCATAGATCCGCTAATGCGCGAGTGGCTGCGTTCTCCGGTCTTGTTAGGAAGCGCTGATCTACTTTCGTCGCAGTGTTTGTCAATATTGGGGCCGATGAACGGAGTTCTTCGAATCGAGCGAGGGCTGCGTCCAGGTCTGTTTCGTCGAACAGCTCGACTCGACTCAGAAGGTCACCGTCAAAGGTCGCGAGGGTGATGACGCGCCACTCGGCGTTGAAGCCGTCGCGTGAGTTGCCGGTCGCCACACGCGTGATGACAGCCCCAGAGTCGTTCAACTGATGCACCACCTCAATGTAGTTGGAGATGTCGGGCGCCAACTCCCATGAGGTGCGCACATAAGGGAACAGTTGGCCTGGCGCGATCGAGGTACCGCTCCGGTGATCGACGTTGACCCAGTCGGGCGTCGTGTCCGGCAGTTCGTGCCTATTGAACGCGGCGATGGCGTTCGCGAGCATCGTCCACGTGCGACCATGGTCCGCCGCCTCGCCGGCTCCGTACCGTGCGTCGAGCTCGGTGAGCGCGGCGTTCAGGTCCTCCATATCGAACACCACGGTCGATGTAATGAACGTCTTCCCCGCGTCCAGCTCGACGAGGTTCAGGACGTCACTGTGGAAACGTTCAGTGCGGACGCGGGCGAGGACGAGACGCTCACCGCGTGTCGCTACCAGGGCAGAGGCGACATCGTCGATTCCCACTTCGGCGACTGCCCGCATGTTGGCGACGAAAGCCTCACGGCCTTGGCGCAGCCCGTCGTTGACGATGCGTCTTCTGTCCTCGGCACGAACATCGGGTGCCAATAACTCCCCTGTCGCCGACCAGTCTCGCTTGGCGAAGCAGCTCCATAGGCGCTCGACCATCTGGTATGCGACGTTGACGGGTCGAGCTGGAGGGGTCAGTTCATCGAACCGAGCGAGCGCGGCGTCGAGGTCGCTGTCGTCGAATATCTCGCACCGGCAGATGAGGTCGCCTTGAATCATCACGAGATCGACCATCCGCCATTCGGCTTCAAATCCCTCTTGAGAGGTGCCGCTCACGACCTGCGTAAAAACTGCTCCGACATCATTGAGCCGGTCCACCCTTTTGATGTGGATCTTGGCATCGGGCGTGACATCCCAGGTAGCTTGCGAGCTTTCGAGCAATTCACCTGCTGGCATTGTGGTTACGCGGCGATGGTCGATATTCACCCAATCCGGTGTCGTGGGTGGAAGCTCATGACGGTCATATTGCTCGTAGCTCTTTAGGATGACCGACCATGTGCGCGCGTACGCGGCGGCTTCGCCAGCGAGGTAACGAGATTCCAGTTCTTGGAGTGCAGCGTCCATATCGGTGACATCGAACATGAGACACGTCGAAATCCGATTGGAAGCGTCGATCTCAACTATGCCGAGCACATCGTTGTGGTACCTGTTATCGCCGGTCGAGATGAGGAAGCGACCCATGGTCAGACGCTCGCCTCGTGTCGCAATCACGGTCGATGTGACGGTGGTGAAACCTACCTCGGCTACCGACTGCCAGTCGCCGATGTTGAGGGCGCGCCCGAATCGCAGACCGGCTCCCATCACAGGGCGGTGATCGACTGCCGCGACGTCGTCGGCCAGTATTTCTGCCATAGCATCCCAGTCGCGAGTGGCAAAGCACGTCTGAAAGCGTTCGACGGCTCGGCTCGCCGCGTTCTCGAGTTGCGTCGACCCACAGGTGAGTTCCTTGAAGTGGCCGAGCGCCGTCTCGAGGTCCATCTCATCGAACCACTCGTTACGGTTGACCAGTCCACAGTCAACTGTTGAAAGGCTGACGCCCCGCCACTCAGCCTGAAAGCCCTGCGGCGAAGCCCCTTTGCCGACGAACGACACGACCGCTCCACGGGCGTTCAGGCGGTGTACCACCTCGATGTAGGCGTAGAGTCCTGTGGTGCTGCTATGAGTAGCGCGGATATACGAGCCTAGTTCGCCAGGCGCAAATGCGACTGCACGCCGGTGATCGAGAGATATGCAATCTCGTGTGACCTCAGGAAGCTCGCCCCGGTTGACGGCGGCGAATGTTTCCAAGATGGCCGACCATGTCCGCGCGTACGCGGCCGCCTCGCCGGCGAGATAACGAGCGTCGAGTTCGCGGAAGGCGGCGTCGACGTCCTCCTCGTCGAAACAAGCCGTGACAGCGATTCGATCATCCGCGTCGATCTCAACGATGCCGAGCATCTGTGCGCTGATTTCACCAGGCGGTGTGTTGCTGTTGGTCGTCCGGACACGACTGAGCACGAGACGCTCGCCACGAGTTGCCAGGACCGTCGACGATACTCTCGCGCCACTGACCTCGGCGGTGGCTCGCATGTCCGCGATGTGCATGTCTCGGCCTTGGCGGACACCGGCATTCACGACTCGTCGTCGATCGTCTGTGATGACGTCTTTCGCCAGGGTCTCCGCCATCGTGGCCCAATCCCGCGCGTCGAACGATGCGCAATAGCGGTTTATAACGTCGCTCGCCGCGTTCTTCAAAGCCGATGGTCGTTCAAGCTCGTCGAATCGAGCGAGTGCGACGTCGAGATCGGCCTCATCGAAGACTTCTGACCGGTTGATACGGTCGCCGTCAACCGTGGACAGCCCGATCTCGCGCCATTCGGCGGTGAATCCCTCGCGAGACGTTCCTTTGATGACCCGGGTGACGACCGCTCCGATGTCGGTGAGCCGGTGCACGGCCTCGACGTAGATTCTGATGTCATGCTCGAGGACGTCCCAAGTCGCCTTCAAGAACGGCTCCAACTCATTCGGCGCGAACGACGTCACCCGGCGGTGGTCGACATTGACCCAATCGGCCGTCGTCGGCGGCAGTTCATGTCGAAGCACAGCGGCGTAGGCGCCTGCGATCACCGACCACGCGCGCGCGTGCGCGGATGCTTCGCCCGCGAGGTAACGGCTTTCGAGTTCGGCGTAAGCCGCATCGATGTCGTCAACGTCGAATACGATGCGGCTCGCAACTCGTTCGTCGGGTCCGAGTTCCAGGATGTCGATCGCGTCTCCGCGGAACCCTCCTTGTCCTTGCGAAGACCTGACAAAGCTCAGGACGAGGTGCTCGCCACGGATGGCAATCGTCTCTGATGTGACGTTCTCCGCTCCGACCTCGGCTAACGCCTTGAGTTCCGCGACCATCGCGTCCCGACCCTGTCGGCGGCCGGTATTGATTACGTGTCTGCGATCATCGCTCGAAAGGTCCTCGGCCAGCATCTCGGTGATGGCGTGCCAGTCTTCAGATGCGAAGCACACTTTGAATCGCTCGTACAGTCGGCTTGCCTTATTCTCCAGCCGCCTCCCTGCTCGGCCGAGTTCCTCGAATCGCGCGATGGCCGCCTCGAAGTCTTCTTCATCGAAGAGCTCACATCCGCTGGCCAGTGAGCCGTCGACGGTCGTCAGGTTGAGCATCCGCCATTCAGCCGGAAAGCCCTCGGGCGTTGTTCCGCGCGAGACTTGCGTGCAGAGTGCTCCATGATCGCCCAACCGGTGCACCTTCTCGACGTGGTTCTGGAGATCTGGCGTGATATCCCAGAGTGTCGCCACCACGATCCTGAGGTCCGCGTCGTTGAGTGGTGTTCCACGCCGGTGGTCAATGCTTCGCCAGTCTGGCGTTGCCGGGGGGACTTCGTGGCGAGCGAGGCAGGCGAAGATGCCCGCAACGACCGCCCACGTCTGCGCGTGACTCGCTGCTTCTCCCGCGATGTAACGAGCCTCGAGCTCCTCGAAGGCGCTGTTGATGGCGTCGCGATCGAACGTGACGAGCGACGCAATTCGTTGGTCGGTGTCGATCTCGATTAGCTGCAGCAGTTCGACGTTGAACGCGTCCGCCATCCCCTCGCCGACGTCGTACCGTACAGCCGTCAAGGCCAGTCGCTCGCCCCGAGTCGCAAGGACGGTTGATGTCGCATCCGGGTTGCCGAACTCGCTGACCGCCCGGAAACTCCCCACCACGGCGTCGCGACCATGCAAGTCGACACCGATCACCTGGCGTCGGTCATAGCCGTGGAAGTCGTCGGCCATTACCTCGGCCATCGTGGGCCAGTCTCGTGCCTTGAAGCACTCGTACAAGCGGTCGCTAACTCTTGTTGCCGCATTCTCGAGGCGATGGGCAGGGCGGCTGAGGCCTGCGAAGCGGGTGAGCGCGGTGTCGAGGTCCGTTTCGTCGAAGAGCTCGCAGCGGTCGATCAGTTCGCCGTCGACGGTCGAGAGAGTAATCTCTCGCCACTCCGCTTCAAAGCCTTCGCGCGACGCTGCTTTCGACGCATAAGTGACGACAGCTCCGAGCGAATTCAGGCGATGCACCGTCTCTACGTATGGACCTTCGTGTAGCTCCAGTTCCCGCCCGCCGCGGATATACGCCATCAGCTGTTCGGGTTCGAACGCTGCGCCTCGGCGCCAGTCGATGGTCACCGCATTGGGTGTCATTGCGGGGCGTTCGCGTTGACACACCGATGCGTACGCGCCTGCGATCACCGCCCATGTCCGTGCAAAGGGGGCAGCCTCACCCGCGACGTACCGAACCTCCAATTCGGCGATCGCAGAATGGAAGTCGTCGAGGTCGAATATCACCACTGCGCAGATCCGCTGATCCACGTCGATCTCGACAATGCTGAAGTCTTCCATGTGAAAACCATCTGGCTGCGCCTCGCTACCCGAGTACCGTGTACGAAGCATCGCCAGGCGGTTGCCGCGCAACGCGATCACAACAGAGCCGATGTCTCTCGCCCCCAGCTTTGCGCCCGCCTGCATGCTCGCGATGGTCGCCTCTCGGCCCCGACGGATCTCGGTATTCACCAACCGGCGACGATCATCGACAGATACGTCCTGCGTCATCAGCGCGCTCGCTGCCGCCCAATCGCGGTTCGCGAAATAGCCCTGCATGCGCTCGTGTATGCGAGTTGCTGAGTTCTCCAATCGCGTCGTCGGACGAATGAGTTGGTCGAATCGAATCAGCGCCGCGTCAACGTCGATTTCGTCGAAAAGCTCGTAGCGCGTGAGCTGTCCGCCTTCGATCATCAATAGATTGATCCCGCGCCACTCGGCTTCGAAGCCCTCTTGCGCGGTCCCATAGGACCGATGGGTCACGGCCACACCGCGTGCACTGAGCCGATGCACGACCTCGATGTACGTACGAAGTTTCGGCGTGAAATTTGTCTGCGTGAGTGCTGCTACCGTCAGGGAACCGGGTGCATATCGCGTGAGCCGTCGGTGGTCAGTGCTCGGACAGTTCATGGCATCGAATTCGTGTCGGTTGAATGCAGCCGTGAGGCCTGTGATCACCGACCAGGTCTGCGCGAACGTCGCCGCTTCGCCGTTGGCATAGCGAGCATCGAGTTCCGCGAAAGCCGCATCGACATCGTCGCAGTCGAAGTCGACTTTGGCCACCATTCTTCCATCCGTCCCGGCCTCGGTGAGCTCCAACGCTTCGACGCAGAAACCGGCGTGCTGAGGTCCATCTGCTTCGAAACGCATATAGCGGAGGCAGAGACGTTCGCCTCGGAGGGCGAGAGTTGTGTTTGTCACGGTGACACCGATGGCCGCGATTGCGCGAATTCCGTCGACCATGGTTGCGCGATCGTTGCTCTCACTGCGAACGCCTCGCCGCCGGTCGTCAAGCTGAGCATCCACCGTAAAGAGGGCATCGATTTCGTCCAGGCGGTTGGCGTTAAAGAGCGCTATCAGCCGGTCATCGGCTCTACTCGCAGAGTTTTCGAGTCCTGATGGCGTCTGCTGTCCTTCGTGCTGACCAACGTACAAATCGTCCAACTCCGCGAGCGCGGCGTCCATATCCTCGGCGTCGAACCACACCCTTCGAGCGATTCGCCCTTCATCGTCGAGCGCGTAGAGCTCGAGAATGTCTTCTTTCGCCGCGTCGGGGCCAAAATCCGGTCCACCTATGGTCAATCGACAAAGTGCCAGCCGCTCGCCCCGAACCGCGATGACACTGTGACGGTGTCGCACCGTATCGGAATCCGCGACGCGCTCAGCTAGACGCGGCCAATCCCCGACCGCCAAGTCTTCTTTCGTGAAGCCGACCATCCTCCGCCTGCTCTCGACGGTGACGTCCGGCGCGTACAGGCTCCGGTACTCTTCCCAAGCTTGGCGATCGGCTGCCGCCGCCATCCGGCGGATAATCCGCACGCACGCATTCTCGGGCTCGGCCCGTGAAACCTGATCGGCGGGCGTGGGCGGTTCCCTGCGTGCACCAAGGACTCGACGCGCCTTCTCCGCAAGCGCCGCAGCACCCTTCCGGTCGTATAGCGCGATCGCCTGTTCTGCGGCGGTTCGCATGCCCGCGGTGTCACCGGCGAGCCGCAACACCGTCGCCAACGCCAAGCAGGCATCACCGTGATCCACCAGGGCATCTGTCCCCGCCGCCAGGCTTACCGCCTCCTCGGCTACCTGCCTGGCTCGATCGTGAACACCGTCGCGCGCCAACAACTGGGCCCTGACCGTCCGCCACGCGATCGACGCCTTTGACCCGTGACCGGCGAGACGTTCACTCTCGCTACATAATTCGTCCGCCTCGGCATCCCGGTGCAAGACCAGATACGTCCGCGCCAGCAATGCCGCAGTGTCGGCGGTGTCAGTGTCCAGACCCATGCGCCGGAATCCCTCATAGGCCCGGCGCAGGTATGGCTCAGCGGCCGCCGCATCATCGGCGACCAACTCGATGATGCCCGCGAACTGATCCACCTCCAGCAGCGCGTGGCGCAGACCGAGTTCGGTCAGCGTCCGTCTCGCCGACTCGATCAGACGGCGGCCTTCGGCGGCCCGCCCCCGGAACGCATCCAGCACGGCCTGGCACCGTGTCGATGTCGCCTCCACAAGCGGTGAACCGGTCGTGATGCGCAGCAACCGCACCACATCCAGACACCGTCCACCGGCGCGAGGAACGGGATTGGGCCCCCACAACGCCGCCAACGGTGCCCCGGCAAGCACGGCGTTCACTCGGCCGTGCTCACGTGCCCGCCGTGCCGCGGTGAGTGCCTGGTCCAAAGCCGTTTCACAATCACCGATTCGGCCCAGACGCGCCAAACACCCGGCGCGGACGGTGTGCGCCTTGGCCTCCCCCGCCGCGTCGTCGAAAGCGGCCAACTGTTCGGCGGCCGCACCCACCGCGGATTCGATCTCGTCCAGCCGTTCAGGATCGGTGAGCATGGAGAGTTCGCCGTCGAAGCAGGTTCCCCAGGCACCGAGACGGCCGGAATCCTTTGCAACACCGCGCAATTGCGTCACCGCAACCTTCGCCGACGTCACATCGCCGGCTGCCAGCAGCGCCTCACAGTGGGCGATCAGCAATTCAGCCTGCAGATCATCGCGGTCGGGAAGCTCGTCGTCCAATTCCTCGAGCGCATGGAGCGCCCGGTCATAGAGATCGGCCGCGCCTTCATACGCCACCCGAGACATCGCCTGGTCGGCCGCACGCCGGCAGTATTCGACCGCCTTGGCCGCATTACCGGCCCACGCGCATTCGAAATAGTGGTGCGCCAATTCGGCCACGACCTCATCGTCGGCGCCCGATTCGGCTTCGAGCGTCACGGCGATGCGTTGATGCAACCGCATGCGCCGCACAGACGGAAGTTCGGCAAGCAGGGACTGTCGCACGAGGGCGTGGTTGAACCGGTAACGCCCGCCGGGCTCTTCGATGACGATGCCCGCCTTACCGGCCTCGTCGAACGCGTCCACCAGATCTTCGCCGACCACCTGCTCGACGAGCGTCAGCGCGAAGCGGCTGCCCACCACCGCTGCCGCCGCCAGCGCCTTGTTCGTCTCGGTCGCCAGTCGGGACAGCCTGCGGCTCACCGCTTCTCGAACGCCCTGCGGCAGTGTGCTCGGATCCCAGCGGCCTCCGCTTTCCTCCACGTGGCGCAGAGCCTCGATGAGGAAGAACGGGTTGCCACCCGTCACCGTCGCAAGCGCCCGGCCCAGTTCTTCGTCGTCGTAACCGGCCTCGGCGACATAGGCGGTGACGTCGCCCTCATCGAGGCCGCTGAGCTGCAGGCGGGTTGCGGTGCCGTCCCGATGGAGGTCGGCAAGCATGGCGGCCAGCGGGTGGGAGCGGTCGAGATCGGTGCTGCGGTACGTCCCGATGACCTGGACCCGAGCCTCGTCCCCGAAACGCAGCAGGTGCCGCAGCAACAACAGCGTCGGTTTGGCCGCCCAGTGAAGGTCGTCGAGAATCAGCACGACGGGAGCGGTCGCGGAGGCCGTACCCAGCAGAGCGACCACCGCGTCGAACATCGCGTAACGCTCGGTGTCCGGGTCGGCACGCGGCGGCACGGTCACGTCGGGCAGCGCATCGCCCAGTCCCGGCACCAACGGCAACAGCGACTCGACACCACGCACGCCGCGCAGCCGGTTGGAGTCGACGCACGACACCAGCGAGCGCAACGCCTCGGCGAATGGTTGGTAGGGCGCGCCGAGGTCCTCGTCGCAGCGGCCGTACAAGACGACGGCGCCCTGCTCGTACGCGTGACGCGACCATTCGCCGGCCAACCGCGTCTTACCCACGCCCGGTTCGCCGGCG
Source organism: Mycobacterium sp. GA-1199 (assembly GCF_001500045.1). Lineage (GTDB taxonomy): Bacteria > Actinomycetota > Actinomycetes > Mycobacteriales > Mycobacteriaceae > Mycobacterium. The sequence continues at coordinate 13,498 of NZ_LQIX01000004.1, forward strand.
ATGAGCACAGCGCGCGTGCCGGCCGCCAGGGTCGACTGCCATGCCGACACGAGTCGCTCCAGTTCGCGACCGCGGCCCACGAACGGTCCCGGGCCTACCAGCACCGCGGGAAGTGCCGGCCGCTCCATCGGCGCATCAGCTGTGGGAAGGCTGGGGTCGTCCGCGGTCTCCATGCGCAGTTCGAATACGTGCTCCGGTCGAGGAAGATTGCGCAGCCGGCGGAGACCCAGGTCGGCGAGCACGACGTCGTCCGGAAGCGAGTCGATGACCAGTTCGGCGGTCGCGCCGGAACACAGGATCTGGCCACCCGTGGCCAGAGAGCGCAGTCGGGCCGCGCGGTTGACCGCCCGACCGAAGTAATCGCCGTCGCGAAACTCCACTTCTCCGGTGTGCAGGGCCACTCGGATCCGCATCGGCTCCGCGAGCCGCCAATCTTCGTGAGCGATGGCCCCCTGCAGTTCGATCGCCGCGGCGGCAGCCGCCGACGGCCGGTCGAACACGGAGAACGTCGCATCCCCTTCCCCGCGAGTCTTGATGAGCCGTCCGCCGCGCGACGTGACGAACTGTTCGACGATCTCGTCGTGGCGGGCGAGCGCCACCGCCATGGCGTCGGAGTCGGCCTCCCACGCCGCAGTCGACCCCTCGATATCGGTGAGCAGGAATGTGACGGCTCGTGTGACTGTCGAGAGCTGCTGTGACTGAGGCACTTCGAGCGCGGCATCCTGCGCGACGATCGCCGCCTCCAGTCTGCGCAACTCCGGTCCGGGATCGACACCCAGCTCCTCGGCCAATAGCGACCGCGCCCGCCGGTATGCACTCAGCGCCTCGCCCTGGCGTCCCGCCCGGTAGAGCGCGAGCATCAAGTGGCCCCAACGACGTTCGCGCAGAGGCGCTTCGGCGATCGCGGACTCGAGTTCCCCCACGATCTCCGCGGCGCGACCCGTCGCGAGCAGGGCGTCGGCCCGGTCCTCCACCAGCGCGGCGTGGCCTTCGAGCCAGCGTGTCTTCTCCGATGACCCGCGCGAGCTGTCCGGAAGCTCAGGAATGCCCCGCCACAGGGCGAGCGCCTGGTCGAACAGAGTCACCGCTCGGGTCGGGTCGGCCGCGGCGAGGGCCTTGCGCCCGAGTTTGGCGGCGCTCTTGTAGTGGATGGCGTCGATTTCGGTGGTGCTCAGGGTCCAGCCCGAGCCCTCCGTCAACACGAAGCCGTCTCCCAACGCGCGACGCAGCGACGAGATGTGGGTCTGTAACGCCTTGGTCGCGGTCCGCGGCGGGTCGTCTCCCCAGAGCAGCGCCACGAGGGCGGCGGCCGACACGACCGAACCGCCGTGCAGCCCGAGCATCGTGAGGATGGCCCGCGGCTTGGCACCGGGGATGGCGACCGGCAGCCCGTACTGCCGGACCTGGAGAGGTCCCAGAACCCCCAGTTCCACCTGTTGAAGCGTAGTCACATTGCCATCGTCAAAAAGGCGATTCAACATGCGGTCAAGAACCGGTAAAGGACCGCTGAGCTGGTTCTTTGCGCTCGCAATGAAACACGGGCGACCCGTGTGGCAGGCTCAGCTCGTGGACCTGCCGACACCGGATCCCGCCCTGCCCCATCTGGCCGATGTGGTGCCCTCAGTCCTGTCGGCGATGGGCGCCGGTGGATTCCAGAACTCCCTCGGGCTCGCCGATGACCTCGGCGGCGGCTGTGTCCTGCTGATCGACGGTTTGGGCGCCGAACTTCTCGACCGGTACGCCGTCGACGCACCGGCGATGGCATCGCTTCGGGGCAGGACGTTGACCGTCGGCTTCCCGTCGACCACCGCAGCGGGATTGGCGGCGGTCGGCACCGGCCGTCACTCCGGTGAGCACGGGTTCGTGGGCTACTCGTTCAAGGTGCCGGACACCGGCGTCATCAACGCCTTGCGATGGCGTCCGCACCCGTGGGGCCGGGATCTTCGCGGCACCGTCATTCCTGAACAGGTGCAGCCCCTGCCGACCACCTTCGAGCGGGCGACTTCGGCGGGTGTCGCCGTCAGCGTCATCTCCGGCGCCGAGTTCACCGGCTCCGGTCTCACCCGCGCCGTGCTTCGCGGCGGGCGCTACGTGGGCGTTCATGCGCTCGGCGACCTCGCGGCGGCGGTGCGGACCACCTTGTCCGACGGCGGATTCTGCTACGGGTACCACGCCGAACTCGACATGCTTGGGCACTTGTACGGCCCGGGGTCGACGCAATGGCGCATGCAGCTGCGCCAGATCGACACGCTCATCGAATCGGTGGTCGAGGCACTGCCGCCCGGCGGCCTGCTGGCCGTGGTGGCCGACCACGGGATGGTCGAGGTCTCCCCGAACGAGACCATCGACGTCGACGCCACTCCCGCACTGCTCGACGGTGTGGAGGCACTCGCCGGAGAGGCCCGGGCCCGACACGTCTATATAGAGGACGGTTCGCAAGCCGACGTGCTCGACTCATGGCGGTCCGTGCTGGGTGAGCGGGCGTGGGTGCTCTCGCGAGACGAGGCGATCGAGGCCGGCTGGTTCGGACCGCAGGTCAGCGACGAGGTCCGCCCCCGGATCGGCGATGTCGTGGCCGCCGCCCGCGGCACGGCGGCGATCGTCCGGCGCACCACCGAACCCCTGGAATCGTCGCTGATCGGACACCATGGATCACTCACCTTCGCTGAACAGACGGTTCCGTTACTGCTGGCGCTCGGCTGAGCCTCCGATGTAATCCGCGCTGTGGATGACAGATCGACTGGAGTTCAACGTGATTCAAATCCTGATGCGGCATTGTCACTGCAATTCGATTGCTAGACGGCCAAATTCAACCGGTGGTAATCGGTGTTGCTAAAGCGACGTCAAAAGCAAGATTTCACAATGCTATTCGTGAAGTAGGCAATAGAAACCGCAGGCTGTGAAGGCCATCACAGAATTTGGTGGCCTTGTCCGGAAACTTGTAGCGTCCGACCGCGTGTTTGCTATTGCCACGCTTTTGACGCTTGTAAACCAGGTGTCCGGCACGCCGTACGTCTCCGGCGGGGACTCCCCTGCCGGTACGGACTGCTCGGGCCTGGTGTCTTGGGTGACGAATGCAGCGACCGGTCGGCCCGTATACGGTGACCGGTTCAACACCGGAAACATCGAGAGCGCCCTGCTCGAGCGCGGGTTCCAGTACGGCGCCCAGCCCGGTGCGTTGGTGGTCGGCTGGAACAGCGGCCATACCGCGGCCACCCTGCCCGACGGCACGCCCGTCTCATCCGGTGAGGGCGGGGGCGTGAAGGTCGGTGGCGGCGGCGCCTACCAGGACCAGTTCACCAACCACATGTTCCTGCCCGTGCCCCCTGAGCAGCCGATGGTCCCGGGCGCCCCGGCCGCGCCGGTGGTGATGATGGCCGGGCACCAGCCCGCTCCGTTCGCACCCCCGCCGCCTCCGCCGCCGGGCGATCCGTTCGCACCCGCGCCGCCGCCTCCGGCCGATCCGTTCGCACCGCCGCCGCCGCCAGCTCCGGTGCCTCCGGCCTGACCGCGACCCGCGCCCGGATAGCCTCTGCGGCGTGATCGTGCTTCTGCCGCCCTCGGAGACCAAGCGGGTGGGCGGCGACGGGCCACCACTGCGCCTGGAGTCGCTCAGCTCGGCCGAGCTCGGGCCACTGCGCACCGAGCTGCTCGATGAGCTGGTGGAACTGGCCCGCGACCGGCCGGCATGTCGGCGCGCGCTTGGGCTCTCGGCCTCGCAGGACGCCGAGATCGATCGCAACGCCCAGTTGCGCGTCGCGCCGACGTTGCCGGCGATCAGCCGCTACACCGGTGTCCTCTACGACGCCCTGGACGTCGGATCGCTGAGCAGAGCCGCCGCATCGCGTGCACGGACGCGGCTGGCCGTCGGGTCTGCGCTGTTCGGACTGCTGCGCGCCGACGATCTGGTCCCTGCGTATCGACTCTCGGCGACGTCGAAGCTTCCCGGGCGCCCTTCCCTGGCGACGCGGTGGCGCCCCCTGCTGGAACCCGTCCTCGCCCGCTGGGCGGCCGACGAACTGGTCGTCGACCTGCGCTCGGGTTCGTACGCGGCGCTCGGCCGGGTGCCCAACGCGGTCCGGGTCGACGTCGTCGCCGAACACCCGGACGGGCGTCGCAGCGTGGTGACCCACTTCAACAAGGCGCACAAGGGGCGACTCGCCCGCGTACTGGCGAGCACGCGATCGGAACCGTCCAATGCGGCGGCGGTTGCCGCCGTGGCGCGGCGCGCGGGTATGCGGGTGGAACGTCGAGGAGCTGAGTTGACCGTCGTCGTCGCCTGAGCGACCGTCGTCAAATCTTGACGATCAGGTCGCTGGTGTAGAACTCCGCGGGATTCTGGGAGAACGCGTCCGGACGCGTGATCCACACCCATGCCCCCGTCGCTCCCGGTTCGATGCTGTCGGTGAGGGTGACGGTGCCGTGACCGACCCCGTCGGTCTGAAGCACGCCTGCGGCGACACCGGGGTCGGTGCCCAGGCAGGGCGCGGACGACGGTCGTGGAACCTGGATGAGGCGGACGTCGTAGCGCATGTTCGGAATAGCGGTGTCCATCGTGACATCCGCGGACAGATTCGAGCCGGACGTGCGGACGACGCTTGTGGCTCGCGCATACCCGGTCGGGCCGTTGTAGTCGGTCTCGCTGTAATCACAGCGTCGCGACACCTGGTTCATCGGGACGAAGGTGTCATTGGCCGACGCGATGCCGGCGGTCAGTAACCCGAGTGGCGCCGCGGTCGTGAGCGCGGCGGCCGAGGCCATCAGTCGGATCGATCGGCGCATGTCTTCGTCCCCGTTCCTCATCCGCGGTGCTGACCACGGGATTGACCGTCGTCGCTACCGTAAACCACCTGTCACCCGCACCGGAACGGTTCGCCGGGTGTTGAGCGCCACCGTCATCAGTCCCGGCACTCGACGACGTCGTAGGCGCCGTCTGCGGACCGCGCCCTGATCAACTTCTTGTCGAACTTTCCGACACTGGTCTTGGGCACCTCATCGATGAACGCCCAGCGTTCCGGCAGCCAGAACCGAGGCACATTGTCGCTCAGGTGTTTCCGCAACTCCTCCGGGGTGACGGAGGCACCGTCGTCGAGCACCACCGCCGCCAGCGGGCGCTCCTGCCAACGGTCGTCGGGCACCGCGACGACCGCCGCCTCGTACACGCCGGGGTGGTCCATGATCCGCAGTTCCAACTCCACCGACGAGATCCACTCCCCGCCGGACTTGATCACGTCCTTGGCGCGGTCGGTCAACGTGATGAAGCCCTGGGGATCGATTCTTCCGACGTCGCCGGTGCGCAGCCATCCCTCGTCGAACTTGCTCGGGTCGGCGTTGTGGTAGTAGGACCCGGTGATCCACGGACCGCGAATCTCTATCTCGCCCACGGCCTTCCCGTCACTGGGCAGCACCGCGCCCTGGTCGTCGACGATGCGGATTTCCACGCCGCACAGTGCGCGTCCCGCCGCGGCGCGCAACGTCCAGTGGTCGTCGCCGGTCACTTCCGGCGGTGGGATCGCGATCGCCGCGAGCGGGGAGGTCTCGGTCATCCCCCAGCCTTGGCGGATGACCACGCCGAAGCGCTCCTGGTACTCCTTCATCATCGCCAGCGGCACAGCCGATCCGCCGCAGCAGACCGTCCGCAGCGACGAGATGTCTCTGTCCGGGTTGGCGTGCAAGAAGTTGAGCACGTCGTTCCATATCGTCGGTACCGCCGCCGAGATGGTCGGGCGGTGACGCTCGATCATGTCGACCAGCGGGGCGGCCTGCAGGAACCGGTCGGGCAGCAGCAGATCCGCGCCCGCCATCACCGACGCATACGGCTGACCCCACGCATTGGCGTGAAACATCGGAACGACCGTCAACACCCGGTCACCGTCGGCCAGGCCGATGCCGTTGGCGGAGCAGACGGCCATCGAGTGCAGATACGTCGACCGGTGGCTGTAGACGACGCCCTTCGGGTTGCCCGTTGTGCCGCTGGTGTAACACATTGCGGCGGCACTCTTTTCGTCGAGATGCGGCCAGTCGTACTCGAGCGGCTGCCCGGCGAGGAGATCGTCGTAGCGAATCACCGTGCGGCCCGCGTCGGCGAGTTCGGAGATGTCACCGTCCCCCACCACGACCACAGTGTGCACCGTCGTCAGCTGCGGAAGTATCGGTGCGAACAACGCCACGAGCGACATGTCCACCAGCACAACGGAATCCTCGGCCTGGTTGGCGATGAATGCGACCTGGTCGCCTCCGAGGCGGATGTTGAGTGTGTGCAGCACCGCGCCCATGCACGGCGCGGCGAAGTAGGCCTCGAGATGTTCCTGGTTGTTCCACATGAACGTGGCGACCCGTTGGCCCTCGGTGACTCCGAGCGCACGCAGCCCGTTGGCGAGCTGGGCCACCCGGGTTCCGAGTTCGCCATAGCTGATCTCGCGCGATCCGTCGGGCGTCGCGGTGATCACCTTGCGGCCAGAGTGCCACCCCGTACCGTGGCGCAGGATCGTGGTCAGTGTCAGCGGAAAGTCCTGCATCGTGCTGTCCATCGGCATCTCCCGTGCGGCTGGCTCGATAGCGCCATGATGGTCGATGTCCTGGCATTTCGACGGGAAACCGCGCATCGCGTCGCTAGCATCTGCGGTCATGGTCCAACCGAGCTATCCACCGGCCTACCCGATGCCGCAGCCCCTGAAGCGGCCGGTGTCCGGCGCGGACATCGCGGCTTCGATAGTCGCCTTGGTGATGACCGCAGCGATGATCGTCGTCGGTGCGTTCTTCGGGCTGTTCTCCCTCGCATTCCTGGACCACTGCCCTCCCGAGAGTTGTAGCGAGGAGGGGGCGGTCGGTGCGGTCATCAACGCGCTGTTGATTGCCGCCGCCATCGGTGTGGCCGGCCTGATCGTCACCGTCGTGCAGCTGGTGCGGCGGGAGCGCGGCTGGCCGTTCGCGCTTGGCACTTTCGGGTTGTGTCTGGCCACGCTCATCGTCGGCGGCTTCTTCTACACCTTGGCGGTCGGCTGAAACACCCGAGCGCTCCGGCAGTTTGGCCTACGGTTGGTCGCGTGGAAGCACATCCGGCAAAAGCCCCCGGCCTGGTAGCGGTCGAGGCACTGCGCTCAGGGGACCCGATTGTCGATGTCAACGGCGGCGGTCAGCATTACACGGTGTTGGAGGCCAAAGACCTCGGTGAGGGGTGCGTCGTCCTCGAGCTGGAGTCCAAGGCCCACGACGAGCTGCGGGTGATCGAGATGACGTTCCCCGCCGGTTACCAGATGGAAAGAACGCCCCGCCGACTGCCGTAGAACGCCGTCGGCATCACCTCAGACAGGAGGCTGCGTGTTACGCGATATCCGGGAGTTGACAGATTCACCCGAGGAGTACGCCGAGGAGCTGCGGAGGCGATGGGGCGGGCTCCTGAGTTATCGCTACATCGGCCGCAGCTACGCGCAGATGGACCTCGTCGAGGAGGACAACACCGTCGCGGTGCGCCGAGATATGCGCGACGCGGCGGGTGGGCTGCTGTTCGCGGTGCTGGGCATCTCGGCGCCCGAGAGCGGCCACATGTCCGACTTGGAGGCGGTGCCGAACCCGGTCATCCATTCCTGCCAGATCCTCGACCCGGGCGTGGGCGTGGAACGCATCGAGGTGGTGTCCGAGGAGCTGCGGGTCGGCCGCCAAATGGGTTACAGCCGGGCCAAGATCGTCGACGCTGATCGCCCCGATCGGGCGCTCGCATTGATCGAGGGTCAGGGCGTCAGCATCGGCATCCCGCCCGAGGGCCTGGAACGTATGGAGGCCAATCCGCTCGAGATCGTCGACTCCCCCGACCTGCCGCCGCTGTGGCAGGTATTCGGTGGCCATCGCCGACCCGACGGCCGCTGGGCGCTGCCCGAACTGTCGGTCGAGGTCGCATCGCCCGATGCGGCCCTGCACGTCGGACCGCAGTTCGTCATCCTCGAGACCGCCGCGATCGACGCCGCGGCCGCCGCCGCGGGAACCGATCATCTCCACGGGGTGTCCTGCCATGTGATGTTCATGGCGCGCGGAAAGACCGGCCCATTCCGGGTGGACACCGAACCGGTGCGCGGGGCCCACGGCACCATCGCGGTCCGGGTGCTGATGCACGACGAGGGGGTCGACGACCGCGTCACCACCGCAGCCTCGTACGTGTTTCGGGCGGCCTAATCGGAATGAGAGTGCGGGCGACGTGCGACACTTCCGCCATGGTTGTCGCAATCGCCCGCCCCAAACTCGAGGGCAACGTCGCTGTCGGTGAAGACCGACGCATCGGGTTCGCCGAGTTCGGCGACCCGCAGGGCCGCGCCATCTTCTGGCTGCACGGCACCCCCGGTGCCCGTCGACAGATCCCGATGGAAGCGCGTATCTACGCCGAGAAGGCGAACATCCGCCTGATCGGCCTCGACCGGCCCGGCATCGGCTCCTCGACCCCGCATCGATACGAGCGGGTCGTCGATTTCGCCGACGATCTCCGCACCATCGCCGACACCCTGGGCATCGACAAAATGGCCGTCGTCGGCCTGTCCGGTGGCGGCCCGTACACGCTCGGGTGCGCGGCCGCGATGCCCGACCGTGTGGTGGTGGCGGGCGTGATCGGCGGTGTTGCCCCGACCGTCGGTCCCGACGCGATCCCCGGTGGGCTGATGGGCAACCTCGGCACACGCGTCGCGCCGCTGCTGCAGTACGCGGGAGTTCCGATCGGGCTGCTGGCCTCGGCCCTGATCCGGTTCATCAAGCCGGTCGCATCTCCGGTCACAGACCTCTACGGGCGCGTGTCGCCCGAAGCGGACCGCCGGCTGCTGGCCCGGCCGGAGATCAAGGCGATGTTCCTCGACGATCTGCTCAACGGCAGCCGCAAGCAGTTGGCGGCCCCGTTCTCCGACATCGTGGTGTTCGCCCGCGACTGGGGTTTCCGGCTCGACGAGATCACGGTGCCGATCCGGTGGTGGCACGGCGACGCCGACCACATCGTCCCGTTCCGGCACGGTGAGCACGTCGTGTCGATACTCCGCGACGCCGAGCTGTACCCGATGCCCGGCGAGAGCCACCTCGCCGGCCTTGGCCGCGCCGAGGAGATCCTGCAGACGATGCTGAAGGTATGGGACGAACAGCAGACCCAGCGTCGCTGACCGCAGGGGCTCTCGGCGTCAGTTCAGCGCTTCAGCCAGCCGGACACCGTGGACAGGTCCCGGGTGTAGGCCATCAGGATGTCGTCGTGGTACAGCGCGCCGCCGCTGATGGCGTCATCGCCCTGCCAGATCACGTGGATACGCACCGGGCTGCGCGTGTAGTAGTCGGTACGGTCCGCGTCCCTGCGGTGCCATCCGGCCTCTACGGCGCGTTCAGACATCTGCTCGCGCGCGTTCTCCGCCATCGGTGCTCCTCCTGTGTCGGACCCGTAGGTTAGCCGATCCGCATGGCACCGCTGCAGCAGGCTGCGGACGCGCATTTCAGCTCAGCGCCCGTCGCAGCAGGTGCATGGCCACGGTGGTGGACCGCTCGCGGATGTCGGCGCGGTCACCGGGCATCCGCATCGATCTGGTCACCGTGGTACCGTCGGCCAGTTTCAAGCTGAAACACACCGTGCCCACAGGCTTTTCGGCTGTGCCGCCGCCGGGCCCGGCGATGCCGGTGATCGCGACGGCGGTGTCCGCGCCGAACCGGTTCAGCGCTCCGTCGGCCATTGCTTCGGCGACGGGTTCGGAAACCGCGCCATGTGTTTCGATCAGGGTGGGGTCGACACCGAGCAGACCGGACTTGGCGTCGTTCGCGTAGGCCACCACCGCGCCCGCGACGTACGCCGACGACCCCGCGAGGTCGGTCAACCGCGCGGCCAGCAGACCGCCGGTGCACGACTCCGCGGTCGCGATGCGACGCCCCCTCAGCAGCCGCGCGACCTGCTCGTCGACGCGGGAGCCGTCCTCTGAGAACAGCGCATCGCCGTGGCGATCGCGCAGCAGCGCCATTAGCTCGGCGTAGGTCTGTGCGGCGTCCGGCTCGTAGCGGGTGACAATCTCGAGTTCACCGCGACGAAGACAGGTGGTGATCTCGAGCCGTCCGAAGCCGTCGACCTCTCGTTCGGCGTGGCGCAGCGTGTCGGCGAGCCCGGACTCGGGAACACCGAACATCCGCACCATCTCCTGGCGATACACCGTGCGGTCGGCGATCGCCTTCTGCACCGGCGCGGTTTGCAACGCCAGCGGCCACATCGGCTGCAACTCCCGTGGCGGGCCGGGCAGTACGACGACCGTCGGCGTGCCGGGAACCACCACACCCGGCGCGGTGCCCACCGGGTCGATGACATCGGCGCCTTCGGGGATCAGGGCCTGCTTGCGGTTGGCCACCCGGATCGCCTCGGCGTCGACGTCGGGGAAGCGCGCCATCAGCCGCGACACGATGTCGGCGATCTTCTCCTCGAGTCTGTGGTCCAACACCAACTTTCGGCCGCTGAACCGAGCCACCGTCTCGACGGTCATATCGTCGGCGGTGGGCCCAAGGCCGCCAGTCGTGATGATGAGGTCGACATCCTCGTCGGCCAGGAAGCGCAGCTGCGCCTCGATGTCGTCGCGTCGGTCGCCGCACATCGTGATGTGGGCCAGTTCGACGCCCAACTCCAGCAGTCGGTCGGCCAGCCAGGGCCCGTTGAGGTCTTGGATCCGGCCGGTGAGGACTTCCGTACCGGTGACGACGATGCCCGCGCGTGCGCTCACAAGCTACGACATTACGCACCCGACATCGCGCCGGCGCACAGCGGTAATGTCATTACCCATGACCGCACCCAAGTCGCTTCGCGAGTTGTTCGACCAACTCGGCTTGACGGAGGTGCCCTCGCCCGACGGCACCGTGACGATGGAGATGCCCGTCGACGAGCGGACCACTAACACCGCGGGCGGTTTGCAGGGCGGCTTGATCGCGACGATGGCCGACGTGACCGCGGGCCAGCTCGCCTCGCGAGCCACCCCGTTCGGCCACGCCATCGCCACCACGGACCTGTTCATCCGCTATCTGAGGCCCATCAAGATCGGGCCGGCGCGGGCGGTCGCGCGCATCCTGCGCACCGGTAAACGCTCCGTGGTCGTCCAGGTCGACATCTACCGCGGCAACGACGACGAGGTCGGAGCGACAGCGACGGTGAACTTCGCCGCCGTCGACTGACCTAGACCCTCGTGTAGCCCCACCCAGGCGTAGACCCACCCCTGGCGTACTCACCCCTCGCGGCCGAGTGTGGGGTTATGTCACGCTCGCGCCGCGAAAGACGTGCGGGTAACCCACGTTCGGCGCACTACTTGTGGGGGACGTCGTTGGTCAGGCCGCCGTCCATGACGTACTCGGCGCCGGTCGAGTACCGCGACTCGTCACTGGCCAGGAATACGACAAACGTCGCGACCTCATCGGGCTGACCGGGCCGGCCCAACGGGATCCGCAGCATGTTGTCGGGGAAGTGTTTGGTCATCGGGGTGCGGATAAAGCCCGGATGCACCGAGTTGACCCGGATGTTGTGCGGTCCCAGTTCCAGTGCCGCCGACTTCGTGAGCCCGCGCACCGCCCACTTCGAGGCCACGTACGGGTGCACCATCACCGCGCCGCGCAACCCCTCGATCGAGGAGATATTGATGATCGATCCGCCGCCGGCGGCCTTCATCGCCTCGACCGAATGCTGCATGCCCAGGAAGGTGCCGGTGAGGTTGACGTCGATGACCTTCTGCCACTTGGCCATGTCGAACTGGCCGATCATCCCCAGGGCCACGGTCCCGGCGTTGTTGACCAACACATTGAGCTTGCCGAACTCATTGACGGCGGTGGCGACGGCGGCCTCCCACTGGTCGGCCTGGGTGACGTCGAGGTGGACGTAGCGCGCGGCGTCACCGATCTCCTCGGCCAGCGCCTTGCCCTCCTCATCGAGGATGTCGCCGATCACCACCTTTGCGCCCTCGGCAACCAAAGCGCGGGCGTCGGCGGCCCCCATTCCGCGAGCACCGCCACTGATGAGTGCCACTTTGTCGTCCACACGTCCCATGGGGCGTCAGGCTACCGCACCTCGCAGAGAACTAGAACCTGTTCCAATTTCGCTGGCCAGCACGCATACTGCTGGCCATGGCTATTCGTGTAGCGCTCATCGGAACCGGCAACTGCGGCAGCCTCGCACTCAAGCAACTGATCGACGATGCGCGCTTCGATCTCACCGGCGTATGGGTCTCGTCGGAAGCCAAGGTGGGCAAAGACGCCGGGGAGTTGGCCGGTCTCGACGTCACCACCGGGGTGAGCGCGGTAGGCGATCTCGACGCGATCATCGCGGACGCACCGGAATGCGTCGTGTACTGCGCGATGGGCGACACCCGACTGCCCGATGCGATGGCTGACGTGCGCAAGATCCTCGCGGCGGGCATCGACGTCGTCGGCTCGGGTCTCGGCGTGTTGCAGTACCCGTGGCAGGTGATCCCCGACAAGTACATCCAACGCGTCGAAGACGCTGCACGAGAAGGCAATTCGACGGTCTTCATGACCGGCGTCGACCCCGGCTTCGTGACCGACCTGCTCCCCTTCGCGCTCGCGGGAACATGTCAAAGCATCGAACAGGTCCGCACGATGGAGATCGCCGACTACGCGAGCTACGACGGCGCCACCGTCATGTTCGACGTGATGGGCTTCGGCAGGCCCATTGCGGATGAGATCGGTGACCTTCCGATGCTGTACCAGCCCGGAGTGCTGAGTATCGCCTGGGGCACCGCGATCCGCCAGCTCGCCGCGGGCCTCGGCATCGAGGTCGACGAGATCAAGGACTCCGTCGAACAGGAACCAGCGCCCGAGGACTTCGACGTCGCGGTCGGCACGATCAAGAAGGGCACCGTGGCCGCCGTGCGATTCCAGATCGAGGGCATGGTCAAGGGGCGACCGGCGATCGTCGTCGAGCATGTCACGCGGCTGCGCGGCGACCTGCGACCGGACTGGGCGCAACCCGCGCAGCCGGGCGGTTCCTACCGCGTCGAGATCACCGGCGAACCGTCATATGTCATGGACATCTGCCCGACCAGTCGCAACGGCGACCACAACTACGCCGCGATCCTGGCCGCGGCCGGCCGCATCGTCAACGCGATCCCGGACGTGGTGTCGGCCGCACCGGGGATCCGGACCACTTTGGACATGCCGCTCGTGACGGGCAAGGGGTTGTACGCGGCTCAGTAAGCTGACGACGTTATGAGCCTGCAGCCGGCGGTACCGGAGCGCGTGGACGCTGTAGCCGAGGTCGCCGCCAGCCCGCAGGATCCCCGCGTCGGGGCATTCTTCGATCTCGACGGCACGCTGGTCGACGGTTTCACCGCCACCGCACACGCCGCCGACCGCATCCGTCGCAGACAGGCGCGCATCGGCGAGGTGCTCGGTGTGGTCGAAGCGTCGCTGCGATACCGGTTGGGCCGCATGCAATTCGAGCGGCTTCTCACCCGCGCTGCCGGTTACCTGCGCGGTGAGTCCCTCGCCGAACTCGACGAACTCGGTGAGCGGCTCTTCGTGGAGCGGGTGGCGGCGCGCGTGTTCCCCTACATGCACGAGATCGTCCAAGCGCACCAGCAACGCGGCCACACCGTGGTGCTCAGCAGCTCAGCGCTGACCATCCACGCCGAGCCCGTCGCCCGGTTCACCGGGATCAACCACGTGTTGTGCAATCACTTCGAAACCGACGACGCCGGCCTCCTCACCGGCCGGATCGCCAAGCCCGTCATCTGGGGAGCCAACAAGTCGACCGCGGTGCAGCGCTTCTGCGAGACCAATGGCGTTGAGCTGCAACGCAGTTACTTCTACGCCGACGGTGACGAGGATTCGGTGCTGATGGCTCTTGTCGGCAATCCGCGGCCGGTGAACCCACGGCCGGGGCTCGCCGCGATGGCGGCCGAACAGGGGTGGCCGGTGTTGCAGGTCGAGGGGTCGAGCAACCGCAGGCGGGTGTCGTTTCGGAGGCTGATCGGTTACGACTGACGGGCGCGCTTGACGAATTCGGCCCGAAACCCGTCATAAAGCGAAGTCTCGGCGAAGGATTGAACCGTGACCGGAAAGTTCAACGACGTCGCTGCGGTGGTCGCCACCGCCGATTTCGTCGCGGCCCGGTCCTGGTACTGCGAGGTGATGGGGTGCGGCCCCGATCTCGAGCCGATCGACGGCGTCGCCGAGTGGCAGATCACCGCGACCGCCTGGCTGCAGCTCATGGAGGACCACACGCAGGCGGGCCGATCGGCGGTCCGGATCGGTGTCGACGATCTCGACGCGCAGATCACCGAGTTGGCGCAGCTGGGTATCGACACCGGAGAGGTCGTCGTGATCGCCGACCTGGTGAAGGTCGTCGACGTTGTCGATCCCGACGGTAACGAGGTCTCCTTCGTGCAGGATCTCGGTACGTACTAAACTAGAACACGTTTCAATTTGAGCGGCCCATCACCAAGGAGCAGGCATGCGCACCCCGATCTGTGACGACCTCGGTATCGAGTATCCGATCTTCGCGTTCACCCACTGCCGGGACGTGGTGGTCGCCGTGAGCAAGGCCGGCGGCTTCGGCGTGCTCGGCGCCGTCGGATACACCCCGGAGCAGCTCGAGATCGAGCTCAAGTGGATCGACGAGAACATCGGAGACCACCCATACGGCGTGGACATCGTGATCCCGAACAAGTACGAGGGCATGGACTCCGCGGATATGGATCCGGAGGTGCTCAAGAAGACCCTTAACGACCTCGTCCCGCAGGAGCACATCGACTTCGCCAAGAAGATCCTCGCTGAGCACGGCGTGCCGGTCGATCACAGCGACGACGACGCGTTGCAACTGCTCGGGTGGACCGAGGCCACCGCCACCCCACAGGTGGAGGTCGCGCTGCGGCATCCCAAGTGCACCCTGATCGCCAACGCGCTCGGCACTCCCCCTGCCGAAATGATCAAGCACATCCACGACGAAGGCCGCAAGGTCGCGGCGCTGTGTGGTTCGCCGTCGCAGGCGCGCAAGCACGCCGACGCCGGCGTGGACATCATCATCGCCCAGGGCGGCGAGGCCGGCGGGCACTGCGGTGAGATCGGCTCGATCGTGCTGTGGCCGCAGGTTGTCAAGGAGGTCGCCCCGGTGCCGGTGCTGGCCGCCGGCGGGATCGGCAGCGGCCAGCAGATCGCGGCCGCGCTGGCTCTCGGCGCGCAAGGCGCCTGGACCGGCTCCCAATGGGTGATGGTCGAAGAGTCGGAGAACACCCCGGTTCAGCACGCGGCGTACGTCAAGGCGTCCAGCAAGGACACCGTGCGCAGCCGGTCGTTCACCGGTAAGCCCGCGCGCATGCTGCGCAACGAGTGGACCGAGGCGTGGGAGGATCCCAACAACCCCAAACCGCTCGGAATGCCGTTGCAGTACATGGTTTCCGGGATGGCGGTGGCCGCGACCCACAAGTATCCGAACGAGTCCGTCGACGTGGCGTTCAACCCGATCGGTCAGGTCGTCGGGCAGTTCACCAAGGTCGAGAAGACCGCGACGGTGATCGAGCGCTGGGTGCAGGAGTACCTCGAGGCGACCGGCAGGCTCGACGAGATCAACGAGGCCGCCTCGGTCTGATCCGCGGTTCGTCGCATCGCACCCGGGGGGTGGCCCGCTGATCTTGGGGTACACCCCTACCCATGACGCACATAAGGCGATGGGGCGCGGTATACATACTGCTCCTGCTGTTCGTCGGCTCATGGCTCGGACAGTTCTTCACCCAACTGGCCGAGTTCACCAGTACCCAGCAGCAGCATGGCCAGCCCTTCATGTGGAACGATTACTTGCACCAGTTCTTCGCGAGCACCTTCGAGAACTGGCAAAGCGAGTGGTTGCAATTGATCTTCCAGGCGATCCTGCTGCTCGGCGCCAAACACTGGTTGTTCAAGGTCGACGCCGAGGATCTCGAGCGCATCGAAGCCAAGGTCGACGAAATCAAGGACAGGTTGGGTTTGCCGACTCCTCCCCCGTGACTTCACGTTTCGGCATCGCCGGCGCGACCGGCACCGCCGGTGTCAGTTGCTGAGAAGTCGCTGCGTGGCCCGTTCCACCACTTCGCGTCTGGTCAGTTTGGCGTGGTCGGCCGCGATGAAGTGACCGCCGATCGCCAGCGAGAAGGCGAGCATGGCCCGCGCCTCGACATCGGCGGCGTCGCCGACGAAAGTGCCGATGAGAGCGCGCAGATAGTCCATCCGACGGTTGTCGACGCGACGAAGGCGCCGCGCCACCGCCCGATCGCGGCGGGCCCAGTCACGAACCGCCAGGTCGACCGGGAGGAGTTCCTTGGAGAACGTCAGCAGGCCCGCCTTGCGGACTTTCGCCCTGGCGTCTCCACCCTCGGCCTCAACGCGTTCGAGCACGTCGTCGGTGCTTCGCTGTTCCCACGACTCCAGCAGGGCGTCGAGGAAATCCTGCCGATTGGCGAAGTGCCAATAAAAACCGCCACGCGTGACACCCAGCGCCTTGGCGAGCAGATCCACCCGGACGGCGTCCGGCCCACCCGCCGCCAACGCCTCGAGTCCGGCGTCGATCCACACATTCCGTGGTGTGCGAATCTGAGCGACCATCGACTACCTCCTGAGTTAAGGCATTGACGGCGTGACAGATCCAAGCATACAGTAATGTATGTTTGGCGGAGGGCGACTCGACATCGGCGAGCATGTCGTCCGGCCCTGGCGGATCCATGAAATCGCCGCCGACTTCGAGGTTCTCGACGTCTGGGCGCTGCCGACGCCGGGACGGCGCGACGAGTTCGACGAACTCGTGAAGCTGTGGTGCACATACGATGCCGCCCGGACCTCACCCGTCGTGCGCGCCCTGTTCGCCGCCCGGTGGGCGCTGGGAAGGTTGTTTGCGCTCGACACGGCGGAGGCGGGTCTGGGTGCGCGCGTCCACACCTTGCGAGATCGACTCCCTCCCGAATTACGTTCCACTGCTGCGCAACTCGCGCCCCACCACGGTGGCTTCCAGGCCCTGTACCGCACTGACGACGAGTTCGCGATGGAGATCGCCAATCGGACTGTCCACGGGGTGCTGCACGTCGGCTGGGTGACCGCCGCCGCGGGTGTGTACCGCGGACAGATGGCGGTTCTGGTGCGACTGAACGGTGTAACGGGAGGGATGTATCTGCGCGCGATCGCTCCCCTCCGCCACCTGGTCGTCTACCCGCTGATGCTGCGCGACATCGGCCGACTGTGGCGCAGCAGGCCGGAGGCGACACGACGAGAAAGCAGGCAGCCATGACGAGAAGCCGAGCCTTGAATCGTCACGTTCAGCAGGTCCCTCCCGCGGAAGCGCTGCTCACCGCGAGCACGCTCGGGCGCATCGACTACACCGACGCCTTCGAAGTCGGTATCGAGCACCCGCTCCAGCGCAGCGCCGAAGAATGGCTGCGAACGATACTGGAGGGTGCCCCGCTGCACACGCGGATCCGGCTGCTCGCGGCTTGGTCGGCGATCGGGCTCAAACTGCGGACGCCGGGTTCGGCCGGATCGATACTCGGGTGGGAGATTCGCAAGCGGGACGCCGGTTTCGTGATGGTCGGGGCCCGCTCACGGATCGGGATGCCGGGAGAACTGGTGCTGCGTCGCGAGAACGACGGGTTGTTGTTCGCGACGTTCGTCCGTCACGACAACCTGATCGCTCGCAGGCTGTGGGCGACGATCGAGACGTCGCACGTGCAAACGGTCCGCTCGCTTCTGGAACGAGCCCGCCGCTAGGGCGCCGGCGGAGCAGGTGCTAGCGGTGCGGGTGGGGCCGGGGCCGCGGGCGCGGGCGGCGCCGGCGCGATCGGAACGTTTGGTCCCGGGCTCTGGTCCGGAATGGGAGTGTTCATGCCGCGCTGGGCCAAGCCCATGATCAACGCTTCCTTACCGCTGATCTCATGCCTCTGGACGGCGTACCACAAGTCCTTCAGGTAGCTGACGTTCGGACTCTCGTTTCCGCGCCCGGTCGGATCCAGTTTGGTCCCCGGCGCCAGCGTCTCCGGGCTCGCGAGGTGCGGCACGGGTTCGGGCGGGGCGGCCGGCGCGTCGGCGGCAGCGGGTGGCTCGGGCGCGGGCGGCGGCGCCGCGGGCGCCGGGCGCAGGAAAGCCAACGGATCGGCTGCCGGCGGAGGAGCGACCGCCGGCGCAGCGGCTTCCAGAACCGGTGCACTATTGGGCGGCGCGGGGGGCGGTGGCGGGGGCGCGGCCGGTTCGGCGAGGGTCTGCGGCGCAGCGGCCATGATTGCCGCTGCCAATCCCGCGCCCAGCAGCGACAGCTTCTTCGGGTTGATGACGATCCTCACCGCTGCCCCCTTTCCGGGTTACCGCTCAAAGACCGGAGGACCGGGCCTTCCACGGCTCACTTTTGGTTCGAACAGTGTCGCAGAATTGTTACAGGAGTGCTCGCCGTGACGAAGAGGTCAATTACCGCGCCGCCGGGAACACGTTCCACTTCCCTTTTCGTCGGACTTTTCCGAACCCGCCTCAGCCGCGCCTAACTGTGGTGTAGCAATGCGGTGAGGTCACTAGACGACGTCATCGAGGGATGCAGCCATGCCGACTCCGAACCTTCCGCCCGGTTTCGATTTCACCGATCCAGACATCTACGCCCAACGCCTGCCGGTGGACGAACTCGCCGAGCTTCGCAAGGTGGCGCCCATCTGGTGGAACGAACAGACGAAAGGAAACCTGGCCTTCGGTGACAACGGTTTCTGGGTGGTCACCAAGCACAAGGACGTCAAGGAGATTTCGCGACGCAGCGACATCTTCTCCAGTAACCAGAAGACCGCGCTGCCGCGCTATCGCGACGAGGCCGATCCCGAATCGCTCGAGGGCGGCAAGGTCGTCCTGCTCAACCAGGACGCCCCGCACCATACGCATCTCCGCAAGATCGTGTCGCGTGCGTTCACCCCGCGCGCGATCGAATCACTGCGCGCCGAACTGCGCGAGCGAGCGGCCAAGATCGTCAAGGCGGCCGCTGCCGAGGGCTCCGGGGACTTCGTCGAGCAGGTCTCGTGCGAGCTCCCACTGCAAGCGATCGCCGGCCTGATGGGGGTGCCGCAGGAAGAGCGGATGAAGTTGTTCCACTGGTCGAATCAGATGGTGGGCGACCAGGATCCGGAGTACGCCCGCAATGACCCGAAAGCCGCGTCCGTCGAGCTGATCATGTACGGCATGCAGATGGCCGCCGAGCGCAGCAAGAACCCGGGCGAGGACCTGGTCACTAAGCTCGTGCAGGCCGACGTCGAGGGACACAAACTCACCGACGACGAGTTCGGCTTCTTCGTCATCCTGCTGGCGGTGGCGGGCAACGAGACCACGCGCAACTCGATCACCCAGGGCATGATGGCGTTCACCGAATTCCCCGACCAGTGGGAACTTTTCAAGCGGGAACGGCCCGTCACCGCCGCCGACGAGATCGTCCGCTGGGCCACCCCCGTGACGTCGTTCCAACGCACCGCGCTCGAGGACACAGAGCTGTCGGGCGTGAAGATCAAGAAGGGCGACCGGGTCGTCATGTTCTACCGGTCGGCCAATTTCGACGAAGAGGTCTTCGACGACCCCTACACCTTCGACATCCTGCGAGATCCCAACCCGCACGTCGGATTCGGCGGCACGGGTGCGCACTACTGCATCGGTGCCAACCTGGCCCGGATGACGATCGACCTCATCTTCAACGCGATCGCCGACGAGATGCCCAACCTGCGGCCGCTGGGTCCACCCGAACGACTCCGGTCCGGCTGGCTCAACGGCATCAAGCACTGGCAGGTCGACTATGTCGGCGCCGACCCGGCTGTCAGGGGTGGCGCTGCGGTCGGCGCCCGCAGCGAGCCCGCGCCGTGACGTGTTCCCCCGATCGGTGGACCCGCTCGTCCACCGCGGAAGTGTCCGATCGGTGGACGCGCCGATCGGCCGGGCACCGATACCTTCACTTCGGCACCTGAAAGAGACGGGTGTCATGGTTCCACCCGGACGGGATCGACTACCAAGCCGGGTCTTGTTCGCAAGACCAGACCGTGAGTTGTCCATCGGGGGCAAGCCGTACCTACGGTCTGTCCCGTCCGGGCCCCCACTGCGTCTCAGTAGTCGATGATCGAGCGCCAGAACTCCTCCGGTATCTCGGCATTCGACTTCAGCACCATGGCCAGACCGGTCGCCATCGCGATGCCGAGCAGGCCAAGCCAGAATCCGAAGAGGCCGATGAGGGTCCACAGCACGGTGGTGACGGCAGGCCACGGCGACAGCACCGCCAGCACCGGCGCGAAGAAGAAACCGGCACCGATGTACCACGCGGACCCTGCGCGGTCGGAGATCAGCACGAAGCGCAGCCACCGAGGAATCGGCGTCGTCGCGGGCAGTGCCCCCATAAGCGCCTCCTTTCGTCCGATGACACCGATCACGTTGCCCTCCTGAGGTAACGGGCGCAATTACCTGTCAGGTAGTGGTCGAGACGCGGGCAGCCGGTCACACTGGCAACCATGACCATCGCGGCTGTACACATGCAGACGTTCGGCGCCTTGTTGAAACAATGGCGCGGGCGCCGGCGGCTCAGCCAACTCGATCTCGCCCTCGCCGCCGACGTGTCGTCCCGGCACGTCAGCTTCATCGAGACCGGACGATCCACGCCGAGTCGGGCGATGGTGCTGCGACTGGCGGAGGTCCTCGACGTTCCGCGTCGTGAGCAGAACCAGCTGCTGATGGCGGCGGGTTTGGCCCCGATGTATCCGGAACGGTCCATCGATGACCCGGATATGGCTGCGGTCCGGACCGGTATCGATCGAGTCCTGTTCGCCTACAACCCTTTTCCGTGTGTCGTGGTTGACCGCCGATGGCAGATCGTGCGGGCCAACGCCGGTGCCGGCGTGCTGATGGACGGTGTCGCGCCGGAACTGCTCCAATCGCCGAACGCGCTGCGCATCGCCTTGCATCCCGACGGCTTGGCGCCGAGGATCAGAAACCTCGCGCAGTGGCGTCACCACCTCATCGAACGCCTTCGGCGTGAGGTCGCGGTCAGCGGCTCTGAAGAACTGGCGTCGCTGTTGGCTGAAATCGATTCCTACCCCGGCGGTTCCGACGGCACAACGGATCTGGGCAGCGTCGCGGTACCGCTCGAGCTCTCCACACCGGACGGGCGCCTGCTGACCTTTCTGTCCACGGTGACGACGTTCGGCACAGCGCTCGACCTCACCGCCGCCGAGCTCTCGATCGAGGCGTTCCTGCCTGCCGACGAGGCCACCGCCGCCGCGTTGCGGTGAGAGCGGGGCCGTCCGCAAGAGTTCTGTTCTGCGGTCACATAATCCTGGTTCGCAGACGGCGTTCGCCGCATCGTCGGTGTATGACCACGACTGCCGACGCGCCCACCATCGCCTCCCCCGCACCCGGCCGCATCTCGCGGCTGCGGGTGCCAGAACTCGACGAGCTGCAGACCACGGCGGTGCGCGGTTTCTTCGCCAAACAACAGCGCGACGAGGGGCTGACGTCGAACTGGTTCCGGGCGCTCTCCCTCAATGAGCAAGACCTGGAACGACTCAACGCCTACCTGCTGCCGCTGTTGGGCGCCGATGGGCGCGACGGTCTCAGCGCGCGTGAGCGAGAGGTCATCGCCACCGTCGTATCCGGCGAGAACCGCTGCGCCTACTGCCATACCAACCACGCCAACAAGCTAGGCAAGGTCGCCGGCGATTGGTCCTTCGGCCAGCGCGTCGCCATCGACCACCACCAGGTGGCTGAGTTGACCGACCGTGAACGGGCCCTGGCCGACCTCGCCGTGCTGGTCAACAATCACCCGCAGTCGATCCGAGACGGCGACATCGACCGGCTGCGTGTGTTGGGGTTGGACGATCATCAGATACTGGAGGGCATCTCGATCGCCGCGTTCATCGGCGCGACCAACCGACTCGGCATCGCGTTGTCGGTGCCACCCAATGCGGAGTACACGGGTGTCCCGGCCGCCGACCGCCGGAACACGCCGGATCGGTAGTCGACCGAACCGCGCATACGCGGCCGCAAACACCAATAGAGTCTGGCGTCATGGACATCCGACTCGTTGCGGCGGCCGCGGTCATCCTCGGTGCCGGGGTCGCGGGCTGCTCCACGCCGCCCGCGGCACTCGGTGGGACGACCGCGAAGGTAACCATCAACGGCGAGAGCACCGGTGGACCGCACGCGGTGTCGTGCACCCAGTCCGGGTGGCTGTGGACGATCGAGACCCCCGACGAGAGCAAGGGCTTCACGGCCAGCCTCGGCACCGGCGACAAGGTCACCGTCGAATCGGTCAGTTTCCACGACTTCGGCGGCTTCACCGGCAACTTCTGGCAGGGCAACATCGGCGAAGCCGAGGTCACGGGTGACGGCGGCACGTTCACCATCACCGGCTCGGCGGACGGTTCGTTCACCGACAACCCGAGTAATGCGGTGACTGCCACCTTCCGCATCGAAGCAAACTGCTGAGGGCTCGATCGTGCATGAGTTTCGTCAGGCGGTCGAGGCCGGGGATCTCGATGCCGTCATCGCGCTGTGCCGCGACGACATCGTGTTCCGCAGCCCCGTTGTCTTCACGCCGTACGAGGGACGCGATGCGCTGCGAACGATCCTCGCGGCGGTGATGGAGGTCTTCGAAGACTTCCGATACGTCCGTGAGATCGGAGCGGCCGACGCTCGCGACCATGCGCTGGTGTTCCAGGCGAAGGTCGGCGACAAGGATATCGAAGGCTGCGACTTCATCCGCACCGATGAGAACGGGGCCATCAGCGAGCTCACCGTGATGGTGCGACCGTTGTCGGCGACGCTGAGCCTGGCCGAGATGATGAAGGCGCGGCTGGCCGGAACCTGATCCACTGGTCTGACCACTTGACCTCTGTCCTGTCCGGTGGCAGGCTGGCCGCATGGCCCTGCAACCGGTCAATCGGCGTTCCGTGCCCGAGGACGTGTTCGACCAGATCGTGTCCGAGGTGCTCAGCGGGCAGATGCAACCCGGCGAGTCCCTGCCCAGCGAGCGCAGGTTGGCCGAGGTCCTCGGGGTCTCCCGGCCCGCCGTGCGCGAGGCGCTCAAGCGACTGACCGCAGCGGGTCTGGTCGAGGTGCGCCAGGGCGATGCGACCACCGTGCGCGACTTCCGGCGCCACGCGGGTCTGGATTTCCTGCCGCGGCTGCTCATTCGGGCCGGCGAACTCGACTTGTCGGTCGTCAGGAGCATCCTGGAGACGCGGCTGCACAACGGGCCCAAGGTTGCCGAACTGGCCGCCGAACGCAGCGGTCCCGAACTGGGCGAAGCGCTCGATCAGACGTTGCGGGATCTGGCCGCCGAGGATGATCCCGTCGCGCAGCAACGCCACGCCCTGACGTTCTGGGACCACATTGTCGACGGCGCCGACTCGATTGCCTTCCGGTTGATGTACAACACGCTGCGGGCCACCTACGAGCCGGCGCTGCCTGCGCTGGCGGCCGTGATGGCCGCCGAGGTCGGCAGACCGCACGCCTACCGCGAGTTGGCCGACGCGATCACCGCACGTGATCCGTCGCGGGCCCGGCGAGCCGCGCAGGATCTGCTCGAACCGGCCACCGCTGCGCTTCTGGACGCCCTCGACAATCTGAAGGACCGACGATGACGACGACCGCAGGCCGCGCACGTAAGGGTTTCACCCTCACCGGTGCGCTGCGCCAATTCTGGAAACACCCCTCCCCCTGGATGATCGGCGCCACGCTGGTCGCCGCGGTGACCGCACGCATCGCTGTCGGCGACTGGCAGCTCACCGATGCGATTGTGCCGGTGGTGATGCTCGCGCTGTTTCCGTTCTTCGAGTGGATCATCCACGTCTTCGTTCTGCACTGGAGGCCGAAACGGCTCGGGCCGTTGACGATAGACCCCCTGTTGGCGCGAGAGCACCGCGCGCACCACAGCGATCCCCGCGACATCCCGTTGATCTTCATCCCATGGAAGTCGTTGGCCACGTGGGTGTTGCCGTTGACGGTGGCGGTCGGACTCTTGGCATTCCCGCGGCTGGGTATGGGATTGACATTCCTCGTCTGTATTGGGACAGCCGGGCTGGTCTACGAGTGGACGCACTACCTGATCCACAGTGACTACAAACCGAAAACGGCTCTGTATCGGGCGATCTGGCGCAACCACCGGCATCATCACTTCAAGAACGAGCATTACTGGTTCACCGTGACCAGTTCGGGAACGGCCGACCGCGTGCTCGGCACCTACCCCGACCCGGTCACGGTGGAGAACTCACCGACCGTGAAGAACCTGCATGCCGACGCTCAACCGGTCGGCGCGTCCGGCCATTAGGCCTGGACGATGACCGGGTCGCCGATGCTCACCATGTCGTAGTACCACGCCGCGTTGTCCGGACTGAGATTGATGCAGCCGTGGCTCACGTTCTCGTACCCCTGCGATCCCGTCGACCAGGGCGCCGAGTGCACGTACACGCCACCCCAGTTGATGCGGACGGCGTAGTAGACGGTGAGCTTGTAGCCCTCCGGATCGTCCAGCGGAATGCCGATGGTGCGGGAATCCATGATCACCGGGCTCTGCTTCTCGAGCACCGTGAACGATCCCTTGGGTGTCGCGAAGCCCGGCTTGCCCATCGATGCGGGCATCTCGCGCATGGTTTCGCCGTCGATGCTGACGGTGAAGGTATGGGCGTCGATGTCGGCGACCGCGAGCACCTCAGAGCCGGTCTGAAAGTTGGCCTTGGCATCGCCCACCATCACGGTGATGGTGGAATGCGCCGGGAAGAACTCTTCTGGAGTCCACTGCAGCACACGGTCATCGAGCCAGGAGAAGGTTCCCTTCTGGGTTCCCAGCGGCATGGCCGGCGCGGATACACCGAACGTGCGCTCGGCGCCCGCGCGGTCATCGATGGGCTGCTTGAACGTCACCGTGATCGGATGCGCCACACCGACTGTCTGGCCGGCAGGCTGAATGCTGGCTACGGAGTTCGGTGTTGCGATGCCCGCTGAACTTGTCGGGGCGGAGACCACGGTGAGCACCGCGAGGCTCGCCACCGCGAGCACGTTTCGTAGCTTCAGCACACTTTCATCCTAATTCGTCTCGTGGAGTTCCCCCGGCAATCGCAATGCGGACCCTCGCGTACATGTCGCAGCACACGCGGATACCGCACTCACAACCGTTATCGAACACGCTGCTCAGAACGTTTCACACCGATTTGGTCCGAGCGGGGGCGGCGAGCCGGTTGACGGACGGCAAACTCAGCCGAGGACAGGGTTCACATGCGCCAGCACACCAGCGTCAGCGAGTCACGCGGGCGGCAGTGGCCCGGGTGCCGGGGGTGCAATGCCCTCGGGCGGTGGAGCGACGACCGCCTCCGGCGGTGGCGGCGGGAGCGGTGCCCCCGGCGGCGGAGCCAGCGCGGGGTCGACGGGCGGAGGGGCCTGCTGTACCGGTGGGGCGTTGTCGCCGGCGTCCGAGAACCGGTCCCTGATCCGTTGCAGCCAACCTCGGCGTTCGGGTACCGGGGTGGGCTGGGCAGGTACAAGTCCGGGAGCCATCGATTCCGGTGGCAACGCGGGCGCCCCCGGCACCGTGACCGGTGCTTCGGGTGGCGGGACGGCAGGCAGCGGATCCTGCGCCACCGCGGGAATGTCGACGACGGTGACCGGCGGCTCTTCGGGTGGTGCCGGGATCTCGGCCGGTGGTGGCGGCGGGGGTGCCGCGGGCAGCGGTGAAGCGGCCGGCTGGGGCGCGGGTGCGGCCGCGATGTCGGGCGACGATTTGGCGGCGGGCGTCGGCTCGGCGGGTGTGGTGTCCTTGCCCGGCGTCAGCTGCATGCTGATCGCTGCCGAGACCGATACGACGAACGTGACCGTTCCGGCGGCCAGCATGGCCAGCGGCCCGGCATGCGCGGGCTGCCGACGACGCTGCTCACCTGCGCGGTCGGGCGCCTCCTCGGCGGCGAACACCGACGTGCCGCTGTCGGCCGCGGCGAGGGCGGCACCGCGTGCCAGGGCCAACTCGGCTTCGGCGGGTGCGAACACCGGCACCGACAGCACAGCCTCCAGCCGGGGCATGATCGCGTCCAGATCCGCACCGGATCCCACCAACACCAGCGCTTCAGGTCGCCAGTCGGCCCTGGTGA
This sequence comes from Mycobacterium sp. GA-1199, assembly GCF_001500045.1. GTDB lineage: Bacteria > Actinomycetota > Actinomycetes > Mycobacteriales > Mycobacteriaceae > Mycobacterium. The sequence continues at coordinate 39,585 of NZ_LQIX01000004.1, forward strand.
ACACGGCGTTCAACCAGCGGATCAACGATTCTTCGCTGTCGACCGAATGGTTGACCGCGGTCTGCACGGCGCCTTCGCGCGTGTTCACGACCAGCGCTATGACCGCGTCGTACTCGATCACGCACACCGCGGTGACCTCATTGCCGAGCAACTCGGCGACACCCCACGCCACGGCCTCCGATGCCTCGGGCAACTGCACCGCCACCACGTTGTCGAATCCGCATTCACGCAGCGATCTGAGTAGCAGCGACGCTTCGGTTTGGGCGTCGTCGCTCCACGTCACACCGATGGTGTGCAACCGCAGACCGCGGCCGGTGGCGAGCGCTTCCGTGCGCAGCACCGCTGCTGCGGCCTCATCGGAGGCGTGTCGCGGAGACGACCGTCGCGTGGGCAGGATCTCAATGGCTTCGCGGTCGACGGTTGCGCCGTCGGCGCCCTGCCCTTCGACGAGGACAAGGCCGACGGCAGACGGTGTCACCGACAAGCCGAGTACCGCGTCCACTCAAATCCCTTCGGACGTCCACTTACCGGGGTGACCGTAACAGCACGGTGCCCCGCCTGTTTCCGAGGGGATCGCACGGCGGTTGAAAGGTGCTGCCAGCGAGTCGATTCGAAATGTGCTGTGCCGCTGAACGTCCTGTAAGAGGACGTCGAACAGCTTTGCCGGGACGATTGTTCCCTATGGCGCGGCGCGCGGTTCGCCATGGCGATGTGAAGACCCATGGCAGCAGTCGAGCGGGCGGAGGGCGGGCCCAGCGGTCGCGCCGTACTCGGTCACCGAGGGCGGCCTGAGCCTTCCGCAGGGCGTGGCCACCGGCATCGTCGGCGCCTACGGTGGGCTGGCGGTGTCCGCGATCGCGAGCTGATGCTGTCCCCGATCGGGTTGTCGGCGACCACAAAGCTTGCGCCCGAAGCGTTCCGGGCCCAGATGATGGCGCATGGAGGGAGTGCACTGAGCGACGTCCTCGCACTGCTAGGCGGTCAGAATCTCCCGCAGAAGTGCGGGTTCGATGTTGCCACCGGAGAGGACGACGACCGTTCGGCCCGCCGGCGCGGAGCCCTTACGGTAGGCGGCCAGCGCGACCGCGCCGCTGGGTTCGCTCACCAGGTGTGCGCGGTGAGCGAGTTCGCGCACCGCCGAACGGATTTCGTCTTCGGTCACGGTGACGACGTCATCGAGTACCCGTTGCAGGTGAGCGAAGGTCATCTCGGACGGCTGCGAGCGCAACCCGTCGGCCATGGTGCGGTTGCGGTCCTCGATGGACCAGTCGACGCGGTGTCCGACACTCAGGCTCTGTGCGGTGTCGGCAGCGAGTTCTGGTTCGACCCCGATCACCTTGGCGTTGGGGCACAACGCCTTGATCGCCGTACCGATCCCCGAGGCGAGGCCGCCGCCGCTGACGGGTACCAGCACTGTGTCGACGGTCGGGAGATCCTCGGCGATCTCCAGCCCGATCGTGCCCTGCCCCGCGATGATGTCCGGGTGGTCGAACGGTGGTATCAGGACACCACCGGTCTTTTCGACGACCTCGGCCGCGACCCGTTCCCGTTGTCCCGCAGCGCACAACACCACCGTCGCTCCGTGGCCGCGGGTGGCCGCCACCTTCATGTCCGGCGTCTCCTGGGGCATCACGATGTGGGCGGGTATCGCATACACCGCGGCCGCGTAGGCCACCGCCTGCGCGTGGTTCCCGCTCGAATAGGCCACCACTCCCCTGGTGCGTACCGATTCCTCGAGCTGGCCGATTGCGTTGAACGCGCCCCGCACCTTGAACGCCCCGATCGACTGCAGGCTCTCGGGCTTGATCCACAGCGGCCGGTCGTCGTCACCGGCCCACGGGGCGGGAAGCAGCGGTGTGCGAAGCACGAAGGCCCGGGTGCGTGCGGCCGCCTGTTCGATGTCGTCGAGCGTAACGAATTCCACACCCACCAGTGTGCCCCCGCAGCGGAACCGGAGAGACAATAGCGACATGGCCGGAACCCTGTTCTTCGATGGCAACTGCGGGATGTGCACCCGCGCCGTCTACTTCATCCTGATGAGGAACCGAACGGGCGATCTGCGAACCGCGGTCCTGCAGGGCGAGGGCGTGGCGGAGCGACTCGGTGTCCCCCAGTCACGGGTTCTCGACGCCGCGCGATGGCGCGACGAGTCCGGCGATGTGTACGAGGGCGCAGAAGCGGTTAACGCCGCACTGGCAGCCGCATTGGGAACCCGGCTCCCGCTCTTCGTGTACCGGACCCCGGGAGTGCGTGCGTTGCAGGACGCCGCGTACCGGTATGTCGCCAGTCATCGCTACCGCTTCCCGGGTACGACGCCGTACTGCGAGTCGCATCCCGTCAGCTGCTGACCCGATGGCCACGTCCGACATCCTCGTGCGGGCAAGTCTTCGGATGTTTTTCTCCAAGTTGGGTACTCCCTAGCCGATTGGGCCACGGTCGAGGAGGCTGCCGATGAGTTCTGGGGTGCAAACCGGCACGATCACTACACAGGTTCCCAGTCGGCTGGATCGGTTGCCGTGGTCGCGATTCCACTGGCGCGTCGTGCTGGGGCTTGGCGGCGTGTGGGTCCTCGACGGCCTCGAGGTCACCATGGTGGGCAACGTCGCGTCCCGCTTGACCGAGAGCGGCAGCGGGATCGAGTTGACCGCAGGTGAAATCGGCATCGCCGCCGCGATTTACATCACCGGCGCGTGTCTGGGTGCCTTGTTCTTCGGTCAGCTCACCGACCGGTTCGGCCGCAAGAAGCTGTTCCTGCTCACGCTTGCGGTGTACCTCACGGCAACCGTGGCAACGGCTTTCGCGTTTGCGCCGTGGTACTTCTACATAGCGCGGTTCTTCACCGGCGCGGGTATCGGCGGCGAGTACGCCGCGATCAACTCCGCGATCGACGAGTTGATCCCGGCTCGCGTCCGTGGCCGCGTCGATCTGATCATCAACGGCTCCTACTGGCTCGGCGCCGCCGGCGGTGCCGCAGGCGCACTGGTGCTGTTGAACACCGCGATCTTCCCGGCAGACGTCGGCTGGCGCATCGCGTTCGGCATCGGCGCCATATTCGGTCTCGTGGTGCTCGTGGTGCGGCGAAACGTCCCGGAAAGTCCGCGGTGGTTGTTCATTCACGGTCGTGAGGAGGAAGCCGAACGCATCGTCGGCGAGATCGAGCGCGGGGTGGAACGCGAGACCGGGCAGACCCTCGAGGAACCGGAGGGATCCCTGACTGTGCGTCAACGCAAGACGATCTCGTTCCGGGAGATCGCCCACGTGGCGTTCACGAAGTATCCCCGCCGAGCCGTCCTCGGCCTCGCACTCTTCATCGGGCAGGCGTTCCTCTACAACGCTTTCACGTTCAACCTCGGAACCCTTCTGAGCGGTTTCTACGACGTCTCGTCCGGCATCGTGCCGATGTTCTACGCGATATGGGCCCTGAGCAATTTCGCCGGCCCGATCCTGCTCGGCCGGTTCTTCGACACGATCGGCCGAAAACCGATGATCTCGTTCGCGTATCTGGGTTCGGCGTGCGTGGCGGTCGCCCTGACCGTGCTGTTCGTCAACCAGACGGGCGGCGTGTGGATCTTCATGACGGTATTGGGCGTGTGCTTCTTCCTCGCGTCATCGGGAGCCAGCGCCGCCTATCTCACCGTCAGCGAGATATTCCCCATGGAGACGCGAGCTTTGGCGATCGCGTTCTTCTATGCCGTCGGCACCGCCGTCGGCGGTATCACCGGACCCCTGCTGTTCGGCCAACTCATCGAATCCGGCGATCGCGGACTGGTCGCGGTCTCCTTCCTGATCGGCGCGGCGGTGATGGCCGTCGGCGGCGTCGTCGAGCTGATATTCGGGGTGAAGGCCGAGGGCCAGAAACTCGAGGACCTGGCCATGCCGCTGACAACCGCGGACGAAGACGAGAAGGAGGCGGAGGCACCTTCGGAGCGCGACCAGGAACGCGCGGCGCGCCAGGCGCGCATCGCTGAGCGCACCCAACGTGAGCGGGCAGCCAACCAGGCGCGGCGCTACCGGCCCGGCCCGGCGGCGGGCTGGTACGGCGCCTGGCGTGAGCCGCCAACGCCCGGTGTGCCCGAGTCGGCGCTCGACCACGAGATCGAAACCATCGCGCGTGCGGTGAGCGAGCATGAGCCGATGTCGGTGCGCGAGCTGCACAGGGCGGTCGGCGCGCGCTATTGGGGACCGGGCGAATTCCGCAAGGCGATGCGGGTGGCGTTGGCGGAGAACCGAATCGCCCGACATCCTCGGGGCAAGGTCGGCATGCCGCCGGGAACGCCGCAGCAATGACGTTGGGCTGCAGCATATTCGGGCACAACCCGACGTTTCGGGCCGACGGCCGCGTCATGCGGTGGAAGTGCGAGCGCTGTGGCGAGGCGCAGGGCGCCAAGGAATACGCCTCAGCCGAGGACGCGCGCAGATACGCCACAGCGTTCAACAAGCGCGACGCCGACGACCTCGGGAAGCGCGCACCGCTACTCGGCCTGCTGCCGTTGCGGCTGTGGCGGGCGCTGCGGCGGCGTTAGCTCTTGGTCAGCGTGAACTGGCAGACGTCGGTGTAGCCCTCACGGAACAGGTCCGCGCAGCCGGTCAGGTACTTCATGTACCGGTCGTAGACCTCTTCGGACTGGATGGCGATCGCCTCGTCTCTATGAGCCTCGAGCGCGGCGCTCCAGTGGTCCAGCGTGCGGGCGTAGTGCAACCGCAACGGCTGAACCAGGCCAACGTTGAAACCCGCTTGGGTCGCGTGCCTCTTCACCGCGACGGGCTGGGGCAGATCCCCGCCGGGGAAGATCTCGTCCATGATGAACTTGAAGAACCGGAGCTTGGTCATGGTCAGCGGCAGGCCGCGCTCGGCGAACTCCTCATCGTCGGGCTTGACGATGGTGTGCAGCATCATCACGCCGTCGGCGGGCAACGCGTCGTATGCCATCTTGAAGAACTCGGTGTAGCGGTCGCGGCCGAAGTGCTCGAACGCGCCGATCGACACGATGCGATCGACCGGTTCGTGGAACTGCTCCCACCCCTGCAGCAGAACTCGCTTGGTGCGCGGGCTGTCGATGCCGTCGAGCACCTTCTGCACATGGGCCTGCTGGTTCTTGCTCAGTGTCAGGCCCACCACGTTGACGTCGTAGCGCTCCAGCGCCCGTTTGATCGTCGCGCCCCAGCCGCATCCGATGTCGAGCAGCGTCATCCCCGGCTGCAGGCCCAGCTTGCCCAGTGAGAGGTCGATCTTGGCGAGCTGGGCTTCCTCGAGCGTCATGTCGTCGCGCTCGAAGAAGGCGCAACTGTAGGTCTGCGTGGGATCCAGGAAGAGCCGGTAGAAGTCGTCGGACAGGTCGTAGTGCGACTGCACATCCTCGAAATGCGGCGTGAGGTCCTGGGCGGTGTCGGTGGTGTTTTCTGGCACGGTCAGCCCCTGGAGTCGGATTGGGTCAGGTCGAAGCTCCGCACGGTTAGAGAGCCTCCCCCGTCGCAGGCAGTTTACGCACAGCACCTGGGTGTAGCCGTCATCACCCTGGTCAGGGACATGACCGCCACGGCAGCCGCTCAGCGCCGACGACGGCGGCCGCCCGTCTGCGGCATTGGGCACGCGTCGCAGATCACCGTGGCGCCGGGTGGCACGGCGCCATGCCCGCACTATCGTTGGACTTCAGACGGGCAACCTTCAAGAGAACGGAGACCGATCATGAGCACACCTGACGGCCTCGCGTTCGGCGATGCCATTCCCGAAGCCGACGTGGCCGACCAGCGCACCCCGGTGGATCCCGACGACGCCGACACCTGGCAGGACGCCTCCACGATCACCCCCGAACGTACGTGGGACGCCAACGAGGCGGATCTGGTCGATCAGGCGATCGAGGTGCCGATTCCGGACGACGACCTACCGTCGGAATAGCCCCACCGCGTAGCGCCCTTCGTCGAGGGGATCGGCTGTCACGCCCGCTTGCGGGTAGTAAGCATTACGCCATGGACTTACGTGCGGAATTGCTCGACAGCCTCGATTTCGATCCCAACGCCTCGCGTGTCTTCGGCCAGCCCTACGAGACCACCGACGGCACCACCGTCATCCCCGTCGCGGCGGTCCGGGGCCGGGCAAGGCGCGGCGGTGAGCCGAATGTCAGGGTGATGACCAGGCCGGCCGGTGTGTTCGTCATCAAGGACGGTGACGCCGTGTGGCGACCCGCGGTCGACGCGACCCGCATCGCGCTGGCCGGAATCCTGGTCGGGCTGGTGACCTCAGCGCTGGCCGGGGTGGCGATGGTTCGACGGCCGCCCTGGCCCGACCTGTACGGCGACATCTCGTCACGGTGAGGAGGTGGGCGCCGCCATCGTGCTTACCAGTGCGTTCACGGTGCATTCGGTCGACAGGGCGCTAGGGTTCTCGAAAACGCTTGCCAGAGAGCGAGGAAACGGTGGACGGTGCGGTGACGGTGTCGATGGCGGCGCCGGCGGAGCGGATCTGGGACTTGATCGCCGATGTGCGGAACACCGGCAAGTTCTCCCCCGAAGTCATGGAGGCCGAGTGGCTCGGCGGCGCCACCGGACCTGCGTTGGGTGCGCGGTTCCGCGGTCACGTCAAGCGCAACGAGATCGGACCCGTGTACTGGACGACATGCGAGGTGACCGCCTGCGAGCCCAACCGGGAATTCGGCTTCGCGGTGCTCATCGGGGACAAACCGGTGAACAACTGGCATTACCGGCTCACCCCCGTCGACGGCGGTACCGAGGTGACCGAGTCCTTCCGGCTCAACGACTCGCTGCTGATGAAGGTGTTCTCGGTGTTGGGAGGACAGCTCCGGCGCCGGCGCAACATCCGCGACATGCGCAAGACGCTCGAGCGCATCAAGGCAGTGGTCGAAGCGCCTGAGGGCGGCTGAAAGCGTCTGTCCGCCAACGATCGTGAATCCGCCCCGGCGGGGCCGCCACCTTTGGTAGAACGGTGCCAGTTGCGCGGCGATGCCGAGGAGCCTGCGATGGGTCAATGGTCACGTGAGGAGATCGACGAGGCGTTTCGCGCCTATCAGGACGCGGTCGTCGACATCGGTAGGACGTGGAACTGGTCGAGCTATGCCGATCACTTCACCGAGGACGCGACCTATGTCGAGCACGCGCTGGGCGACATGTCCGGCCGAGAGGCCATCCGCGACTGGATCGTCTCGACGATGAACACATTCCCCGGCAGCGAGATGCCCTTCTATCCGGTCGAGTGGTATTCGATCGACGTCGACAAGGGCTGGGTGATCAACCGCAACGTCAACACGATGAAGGATCCAGGCGACGGCAGCGTGCACGGCGCACCGGTGATCACGGTGCTCAGGTACGCCGGTGACGGGAAGTGGAGCTACGAGGAGGACGCCTACAACCCGATGAACTTCCTGGTGATGGTGCAGGGCTACGTCCAGCGCTGTCATGAGCTCGGCACACTCTCCGACGATGCCCGCGTGTTCGCCGAGAACATGAACTGGCAGATGCCGTAGGCCAATTGGCGACTGCGCCCGAATCGCCCTCCCGGCGCGGATATCGGCCTACCCTCGGACGGGTGGACACCGCTACGCCGCCCGCCTTCGGTGCGCACCTGGTCAGGGAGAACGGCGCCCCTCCGCCCGAGGTGCCGCTGTCCGAGGTGGACCTGGGCTCGTGGAACTTCTGGGTCAAGCCCGACGACTTCCGCGACGGCGCCTTCGCCACGCTGCGCCGCGAGGCGCCCGTCTCGTTTCACGCTCCGCTGGAGACCCCCGGTGTGCAGGAAGGTCCCGGCCATTGGGCGATCACCAAGTTCGACGACGTCTGGTATGCCAGCAGGCATCCGCATATCTTCAGCTCGAGTCCGAGCATCACCATCAACGATGCGAACCCGGAACTGTCGGAGTATTTCGGCTCGATGATCGTGACCGACGATCCGCGGCATCTTCGCCTGCGCAACATCGTCAGTCGTGCCTTCACGCCGAGGGTGGTGGCGCGCACCGAGGCCTCGGTCAGAGACCGTGCCCGGCGCCTCGTCGAAGGAATGATCGCCGAACATCCCGACGGCCACGGCGAGGTCGTCGCGGAGTTGGCCGGGCCGCTGCCCCTGCAGGTGATCTGCGACATGATGGGCATCCCGGAGGCCGACCACCAGCAGATCTTCCACTGGACCAACGTGATCCTGGGCTTCGGGGACAAAGACATCGCTCAGGACTATGAGGAGTTCGTCAAGGTCGCGATGGACATCGGCGCCTACGCGACCGCTCATGCCGAGGATCGTCGTGCGCGTCCCCAGGAGGACCTGACGACCGCGCTGGTGGAGGCCGAGGTCGACGGAGAGCGATTGACGTCGGCCGAGATCGCATCGTTCTTCATCCTGTTGGTGGTGGCCGGCAACGAGACCACCCGCAACGCGATCAGCCACGGCGTGCTGGCGCTCACCCGCTACCCGCGCGAGCGCGAGCGCTGGTGGGCGGACTACGAGGCCGTCGCCCCCACCGCGGTCGAGGAGATCGTCCGGTGGGCGTTCCCGGTGAACTACATGCGCCGCACCCTGACCGAGGACTGTGAACTCAGCGGTGTCACGATGTCTGCGGGCGACAAGGCCACGCTGTGGTACTGCTCGGCGAACCGCGACGAGGACAAGTTCGCCGACCCGTGGACGTTCGACGTGACGCGCAACCCCAATCCGCACGCCGGATTCGGCGGTGGTGGCGCCCATTTCTGCCTGGGCGCCAACCTCGCCCGGCGCGAGATCAGCGTCGTCTTCGAGGAGCTGCACCGGCAGATACCCGATATCGCCGCCACCGAGGAACCGGCGAGGTTACTGTCGCCGTTCATTCACGGGATCAAACGCTTACCGGTGTCCTGGACGCCGCCTCGATGAGCTCGTCGCGGCGGCGACACGTTTCGAGACCTGGTTGGCCGATCGCCTGTGTCGTCAGCTGCGCCATGGGTAACCAACGGTCATGCAACCCGATCACTTTCGTACCCTGCTGACCTCGAACGGCCCCTACGCCTCGGTGTACTTCGACGACTCCCACAACACCGCCGACGCGGCGGCCCAGATGGACCTGAAGTGGCGCGCGTTGCGTGAGCAACTCGAGGAGCAGGGCGCCGACCCGGCGGTGACCGAGAGCATCGAGCAGGCCATCACGGACGCGACGCCCCCGGTCGGGCCCAGCGGTCGCGCGGTCGTGGCCAGCGCCGACGGTGTCCTGGTCAACGAACAGCTCATTCGGCCCATCGAGCCCGTCGTCCGGGTCTCGGCGCTGCCCTACATCGTCCCGGTCGTCGAGCACGGCCTCGACCGCCCGACGTACGCCGTCGTGATCGTGGACTACGAGGGTGGCGACATCACGCTGTACCGCGAGGGCACCGCGGTATCGGACACCGTCGACGGTGACGCCTACCCGGTGCACAAAGCATCTGGCGCGGACACACCGGGTTACGGCGACCCGCAACGCACCAGCGACGAAGCGCGTCAACAAAACATCCGGGCCGTCGCCAACCAGCTGACGACGCTGGTCGACGACGCCAAACCCGAAGTCGTATTCGTCGTCGGTGAGGTGCAGTCTCGCACCGACCTGGCCGCGCAACTACCCGAGCGGGTCGCTTCGCTGTTGGTCGACGTGGCTGTGGGGGCGCGGCAGAGCGGTTTCGACGACGCCGACCTGCAGCACGAGATCGATCAGGAGTTCCAGCGTCGCCGCGTCGCCGCGATCGACGATGCCGCACAACGCTTGACCGCCGAGCTCGGACGCGGTGAGGGCATGGCGACCGAGGGACTCGACGGTGTGACGGCGGCGTTGCGGGCCGGCGCGGTCGAAACCCTGATCATCGGTGACGTCGGAGACGCGACCGTCGTCGCCGGCGATGACCTGACCACGGTCGCGCCGAACGCCAACGTGTTGTCCGAGCTCGGCACGGCACCGAGCCAGACACTGCGGGCCGACGAGGCGCTGCCGATGGCGGCGATCAACACCGGAGCCGCGTTGATCCGCACCGACGAACGCATCGATCCGGCCGACGGCGTCGCCGCGATCTTGCGGTACGCCTTGCCCCGCTGACGCCAGCGAGGCTCAGCGGGCGCCGACGATGTTGGCCAGCGCGGCGATCGGCGTGTCGTCGAGATGCTGGCAGAGCTCGAGCGCGTGCCCGAAAACCCGCTGCGCTCCGGCCTTTTCGAGCTCACCACGGGAGACTCCCCCGCTGAGCACACCGATGCTGTCGACGCCCGCGCGTTTACAGGCTTCGACATCCCAAACGGTGTCGCCGACGAAAACGGCGTGCGAGGCCGTCACCCCCGCGCGCTCGAGAGCGACCTCGACGATGTCGGGCTCGGGTTTGGCGGTGTCCACATCCTCCGATGAGGTCACCGCGAACACCAGGTGGTCGCTGTCGAGCACCTCGCGCAGCATTGACAGCTCCTCTTCGGGGGCCGAGGTCGCCAGCACGACGCGGATGTCGAGTTTGTGCACCGCTTCGAGCAGACCGCGCGCGCCCGGCAGCCGCCTCAGGTGCGGCGCCAACTCCTTGTAGTAGCGCGAGTGCAGGTCTTTGGCCTGGCTACGCGCCTCCGCGTCGGCATCGGCTGCCAGAGTGTTGACCAGCGTCGTGCCATCCATCCCGATGGAGCGGTGGATGCGCCAGGCCTCCACGGGGTGACCGGCCTCCTCGAACGCCCGATACCAGGCATGCACATGCAGATAGTTCGAGTCGACCAGGGTGCCGTCGATATCGAAAAGGACGGCCGAGATGGTCTTGGCTTGGCCGGTCACGACCGGTGGTGCTGCTCGGGGGCCCGTTTGGCGTCGGGACGCGCGGTGAGATCGTCTCGCACACCGTCGGTCTTGGTGGTCGACGGATCGGCGGCGGAGTCGGACGCGCGGGTGTTCGGGTCCAGGGCATCGGCGCGAGCGCGCTGCTCGTCGAGTTCGTCGCGCTTGGTGTTGACCGCGTTGCGGTGCGTCTGGGCGGCATCCTGTAGCCGGGCCGCCTCGGCGGCCTTCGCCTCCGCCTCGGCCTGGGCGGCGCGGGCGCGTGCCTCGGTTTCCTGCGCGACGGTCTCGCGCTTCTGGAGATGATGCGACTTCTCGTCGACCTCTGTGCGGAGCCGCTCGGCCTCCATACGGCGGCGCTTGTTGCGCGCGTTGCGCGCCAGGACCGCCACCAGCACGATCGCGGCGATCAGAGCGATTGCGACGATGATCCACACGATGGCGTTGTTATCCATGTCGGCTCCTTTGGTCTGTCGAGCCGGCTCGTTGACGAACCCGCTAATTCTGCGTGTGCCCGGGCGGCAGCTCACCTAAACGGCGGCGCGTCAGACAACCCGTTGGCGGTCGGGACACGGTGGGCGCCCGGTTCTTCGACTGTGGCTTGGAAGCGGCCGTCGAGCAGCTCAGTTCGACCCCGTCGGCGCACTGCGACTACCTGTCGAGTGAGTGAAAGCGCCGCAGCGGAGCGGGATTTCAGGCCGCGGCGGCGTTGTCGCGTGACGCTAGAGAGTCGCGGTCAACGGTCCGGACGGTTCGCAGACCGGCTCCGGCGGATTGCCCGACGTCGAGCAGCCCCGGCCGGTCGCCACATATGTCGCTCCCGGTTGATACGGCGAGTAGTACGCCCGCGCCGTCAACAAGCCGTTGTTCTGCACGCAATTCTCCGGACCCGCGTTGCCCTGAAGTTCGACGCAGGCGATCGACTGATACGGGGTGCCGCCGTCACAGGCGGACGGCGACATCGTCACCGCCACCATGTCTGTCCCCGCCACGTGGACGACATGCGGGGCGGAGAGGGTGAAGGAGCAGGGTGGATCGCCCGGATCGGCGCCAGCCGTCGCGGTGACCGACGCACAGCTCACGGCGACCGCGAAACCCGCGACCATCAGCGACCTGATCATTCCCGGATCGTAGGTCAAGGTGCCACCTTCGCGCGGCCCTTCTCGCCGCGCACCCCCTCTATTCGCGAGCAGCGTGCGGGTCTGCACACGACGCGCCGCGATCTGGCCGCACTTTGCGCACCGTCGGCGGTCAATGAGTGTGCGAGTCTGCATCAAAGGAGTCAGCTCCGAACGGGTCAACGCACGCAGCCTGCCCTCTACTGCGGAGTTTGCGCACGATCGCCGGCCGACGAGGGTGCGAAAACGGCTGACTTTCGGCGGTGTGTCGTGCGCAGACGCGCACGGTCGCGGGGGCTTGGGCGACGTCGGGGGCTTGGGCGACGTCGCGGGGCTCAGGCGACGTAGCGGGTGAACCAGTCCTGCACACGACGCCACGCATCGGCCGCGGCGGTCGCGTTGTAGCGCTCCCCGGTGTCGTTGAAGAACGCGTGATTGGCGTCGGGTTCGGTGACCAACTCGAAAACCAGACCGGCCTTTTCCAGCGCCGCCCTCGCGACGGGCTCGGTGGCATTCACCCGCTGATCCTGCGCCGCGTAAATACCAAGCACGGCAACGTCTTTCGATCCAGAGAAGTCGGGGTTGTCGGGTGTTGGCCCGTAGAACGGGACAGCCGCCGACAGCCGGGGTTCGCCCGCGGCCAGCAGCCGCCACACATAACCGCCGCCCATGCAGAAGCCGACGGCGGCAATCCTTTTCCCGGGTACGCGCCGCTGCAGTTCGTCGATGCCTGATCTCAGATCCGCGACCGCGTCTTGCGGCGGGATCTTGCCCAGCGCCGCCGTCGCCTCCGCGGGATCGGCGAACATCGAGGTTCCGCCCTGGGCCGACAGCAGGTCGATCGCCAACGCGGAGTAGCCGATTCCGGCGAACCGACCCGCCACCGAACGGATGTAGTCGTTGAGCCCCTTGTTCTCGTGGATCACGAGAACGCCACCACGGACGTCCGGGGCCTCGGCCCAGGCGGCCTGCAGTTCGCCGCGAGGTCCCTCCCAGGTGACCGGAGTGGTGGGCACCGCGGTCTCACTGCCCGGCGGCGGGGCGCTGTGCGTGACTGCGCCGCTGGACGTGGCCGGGGTGTCGGACTTCTGCTCCTGGTTCTGGCCACACGCGGCGAACAACGCCGTGGCGCCCGCGGTGCCGACGCCGAGCAGCGCCAGCCGGCGCAGCGCCTCGCGCCGAGACAGCAGTCCTTCGACGTGGTCGGTGGCGATCTCTTCGGCGATGTACCGCTGGATGGGGGTCATCCCAGCGAGTATGCCCCGATGCAGACGCCGCCGGAACCCACTGCCCGGACAGGTGGCCGCTCGGATAAGTGCATGTCAGCGGAGTTAGTAGACAAATTGTCGAATCTGTTCACGGATGCGATTGACAGGCTAATCGCCCGGGCTGTTCTATGGCGGGGTGACCTACGACACGATCATCCGCGACGGCCGCTGGTTCGATGGCACCGGCGCTCCGTCGGCGATCCGCAACCTCGGCATCCGTGCGGGTCGTGTGGTGGCGGTCAGCCCCAACGATCTGGACGCGACCGGTTGCCCGCAGATCATCGATGCGACGGGCAAATGGGTCCTGCCCGGCATGCTCGACATCCACACCCACTACGACGTGGAGGTGCTCAACGGTCCCGCCCTCGCGGAGTCGCTGCGTCACGGTGTGACCACGGTGATGCTCGGGTCCTGCTCGCTGTCGACGGTGCACGTCGACGCCAGCGACGCCGGTGACATCTTCGGCCGGGTGGAGGCGATCCCCCGCGACCACGTGATCGCCGCGGTCGAACGGCACAAGACCTGGTCGAACTGCGAGGAATACATTCAGGCGTTGGAGTCCCGGCCGCTGGGCCCCAACATCGCGGCGTTCATCGGACACTCCGACATGCGCGCCGCGATCATGAGACTCGACCGCGCCACGCGTAAAGATCAGCGCCCGACCAAGCCCGAGCAAGCGCAGATGGAGCGCTGGCTGTCGGAGGCGCTGGAGGCCGGCTTCGTCGGAATGTCGTCACAGCAGCTGCTTTTCGACAAGCTCGACGGTGACGTGTGCCGGTCGAGGACTCTTCCGTCGACCTATGCCAAACCGCGCGAACTACGTCGGCTCAAGGCACTGCTGCGTCGCAGCGGCCGGGTTCTGCAGTCGGGCCCCGACATTCAGAACCCTCTCAATCTCGGCTCGCAGCTGGCGCAGTCGCTGGGCATCCTCCGCAAACCGCTCAAGACCAGCCTGCTGTCGGCCGCGGACGTGAAATCGAACCCGTACAGCATCCACGCGCTGGGCCCGGCCGCCCGGCTGGTCAACAAGCTCGGCGGGAACTTCCGTTGGCAGCACCTGCCGGTCCCGTTCGAGGTCTATGCCGACGGCATCGATCTGGTGGTCTTCGAGGAGTTCGGCGCGGGCGCGGCGGCGCTGCATCTGCGCGACGAGGTCGAGCGCAACGAGCTCATGCGTGACGCGGCTTACCGGCGCCGGTTCCGCAAGGAGTACGAGAGCAAGCTCGGAATCCGGGTGTGGCAGCGCGATTTCTTCGACGCCGAGATCGTCGCCTGCCCGGACGCGTCGATTGTCGGCAAGTCGTTCGGCCAGGTCGGTCAGGAGCGCGGCGGCGTGCATCCCGTCGACGCCTTCCTGGACCTGGTGCTCGAACACGGCACGGCGCTGCGCTGGCGCACCACGATCTCCAACCATCGACCCGAGGTGCTCAAGAAGCTCGCCGCGGATTCCGGTATCCAGATGGGCTTCTCCGACGCCGGTGCGCACCTGCGCAACATGGCGTTCTACAACATGGGTCTGCGGTTGCTGCGCCACGCGTACAGCGCCGAACGAGCCGGAAAGCCGTTCATGACGGTCGAACACGCGGTTCACCGGCTCACCGGTGAGCTGGCCGATTGGTATCGCCTGGACGCCGGGCACCTCCGTATCGGCGACCGGGCCGACGTTGTGATCGTCGACCCCGCCCACCTCGACGACTCGCTGGACGCGTACGCAGAAGAGCCTGTCGACCACTACGGCGGGTTGTCGCGAATGGTCAACCGCAACGACGACACGGTCTCGGGTGTGTTTGTCGGCGGCCGAGCGGTCTTCCTCGACGGCAAACCGACCGATCTGGTCGGTCAACGGCGGACCGGACGATTCCTGCGCGCGGCGCACAAGGCGCCCGCGCTTGTCGAGCTGGAAGGTGAATTGGCCGGTGTCGGTTGAGGATACGGTTCTGGGCATGTGGAAGGCGCTGTCGGCGCGTGACTGGGAGGCGGTCAAGAGCTTTCTGTCCGACGACTGCATCTACCTCGACATGCCGGTAGGTCCGGCAGCTGCTGCGCGCGGGCCGGAGGACATCGTCAAGCGGCTCAAGATCGGCTTGGAGCCGCTGGCCTCCTACGAGAACTTCACGGGATTGCTGGTCGACAACGGTACCGACGTGATGTACGAGCATTCCGAGGAATGGCATTGGGCCACCGGTGAATCGGCGGTGCTTCAGTTCGTCAGCGTGCATCGCGTCGAGGACGGCAAGATCACGTTGTGGAAGGACTACTGGGACATGGGAGCACTGGCCAACAACGCCCCGCCCACGTGGATGGAGGACTTCGCCAACGCCGATATGAGCTGGGTGTTCGACGCGACTGGGCTGGTCTGACTCGGTCCGCGGCCGCGCGGCGGCGTGCGAGAACCTAGACGCTCCAGGCCAACCGGAACTTGTCGGCAGCCTGCTCAGCGCTGAGGTCACCGAAGTTCTTGTGCTCGTAGCGACGTACCGCCACCACGGCGTCGACAACCGCATCGCCGAGGATGCTCCGCATCAGCGAGGACCGCTCGAGCGCGTCGACCGCCTCGGCCTGGTTCTGAGCCATCGTCACGATCCCGGCCCGCCGCCGTTGCTCATCGGTCAGAGTCGAGGGATCGACCGTCGTCTCCGGCGGTGGTGTCAGCTTGCGTTCGATGCCGTCGAGGGCCAGCCCGAGGATCGCCGCCGTCGCCAGGTACGGGTTGGCCGACGGATCGACGACCTTGACTTCGACGTTGGCCCCCTGCGGATTGCTGACGCCGCCGATCAGGAAACGCACTGCGGCCTCGCGGTTCTCGGTGCCCCAGCAGACCGAAGCCCCCGACCAGTGACCGGGTTGCATGCGCTGGCCGGACAACACGGAACCGGCGAGCACGCCCTGAGCCTCGGGCAGGCCGGCGAGCAAACCCGCCAGCGCCGATTCCCCCTCCGGTGTCAGGCCGTTGACGCCGTCACCGTCGGAGAACAGCGGGACATCGTCGCGCCGCATCGAGAAGTGTTGGTGCGAACCCGATCCGACCTCTCCTGCGAACGGAACCGGCGACAGGCTCACCCGCATTCCGTACCGCCGCGCTACCCGCCCGATGATGATCCGCATCAGCACGAGCGCATCGGCGGCCGCAACCGGCGGCAGTGGCGCCAGCGAGATCTCGAACTGGTTGACGCCGTACTCGGGATGGAACTGCTCGATCGCAACCCCCGATGCGGTTGCCGCGTCGGTGACGTCACGGACGAACCCCTCGAACTCCAACAGCCCGGCCAGGCCGTATTGGGCCCACAGGTGCGACGGCAACCGGCTGCCGTCGGACCCGACGAGCACGAACTCCATCTCATGGCCCACGACCGTGCTGATTCCCGCATCGGACAGCCGATCCGCGACCCGTCCGAGCGCGCCGCGCGTGCAGTACGCGTCGGGGGTGCCGTCCTGGTTGAAGAAATTGCCTGGCGCCCAGGCTAATCCGTCACCAAGGATACGTAGTGCGGCGAGGTCGATGCGGATCCGCTGATCCCCCACCACGCCGATGTCGTTGCCGAAGACGATTCCGCTCTGGTCGATCGCGAAAACGTGCCACACCGGGCTGGCGCCGAGACCGGGGTCGGCGAACGTGCCCATTCGGCGCAGTGGCACGGTCTTGGCGAGCGTGAGCCCGGCGCCGTTGACGACCGTGCCGATGAGGGTCGCCACCCCGTCGGATTCGAGCTGGGCGATCGCCGCCGCCGCGAGCGGTTTGGCTGCCCCTGCGTTCACGACAGCCATTGTGCGCGCCCCCGCTGCGGCCTACAGCGTGATCTTGCAGCTTTGGCCGATGTCGAGCGTGCGCAACATGCGCCCCATGCCGAGCCACATCGCGCAGGACAGCGCCAGATCGGTGAGCAACTCTTCAGAGAAGTGCTCGCGGCAACGCTGCCAGAAGTCCTCGTCGTCGCGCAGGCCGGTGTGGTCGCCGGCGAAGCGTTCGGCGAACTCGGCGGCGATGCGCTCCTGCGCGCTGTAGCCGGGCCACGTCCGCCATTCGGCGGCGTGATCGTAGAGATCCTCGTCGACGCCGGCCGCCAGACCTTCGGAGTCGCGGGTGTTCTGGCACACCACGCATTCGTTATCCAGAGCGATGACCATCCGCGCCAGTTCGCGAACCCGCATCGGCAGCCGGTTCTTCGTGTAAACCGCATTGGTGAAGCCGGCCATCGCGATGCCGATATCCGGCGACTTCGTCACCCAGGCGGCCGCGTCATCGTCGGCGAAATCTCCGATTCGACTCATGGCCGCATCGTACGCCCGCGGTCGTCGAATTGGAACGCGTTCTAGTTCTCGGATCGGCGCAGTCAGCTGGTGGCGATCAGCTGGGCGCGGTCGTCGGTCCAGTCGCGCTGCAGGAGCATTCGGTGCGCGATGCGCTCCAGTGCGACCTCGACCTGGAACCGGTCCGGGCGCCCTTCGAAGGACGGTGACGTTGCCAACTTCTCGACGATGCGGCCCACGATCGCCGTCGAGATCGCGTCGACCTTCCGGACCCCGTCCTGGGTCAGCCAGAGCCGTTCGCCGGTGCGAAGCGCCAGGCCGCGTCGCACCAGATCATCGAAGGCCGGCTCGATGATCTCGTAAGGCACGCGGAGTCGTTCGGCGATGTCGGTCAGCGTCGCCGAGCCGAATACCTGGTTCTGCCGGTAGATCTGAAGCAGCGCCCACATCTGACTGACGTCGAGGTCGCACCCGGATTCGCGGGCCAGGCTGCGCAGTCGGATCTCCGGTGAGTCGCGGAACAGCCGGCCGACGGCCACTTCGAGGATCTTCTCGGGCGATTCGGTGCCCGGCATGCCGAAGCCCTCACCCAGGTCCGAGGCCGACACCGTCTCCACCTCCCGCAGCTGCACCTCCTTGAGGAACAGCGAAACGACGAAGCCCACTACCGCCACGGGCACCGCGTACAGGAAAACGCGACCCAGCGAGTCGGCGTAGGCGTCGACGATCGGTGCGGCCATCTGCGGACTGAGCATGTGAAGCGCCTGCGGCGACTCCGCTGCGCGCGGCGGCGCACCGCTGGCGGCCAGCGCGGGTCCGATCCGGCTCGCGAGGAAGTTGGCGAACAGGCTGCCGAAAATCGCTGCGCCGAAGGAGCTTCCGATGGTTCGGAAGAAGGTGACTCCCGATGTGGC
Source organism: Mycobacterium sp. GA-1199 (assembly GCF_001500045.1). GTDB lineage: Bacteria > Actinomycetota > Actinomycetes > Mycobacteriales > Mycobacteriaceae > Mycobacterium. The sequence goes on from NZ_LQIX01000004.1 coordinate 57,878, forward strand.
GACGCCGAGGTCGCTGAAGCTCGAGGTGTTCTGCACGACCAGCACCAGCACCTGCATGCACAGTCCGATCCCGGTGCCGAGGATGAACAGATACAGCGACTGTTGCCAGGTCGGCGTCGCGGCGTCCATACCGGACAACAACAGGAACGCGACCGCCATGGTCGCGGTGCCCGCGATCGGGAAGACCCGGTATCTGCCGGTGCGGCCGACGATCTGGCCGCTGCCGATGGAGGTGATAAGCATGCCCGCGACCATCGGCAGGGTGCGCAGACCCGATGTCGTCGCCGAGACACCATTGACGAACTGCATGAAGGTCGGCAGGAACGTCAGGGCGCCCAGCATCGCGAAGCCCACGATGAACCCGAGGATGCAGCACACCGTGAACACCGGGCTGGCGAACAACCGGATCGGCAGGATCGGTTCGGCGGTATGGAGTTCCACCCACACGAACACCGCCAGGGCCGCGACCGAGCCCACGAACAACGCGATGATGGGGGCCGACGACCACGCGTACGTGCTGCCCCCCCAACTCGTGGCCAATGTCAGCCCGGAGGCGCCCAGTCCGACGAAGATGATGCCCGCGTAGTCGATGACGGCCTTTCCGGATTTGGCCAGCGGCGGGATCGCCACCGCCGCAACGGCGAGCACCACCAGCGCGATGGGCACGTTGATCCAGAATGCCCAGCGCCAGCTGAGGTGGTCGGTGAAGAAGCCGCCGAGCAGCGGCCCGATCACGGTCGTGACACCGAACACCGCGCCGAGCGCTCCCTGGTAGCGACCGCGGTCGCGCAGGGGGATGACCTCGCCGATCAACGCCATCGCGGTGACCATGATGGCGCCACCGCCGACGCCCTGCAGAGCCCGGGAGGCGACGAGCATGGTCATCGAACCGGCCATACCGCACAGCACCGAACCGGCCAAGAAGAACAGCACCGCGGCGCCGAACACCGTCTTGCGGCCGAACAGGTCACCCAGCTTGCCGACGATGGCCGTGACGATGGTGGACGCCAGCAGGTAACTCGTCACCACCCACGACTGGTGGCCCGCGCCGCCGAGGTCGGCGACCACTGTCGGCAGAGCGGTCGCCACGATCGTCTGATCCAGCGCGGCCAGCAGCATCCCGAGCAACACCGCGACGAAGATGGCGTTGCGGCGCCTCGGGCCGATATCCGCGCCGCCGGCGTCGGGATCGGCGGCCGCTGTCGTGGCCTGACTCGTCACTGCTTCCCTTCCGATGCGAACCCTTCAGCCATATCGTTAGCAAGGCTATGAAAGTTACGCGCCGGGAGAGGGTTGCCCTCGCGAGCGTGCACAAAACGCGCTACGAGCGTGCGCGAAACGCTGCAAGAGTGCGGCGTGTCATGCGCAGACGCGCACGTTCGCGCCAACAGGGAGTGTGGTGGGAGGCGCTACAGCGAGGTCGGCGGGCGCGATACGCACTGGGCCGAGTAGAGCTCGTCGCCCAGCTTGTCCATCAGTTGCAGCTGCGTCTCGAGGTAGTCGATGTGCTCCTCCTCGTTGTAGAGGATCTTCTCGAGCAGTGTGGCCGAGGTCGCGTCACCCTTCTCGCGGCACATGATGATGCCCGGGCGCAGACGCTCGAGCACCTCGTACTCGATCGCAAGGTCGGCCTCGAACTGCTCACGCAGGGTCTGGCCAATCCGCAGCGAGAAGAGTCGCTGATAGTTGGGCAGCCCGTCGAGGAGGAGAATTCGGTTGGTTATGTCCTCCGCGTGATTCATTTCTTCGAACGACTCTTTGCGCGTGTATTCGGCGAGTTCGGTGAAGCCCCAATTCGCCTGCATCTTCGAATGCAGGAAATACTGGTTAATGGCCGTCAGTTCGCTCGTCAATTGCTCATTGAGCAGTTTGAGGACATCCGGATCGCCTTGCATGATCGCTCCTAGGCACTTGAGGGCTGGTCAAGAATCGCTGTCGCTCGTGCAACTCCCACGCTAGTGCAGTTACGGCGCGCAAGCGCGCTTTAAAAGCTGCGCGAGGCGTGTTTTCCCGTGGATTCTCAACCGCTCCGGCAACTCGAGGCGCAGATCCGAGACCTACTCTGGACTGCCTAGGCTAAGTAAGGTTAGACTGCGCTAACCATTGGCGAGGGCACGGGCGAGACGGGAAGAATCGATGGGTCAGTACGATCTGCACTCATTGATTTTGGCGTGCGACTTTCGCGTCGCCGATGTCGAACGAATGTGGCAATGGCTCAAAAAGCGGCGCGATAATTTGCAGTCGATCGGCGCCCATCATGTCGTCGTGTATGAGTCGATCTGGGAGCCGAACCGCGTCCTGGTGACAATTGGAATTCGCAACGCGCGGTCAATTCGTGACGTTCTCCGGTCATCGGCGGTTTTCGAGTGGTTCGACACCGCCGGGGTCGATGACATCCCGCCGATCTTCGGTGGCGAAGTCGTCGAGAAGATCGACCTCTACCCGCCTTCGCCCGCCGACCACGTCGGCCGGGTGATCGTGGGCGTCATGTCGTCGGTGGAGGACGTGTCGGCCCTGATGGTGAAGGTCCACGACGGTGTCGAACGCTTCAAGCGCGGCGGAGTGCGCAAGATCTGGGTCTACCGTGCGCTCGACGACGGGCAGGAAGTCATGATCCTGCAGGAGATCGAGGACGAAGCCGCCGCCCGGCAGTGGATCGATCACCCGGACGCGGCCGCGGAGTGGATGTCCAATGTGGGACTGGGTCCCTATCCGAGCCACTTCATCGGTCGGTTCGCCCACTTGATGAGCATCGACGGGCAGGGGTGACGGGGCGCCATGTTCGTCTGTCTGTGTATGGGGATCACCAGCCACGATGTGAGCGAATGCGTTGCCAATGGGGCGCGCACCTCCAAGCAGATCGCCGAGGCCTGCGGCGCCGGAGGCGACTGCGGGCGGTGCCGGCGCACTCTGCGGGCGATCATCGCGGCGCACTGCGAGGCCGACGACGCAGCGCCCAAAGCGGTGAGCCGCTAGCGTCGCGTCACTGGTCGCGCTTGGCGGTGAAGTCGGCCAGCGCGCTCGCGTTCGCCGCTGCGCCCATCAACACCGCAAAATGTTCGTTCTCCCGTGCCGTGGCGGCGTTGATCCCCTCGCGGGTCGGCGCCGTCATCGTCTGCTTGACCGCCATCAGACTCGCGATGGGCCGCGACGCGAGGATTTCGGCGTGCCGGCGCGCCTCGGTCAACAACTCCTCGGGTGAGCACACCTTCCAGGCCAGGCCCATCCGGTGCGCCTCGGCCGCATCCACCCACTCCGACGACATCAGCAGCCATGCGGCGTTCTGCCGACCGATCAGCCGCGGCAACAGATACGACGAGGCCGCCTCGGGTGCCACGCCAAGGCTGGTGAACGGGGTCTTGAGCCGCGCGTCGGCCGACATGAAAACCAGATCCGCGTAGCCGAGAATCGTTGCACCGATGCCGACGCCGACCCCGTTGACCGCACAGATCAACGGTTTGGGGAAATCGGCGAGCGCGTCGATCATCGTGGTGAAGTGGCTGCCCTGTTCGTTGAACGCGGGATCGGTGATGCGCCTGTGCATCTCGTTGAGGTCGTTGCCGGCGCTGAACGCGCGCCCCTCGCCGGTCAGTAGCACGACGGCGACCTCGTCATCGGCGGCCGCATCCTTGAGCGCGGTCCCGGTCGCGAGGTACAACTCCTCGTTGAACGCGTTGAGCACCTCGGGCCGGTTCAGGGTAAGCGTGCGAATCCGGTTGTCGTCGTCGATCCGCAGGGTCGTTTCAGCCACCGCAGCAGATTAAGCGTTACCCGTTGCCCTAGACCCGGGTGGGTGCGACAAGCGTGCGCGCTCGGCCACGGCCAGCCGTGACGGCATCGTCGAGTGATGTCATGACTCGCCCTGTGTCACTGCGCTATTGGTGAACGGAGTCCGGTACACGTAGCGACTGGTCGGGACCGTGTCGACGTCCCGATTCGCGCCGAATGCCGACGTGCTGGCCACCATGCGCTCCATGCGCCTGCGTAACTCGTCGTCGTCGGCCGCGGCGAAGAACGCGTGCAGATCGGACAGCGCAGTGGAGGGAAAGAGTTCCTCGACGATCGCCGCGACCGGCGGTGCGCCCGGCGTGAGAGCACGCACGACGGCGTTCTGGGTGTAGCCGAACGTCGACTGGGTCTCGATGGCCACGGGAGTGTGGTCGATGTGCCAGCGGGTCAACCAGGTCGCCTCGTCCAGGTCGGCCGGCCTGCGCAGCAGTGCGACGTTGGCGAAGCCCTCGGTCCGCTCCCCCGGCGCGGTATCCGGTGGGTCCAGCGGCACCGATTCGGTGACCAGGTAAGCGGCCACCTCGTCGGCCTCCTGCCGGAGCCGTGCCACGGCGTCGGTGACCTGAACGCCGTAGGACTGCTGGGTCCACAGGCTGACGAAGCCGACCACAGGCGGGTCCAGGGTGGTCAGCGTCATCAGCGAGTCGCGGACCACGCCGTCGCGCACGTTGACCGTCACACCAGGAGTGCCCAGGCTCAGCAGATCGGGGACGACCAGCTGGTGCAGACGCGCACACCAGGCGTCGTCGGTGTCGGCGCCCCGCAGCGTGATGACGACTTTCTCCACGAAGCGAACCTAACGCGTCGCGGCGGTCAGGCTTCCAACCGCTCGCGGATGCGCGCCAGCCGCTGCCTCAGCTCGATCTCGTCGATGACGCCCCGGGCCACCAGCGAGTGCGCCAGCGCCACCAGTTGGCTCTCGGGGTAGGGCAACTGGGCGTAGCGCGTCGCCGTCAACACGTCCTCCTCGTCGCGGCGCGCCTTGAAGTTTGGGACGCCGGCCTCGCAGGTCGCCCGGTCGAGGGCGTCGCACAGTCCGTCCAGGCTCGTCTTCCACGGCGGCACAGGGTTTTGCACCCCGTATTTCGCCGCCATGCGCGACCAGACCTGATTGCGCTCGACGATCTCCTCGAGCGGGGCGACCGTGGTCTGTTCGATACCGGGATCCGGTGTGCCGCTCATGCTTCCGAGGCGGGGTGGACGGCCGGACGGGTGTCGGTGATGACGTTGGTGGTGACGCCCGGCTTGGGCAGGGCGACGCCGATGAGACAGTCACGCGTGACGATTTCGGCGAGTTGCTCCTCGGTCCAGTCCTCGGTGCCCTCGGGGCGCATGGGCATCACCATGAAGCGGTGCTTCTGGTTGGAATCCTGGACGCGAACGGTCACCTCGTCGGGCAGGTACAAGCCGAACTCCGCCAGCACCTGACGCGGCCACCGAACCATTCGCCTGCGGTAGTTGGGCGTGCGGTACCACTCCGGTGAGTTGCCCAGGATGGGCCGCGGATAGCAGGAGCACAGCGCGCACACGATCACGTTGTGCACGTCGGGTGTGTCGGCGAGAATCTCGAAAGCTGTGAAATCACTGGGGGTTCCGAATCCGGTCGGCTCCATCCAGTCGACGCCGACCTCCTTGCTGGCGGTCATGGGTTCGGCGAGCGCGAGCTTCTTGAACTCGGGATCCAGCCATGCCCTGGCGACCAGCGTGGCCGCGGGCATCGGCCCGATCTGTTCGGCGAACTCGGTGAAGCGGCGATGCTCCTCGGCGGTGAAGATGCCCTTCTCGATGCACAGTTCGCGCAACGCGATCTCGAGCACCTCGAAGTCGGTGATCTCGTCGACCATCGGTGCCACCGTGCGATCGTGATCGTGATCGTGGTCTGTCATGAGGCGGCCTCCAGCCAGTGCTCGGGGATCTCGGTCTGTATGACGTCGTCGCCGGTGCCGGTGTAGCCGTGCCACAACTCCGACATGTTGAACCGCACGACGTAGAACCATTCCGGTTTGGCCGGGCGGTCCCAGGTCTCGTCCTCGGCCGCCGGGCTTTCATAGGCGACGGTCGCGATCTCGCCGCGTGCCCCGCGCACGTATTCGGGTGTGCGGGTGTAGAAGATCACCGGGAGCTCGCGCACCAGCACCGCATCGCCGGCTTTGAACTTGGGTTCACCGGCCTGCCCGGCATAAACCTGCGGGTCGCCTTTGCCCACCGCGTGCTTGTGGTGGGCGTTGCGCTTGACGTCCGCCCCGTCGCCTTCGCACTTCGGCTTGGCTTCCAGCTTCTTACCGGCCAGTCCACCCTCGTAGCGCGCCTTGACCTCTGCCATTCGCTCACTCAACTCGGTCAGGCCGATGTGGTGCTTTTCGACCAGCACGCGGGCGACGGCCAACAGCCAGCGGCCGTAGTACGGCAGCCCCAGATACTCGGCTCTGCCCACATCGACGTTGCCGATGCGGCGGCGTTCCTCGGAGAGCCAGATCCCGCGCCAGGCCAGCACTTCGCAGATGACATACGTCATGTGCTCCCAGAGCTCGTACTGCTTGTTCTCGTACTTGATCGGCGCATCCGGTTCCCCGCCGACGTCGTGGACGGGTTTGAGATATGCGGTGATCCGGTTGTGATCGAGTAGATCCGGTGTCGGCGCATCCGGCAGTTCGGGATAAGCCGATTTCAACCGGGCCACCAGGTCGAGTTGCGCTGCTCGCTCGGCCGCCGTGCTCATGACGATTCCCTTCGTTGCCCTGGCCGAGCCACCGTCGATGTGCACGGGTCAACTCGGTGGTTCCCATGGGACGGGGTGCTCGTGATACGTAACGGCGGACTGTCATCGGCTGTCGATGCACACGCGACAGCGATATCCGCCACCGGCACCTCCGATGCTGTCACCCGCCGACCCCGTCGGCTGACTCTAACGCCGGACCCGAGTCGGTGCAGGCGAATCGAGCGAGGGTCCCCACCGGCTCACACGGGTGGCGGGCTTGTGCTGTGGCACATGAGCTTTGAGATCGCGGTGCGCGGCAGTCCGGCGGTGGCCGGTCACATCCCCGCAACATCGGAAAATTGACGCGTGTGATGGGCCGGCGATGCCGTGCCCAACCGTCAGAATGAGTACGTGAGCACCCGCAGCAGGGTCATCGACGCCCTCCGGCCCACCATGCCCGAACCGTGGGCGGTGGTCAGGAGCCTGCTCGGGGTTTTGGCGGTCGCCTCGATCACGCTGCTGTGGGACTCCGGCGCGACCGCTGTGTGGGTAGCAGGCGCGGGGGCGGTCGCCGGCGCCGTCGCCCTGCAGGACAGCCCGGGCGGGCGGATCGCCCGGGTGCTCGTCGTCGCGGTGCAAATGAGCCTGGCCGTCTTCCTCGGATCCCTGCTGTCTTCGGTGGACGCCGCGTTCATCGTGGTGCTGGCGCTCTGGTGTTTCGGGGCTGGATTGCAGTGGGCTGTCGGGAACAACGCGGGGCTGGTGGCCGCCGCGGGAGGAGCCCTGTTCGCGATCGCGCCGCCGCTGGCTCCGTCGGTGTCCTCGGTTCTGGTCCCGACCGCCCTGACGATCGTCGCCGGTGCCCTGCAGGCGGGGTTGATCGCGGTCTGGCCGCCGCAGCGATGGCGCACTCAACGCGAGGCCCTCGCCGACGCATACGGGGCGCTGGCCTCGGACGCGCGTGAGCTCGCCCACGACGCGGAGACGCCCGCCGGCGCGACGCTGAAACCGTCGTTGCGCGATGCGTTCATCGACACCCAGGCGGGCCGCCGACCCGAGGCGTACCGCGGTGGACACCGACTGCCCGAACGGATCATGGCGACACTGCGGATGCTGCGTGGCACCCCGGTCGGGGACCGCGACGATGTCGCCCGGGTGCTGGCGGCCGCGGCCGAAGTGCTCGACGCGATCGCCGACCACACCCACGTCGCTCGGCGCAACGCCGAGCACGGCCTGGTTCGGTTGGATGCCGCGGCGGACGCACTGGACCTGCCGGAAAGTCCTGACGTGAAACGGCTTTCGCAGCAACTGCACGAAGCGGCGGAATTGCGTTTCCCCGATCTGTACCGGCCCGACCTGATCAGCCCCGCGCGTGGGGCGCTGACCTCCGTCCGTTCCCACATGACCTTGACGTCACCCCTTTTTCGGCACGCCATCCGGCTCTCCGGGGCGGTCGCGCTCGCCGCGTGTGCGGACCGACTCGCTCCTGTCGCGCACGGTTACTGGATCGCGCTGACCGTGCTCATGGTGTTGCGCCCGGAGACCGCTCACACCTACACACGTTGCGTCGGTCGGCTCGCCGGCATCGGGACGGGGGTCGTCGTCGCTTCGGTGATCGTGATGCTGGCGCATCCCACGGGTCTGATCGCCGCCGCACTTGCGACGCTGGGACTGGCGGCGACATACGCCGCGACCAAGACGGGTTACATCGCCACCAGCGCGGCCCTGGCCGCATCGGTGGTGTTCCTTCTCGAAATCGACGCAGCCACTTCCGGAGCCACCCTCGAGGACCGGTTGTTCTCGATCGTGGTCGGTGGCGGACTCGCGGTCGTGGCACACGTCGCGTTGCCCGACCACGCGCTGACCCGGTTGCATCACCGCGCCGGCGAACTTCTCAAGACCGAGATCGATTACGCCGCAACGGTAGTCAGAGCCTATGTCCACCCCCTCGACCGTCCGGCCGACGCCGTGTCATCGGCGTGGCAACACGCCTATCGGGCTCGCGCCGGATTCGAAGCCGCATCGGGTGCGACCCGAATGGAATCCCGCGAGCTGCGTCGGTGGTTGCGGTCGTACCGCACCGCGTTGAACGCCGTCACCATCTCGTGCACCGCGCTGGAGGCAAATCTGCCGAATCGGCCGCCGCCCACGTTGACTACCGAGTTCATCGCCGCCGTGGACGATTTCGTCGATGCGCTGCGCGGGGCCCCGCCGAATCCGGGAACACCGTGGACCGTGGACATCGCGGCCTTGACCGCGGCCAATCAGCAGGTGCGGGAGAAGGCCGAGGGGCTCTCCGGCGACGACGGCGCCGCCCGCGTTCTGGTCGCCGAGATCGGCGCGATCACTCGCAGCTTGTCGGGCATCGCCGCTATCCGCGAGCCCACCTCGGCTCGATGAACACGCCCTCGGCTTCCACCGTCACACCCTCGTCATCGGCGAGAAAACCCGTCGCATAGGACTTGATGCCTTCGGACCTCGTGGTCGTCGCCTCGGCGTGCAGCCGCCCGAGGCGGGTCGGTCGCAGATACCGCAGCGTGATGGTTCCGGTGAAGCGGGGATTGATCGAGTTGGCGGCCACCTCACCGAGCACGTGGTCCAGGATCAGTGCCGAGATTCCACCGTGCACATGTCCCGGCGGCCCCTCGTAGGCGGCGCCGAGTTCGAAGTCGGTGTACACCCTGCCGTCGGAACCGTGCTCGATGGTCAGCGGCGGTGCGATCGGGTTGCGGAGTCCGATCACCGGGTTGCCCCACGGCAGCCGGTCGCCACCGGTGGTGAAACGCACGCCGAAGGGTCCGTCGATCTGTCGTGACCGCAGAACCGCCGTCGCGTTGTCGATCTGCTCGCGGACCGCCGACACCGTATCGGCGTCCACCTCGGTGCGGATTGTCGCATCGATCAGCTGTCGGACCGATGCGGCGAGCGGGCCGTAGACAGCGCGCATGCGGTCGATCTCCGCTGCCGGTATATCCCCGATGTCGGTGAACTCCACCACGCAAGCACTAGAACACGTTCCAGCGCGGGTTGTCGAATCGCTCGTCGCGCCTGGGCGCGAGCGCTCAAGCAGGTACGGATCGCGGGCCCCAAACCGTACCAGGGTGTGCGCTGAGTCCCCGCGAGGCCGCGGCGGAGTCTGCTCGCAACCCTCGCGGCCGCTGTTCGGGTGAATTATCGTGCCGTTCATGAGCATCTCGCTCGGCGACGAGACCTACTACGACCTCGGGTCGTATCACCGGCCGATCGACAGCCCGTCGCCCCAGGCGCAGCTGTGGTTCGACCGCGGGATGGTGTGGTGTTACGCGTTCAACCACGAGGAGGCCATCCGCTGCTTCGAGCGGGCACTGGAACTGGATCCGGGATTGGGGATCGCACGTTGGGGCATTGCGTACGCGATCGGACCGAACTACAACAAGGGTTGGGACGCCTTCGATCCCGTCGATGCGGCCGCATCGCTGGCACGCGCCAAAATGGAGCTGCAACTGGCCGCCGACCATCGCGCATCACCGGTTGAGCGCGGCCTGATCGCAGCGCTGCAGACCCGCTTTCCCACCGACGATCCGGACGACACCGAGGCGCTCGAAGCCGGTGGCGCACACTATGCCGACACGATGACAGCGCTGGCGCAGGCCTATCCCGACGACGTCGATGTGCAGGCCCTTGCCGCCGATGCGCTGGTGAATGTGACGGCATGGGCGTTGTGGGACACCAGAACCGGTGAACCCGCACCGGGCTCGCGTGTAGTGGCGGCCAAACGGATCCTCGACGATGCACTGGCGACCGGGGCGGGCCGCGCGCATCCCGGGATCCTGCACCTCTACGTGCACACGATGGAGATGTCTGCGTCCCCGCAGGATGCGCTGCCCGCTGCCGACCTGCTGCGCGATCTGGTGCCCGACGCCGGGCACCTGCAGCACATGCCGAGCCACATAGACGTGCTGTGCGGCAACTACCGCGACTCGGTCGTGGCCAATCAGGTGGCCATACAGGTGGATCGCCGGTTCGTCGAACGCCAGGGTCCGCTGAACTTCTACTCCCTGTACCGGGCACACAACCTGCACTTTGTGGTGTATTCAGCGATGTTCGAAGGCAATTCACGCGCCGCGTTCGCCGCCGCCGATGAGCTGGCCGCCCAGCTGAGCCCCGAGCTGCTGGCGATCGAGTCTCCGCCGATGGCCGACTGGCTGGAGGCGTTCGTGCCGCTGCGCACCCATGTGATGGTGAGGTTCGGCCGCTGGGACGACCTGATATCCCAACCCCTGCCCGATGATCGGCAGTTGTACTGCAGCACTGTGGCGACCATCCACTACGGGCGCGGTGTCGCGCACGCCGCCACCGGCAACCTCGAACAAGCCCGCGCCGAGCGCGCGGCGTTCACCGAAGCCTACGGCCGCATACCCGAGAGCCGATATCTGTTCAACAACACCGTGATCGACATCCTGGCCATCGCCCGCGAGATGCTCGACGGTGAGATCGCTTACCGAGCAGAGGATTACGACACTGCCTTTGCGCATCTGCTCCGAGCGATCGAACTCGACGACGCGCTGCCCTACGACGAACCCTGGGGCTGGATGCAGCCGACTCGCCACGCCTACGGCGCCCTGCTGCTCGAACAGGGTCGCGTCCAGGAGGCCGCCGCGGTCTATGCCACCGACCTCGGGCTCGATCCCACGCTGCCCCGGCCGTGCCAGCATCCGAACAACGTGTGGAGCCTGCACGGCTATCACGAATGCCTGCAGCGGCTGGGCCGTGACGCCGAGGCGTCGATCATCGGTCAACAGCTCACCCTGGCTGTGGCGCGCGCCGACGTCCCGGTCCGCGCCTCCTGTGCCTGCCGGCTGGACGTTCCCCCGGACTGCTGCCACTGATCCGTAGACTCCGACATGTGGCCATCAGCGATGACGATCTCGCCCGCCTCGGCCGCTGCGTAGAGCTGGCGCGAGAAGCGCTCGATGACGGTGACGAGCCGTTCGGCTCCCTTCTCGTGGACGACGCGGGCCGCACGCTGTTCGAGGACCGCAACCGCGTCAAGGACGGGGACCACACGCGCCACCCGGAGTTCGCGATCGCCCGCTGGGCGGCCGCTAACCTGACCCCCGACGCGCGGGCCGCCGCGACCGTGTACACCTCCGGTGAGCACTGCCCGATGTGTTCGGCCGCCCACGCCTGGGTGGGGCTCGGCCGCATCGTGTACGCGGCGTCGTCCGAGCAGTTGACCCGATGGCTCACCGAATGGGGTGCGCCGCCCCCGCCGGTGGTGTCGCTGCCGATCGCCACCATCGCGCCGGGTGTCGAGGTGGACGGGCCCGCCGAGCAGTTCACCGAGGCGATGAAGACCCTCTACGAAGCGAAGTTCCGGCCGTGACGGATTCCTCGCACACCGCGGCCGTCTTCGAACCGGGCTGGGTCGAGCACGTCATCTGGTGGCACGTCTACCCGCTGGGTTTCGTCGGCGCGCATCCCGCCGACCCGCCCCCGGGCCCGGACGAGCACCGGCTGCTGCGCATCGTCGACTGGCTCGACCACGCGATCGAACTCGGGGCGTCAGGACTCGCGCTGGGGCCGGTCTTCTCCTCACGCACCCACGGATACGACACCACCGACCATCTCCGCATCGACCCGCGACTCGGGGACGACGACGACTTCGACACGCTGATCGGCGAGGCGCGCCGGCGCGGGCTCCGGATTCTGCTCGACGGCGTCTTCAACCATGTCGGAACGGATTTCGCCCGCACCGAATGGCTCCGCACTCGAGGCGAGCGCGTCGACGTGTTCGAGGGACACGGTGACCTTGTGGCGTTGGACCATGACAACCCGGCGGTGGCCGACTACGTCGTCGACGTGATGACGCACTGGCTGCGGCGCGGCGCTGACGGCTGGCGCCTCGACGCCGCCTACGCGGTCGCCGACCGGTTCTGGGCCCGGGTCCTCCCGCGCGTTCGCGAGCAGTTTCCCGATGCGTACTTCCTTGCCGAGATCATCCACGGCGATTACGCGCAACGAGTGCGATCGTCGGGCTTCGACTCGGTGACCCAGTACGAACTGTGGAAGGCGACCTGGAGCGCGCTCAACGACGGCAACTTCCACGAGCTGGATTGGGCGCTGCTGCGGCACAACGAATTTCTGGACACCTTCGTGCCCACGACCTTCCTCGGCAACCACGATGTCACCAGAATCGCCAGCCGACTCGACGACATCCGCCACCTCGAGCATGCCTTGGTGTTGCAGATGACGACCGGTGGTACGCCCAGCGTCTACGCCGGGGACGAGTTCGCCTTTCGGGGTATCAAAGAGGAACGCTTCGGCGGCGACGACGCGGTGCGGCCCGCGTTCGCGACTCCCCCGCTCGACGTCGACGAACACGGCGCCGATGTGTTCCGGTTGCACAAGTTCCTGATCGGGTTGCGCCGACGCCACGCGTGGCTGCACACGGCACGCACGTCGCCGCTGCTGCTGACCAACCGCCAGTACGTCTATCAGAGCCGTGCCGGATCCGAGTCGCTGATCGTCGCGCTCAACATCGATGAGGGCCCGCTCGCGATCTCGTTGCCCCGCCTGGGGTTCGATCGGGGTGAAGTCCTGGCCGGCTCGGGCGCGCCGCCGTCCGAGGTCGTCAGCACCTACGAGGTCGGGCCCCACGGCTGGCTGATCATCGCTGTGCGCTGAGTAGCTCGACGGTCAGCGGATCCGGCTCGCCGTCGTAGTACTTCGTCAGCACGCGGCCGAAGAGCGCCTCGTCGTCGGGGTCGTCGGCGGCGTGGCTGAACAACGTCATCGACGAGCGCACCTTGAGGTTGTCCGGCCACCCGAACAAGTCATCGGCCGAAGGCTGTTCACTACGGGCGACCAGATCGGCACACTCCCGCAGGCGCGCTCCCAGCACGTCATGGGCCAGGTACGCCCGGGCTTCGGCGAGGGAACCGATCCCGTACCGCTGCGCCGTCGGGCTCCTCCCCAGCCCACGCAGCTGGGGGAACACAAACCAGATCCAGTGGCTGCGTTTACGGCCGGCGCGCAGTTCGTCGAGCACCGCGCCGTACACGCGTTCCTGGGCGTCGACGAAGCGCTGCAGGTCGAAGGGGTCGCCGGATGCCGATCTGTCTTTAGCCATGTCATCGGCCAGTCTGACAAGCTAACCTGTGCGATTCAATGACGACTACCAGCGGCAGTCCGACAGGGACGCAAACGTGACACGCCGCCGCATCCCGCGTCCGCGGGAGCTGGCGCCGCTGCTGCAGTTCAAGAAGCCGCAGCTGAACGCGACGCAGCGCAGGCTGGCGGCGGCGCTGACGATCGAGGACCTGCGCCGAATCGCCAAGCGGCGGACCCCGAAGGCGGCATTCGACTACACCGAAGGTGCCGCCGAGGAGGAACTGTCGCTGGCCCGTGCGCGACAAGCGTTCCGCGACATCGAGTTTCATCCCACGATCTTGCGCGACGTTTCGAGTGTCGATACCAGCGCAACGGTGCTCGGTGGGCCTGTCGCGCAACCGTTCGGCATCGCGCCGACCGGCTTCACCCGACTGATGCACACCGAGGGCGAGATCGCGGGTGCCCGCGCCGCCGCGCGAGCCGGCATCCCGTTCGCGCTCTCGACGCTGGGCACCGCCTCGATCGAAGACGTCAAGGCGGCCAACCCGGACGGCCGCAACTGGTTTCAGCTGTACATGTGGAAGGACCGGGACCGCTCGATGGCACTCGTCGAACGAGCCGCCGCCGCGGGTTACGACACGCTGCTCGCCACCGTCGACGTGCCGGTCGCAGGGGCCCGCCACCGCGACACCCGCAACGGCATGTCGATCCCGCCGACGCTGACGCTGCGCACGGTGCTCGATGCCGTTCCCCGTCCGCGGTGGTGGTTCGACCTGCTCACCACCGAGCCGCTGTCGTTCGCCTCGCTGGACCGATGGCCGGGCACGGTGGCCGAGTATCTCGACTCCATGTTCGACCCCACGGTGAACTTCGACGATCTGGTGTGGATCAAAGAACAGTGGCCGAACAAGTTGGTCGTCAAGGGAATTCAGACACTCGAGGATGCCAGGGCCGTGGCCGGACTCGGGGTCGACGGCATCGTGCTGTCCAATCACGGTGGCCGCCAACTCGACCGCGCGCCGGTGCCGTTCCATCTGCTGCCGAGTGTCGCCGCCGAACTGGGCGATACCACCGAGATTCTGCTCGACACCGGGGTGATGTCCGGCGCGGACGTCGTCGCGGCAGTCGCGCTGGGTGCTCGCTTCGTACTGGTGGGCCGCGCCTACCTCTACGGGCTCATGGCCGGCGGCGAAGCGGGCGTCGACCGGGCCGTCGAGATCCTTTCGCAGCAGGTCAGGCGGACAATGCAGCTTCTCGGAGTGACGTCGCTGAGCGAGCTTGGCCCGCGACACGTCACACAGTTGCACCGGCTGCGGCCCGGCGTGGCGGGCCCGGCGCGGACATCTCCTCAGTCACTCTGACCACACAGGTCACAGTGTGTTTCCGGGGTCCGTGAGTCCTCGCTGAGTCGCAATCGTTAGCCAACCGCGATGTGGCAACCGCATGTCGGGGCGACAGTCCCGCTAGGAGTACGTGTTTCATTACCCACGCACAGCAAACGGCAATTGCTTGTGGAAGCGATGAAAGGTGGGTTGGTTGCCGTTATGAGAATTTTGGAGAGGTGCCGGGGTACCGGTACAAAACTGTTTCGCCGAATGGCGGTGGTGGCGTTCGCCGTGGCGGCGCTGCCCGGACTGATCGGCATCGCCGGGGGTTCGGGCACCGCCGGGGCCTTCTCGCGGCCCGGGTTGCCCGTCGAGTATCTGGACGTGTTCTCCCCCGCGATGAACCGCAACATCCGGGTTCAGTTCCAGGGCGGTGGACCGCATGCGGTGTATCTGCTCGACGGTCTGCGCGCCCAGGACGATTTCAACGGCTGGGACATCAACACCCCCGCCTTCGAGTGGTACTACCAGTCGGGGCTCTCGGTCGTCATGCCGGTCGGCGGGCAGTCCAGCTTCTACACCGACTGGTACCAGCCGTCGCGGGGTAACGGCCAGGACTACACATACAAGTGGGAGACGTTCCTGACCCAAGAGCTCCCGGCGTGGCTGGAAGCCAACAGGGGCGTGTCGCAGAACGGCAATGCCGTGGTGGGTATTTCGATGGCCGGCAGCACCGCGCTGACGTACGCGATCTACCACCCGCAGAAGTTCATCTACGCGGCCTCGCTGTCGGGCTTCCTCAATCCGTCCGAGGGCTGGTGGCCGATGCTGATCGGCCTCGCGATGCAAGATGCCGGCGGGTACAACGCCGAGAGCATGTGGGGTCCGTCGTCGGATCCGGCGTGGAAGCGCAACGACCCGATGGTCAACATCAACCAGCTGGTCGCGAACAACACCCGGATCTGGATCTACTGCGGCACGGGTACGCCGTCGGATCTCGATGGCGGCACGGCCGGCCAGAACCTGATGGCGGCCCAGTTCCTCGAAGGGTTCACGTTGCGGACCAATGTCACCTTCAAGGACAACTACGTCGCTGCGGGTGGCACCAACGGTGTGTTCAACTTCCCGCCACAGGGGACTCACAGCTGGGGCTACTGGGGTCAGCAGCTGGAGATGATGAAGCCTGACATCCAGCGGGTGCTGGGTGCACAGGCCAGCGCCTGACCGCAGCGCATAGATCCACCCACAACAGGGAGCCTGCCGTTTCCCCCGAACGGCAGGCTTCCTGCCGTTCGGGGTAGCCGCGAACACCGCGCGACGCGTGGGGGAACAAAACAGTCCATCCAAAGGTTGAGCGCAACAGACTCAAACTTTGGAGGATTGATGGCTGAAGCCAAGACAGTTCCGGTCTTGTTCTCGAGCGAGTCGATCGTGCTGCCCGGGATGGTCGTGCCGATCGAACTCGACGAGGCCGCGCGCGCCGCGGTCGACGCCGCCCGCGCCAGCGAGTCCGGACAACTGCTGATCGCTCCCCGTCTCGAGGATCGTTATCCCTCGCACGGGGTGCTTGCCTCGATCGTGCAGATCGGACGCATGGTCGGCGGACCCGCCGCGGTGGTGCGGGGCGAGAGCCGGGCGCACATCGGCGCCGGCGCCACCGGACCCGGCGCGGCGCTGTGGGTCGAGGTGACCGAGGTCGAGGAAACCCAGTCCACCGAGGAGACATACCAGCTCGCGGCCGAGTACAAGAAGCTGCTGCTGGCAATGCTGCAGCGGCGCGAGGCCTGGCAGATCATCGACTTCGTCAACCAGCTGTCGGACCCGTCGGCGCTGGCCGACACCGCGGGGTATGCGTCGTACCTGACCCAGGTCCAGAAGCGGAAGCTGCTCGAGACACCGGACGTGGCCGAGCGGTTGCGCGCGCTGATCGAGTGGACGGGAGCTCAGCTGGCCGAGGTCGAGGTCACCGAGAAGATCGCCGAAGACGTGCGCGAGGGCATGGAGAAGACCCAGAAGGAATTCCTGCTGCGCCAGCAGCTCAACGCCATCCGCAAGGAACTCGGCGAGGACGAACCCGACGGTTCCGACGATTATCGGGCCCGCATCGAGGCCGCCGACCTGCCCGAGAAGGTGCGTGAGGCCGCGCTGCGCGAGGTGGGCAAGCTCGAACGGGCCAGCGACCAGAGCCCCGAGAGCGGCTGGATCCGCACCTGGTTGGACACCGTGCTCGACCTGCCGTGGAACGTCCACACCGAGGACTCGACCGATCTGAACGCGGCGCGCGAGATCCTGGACGCCGACCACCACGGTCTCGAGGACGTCAAGGACCGCATCGTCGAGTACTTGGCCGTGCGGGCGCGCCGCGCCCAGCGCGGGCTGCAGGTCGTCGGCGGCCGCGGTTCGGGTGCGGTGATGGTGTTGGCCGGTCCGCCCGGCGTCGGCAAGACCTCGCTGGGTGAGAGCGTCGCTCGGGCGTTGGGCCGCAAGTTCGTTCGCGTCGCCCTCGGCGGCGTGCGTGACGAGGCCGAGATCCGAGGCCACCGGCGCACCTACGTCGGCGCGCTGCCCGGCCGCATCGTGCGTGCCGTCGGTGAGGCGGGTTCGATGAACCCCGTCGTGCTGCTCGACGAGATCGACAAGGTCGGCTCCGACTTCCGGGGGGACCCCGCGGCGGCGCTGCTGGAGGTCTTGGACCCCGCGCAGAACCACACGTTCCGCGACCACTACCTGGATCTCGATCTGGACCTGTCGGACGTGGTGTTCCTGGCGACGGCCAACGTCATCGAGAACATTCCCTCGGCCCTGCTGGACCGCATGGAACTGGTGCAGATCGACGGCTACACCGAGGACGACAAGGTCGCCATCGCCCGTGACTTCCTGCTGCCCCGGCAGCGCGAGCGGGCGGCGCTGACCGAGGACGAGGTGGTCGTGACCGAGGCGGCGCTGCGCAAGATCGCCGCCGACTACACCCGCGAGCCGGGGGTGCGTCAGTTCGAGCGGCTGCTGGCCAAGGCGCTGCGCAAGGTGACCACGAAGCTGGCTTCCGACGACATCACCGGCCTCACCGTCGACGAGCCGGATCTCGTTGAGTACCTGGGTCGTCCGCGCTTCCTGCCGGAATCGGCCGAGCGCACGGCGGTGCCGGGCGTGGCCACCGGGTTGGCGGTCACCGGCCTCGGCGGCGATGTGCTCTACATCGAGGCGGGGGCGACCGACGGTGAGCCCGGGCTGCAACTGACCGGCCAGCTGGGCGAGGTCATGAAGGAGTCGGCGCAGATCGCGCTGTCCTACGTGCGCTCGCACGCCGCGCAGTTGGGCGTCGACCCCAAGGCGCTGGACCGCCGGATCCACGTGCACGTGCCCGCGGGCGCCGTGCCGAAGGACGGTCCGTCGGCGGGCGTGACGATGGTGACCGCGCTGGTGTCGATGGCCACCGGCCGGCAGGTTCGTGCCGACGTCGGGATGACCGGCGAGGTCACGTTGAACGGTCGGGTGCTGCCCATCGGCGGCGTCAAGCAGAAGTTGCTGGCGGCGCAACGGGCCGGGCTGTCAACGGTTTTCGTTCCGCAGCGCAACGAGCCCGACCTGGATGACGTCCCGGCCGACGTGCTCGACGCGCTGGAGGTCAAGCCGATGACCGATGTCGCCGACATCGTCGAGCAGGCTCTGCAGCCCGCAGAGGTGGCGGCCACCGCGGCTGCCTGACCCCAAGATGCGCTCAGGGTCGTGGTCTGGCAACGGATCACGACCCTGAGCGCTACCGTCGAAGACGTGGCCTACGACGAGGACCTCGCGCACCGCATCCGCGAACTGCTCGGCACCGAACCCGGTATCGACGAGAGGCGGATGTTCGGCGGGCTGGCCTTCCTGGTCGACGGCCATATGGCGGTGGCCGTCAGCGGGACCGGCGGTCTGATGGTCCGGGTGCCGCTCGACGAGTACCCGACGTTGCTGTCGCGCCGGTTCGTCGAGCCGATGACGATGGCAGACCGTGTGATGCGCGGGTGGCTGCTCATCGGCGCCGACGGTGTGAGGACCACGCGGCAGCTGCGGCCGTGGGTCACCCGCGGTGTCGATTTCGCCAGGAGTTTGCCCCCCAAAGAGCGCGGGTACGCCAGCCGACGTGGACGCCGCAGCACGTAAGAAGCAGGTCGAACGCCTCCTCGAGGAGGCGGGTACGACCTACGCCGAAGACGCCGGTATTCGGTTGGCGGACAAGCCGATGCCGCTCTTTCAGCTACTGACCCTGTGCATGCTGTCGAGCAAACCGATCGACGCCTCCATCGCGGTCGACGCCGCGCGGGAGTTGTTCCGCGCGGGACTGCGCACCCCCAAGGCCGTCCTCGATGCCGAGCGCGCCGAGATGATTCGTGCATTCGGCCGTGCCCACTATGTCCGCTACGACGAGAGCTCGGCGACCAGGCTCACCGATATCGCAACGACCGTCGACGCCGAATATGGCGGGGACCTCCGCAATCTCCACGGGACAACGGATCACGACGCGACCGCGCTGACGCGTTCTCTCAAGGGGTTCAAGGGAATCGGCGACACCGGCGCCGGCATCTTCCTGCGCGAGGTGCAGGACGCCTGGACATGGGTTCGCCCGTATTTCGACGCGCGGGCCATCAGCGCCGCGCGCGAGCTCGGATTGCCAAGCGACAGTGATGAGCTCGCCGCGTTGGCACCACGCAACTGTGCAACGCTCGCGGCCGCCTTGGTCAAGGTGTCGCTCGACGACGACCTGCGCGACGCCGTTATGGCGCGGGGATGACGCGATGGTGATCCGGGTCGGCACATCCGGGTGGTCGTATGACCATTGGAAGGACGTGCTGTATCCGGCGGGATTGCCGAGCGCCAAACGGCTGGCCCGCTACGTCGAGGAGTTCGACACCGTCGAACTGAACGCCAGCTTCTACCGCTGGCCCAAGGACGGTGCGTTCGCGGGCTGGCGGGAGCGGCTGCCCGACGGGTTCACGATGTCGGTCAAGGCCCAGCGCGGACTGACGCACTACCGCCGGCTGCGGGAACCGGAGCCGTGGATCGAGCGCTTCGACCGATGCTGGGAGCTGCTCGGTGACCGCAGCGAAGCGTTGCTCGTGCAACTGCACCCGGAGTTGGAGCGCGACGACGCCCGCCTGGAGCACTTCCTCAAGCTCATGCCCGATCGGATCCCGGTGGCGATGGAGTTGCGGCATGCGTCATGGGACGACCCAGCCGTCTACGCCCTGCTGGAGCGGCACGGCGCCGCCTACGTGGTGATGAGCGGTGCGGGCTTGCGCTGTGTTCCGCGAGCGACCAGCGAGCTCGTCTACATCCGGATGCACGGACCCGACCAGGATTCGATGTACGCGGGCTCCTACCCCGACGACGCGTTGCGGCGCTGGGCTGAGCGGATCCTGGTGTGGGAGAGCGAAGGCAGGCGGGTACTGGTCTACTTCAACAACGATCTGGGTGGGCACGCCGTGTGGAACGCGCAAACGCTCAAGGCGATGCTGGCCGGCTGAATCCACCACCCCGCTGCGCGGACGAAAACCGGTTCCGGCACGCTTAGGACTCGAGATGCGTGTCCTTTGTCTGATGTCGGCGGTCGCGATCCTGGTCGCGGGCTGCTCGGGCGAGCGGATCGTCACCACCGACGAACCGTTCGTGGCGTCACCGACCTCGACGACCTCCGAACCGGCTCCTCCACCGCCGAACAAGCACCTGGTGGACGCATTCGACTACGTCGCTCATCCGGCCGGGTCGGCCGTGTACTACTTCACCACCCCGAGCGGACGCTGGGCGTGTGCCGTCGTGCCGCGTGAGGTGGCCGGCTGCCAATCGGCCACCTCACCGCAGTCCCCCATGAACATCACCGGTGAACCGGACACAGTGGACAACGACGGCGGTGAGCAGGTCGCGCCGAACGCGATCGTCATCGAGCGCAACGGTGAACCCCGCTTCGTCGCAATGGAACAGGCCGAGTTCGCCCTCGATGACGCGAAGGTGCTGGAGTTCAATCGGATTCTGGCTGTCGCCGGGTTCCGCTGCAATGTGCAGGAGGCCGGTGTCTCGTGCATGAGCGAGGCGACCGGCAACGGATTCACCTTCGCCCCCGACGGTTTTGCGCCGCGATACACCGAGGTGCCGGCCAACGCACCGTAGCGAGAAAGGCAGGCCCGCATGAGGATCGAGGCCGGAAAGGTCGCCGTCGTCACCGGCGGAACCAGCGGAATCGGGTTCGCGCTCGCCGCGCATCTGGCGCGTCGCGGCGTCGACGTGGTGATCGCCGACATCCGCGAGAACGCGATACCCCCAGCGATCGAGGCGCTGTCCTCTCACCCCGGGACGGTGACCGGGCTGCGCGTCGACGTGCGTGACGTGGCCGAGGTCGACGCGCTGGCCGCGCACACCCTGGACCGATTCGGACGCGTCGACCTGGTGTGCAACAACGCCGGAGTGGTGTGCGAGCAGACGCCGACGTGGGAGCAGAGCATCGAGACGTGGCGGTGGTTGATCGACGTCAAGCTGATGGGTGTCGTACACGGGGTGAAGGCCTTCACTCCGCAGTTCATCGCGCAACGCTGCGGGCACTTCCTCAACACCGCGTCGGCCGGCGGGCTCATTCCGCTACCCCACCTCGCGCCGTACAACGCCACCATGCACGCCGTCGTCGGGCTCACCGAGACGCTCGACATCGAACTGCGTTCCGTGTCAACCGACCTGGGGGCCACCGTGCTGTGCCCGGGCATGGTCGACACGCCCCTCGGACCCAACTCGGCGAGCCTGACCCCGCCGGGAGCGGTCAGCGTTCCCAACGACCGCGACGACGACGCGATGCGCGGTGCGATCAGCCCCGCCGTGGTGGCCGACGCCGCGATCGCTGCCGTGGAGGCAGGGCGGGTACATGCCGTGGTCGGACCGGGCGCCGCGCCGGCCGCTCGTCAGCGTGTCGAGGCGCTGCTGGCAGAACTCGACTGACTACGGTAATGCGGCCGTACCGTCTACAGTATTGCGGCCGTACCGTCCGGGTTGATCTGGATCTTGGCGCCCGCGATGTCCTCCTCGACCGTCGCCGCCGCCGCGGCCGCATCGGGGATGACCGCCAGAACCCGGGAGTCGTCGGGCGTGCGGACCGCGAGGAACGCCTTCTCCGGCGAGCCCTCGCGGTCGAACGGCGTCGTCCACGTCTCCACGGTGCCCACCCCGGTCCAGTCGACCAGCGCCGTCCGAGTCGGTTCCCGGTCGACTTCGGATTGGACATCCTCCCAACGGAACTCATGTGGCGGCGGCTCGGCGCCGTAGATCCCGAAGCTGTGCTTGGTGAGGTAGCCGCCGTTGGCGGTGATCAGCCCGAGTGCTCCTGGGGCGGCGACGAGTCGCTCGGCCATGGTCGCGATCGAGTGGGTCACGTAGTTGTTCCACGGGCCGCCCGCGAAGGTGAGCCCGCCGGTCACCGTCAGCGGCCTGCCGGGGTCCCCGATCGGCAGGCCAAGTTCGTTGGCAGCCACCTGAACCGCCGAAGGGAAGCACGAGTAGACGTCGATGAGTTCGACATCGTCGACGCCGATCCCGGCCAGCTCCAGCGCTCGCCGCCCACCGATCCGGATCGCGGGAGACGTGTAGAACTCCGCGCGCTCGCCGATCGCGTACGTGTCATGCGAGTCGGTACCCGAGTACGGGAACACCCAGCGGTCCCTGGGAATCTGCAGATGCGTGGCCCTCTCGACCGAGGTGAGTACCAGCACCGCGGCCTGGTCGACCATGTTGTTGGAGTTCATCAACTTCGGGTAGGGCCAGCTGATCATCCGGTTGCTCGGACCGGCCTGCCAGATCTCCTCGGCCGGCAACGCGTCCCGGACCCACGCGTGCGGGTTGCTCGCCGCGACCGTGCTGAATTGTGCCCACAGTTCACCGATCCGGCGCCGGTGCTCCTCGTCGGACCGGCCCGCGGCGATCCGCACGGCTTGTTCGAACATCGGGTAGACGAAGGCCGGCCGGTCCAGGTGGATCTTGATTTCGGCGGGTCCGGCCATGGGAACGCCTTCGTCGGCGCCCTGGGCCATCGGGACGGACTCGTCCTGGCGCGGCCAGTCCGGCTTGACTCCCTTGGCGCGCAGCCGACTCCGGGTGCGCCAGGTCTCACCGCCTGCGATCAGGACCACCTCGGCCCGACCGTTCTGGATGTCTCGGCACGCCTCGTTGACCAGTGACTGCGGCGTGTTGCCGCCCACCCCGGTATACCGGGTCGCGGCGTTGCCGGCGTGGAGGCGTTGTGCGAGAAGCAATCCCGCATCGCGAAACCGCCAGGAGAGAAGGTTGACCACGCGAACCGAGTCCGCGGCCTCCAGGACCCTGGGATCGGCCGCTTCGCGTGCCGCGGCGACCATCAGTTCGATCGGCGACACGTCGGGGTTTTCGTCGCGCTGGTTGACTTGTCCGTAGCCCACCAACACCGGAGTCCTGGGTTCCATCACGGCCTTTCTCGGTATGCGAAGAGTGTGCCCTCGGCGATGAGCCGATCGGTCTCCTCGGCGGAGATGTCGAGGATCTGCCGGCAGATCCGACGGGTCTGCTCCCCCGGCATCGGCGCGGGCCTCAGCCGGGCGGGCGGAATAGTCGTGTACGACGCCGGCCCCGTTTCGGTGAGCATGGGCGCATCGAAAAGTGGATGCACCATGTCGGAGTACAGCTTTCGGAAACGCACCTGTGGGTCGTCGGGCACATCGACGGCACGGTTCATCGGTGCGGCGGCGATTCCCGCGTCTTGCAGCGTGCGCGCCACCGTGGTCTTGTCGCGGGCGCGGGTCCATTCGACGGTGTCGCCGCCGGTGATCGATTTCAGCGCGGCGTGGTCGTTCTCGGAGCGCAGCGAGACCACACACCACTCGTCGTCGCCGGCGCACGGATACACACCGTGTGCCGAGGTGTCGTCGGCGACGGGCAGGCCTGCCGCCCGCGCGGATTCGGCGACATAACGGGTCGCCAGTTGGCTGATCGCGGCCTCGGCCTGCGAGACGTGGACGTGTGCGGGATGTCCAGTGCGGTCGCGCCGGATCAGCGCAGCCAGTGCGGCGATCGCGGTGAGCCGCGCCGACACGTGGTCCGGGAAGATCGTCGTCGCATCGTAGAAGCCGCCGTCGCCGGACGCCCACAGCGAGGTGACCCCGGTGGTCGCGCGTACCAGTGGCCCGTATCCCATGCGGCCGCTCCACGGGCCGGTTGCGCCGAAGGCGCTGCTCTCCGCGAGAACGATGCGCGGATTCAGTTCCCGCAGACGGTCGTAGGAGAACCCCAGCGACGCAAGCGTTCCCGGCTTGAAGTTGGCGAACACCGCGTCGGCGCCCGTGACCAGTCGGGAGAACAGGTCGGCGCCCGCGCGAGTCCGCAGCTCGAGTCCCAGGCTCTCCTCGTTGCGGTGGGTCAGTGCCCAGGACCTGCTCATCACCTGACCGGGCGGCGCCTGGCGCAGCCCGTCGGGGTATGCGGCGCTCTCGATCTTGATCACCTCGGCACCGAGGTCGGCGAACAACCTGCCGAGTTCGCCCCCGGCGACGATGACGCCGAGGTCGAGGATGCGCATCCCGTCGAAAGGGCGCTGCGATGCGGCGGTGTCCGGCGACGAGACCACCGATGACGGTGTGGCCCAGACAGGTTCGTCGGCGCCGGAATCTGGGGCCAACCGCTTTAGGCCGCGATGGTGCCCGTCGACGACGAACGGCCCCACCGGGGTGACGACATCCGCTCCCGGAGCGAACTGGGCGGTCGTCAGCGCACCGACCGCGCCGAAGTGCTCGGAGGCCAACGTCTCCGTGGGGGTGAGCACGGCGGCGATGGGCACCCCCCGCGCTTGTCCCTCGGTGACCAGTGCGTCCATGGTCTGGGCCGCGACGAAATTTCCGATCAGCGCGTTGAGTTCACCAGACGCCGCATACCGCGCGGCGATCGTGTCGAACTTGGGGTCGGCGAATCGCTCGGGTTCCCCGAGCCAGGCGCGCATGCCCCGCCACTGACGCGGAGACAGCAGACAGATCCGTACGTGCCCGTCTTTGCAGGCGAAGATCGGATAGATGTTCTGGTTACGGGGCCTGCCGCGCCAGATTTCGGTGGTCTTCTTGATGCCGACAGCCGCCTGACCCTCCGATCCGAACGGCGGATCCAGCGACTGAAGCACCGCTTCGAACCGGGAGAAATCGATGTACTCGCCTGTGCCGGTGCGTAACCGGCGGTAGTAGGCGGCCAGCGCCGCCCATGCCGCCTGTGCCGCAACGGTTCCTGATGCCAGCCCGGCCGGGGGCAACACCGGGGTGCCCGCGGTCGGCCCGGTACGAGAGAGCGCGGTCGACAACGCGTACAGCACGGGGTCCGTGGCTTGCCAGCAGGCATACGGCCCGTCGGTGCCGAAGTCCGTGACCGACAGCACCACGAGGTGACTGAACTGTCGAACTAGCGCAGAACACGATGTCCCGAATTCGACTGTCCCGCCGTATCTTCCGCTATCGATGACGATATCGGCGGTGCTCGCAAGGTCTAACAGCGCCCGACGGTCGTCGGGGTCGGCCGGGTCGAGAACCGCACACCGCTTGTTCGCGTTGTTCAACCGGAACGGGATACTCGCTCCGGCTACAGTCGGCAACGCGTGCCGGTCGGACCGCCCACCGGGCGGCTCGATCTTGAGCACATCGGCGCCGAGGTCGGCGTACAGCCGGCTCACTGTGTCGGATTCGGCGCCGCCGAGATCGAGCACCCGCACGGAGGCCAGCAGTGGTTCGCTCATGCCGCGAGGAGGCTCTCGACCCACCGCAGGTGGTCGTCGGCGTCGGTGGCCACATACATCAGGTCGACGAAGACATCGGGATAACCGGCGTCGGCCAGCGTCCGCACCGCCTCGGAGACCGCGTCGATCGGCGTGCCCCCGGCGACGTTGATCCGTACGTAGGTGTGGATGGCCGACGGATCCCGGCCGGCCTCGCGGGCGGCGTCGTCGATGGTGCGGCGCTGCATCGCCAGGAACTCGGGACTGACACCGCCGGGCACCAGTACGGCCGGGAGCCATCCGTCGCCGCGCGTCCCGATGCGCCGCAGGCTCGCTCCAGTGAACCCGCCCAGATAGATCGGCGGGCGCGGTTGCTGGACCGGTTTGAGGTCCACCCACGACAGCGGGATCGACCACCGCTTGCCGTCGTGTTGCACCGGATTCGTCGTCCACAGCTGCTCGAGGGCATCGAGCACCTCGTCCAGTTGGGCTCCGCGGTCGCGAAACGGGGCACCGGCGGCCGAGAACTCCTCTGGCGACCACCCGATGCCGAACCCCGGAACGAGCCTGCCCCCGCTGACCACATCGATGGCCGTCAGTTGCCGGCCCAGCTGCGCCGGCGGATACCACGGGGCGACGAACACGCTGCTGCCCAACCGGACGCGTGACGTCGCGGCGGCCACCACCGCCAGCGCGATGAAAGGATCCAGTGCCGCGCGGAACTGCTCGGGGATGCTGTCTTGACCCGCGTAGCCGACGCTGGGGTGCACCGCCGTCAGCAGCCGGTCTCCCACCCACAGACTGTCCGCGCCCAGGTTTTCGGCGGTGGCGGCGTAGCGCGCGAGGTCCGCCCGGGCGGACGGCCCGAACTGTTGCACTGCGAATCCCAACACGCCAGACAGGCTAATGGGTAGCTTCACGCGCACCGGGTACAGGAGTGGCACCCCTTCGCCCGTTTCGACGATGATGAGCCAGATGACTGCCGAGGCCGTGTCCCCCACGCTGTCCGCCGATGAACTCGACCTGATCGACGCCTACTGGCGCGCCGCCAACTATCTGTCCGTCGGGCAGATCTATCTACTGGACAATCCACTGCTGAGCGAGCCGCTGGCGCCGGAGCACGTCAAGCCGCGACTACTCGGCCACTGGGGCACCACACCGGGGCTCAACCTCGTTTACGCGCACCTGAACCGCGTCATCCGTGACCGCGACGTCGACGTCATCTACATCACCGGCCCCGGCCACGGTGGGCCGGGCCTGGTCGCCAACGCGTATCTCGAAGGCACCTACAGCGAGGTGTACTCGGCCATCTCCGAAGACACCGAGGGTATGCGAAAACTGTTCCGCCAGTTCTCCTTTCCCGGGGGCATCCCCAGCCACGTCGCCGCCGAGACCCCGGGTTCGATCCACGAGGGCGGCGAGTTGGGGTACGCGCTGGTGCACGCCTACGGCGCCGCGTTCGACAACCCCGACCTGGTGGTGGCCTGTGTCATCGGCGACGGCGAGGCCGAAACCGGCCCGCTGGCGGCGAGTTGGCATTCGAACAAGTTCCTCAACCCGGTCACCGACGGTGCGGTGCTGCCCATCCTGCACCTGAACAGCTACAAGATCGCCAACCCCACGGTCCTCGCGCGGATTCCGCAGGAAGAGCTCGAGTCGCTGATGTTCGGCTACGGCTACCGGCCGATCACGGTGGCGGGGGACGATCCGGCCAACGTGCATCAGCAACTGGCGACCGCCCTCGACGAGGCCTTCGACCAGATCGCCGCGATCCAGCGCGCCGCTCGCCTCGACGGTGAGCCGGGCGGGCCCGTCGCGCGACGATCAAGCGGCGAGGAACGAGCCGCGTTGAGGAGTGAGACCTTCCGGCCCGTGTGGCCGATGCTGGTGTTGAGGACGCCGAAGGGCTGGACCGGCCCCCGGACGGTCGACGGCAAGAAGGTCGAGGGCACGTGGCGGTCCCACCAGGTTCCGTTGTCGGGCACCCACACCAACCCCGAGCACCGCGCCCAGCTCGAGCAGTGGCTGCGCAGCTACCGACCCGAGTTACTGTTCGACGACGACGGCGCGTTACGGCCCGAGCTGCGCGCGCTCGCCCCGCGCGGACAGCGGCGGATGAGCGCCAACCCGCACGCCAACGGTGGTCTGCTGCTCAGGGATCTGGACCTGCCGCCGTTCACCGACTACGCGGTGCCCGTCGACCAGCCCGCCTCCGAATCGACGGAGGCGACCCGGGTGCTCGGAACCTTTCTGCGCGACGTCATCGTGCGTAATGCCGACCGGTTCCGGTTGATGGGTCCCGACGAGACCGCATCCAACCGGCTGTCGGCGACCCTGGAGGTGACCGACAAGGCGTGGCTCGCCGAGGTCACCCCCGACGACGAGAACCTCGGTCCGGAGGGCCGGGTGATGGAGGTGTTGTCCGAACATCTCTGCCAGGGCTGGCTCGAGGGTTACCTGTTGACGGGCCGACACGGGCTGTTCAACTGTTACGAGGCGTTCATCCACATCGTCGACTCGATGCTCAACCAGCACGCCAAGTGGCTCAACAGCAGTCGGGAGTTGTCCTGGCGGGCGCCGATCGCGTCACTGAATTACCTTCTGACATCTCATGTTTGGCGTCAAGACCACAACGGCGCGTCGCACCAGGATCCCGGTTTCATCGACCACGTCGCCAACAAGCGCCCGGAGGTCGTGCGGGTGTACCTGCCGCCCGACGCCAACACGCTGCTGTCGGTGGCCGACCACTGCCTGCGCAGCCGTCACTACGTCAACGTGATCGTCGCCGGTAAGCAGCCGGCGCTGAACTACCTGGACATGGATTCGGCGATCGCGCACTGCACTCGAGGTCTGGGGATCTGGGAGTGGGCGAGCAACACGACCGGGGAGCCGGATGTCGTGCTCGCGTGCGCCGGCGACATCCCGACCCTGGAAACGCTTGCGGCCGCCGACATCCTGCGTCGGCGGCTGCCCGAGCTGAAGGTGCGGGTGGTCAACGTCGTGGACATCATGCGGCTACAACCGGAGTCCGAGCACCCGCACGGCCTGTCCGATCGCGAGTTCGACTCGATCTTCACCAAGGACAAGCCGATCATCTTCGCCTACCACGGCTATCCCTGGCTGATCCACCGGCTGACCTACCGGCACGCCAACCACGCCCAGCTACATGTGCGCGGCTTCAAGGAACGCGGTACCACGACAACCCCGTTCGACATGGTGATGCTCAACGACCTGGACCGGTTCCATCTGGTCATGGACGTGATCGACCGCGTCGACGGGCTGGGCAGCAGCGTGGCCGGGCTGCGTCAGGAGATGGCCGATGCCCGGCTCGCGGCCCGGCGCTACACCCGGGAGTACGGCGAGGACGATCCGGCGATCTCGGGGTGGACGTGGGACCCGGATTACCAGGCGCCGTCGCTGTCGCAGGACACCCTCAGCGAACACGACCGCTAAACTGGATTTTCGTGTCCGACCAAGCCGCCCTAGCCGAGCGCCCGCATCCGCTGGTCGAACAGCTCTCCGCGCTGCACCACTTCCGTATGTACGTCGACATCGCGGTGGTCGTGGTGGTGTTGGCGCTGACGAACTTGATCGCGCACTTCACCACGCCGTGGGCCAGTGTGGCGACGGTCCCCGCGGCGGCACTGCTGCTGGTGGCGCTGGTGCGCTCCCGCGGCCTGGGGTGGGCCGAACTCGGCCTGAGTCGCGAGCACTGGAAGTCCGGGACCGGTTATGCGCTGGGCGCCGTCGCGCTGGTGGTGTCGGTCATCGCGATCGGCGCTCTGCTGCCGTGGACGCGGCCGATGTTCATGAACAACAACTACGCCACGATCTCGGGTGCCCTCATCGCGTCGATGGTCATCATTCCCTTACAGACCGTGATCCCCGAAGAACTGGCCTTCCGCGGGGTGCTGCACGGAGCGCTCGACCGCGCCTGGGGATGGCGTGGCGTCGCCGCGGCCGGCTCGTTGTTGTTCGGGCTCTGGCACATCGCCACCTCGCTGGGCCTGACCGCAAGCAACGTCGGATTCACCCGAATCTTCGGCGGCGGTGTGATGGGCACCGTTGCCGGCGTGACGTTGGCGGTGGTCGCCACCGGCTTTGCGGGCTTCGTCTTCACCTGGTTGCGGCGCCGCAGCGGCAGCCTGATCGCGCCGATCGCTCTGCACTGGTCGCTGAACGGGCTCGGCGCCCTGGCCGCCGCGTTGGTGTGGCACCTGAGCTGACGTCAGCGCGAGGCGCGCTTGCGGGCGCGAAAATCCCGATTCTTGAGCTTGTTACCGCAGGTCGCCATGCTGCACCAGGTTCCGCCGTGGTTGCGGGAGCGGTCGTAGAACGCCCACAGGCACTCCTCGTTGGCGCACGCCTTCAACAGTGACCAGGTGCCGTCGCGCTGGGCGTCGTGGATCACCAGGAGCAGTCCGGTCAGACGGTCGCGCAGTGAGGTTCCCACTGCTGACAGGCGTATCCGCCCCGAGTCGTCGACCTCGGCACGTGCGGGGCCACCGGCTACGGCCCGCAGCGGCGCCAACGCCGCCGCGCTGGGCGGCGGACCACCGGCGTTGTGGACCAGCATCGCGCGCAGGGCCTCGCGCACGACACGCAGCAGTTCGAGGTCGGCCTCCTCGACACCCTCTCCGGGGGCCAGTAGCCCCCTGTCTTGCAGCCAAGGCTGCGCGTCGTCCGGGTCGGCCAAACGGTCAGGGCCCGACGGCAACTCCGCCGTGTTGACCAGGTTCTGGACCAGCGCGAGACGCGGCG
The DNA here is from genome assembly GCF_001500045.1 of Mycobacterium sp. GA-1199. Classification (GTDB taxonomy): domain Bacteria; phylum Actinomycetota; class Actinomycetes; order Mycobacteriales; family Mycobacteriaceae; genus Mycobacterium. The sequence continues at coordinate 88,278 of NZ_LQIX01000004.1, forward strand.
GCGCCGGCTTCGTCTCCTGGTCGCCGAGCCACCGCGTACGAGTCATAGAGAAAGCCTAGCGTTCTAGTGACCAGTGATTCAATTTGATCGGTCACGCATGACCGTTATAAAGTTTTCGATAGTCACGCACCCGCAGCTCATCGAGGATTGATATGCCGGACAGCCCGAAGCCGTACACCCTGCTGCCGTCGGTGGGCGTAGGAAGCGGGCGCGGGGCCCCGTCTCGGCGGGCGCGCATGGTGGCGCGGCTACGGGCGAACAAGTTCGACCGGATGGCGGCCGTCGGCGGCATCGCACCCGAGAGCGGTGCGTATGCCGCGCACTGCGCCCGGCTGCTGTCTACCGCCGAGCGCGAGGCGGTGGCCAGGGCACTGCGGCGGATCGTGCGAGATGCCCGCGGGCGCGGCCCGCTGATGTCCTCCCGGGTGCCGTTGCACGTCCCGAACATCGCCGCCGCCGAGGACGTGATCGACGAGATAACGCTGCGACTGCACTCTCCCCGGCCGGTCGGGGCACGCGGTATGGCGCGGCTTCGCATCCTGCTGGCGGACGGCGCAGGACCCGTATACCGGTACGGCCGCGGGGATCTCGTGGGGCGACTCCGCGCCGCGATGGCCGAGCTCTAGACGACCAACACGGCGGCCCCCGATACCCGGCCGGAGGCCAGATCGCTCAGCGCGGCGTCGGCCCGGTCGAGCGGGTATGGCGGGCTGGTCACCTCGATGTGGTGTTCACCTGCGAAAGCCAGGAAGGCTCGGGCGTCGGCGCGAGTGTTGGCGGTGACCGACCTGACCTGACGCTCTTGAAAGAGGTGACGTTGGTAGTTCAGCGTCGGGATGTCGGAGAGGTGAATGCCCGCGATCGCAAGCGTGCCACCGCGATCGAGCGCTTCGAGTGCCGGCAGGACGAGCTCTCCGACGGGTGCGAACAGGATCGCGGCATCGAGGTCGACGGGCGGACGCTCATCCGCTCCCTGGGCCGACGCCGCCCCCAGGCTCACTGCGAGCTCACGCGCGGCCTCCCCGCGCGTCATGACGTGAACCTCGGCGCCCTGCGCGGCGGCCACCTGGGTCGTCAGGTGCGCGCTGCCGCCGAAACCGTATATGCCCAATCGGCCGCCCGGCGGTAGGTCCGCGCGCAGCAGCGCGCGATAACCGATGATCCCGGCGCACAACAGCGGCGCCAGCTCGGTGTCGGAATAGCCCGCGGGTAGCGGATGCGCGTATGCCGCTGGAACCGTTGCGAATTCGGCGTATCCGCCGTCGGCATCCCATCCCGTGTAACGCGATTCCGGGCACAGGTTCTCGTCGCCCCTGACGCAGTACCGGCACCGCCCACACGTATGTCGCAGCCATGCGATGCCGACGCGGTCACCGATCGAGAACTCCGTACCCGCGTCCTCCCCCACCTCGACGACCTCACCCACCACCTCGTGGCCCGGTACGACTCCGGGCCGATGCACCGGAAGATCGCCTTCTGCGACGTGAAGATCGGTGCGGCACACGCCACATGCCCGCACCGCCACCGCAAGCTCGCCGGTGCCCGGACGCGGAACCTCGACCTGCACGCGTTCCATGGGCCGCGCTGACATCGGACCCGGGCGACGCACCTGCCAGGCGGTCATGGTGGAGACGTTCATCACCACATGGTCGCGCCGCCGTGACCGCGGCACCACCCCTGGGCGTCTTCACTGACAGCGAACAACGCTAACGCCCGCGGCGGCGAACCGGACAGAGGTGGTGGGTGGGCACGTCGTCCCCTTATACGCCGGCCGATCACTTGTAGGGGAAATCCTGATTCCTCGGTGATAACAACGGCATAACCTTGAGATAACGACAACCGTCGTACGGCTACGGCGAGGACTCAGTACCGGACGCGACGGCCGGTACAGCGAAGGAGAGGGTGGAAGAGATGAAAACACTTGTTGCACTGGCGGTTGGAGCGTTGGCGGCCGGCGGCATCGCCTTCGCCGCTCCGGCCAACGCCGGATGCCAGGGCGGATGGACGCCCTGGGGCGGCGGCACGATCTGCGACGGACCGGTCGGCGCCGACGGCAACTTCGAGCGGTGCCAAACCGCCGGCGCCATGGGATTCGGCGGCACGAACTGTTTCATCGTGAACGTTTCGAACGCCAACCCGCCGCGGGTCGGCCCCTGACAGGCGCGGCAGCGCAGACGGATTCGAGGGCTTCCTCCCACGGCTTGATGCCGTGGAGGAAGCCCTCGCTGTACGTCAGGCCGGGGGCGTCATTCCGGGCGCGTTCTCCGGCGCGACCGGGACGGGCTCGCCGACCGCGGGCCGCGGCGCAGGCGCGTTGGGATCCGCGGGCGGAGGTGGCGGCGCGTTGGGGTCCGCGGGCGGAGGTGGCGGCGCGTTGGGGTCCGCGGGCGGGGCTGCCGGCGCGTTGGGGTCCGCGGGCGGGGCCGCAGGCGCCGCGGGCGGGGTATAGGGCCGGATCGAATTCGCCAGCGTCACCGCTTCTTCCTTCGGCACAGGGTTGTTCGCGGTGCCGAGCCAGACCACGAACCAACGCTCCGGTGTGCGCTGACCGCGCGGCGTACCGGGTTCGACCGGGTTGCCCACCACGCCGGCCCAGATCTGGCCGTTGGGCTTGTTCGTGTCGGTGAACTTCACCTCGTAGTACGACGCGACGCCCGGCATGCCGTCGGCGTTGAGCTCGACGGTCTCCTGGTTGACCCGGGTGCCGGGGAACGGCATGAAGAACTCGCCCATGTCGGAGGACAACCGCTGAGCGGCCTTCGTGTTGTCCGTCTCGGCGCCCGCGAAGAGCTTCAGGTCGAGCCGGCCGAGCAGGATGCTGGTGTCGTTGGGCGGCTCGGCGCCTTCGGGTGCGTCCTTGGTCAGCAACACCTGGCCATAGGAAAGTTGCGTCGAGTCCGCGACTTTCCATCCCGCGGGGACGACGTAGCTGAGGCCACCGGCTGCCGAGTCCACGCGGCCCGGGTCGCCGGGTGCCGGGGCCGGAGCGTTCGGATCGCCGGGTGCGGGCGCCGGTGCGTTCGGATCCCCAGGGGCGGGAGCCGGGGCGCCGGGCGCAGGAGCCCCTGGTGCCGGAGCGGGTGCGCCGGGCGCGGGAGCCCCTGGTGCCGGAGCGGGTGCGCCGGGCGCGGGAGCCCCTGGTGCCGGAGGCGGCGGAGGACCTTGCAGGAAGGTGTTCCCCGTCGGCGGCGGTGGGGGCGGCGGAGGCGTCGGCTCGGGCTGCGCCTGGGCCACCGTCGGGAGCGCGAGCGCTATGGCGGTTGCCCCGGTCACCGCCGCAACCGCCAATGTCCTGGAGAGCCCCCTGCGCGGGGCTGAAAACGCGTCCGGCTGATCCATGGGAATGAAACTACCGTGTTACCGCCGTGACGCAAGTGTGAATTGCTGAAAATGAGGATAAATAAGACATAGCTGAGAAACAGATAAGCACTGATAGCGGACGCGTTGTGATTTGCTGACACAGCAGAGTACCCGCGCGTGGCGCGGGTTGGCCGAACCGCTGTTGCTGCCGGTGGCTCGCCTGTTTTTCGCAGCTGCTCGGGTAACCGTTACTGGGCCGAATGAAGCGTCACCTCTTGTGCCTTCACTGCGAAAAAAACCCGTTCCCCGGGGGCGAGCCTCAACTCGCTTGCGGAATCCGCGGTGATGTCGGCCGCGAGCCCCGGGCTGCCGTCGGGCTGCTCCTCGGCCCGGACCCGAATAGCGGGTCCGCGGCCGTCGAGTTCGGCGACGGTGACTTCGACGGTGTTACGGGGGCTGCCGTGCGGCCGGTCCCGGTACACCGCAACCGCCGTGGGGTGGAACAGGGCGACCGCCGGCCCTGCGGTCGCGGTATGCGGCGCCGGGCTCGCATGCCAGTCCGCGCCCCACCGGGTGGTGAGGACCCCGCGGCCGTCCGCCGTCCCGCGGACAAGGTTGACCCCGGCCAGCCGGGCGCCGAAATCGCTCCGCGGGGTAGCCAACACCGTTGCTGCAGAACCTATTTCGGCAATGCGACCGGATTCGAGCACCAGGACCCGATCGGCGAGAGTGACCACGTCGAGCACATCGTGGGTCACCATCACCGCGGACCGACCGTCGCGCGTGAGCACGTCGCGCAGCACTTTGCGCATCGCGGCGGCGGCCGCGACGTCGAGTCCGGCCAACGGCTCGTCGAGCAACAGCACGTCGGGTTCGGCCGCCAGCGCACGGGCCAGCGCGACCCGTTGCGCCTGTCCCCCGGACAGCTGGCGGGGCCTGCGGTCGGCCAGGCCGGTCGCGTCGACCTGTGCGAGCCAGTGCTCGGGGCGCCTGCTTCCGGGTGCAAAGGCGACGTTGGCGGCGACGTCGAGATGCGGAAACAGCAGCGAATCCTGCATCAGAAGCCCGACCCGGCGGTCGTGGGTTGCCACATGGACACCCGATTCGGTGTCGCAGAGCACCCGGGGGCCCACCCGCACGAGACCGTCGTCGGGCCGTACCAGCCCGGCGATGACGTGCAGAATCGTCGACTTGCCCGCACCGTTGGGGCCGAGCACGGCCAGCACCTCGCCACCGCCGACGTCGAATGCGACGTCGACGCCGCGCTGTTCGACGACCGCGCGCACGTTGATGCCGGTCATGTCGCGCTCCACGCGCTGTCACCGCGCAACCGTCGAGTGCCCAGCCCCAACACCACCACCGCCGCCACCACCACCAGCAGGAGCGACAACGCCACTGCGGCGTCGGGGTCGCTCTCCCGCTGCAGGTAGATCTCCAGCGGAAGTGTGCGGGTGACTCCCTCGCGGGAGCCGGCGAACGTGAGCGTCGCGCCGAACTCCCCGAGGGATCGGGCGAACGCCAGCACCGCGCCGGAGACCAGGCCGGGCGTCAGCAGCGGAAGCGTGACGCGCCACCACACCCGGGACGGGCGGGCACCGAGAGTGGCGGCCACCGTTTCGTAGCCGGTTCCGGCCGTACGCGCGGCCCCTTCGAGCGCGATCACCAGGAACGGCAGCGATACGAACGTCTGCGCAAGCACGACCGCCGTCGTCGTGAACGCGATCTGCACGCCCGCGGCGTCCAGATACTGGCCGATCAGGCCGAGGCGGCCGAATGCGTACAGCAGCGCGATCCCCCCGACCACCGGGGGCAGCACGAGCGGCAACAGGATCAGGGGTCGCGCGGCCCGGACCACCCGGCTGTCGCTGCGCGCGAGGACCAGCGCCATCGGAACGCCGAGTATCAGACACAGCACCGTGCTCGCGGTCGCCGTACGCAGGCTCAGCAGGAGCGCGTTGACTGAGGACTCGCTGCTGATCAGCTGCAGGATGTTCGGCCAGTCGACCCTGGCCGCGATCGCGACAAGCGGCACCGCGACGAACAGCGCGCCGACCGCCGCGGGCAGGTACAGCCAGCGCGGAAGACCAGTCGGGTTACTCAACCCGCCCCGCCTCGCACCTCACAGGCCAAACCCTATGGGACATGCGCCTGCGCGCCGGTTTCGTGCTGTAGCTACTGTCCAGTAACATTTGGGGGATCGCTGCGTTCAGCGTCGAACACGACAGGGAGGTCCTCGCGATGGAGGTGCTCGTCACCGCAGGTGACACCGATCTGGGCCGCACGATCGCCGAAGGCTTCCGCGACGCCGGTCACCGCGTCGTGATCGTGGGCGCCCGCCGCGACGAACTCGAGGTCGCCGCCAAGGAACTCGACGTCGACGCGATCGTGCTCGACAACACCGATCCCGACAACCTGGAAGCGGCCCGACAGCATTTCCCGCACCACCTCGACACGATCGTCAATGTGCCCGCCCCCGGGTGGGACGGCGGGGATCCCCGTACCTATTCGCTGTCCGACCTGGCCAGGGCGTGGCGCGCGGCGCTGGACTCGACGGTGGTGTCGGCCGTGCTGACGGTGCAGATCCTCGGCGACCATCTGCGATCGGGCGGTTCGATCGTCAATGTGGTCCCCGAGAACCCGGCTGTCGGCACCGCGGACGCGGCGGTCAAGGCTGCGCTCGCGGACTGGACCGCCGGTCAGGCCGAGTACTTCGGCACGCGAGGCATCACCGTCAATGCGGTGGCCTCGGGCCGAAGCGCCGAGCCCGGGTATGAGGGCCTGTCGCGCACACCTCCGCCGGTCGCCGACGAGATCGCGCGGCTCGCTTTGTTCCTCACCACGCCGGCCGCGCGCCACATCACCGGCCAGGTTCTGCATGTCAGCAAAGGCGCGCTCGCAAACTTCGGCTGATATTCCGCTTTTCGCCCGAAGCTAAACGGGGGGACCGCTCCGCTTAGGTGTGGTTACGTGCTCTCATGACCATCAGACTCGGGCTCCAGATCCCCAACTTCTCCTACGGCACGGGCGTGGCCGAAATCTTCCCCACTGTCATCGCGCAGGCGCAGGAGGCCGAGGCGGCCGGTTTCGACTCGGTCTTCGTAATGGACCACTTCTATCAATTGCCCGGACTCGGCACGCCGGACCAGCCCATGCTCGAGGCGTACACGGCGCTGGGCGGTCTGGCGACGGCAACCGAGCGGCTTCAGCTGGGGACCCTCGTGACCGGCAATACCTACCGCAATCCGACGCTGCTGGCCAAGGCGATCACCACGCTGGACGTGATGAGCCAGGGACGGGCCATCCTCGGCATCGGCACCGGTTGGTACGAGCTTGAACACGACAGCTTCGGATACGAGTTCGGGACCTTCACCGACCGCTTCAACAAGCTGGGCGAGGCGTTGGAGATCATCCTGCCGATGCTGCGCGGCGAGCGCCCGACGGTCGAGGGCAAGTATTACCGCGCAAAAGAGGCCATGGCCGAACCGCGGTTCCGGGACCACATTCCGCTGATGATCGGTGGTAGCGGCGAGAAGAAGACGATTCCGCTGGCGGCCCGGCACTTCGACCACCTCAACATCATCGCCGGCTTCGACGAGCTGCCGCGCAAAGTGCAGGTGGTCAAGGAGCGCTGTGAGGAGATCGGCCGCGACCCCGCGACGCTGGAGACCAGCATGCTCGTCGTCGCGATTATCGACGAGAACGTCACCGGCGACGTCATCCCCGACGACTTCAAACAGCAGGCGGTGTTCGGCAGTGCCGACCAGATCGCCGAGCAGATCAAGACCAAGGTCCTCGACGCCGGTATCGACGGGGTGATCTTGAGCCCGGTGACGAGCCTCGACGGGTACCATCCCGGCCGCGTCACCGCAGTGGGCGAAGCGCTGCGACCGCTGCTCGGCGGGTGATCCCTGCACCGGGTGGGATATAACACAGCGAACCCGTTCACTGATCGGGTGTTCAGGCGACTACCGTTACGGGTAGTGAACTGCACGTGGAAGCACCGTCGAGGAGCCCAGCATGAGCCATCCCGGAGCCACTGCATCTGATCGGCACAAGGTCGTCATCATCGGGTCAGGGTTCGGCGGGCTGACCGCTGCCAAACGGCTGAAGAGAGCCGACGTCGACGTCAAGTTGATCGCCAAGACCACCCATCATCTGTTCCAGCCGCTGCTGTACCAGGTGGCCACCGGCATCATCCCCTCCGGCGAGATCGCTCCCCCGACGCGGATGATCCTGCGCAAGCAGAAGAACTGCCAGGTTCTTCTCGGCGACGTCACCCACATCGACCTGGCCAACCAGACGGTCAAGTCGGAGCTGCTGGGCCACACCTACGTCACCCCGTACGACACGCTCATCGTCGCGGCCGGAGCCGGCCAGTCCTACTTCGGTAACGACCATTTCGCGGAGTGGGCACCGGGCATGAAGTCCATCGACGACGCGCTGGAGCTGCGGGCGCGCATCCTCAGCGCGTTCGAGCAGGCGGAGCGTTCGAGTGATCCGGCCCGACGCGAGAAGCTGCTGACGTTCACGGTGGTCGGTGCGGGTCCGACGGGCGTCGAAATGGCCGGACAGATCGCTGAATTGGCCGATCACACCCTCAAAGGTGCGTTCCGCCACATCGATTCGACCACCGCACGGGTGATCCTGCTCGACGCCGCGCCCGCGGTGTTGCCCCCGATGGGCGAGAAGCTCGGCAAGAAGGCGCAGGCCCGACTGGAGAAGATGGGCGTCGACATTCAGCTCGGCGCCATGGTCACCGACGTCGACCGCAACGGCATCACCGTCAAGGACTCCGACGGCACGATCCGGCGTATCGAGTCCGCGACGAAGGTGTGGTCGGCCGGTGTGCAGGCCAGCCCGCTGGGTCGGGACCTCGCCGAGCAGTCCGAGGGCGAGGTCGACCGGGCCGGGCGCGTGCTGGTGAACCCGGACCTGACGCTGCCCGGCCATCCGAACGTGTTCGTGGTGGGCGATATGGCCCATGTCGAGGGCGTACCCGGGCAGGCGCAGGGCGCCATTCAGGGCGGGCGGTATGCCGCCAACGCGATCAGGGCCGAGCTCAAGGGTGCCGATCCCACGCAGCGCGAACCGTTCCAATACTTCGACAAGGGTTCGATGGCCACGGTCTCGCGGTTCTCCGCGGTCGCGAAGATCGGCCCGCTGGAGTTCGGTGGCTTCATCGCGTGGCTGGCCTGGTTGGTGTTGCACCTCGTGTATCTGGTCGGCTTCCGGCGCAAGCTCACCACGCTGGTGTCGTGGACGGTGACGTTCCTGTCGACGCAGCGCGGCAACCTCACGATCACCGAGCAGCAGGCCTACGCCCGCACCCGAATCGAGGAGCTCGAGGAGATTGCGGCCGGCGTACGCGACACCGAGAAGGTCGCCGGCTAGAGCCGCGCGCCCTGCCACGTCGCAAGGCAGCCGCCCGCGGCCAACGCCAGCGGTTCACCCGCGGTGTCGACGTCGGCGTCCGGGTAGCTAAGTTCGCTGATTGCGGCCATCGGCGCGCCGATCTCGTCGTCGGTGACCGATCCCCTGCCCAGCTCGATGCGGTGCCGCAGCAGTGGCGCGCCGTCGACGTCGGCGTGCAGCGATCCCGACCAGAACCCATGGCGTTCACCGGATCTGCCGATCTGCACCCGTTCGCGGATCCGGACGCGTCCCCGTGCGCCGAGGTCGAGGCGGACCGAGTTGTGGTGGCGCGAATCGGCGGCCACGATCGTGGGCTCCGGGTCGAGGTCCAGCCAGCCGGCAACGTCGAGCTCCCAGATCGCGTGGGAATCAAGGGTTTTCGCACCGGGCAGAGCCATGGTCGCAGCGGCGGTGCGTATCCGCAGTCGAGTGTCCGGTTCGACGACAACTCGGAAATGGAGCACGTCACCACCCAATGGGGTCGCCGCCGCCGACACCAGGTGGACGGTGTCGGGTCCGGTGAGCCGGGCGGCCAGACCACCCGCGCATTCGATGCGCGGCCGGCGGTCCCGCCGCGCGACGATCAGCACCTCGGATCGCACTAGACGGGCACCCGGAGTTGGGCGCGCACCCAGTCCAGCACCGCGGAGGCCGCGGGGTCCTCTGTCAGTGAGATCATCACGAACGGGCGCTCACCGCGCACGGCCGACGCGTCGCGCCGCATCACGTCGAGGTCGGCTCCGACCAGCGGGGCGAGGTCGGTCTTGTTGATCACCAACAGGTCTGAGTAGGTCACCCCGGGACCGCCCTTGCGGGGAACCTTGTCGCCGCCGGCCACATCGACGACGAAGATCTGGACATCGACCAGCCCTGAGGAGAACGTCGCGGTCAGATTGTCTCCCCCGGATTCGACGAGGATGAGGTCCAGCCGGTCGTTTCCGGCGATGAGGTCGTCGATGGCATCGAGGTTGGCGGTGATGTCGTCGCGGATCGCGGTGTGCGGGCAGCCGCCGGTCTGCACCGCGGCGATCCGCTCGTCGGGCAGCACGGCATGGCGTCGTAGGAAGTCGGCGTCCTCGGTGGTGTAGATGTCGTTGGTCAGCACGGCCAGCGACACCTCGTCGCGCAGCTGCCGACACAACGCCGCGACCAGTGCGGTCTTACCCGAACCCACCGGACCACCGACGCCGATGCGCAACGGCTCCCCCGGCTGTCGCGCACGCTTGGGTCGCTCGAGATGGCGGTGTGGCTCGCCGTCGGTGAAATGCGGAGGCATCACGATCCTTTCGGGGCTATGAGACGAAGAGCGGGCGTTCGCGACGGTGATGGCGCTCGGCCAGCACGTCGAGCAGCGGGTCGGACAGGTCGGCCAGTTCTTTCGCCGCCTCGGCCGCGGTGAGGTCACACAGCGTCGACAGCTCGAAGGTGAGCGCGGCGACGTCACCGGGATCCAGGGCGAGCAGGCGCTGCGCGGCCGTCGCCGAACCCGTCATCGTGGTGTAGACGACGGAGAGCGCGGTCTGCTCGGTGGTCAACCCCGCCGCGCGGCCCACCCATCCCGCCGCGACCGCGAGGTGCGGGGTCGCACCGAACGCGTCCCAGTTTTCGTCGGCCCACACCCGCCGGGCCAGCCTCAGGAGGCCTCGACCCTGGGCGCGCGACGCCTGACGGGCGGCGGGCGCCGGTGTGCGGGCATCGGTTTCGCGGTCGGCCTCTGCGGGCCCGAGCGTCCCGGTGTGCACCGCGGCGGCCAATGAGGCGGTCACGAGACCCTGAGTTCGGATGCGCCGACGCAGATACGCGCGCAGCGTGATCACGTCGGCGACCAGCCCATTGGCGACCGCCTCCTCGACGCCACCGGAGTGCACGTGCCCGCCGGTCGGCAACCGCGAGTCGGCCAGTGCGAGAAGCGAGGTCAAGTTCGTCATCGCGTTCAGAACAGGAAATATCGTTGTGCCATCGGCAATTCGGCCGCAGGTTGCTCCTGCCAGACGTCTCCGTCGATGCGAACGGTGAAGGTGTCGGGATCGACTTCGATGCGTGGCAGCGCGTCATTGAGCGGCATATCGGCCTTACCGACGTTGCGAACATCCTTGACCGGCACGAGGCGCCGCTTCACATCGATGCGGTCGGCCAGTCCGTCGTCGACGGCTTGCCGAGAAACGAAGTGCACCGACGTGGCGGCGGCCGCCGAGGGCGCCGCGCCGAACATGGGGCGCGGCAGCACCGGTTGCGGGGTCGGGATCGACGCGTTGGCGTCTCCCATTGCGGCCCAGGCGATCATGCCGCCCTTGAGCACCGCGTGCGGGCGCACACCGAAGAACGCGGGCTCCCACAGCACCAGATCGGCGAGCTTGCCCACCTCGATCGATCCGATCTCGGCGTCGAGGCCGTGCGCGATCGCCGGGCAGATCGTGTATTTGGCGACATAGCGTCGCGCGCGGTTGTTGTCGGCGGCCCTGGCGCCCGTGGTGTCGCCCTCCAGCGCGCCGCGTCTGCGTTTCATGACGTGCGCGGTCTGCCAGGTGCGGATGACGACCTCGCCGATGCGGCCCATCGCCTGGGCGTCGCTACCGATCATCGAGATCGCACCGATGTCGTGCAGCAGGTCCTCGGCGGCAATGGTCGACGGCCGGATGCGGCTCTCGGCGAAGGCGAGATCCTCGGGGACGCTGGGGTTGAGGTGGTGGCACACCATCAGCATGTCGAGGTGCTCGTCGAGCGTGTTGACCGTGTGCGGTCGCGTCGGATTGGTCGAACTGGGCAGCACGTGCGGTTGTGCGGCGACGGTGATGATGTCGGGAGCGTGCCCGCCACCGGCGCCCTCGGTGTGGTAGGCGTGGATCGACCGGCCGGCGATCGCGCCGACGGTGTCCTCCACGAAGCCCGCCTCGTTGAGGGTGTCCGAATGCAGGGCGACCTGTACGCCCGACGCGTCGGCCACCGTGAGGCACGCGTCGATCGCGGCGGGCGTGCTGCCCCAGTCTTCGTGCAGTTTGAAGCCAGAAGCGCCCCCGCGCAGTTGCTCCCACATGGCCTCGGCGCTGACCGTGTTGCCCTTGCCGAGCAGCGCGATGTTCATCGGCCAGGAGTCCAGCGACTCCAGCATGCGGGCCAGATGCCATGCGCCGGGGGTGACGGTGGTGGCCTTGCTGCCCTCTGCCGGACCGGTACCGCCCCCGATCATCGTGGTGATGCCGCCGCCGAGCGCTTCGGCCATCGTCTGGGGGCAGATCAGGTGCACGTGGCAGTCGATGCCGCCCGCGGTGACGATGCGACCGTTGCCCCCGATGACCTCCGTCGACGGCCCGACCACGAGGCCGGGATGGACGCCCGACATGATGTCGGGGTTGCCGGCCTTACCGATCGCGCTGATGCGGCCATCACGAATACCGATGTCGGCCTTGATGATTCCCCAGTAGTCCAGGATCACCACGCCGGTGATGACGGTGTCGGGAGCCCCGTCGGCGCGTGTCGCACGTCCCTGCCCCATGGATTCGCGCAGCACCTTGCCCCCGCCGAAAACCGCCTCGTCTCCGGCGAGTTCAGGTCCGCCGCTGCGGTCCTCGGTGATCTCGATGAACAGGTCGGTGTCGGCCAGTCTGATCCGATCACCGGTGGTCGGCCCGAACAGGGCGCCGTACCTGGCGCGTGGCAACCGGGTCATCAGGCTCCTCTGCTCTCGGCGGACGTGCTCATCTCTCGTCCAGCCGCCCGGGCGGGTCCAGGTTCAACCCGTGCACTTCGCGCGATCCTCCAAGCGGGACGAGCGAGACAGTTTGGGCGACACCGGGTTCGAACCGCACCGCGGTGCCCGCCGGGATGTCGAGCCGGTGGCCGTGCGCGGCCGCGCGGTCGAAAGACAGCGCGGCGTTGGCCTGCGGCAGGTGGACGTGGCTGCCGACCTGCACCGGCCGGTCCCCGGTGTTGACGACCTCCATCGCGAGCCGCTCGGCGCCCGCGTTGATCTCGATTTCGCCGTCTCCGTACCGGATTTCGCCGGGCACGATCGGTCCGGTCACGGAATCGGATGGTGGACGGTGACGAGCTTGGTGCCGTCGGGGAACGTCGCCTCGACCTGGACGTCCTCGAGCATTTCGGGCACGCCCGCCATGACGTCCTCGCGGCGCAGAACTTCGCGGCCACTGGCCATGAGCTCGGCGACCGTGCGGCCGTCGCGGGCGCCCTCGAGGAGGTGGTCGGTGATCAGCGCGACCGCTTCGGGGTGGTTGAGCTTCAGACCACGGCCCTGCCGGCGTCGGGCGAGCTCGGCCGCGTAGGAGATCAGCAGGCGGTCCTGCTCATGCGGGGATAAACGCATAGTGGGCGATATTGCCACGGAGCGCGGCGATCAGCAGCGCACGCGACCTGTTACTCCGCGGGCATGTTCTGCAGCCGCACCTGTCCGCGCGCGACGAGCCGGTCGTCGTCGTCGGTGATGGTGATCTGCCACAGCTGCTGCCGCCGGCCGCGGTGGATCGGTGTGGACACCGCGGTGACGGTCCCCGAGGAGATGGCCCGCAGGAAGTCGGTGTTGTTGTTGACGCCGACGACGTTCCCGCCACCGTTGTCGGCGAGCCAGACCGCTGCGGATACGCTCGCCAGGCTCTCCACGATCGAGCAGTACACGCCGCCGTGCACGATGCCGTAGGGCTGCAGCAGCTTGTCCGTGACCGTCAGCTGTGCGCGGCCGCCGTCGGGACCGAGTTCGAGATAGGTCAGACCGAGCTCGGTGTCGAAGCCCTTACCCAGGTCGGAAGGCAGGTCGGAAGTCACGGAACGTGTCTACACGCTGTCCGACACCGTGACCGCGCCGGGTGCGCGGAGTTAGGGTCAGCCATGGCCAAGACCGCGAAAGAACTCGTTGAAGCCGCCAATGCCGTGGTGCCGAAGATCTCCCACGACGAGGCGAAGGATCTGATCGCCAAGGGCGCGTTGGTCGTCGACGTCCGCGACGCCCCTGAACTGGACAAGAGCGGCAAGGTGGCGGGCGCAGTCCACGTTCCCCGCGGCATGCTCGAGTTCCGCGCCGACCCGGAGTCGCCGTACCACGACCAGAACTTCTCCAAGGACAAGCCGGTGATCGTGTACTGCGCCTCCGGTGGGCGCTCGGCGCTCTCGGGTCAGGCACTCAAGGAGCTCGGGTATCAGGAGGTGTACAACCTCGGAGCGTTCGGCGAGTGGGCCGACAGCGGTGGCGCCGTCGAACAGTCCGGCAGCGAAAACACCTGACGTACCGGAATTCGGCACACATGCGGACGGGCCCCGCACCATTGGTGCGGGGCCCGTCCTCCGTGTGGACCGGGGGTCTCTGCAGCCCTCAGGACTCCGGCGCGGTCCGGTGGTTCGTGTCGCTCTCTGGTCAGAGCATAGGCAAGGCTTGCCTAATTCAGCAAGACCTTTCCCGGGATTGACCGCGAGGTGCCCCGGACGGGAAGCCCGAAGCCGACGAGCGCATCGAGCACGGCCTGGCCGCGCCGCATGCTCGTCCACTCGCTGGATCCGGCAAGGAGCGGTACCTGGGTGGCGGCGCTGACGACCGCGCCGCCCACGACGTGCCACATCGAGGCGACCGACATCGCGCCCCCGCTGATGTCGGCCAGTTTGGCGAACAGCGGCGCCAGCGCACAGTGGCTGCGGTGCGCGACCCACGTCGTCAACGCCGCCTCGCTGGGCAGCGCCACGATGCCGTCGCGCGTCGAGCATCCGGCGCGATTGGGCCTGTGGTGGAAATACGGATCGTCGGGAAGGGCCCGCAGCGTTGGGTCGACGACGCCGACCCAGTCGATCGCACCTTCGGAATCGACGTGCACCCACAGGTTCTCCAGGCCGGTGTCCCACGCGCGGCCTTCGAGTACGACCAGCGGTACGACGCGACCGACGACCACGTGGGCGAGGGTGGCCGCCAACTGGTGCGCGACCGCCGCGTGGCTGTCGGTCTCCTCGGCGGCCAGGGCGAACATCGTCTGCAAGCGGTCCGTGGTCAGCGCATCGGCCAGCGGCCACCACCGCCGCCGGGACAGGTCCCGCATCACCGCGACGCCGTAGACCCGTGGGCACTCGGGGTAGAGCTCACGGAGTCGTCGACTCGACTCATGCAGCGGCAGCGTCCGGTGGATCGCCATGCTTGCGATGAGTGGATCGTCGACCAATACCGTCATAGGGCCTCCCATATTCAAGTTAGGTAAGGCTTACTATAACTAGGCGCGTCACAACGGCCAGGCCCTGTGACTGCTTTCACACCACCCTTCGAATGGGCGGTGACCACGGGCGGAGGTTCGAGCCGGCGACGGTGGGGGCTTGTCCACCAGGCGAAATACGACGCACGGTAGTAAGACGTAGTACGCTGGATCGATAGCCTCTAGGAGATGAACGGACCATGGCGAAGTTGACGCGTCTAGGGGACCTGGAACGCGCGGTGATGGATCACCTGTGGTCCTCCCGCGAACCCCAAACGGTGCGCCAAGTTCACGAGGCGCTCTCCGCCCAACGCGACTTGGCGTACACCACGATCATGACCGTGCTGCAGCGGCTGGCCAAAAAGAACCTCGTCGTGCAGCACCGCGATGACCGCGCCCACCGCTATGCACCCACCCACGGCCGCGACGAACTCGTTGCGGGTCTGATGGTCGACGCGCTCGACCAGGCCGCCGACTCGGGGAGCCGCGAAGCCGCGCTGGTGCATTTCGTCGAGCGGGTCGGCGCGGACGAAGCCGCGGCATTGCGTCGCGCACTGGCCGAACTGGAAGGCAAGGTTCGCGTCTCGCCGCCCGCTGGTAATTCGGGCACCGGCTGAGAGAGACTGACAGCGTGTCCGCGCTGGCCTTCACCGTCTTGGCGCTGGTCCTGTCGGGGCCGGTGCCCGCCGTCCTGGCGCGCGCGTCGTGGCCGTTCCGCGCACCGCGAGCGGCCATCGTGCTGTGGCAGGCCATCGCATTGGCCGCAGTTCTCTCGGCGTTCTCGGCCGGGATCGCCATCGCCAGCAGGCTGTTCGCTCCAGGTCCCGACGGTCGGCCGACAGCCACCATCACCAGCGAGATCGCCGTCCTGGGCTGGCCGGTGTGGATCGCCTACGTGGTGGTCTTCGCGCTGACCCTGGTGATCGGTGCGCGGTTGATCGTGGCGGTGTTGCAGGTGGCCATCGC
Organism: Mycobacterium sp. GA-1199; assembly: GCF_001500045.1. GTDB lineage: Bacteria > Actinomycetota > Actinomycetes > Mycobacteriales > Mycobacteriaceae > Mycobacterium. The sequence continues at coordinate 104,135 of NZ_LQIX01000004.1, forward strand.
CACACGACGCCGTCGCGCCCACCACCGGATGGTCGTCGACCTCGTGGGCAAGTCGCAGAAATGGGCGCACGCCCACGCCGGTGACCGGCTTCGCATCCTCAACGTGGACCAGCCGCTGGCGTACTGCCTGCCCGGGGTGCGGAGCCGCGTCGTGGTGAGCCAGGGCACGCTGACGAAGTTGGCGGACAACGAGATCGGGGCGATCCTCACCCACGAACGCGCGCACCTGCGTGCCCGGCACGATCTCGTGCTGGAGATGTTCACCGCGGTGAATGCTGCGTTCCCGCGGTTCGTCCGCAGCGGCAGCGCGCTGGACGCCGTGAGGCTGCTGGTCGAGATGCTGGCCGACGATGCGGCGGTTCGCACCGCGGGTCCCACTCCCCTGGCCCGCGCGCTCGTCGCGTGCGCGGCCGGCCGGACGCCGTCAGGGGCGCTGGCCGCGGGTGGACCGACCACCGTGCTACGGGTGCGCCGGCTCGGGGGCCGGCCCAACAGCCTGGCGCTGGCCGCAGGTGCGTACGCGGCCGCGGCGACGGTGCTCGTGGTGCCGACCGTCGCGGTGGTGCTGCCGTGGCTGACCGAGCTGCAGCGGCTGTTCAGCGCTTAAGGGACAACCCGCGCGAATAAGGCGTTCACACAACAAAACAACGAAAGGCTGCCCGTATGAGCTCTGACGCTTCCGCATCGACCACCGGTACCGCTCAGATCGGGGTGACCGGGCTTGCCGTCATGGGATCGAACATCGCGCGCAACTTCGCCCGACACGGGTACACGGTCGCGCTGCACAACCGCTCGATCGCCAAGACCGACGCGCTGCTGCAGCAGCACGGCTCCGAGGGAAAGTTCGTGCGCAGCGAGACCATCGCCGAATTCCTCGACGCGCTCGAGAAGCCGCGCCGTGTGCTGATCATGGTCAAGGCCGGCGACCCCACCGACGCGGTGATCAACGAACTCGCCGACGCGATGGAGGAAGGCGACATCATCATCGACGGCGGCAACGCGCTCTACACCGACACGATTCGCCGCGAGAAGGCGATGCGCGAACGCGGGCTGCACTTCGTCGGCGCCGGCATCTCGGGCGGCGAGGAGGGCGCGCTCAACGGTCCGTCGATCATGCCCGGCGGCCCGGCCGAGTCCTACAAGTCGCTGGGCCCGCTGCTCGAGGAGATCTCCGCGCATGTCGACGGCGTCCCGTGCTGCACCCACATCGGTCCCGACGGCGCGGGCCACTTCGTGAAGATGGTCCACAACGGCATCGAGTACTCCGATATGCAGTTGATCGGCGAGGCCTACCAGCTGCTGCGCGACGGGCTGGGCAAGTCAGCGGGCGAGATCGCCGACGTCTTCGACGAATGGAACTCCGGCGACCTGGACAGCTTCCTGGTCGAGATCACCGCGAAGGTGTTACGCCAGACCGACGCCAAGACCGGTAAACCGCTCGTCGACGTCATCCTCGACGAGGCCGAGCAGAAGGGCACCGGACGCTGGACGGTGAAATCGGCGCTCGATCTCGGCGTCCCGGTGACCGGGATCGCCGAGGCCGTGTTCGCCCGCGCACTGTCCGGATCGGTGACCCAGCGCAAGGCCACGACCGGCCTGGCCTCCGGTGAACTCGGCGAAAAGCCCGCCGACGCAGCACGATTCATCGAAGACATCCGGCAGGCGCTGTACGCGTCGAAGATCATCGCCTACGCGCAGGGCTTCAACCAGATCCAGGCCGGCAGCGCCGAGTACGACTGGAACATCACCCCCGGCGACATGGCCAGGATCTGGCGCGGCGGCTGCATCATCCGGGCCAAATTCCTCAACCGGATCACCGACGCCTTCGACAACAACCCCGACCTGCCGACGCTGATCGTCGACCCCTACTTCCGCGACGCGATCGAGACCGCCATCGACAGCTGGCGGCGCGTCGTTGTCAAGGCCACCGAACTCGGCATTCCGATTCCCGGCTTCTCCTCGGCGCTGTCCTACTACGACGGGTTGCGTCAGGAGCGCCTGCCGGCCGCGCTCACCCAGGGGCTGCGTGACTATTTCGGCGCGCACACCTACGGGCGGATCGACACCGACCCAGCCAAACGATTCCACACGTTGTGGAGCGGGGACCTCAGCGAAGTCGAGGCCTGAGACCTCCCCGAAACTGCGCACAGATCGCGATATCGGGCTCAATCGCTACCTCTGTGCGGTCTCGGCGACAACTAGACTTGAGCCGACATGCGATTTCTCGACGGGCACAAACCCGCATATGACCTGACCTACAACGACGTCTTCATCGTCCCGGGACGCTCCGATGTCCAATCACGGATGGACGTCGACCTGTCGACCGCCGACGGCTCGGGCACCACGATCCCCGTCGTGGTCGCGAACATGACCGCCGTCGCCGGCCGCAGGATGGCCGAGACCGTGGCCCGCCGCGGCGGCATCGTCGTGCTGCCGCAGGATCTGCCGATCTCGGCGGTGAAACAGACCGTCGATTTCGTCAAGAGCCGCGATCTGGTCGTCGACACCCCCGTGGTGCTCTCCCCCGACGACTCGGTCTCGGATGCGACCGCCCTGATCCACAAACGGGCCCACGGCGCCGCGGTCGTCGTCTTCGAGGGCAGGCCGATCGGCCTGGTCACCGAGGCGAACTGCGAGGGCGTCGACCGGTTCACCCGCGTGCGGGACGTCGCCGTCTCGGACTTCGTCACCGCGCCGGTGGGCACCGAGCCCCGCAAGGTGTTCGACCTGCTCGAGCACGCGCCGGTCGACGTGGCGGTGCTCACCGAGAGCGACGGGACGCTGGCAGGCGTGCTGACGCGGACCGGCGCGGTCCGGGCGGGCATCTACACACCCGCGGTCGACGACCGGGGCCGGCTACGGATCGCGGCCGCGGTCGGGATCAACGGCGACGTCGGCGCCAAGGCGCGCAGCCTGGCCGAGGTCGGTGTGGACCTGCTGGTGATCGACACCGCCCACGGACACCAGGTGAAGATGCTCGACGCGATCAAGGCGGTCTCGTCGCTGGACCTCGGGCTGCCGCTGGCCGCGGGCAACGTGGTTTCCGCCGAGGGCACCAGGGATCTGCTCAGCGCAGGCGCAACGATCGTGAAGGTGGGTGTCGGACCGGGCGCGATGTGTACCACGCGCATGATGACAGGCGTGGGGCGGCCCCAGTTTTCCGCGGTTGTTGAATGTGCTGCCGCGGCAAGGCAATTGGGCGCTCGCGTGTGGGCGGACGGCGGCATCCGGCATCCGCGGGATGTCGCACTGGCATTGGCCGCGGGCGCGTCCAACGTGATGATCGGCTCGTGGTTCGCGGGCACCTATGAGTCCCCCGGCGACCTGATGCGCGATCGTGACAACCGGCCGTTCAAGGAGAGCTACGGAATGGCGTCCAAACGCGCGGTGGCCGCCCGCACTGCCGGTGACGGGTCGTTCGACCGGGCCCGCAAGGCGCTGTTCGAAGAGGGCATTTCGACGTCGCGAATGGGTCTGGACCCGTCCCGCGGAGGCGTCGAGGACCTGCTCGACCACATCACGTCCGGTCTGCGCAGCACCTGCACCTACGTCGGCGCCGCGAGTCTGGCCGAACTGCACGAGAAGGTGGTGCTCGGCGTGCAGTCGGCGGCGGGCTTCGCCGAGGGGCACCCGCTGCCCACGGGCTGGTGATCCCTCCCCCGCAAGATCACCCGTTACCATGGGTCTCCTTCAGTCCTCTACGCGAAAGGGATCCCGTGCCGCAGGCACCCGTCGAGGCCCGGGTCACGGAGGGTGCCTACCGGGCCGAGCGGCCCGAGCCTCCCGACGCCGAGCCTTCCTCTAGACGGCCGGGCAACAGGCCCGGCACCTGCGCGGGGACACCCCGATGAGCGTCGCCTCGACGTTGCTGTCGCTGCTGGCAATCGTGTTGCTGACGGCGGGCACCGCAGTGTTCGTCGCCGCCGAGTTCTCGCTGACCGCGCTCGAGCGCAGCACCGTCGATGCCAACGCACGCAGCGGCCACCGGCGCGACAAGATGGTCCAACGGGCGCACCGCACGCTGTCGTTCCAGCTGTCCGGCGCCCAGGTGGGCATCTCGATCACCACGCTGGCGACCGGCTACCTGGCCGAACCCGTCGTCGCGCGGTTGATCCACCCCGGCCTGGACGCGATCGGAATACCCCCGAGCTACACCGGCGGATTGGCGCTGGTTCTGGCGATCGCGATCGCCACCTCGATCTCTATGGTGTTCGGCGAGCTGGTGCCGAAGAACCTCGCCGTCGCGCGGCCCGTGCCGACGGCGCGCTGGTCGGCCGGACCGCAGCTGTTGTTCTCCGCGCTGTTCACGCCGCTGATACGGCTGACCAACGGAACGGCCAACATGATCCTGCGCCGCCTCGGCATCGAGCCCGCCGAGGAACTGCGCTCGGCGCGCTCCCCACAGGAACTGGTGTCGCTGGTGCGCAGTTCGGCCCGCAGCGGCGCACTGGACCCCGTCACCGCGGTGTTGGTCGACCGGTCGCTGCGGTTCGGGGATCGCTCCGCCGAGGAGCTCATGACACCCAGGCAGAAGATCGAGGCCCTCGACGCCGACGCGACGGTCGCCGAGTTGGTCACCGCCGCGATCAGGACGGGATACTCACGGTTCCCCATCGTCCGCGGAGACCTCGACGAGACGATCGGGATTGCGCACGTCAAGCAGGTTTTCGAGGTGCCGACCGACGAACGCGCCACCACCCGGCTGGCCACGCTGGCGCTACCGGTCGCCAAGGTGCCCTCGACCCTGGACGGCGACACCGTGATGACCCAGATCCGCGCCAACGGGCTGCAGACCGCGCTGGTGGTCGACGAATACGGCGGGACCGCGGGCATGGTCACGGTGGAGGACCTGATCGAGGAGATCGTCGGCGACGTCCGCGATGAGCACGACGACGAGGCGCCCGACGTGGTGCCCGCGGGCCGCGGCTGGCAGATATCGGGCCTGCTGCGCATCGACGAGGTCGCAGGCGCCACGGCGTTCCGCGCCCCCGAGGGTGACTACGAGACGATCGGCGGCCTGGTCCTCGAGAAGCTGGGCCACATCCCCGACGAGGGTGAGTCGGTCGAGCTTGAAGCGTTCGACCCCGATGGTCCGATCGAGAACCCGAACCGCTGGCTGGCCACTGTGCTGCGGATGGACGGCCGCCGCATCGACCTGCTGGAGCTGACCGAACTGGGCCGCAGCGGCGAGTCCGACGGGAGAAACGCCGATGGGTGACCTCTTCGGTGTGCTGCTGACGGTGCTGCTGCTGGCCGTCAACGCGTTCTTCGTCGCGTCGGAGTTCGCGTTGATCTCCGCGCGACGCGACCGACTGGAGGCGTTGGCCGAACAGGGCAAGAAGAGCGCCGTCACCGTGATCCGCGCCGGTGAACACCTTTCGCTGATGCTCGCGGGCGCTCAGCTGGGCATCACGATCTGCTCGATCCTGCTCGGTCGCGTCGGTGAACCCGCGGTCGCGCATCTGCTGGAGAAGCCGTTCGACGCCGTGGGCGTACCCGATGCTGTGCTGCACTCGGTGTCCTTCGTCGTCGCACTGGCCATCGTGGTCATCCTGCACGTGTTGCTCGGCGAGATGGTGCCGAAGAACATCGCGATCGCCGGCCCGGAGTCGGCGGCCATGTTGCTGATACCGACCTATCTGGTGTGGATCCGCATGGCGCGGCCCCTGATCGCGTTCTACAACTGGTGCGCCAACATCGTCCTGCGGATGTTCCGGGTGGAGCCCAAGGACGAACTCGACGTCACGGTATCGACGGTGGAGTTGTCGGAGATGATCGCCGAATCGCTGTCCGAGGGGCTGCTCGATCCCGAGGAACACAGCAGGCTCACCCGCGCCCTGCAGATCCGTGACCGCGCGGTCAAGGACGTCGCATTCCCGCTGCGCGACATCAGAACGGTGTCCGTGGCCCGCGAAGGGGCGGGACCCACGGTGGGTGCCGTCGAAGACGCGCTGGCCGAGACGGGCTACTCCCGCTTCCCCATCACCGACGCGTCCGGGACCTACCTGGGTTATCTGCACATCAAGGACGTGCTGGCGTTCGTCAACGACCCCGACGCCGTGCTGGACCTCTCGATGGTGCGCCCACTGCCGGTGGTGCCGGCGTCGCTGCCGTTGCCCGACGCGTTGTCGCGGCTGCGGCGCACCAACAGCCACCTGGCGCTGGTGACTGCACCCGACGGCAGTGTGGAAGCGATGGTGGCGCTCGAGGACCTCGTCGAAGACCTGGTGGGCACCGTGCGCGACGGGACCCACCGTGTCTGACGTCGCCGTGCGCACAGTGCTCGTGCTCGGCGAGTCGGACTGGAGCGCCCGTGAGCGGGCGCATCAGCGCCGCGTCGATGCGTTCTGCTCACCGCATCGTCGCCGGGCCCGGTGTGGTGAGAACCACCCGGTCTGGGACTTCCTGTTCACCTACTACAGCCTTCGACCCGGCAGGCTGCGGGTGTGGCACCCCGGCTTCGGGGTCGCCCTGGCCGGCGGCGGCGCGCGGCGCTTCCTGGGCCGAACGGGGTACGCCGCTGACTCCGACGGTGTGGTGGTGAGCCGCGAGTACCTGTCGGCGCGCATCGACACCGTCCGGTTCGTCGGCCGCCTGTTGCGGGCGACAGCGGCGCGCCCGGCCCGACTGAACTGTTTCGGGCTGCACGAGTGGGCGATGGTCTACCGGTCGCCGACCGTGCGCCACGACCGGGTACCGCTACGGCTCGGCGCCGCGGGCACCGACGCGGTCGTCGAGTCGATGCCTTTGCGCTGCAGTCACTTCGACGCATTCCGCTTTTTCACCGAACCCGCCGTCGCGCGTAACGTCCAACAGCTGACCCGGCAGAGCCAGGTCGCCACGGAACAACCTGGCTGTTTGCACGCCGCGATGGATCTGTACAAGTGGTCTTTCAAGCTCGGCCCGCTCGTCGACTCCGAGTTCGTGATGGACTGCCTCGAGCTGGCCGCCGAAGCCCGCGAACTCGACATGCGGGCCAGCCCCTATGATCTCCGCGAATACGGATTCGAGCCGATCGCGATCGAGACACCGGCCGGTCGCGCCGAATACGTGCGGATCCAGCAGACCATCGCGGAGCGGGCGGCGCCGCTGCGGGCCGCCCTCGCCGATCAGTGCGAACGGCTCCTGACCGCGGCTGTCCGGGACGGCTGACCAGCCGGTTGCGGAAAAGCCGGGTTACCGCTGGGTAAGCTGGGACGACAGTTCTAGGAGGAATGATGACCGATCGCGTGACGGTGGGGAACCTGCGCGTGGCCCGGGTGCTGTACGACTTCATCAACAACGAGGCGTTGCCCGGCACCGACATCGACCCCGACACCTTTTGGTCCGGGGTGGACAAGGTCGTCGCCGATCTGACGCCCAAGAACGAAGAACTGCTGGCCAGGCGCGACGACCTGCAGGCCCGCATCGACAAGTGGCACCGGCAGCGGGTCATCGAGCCGCTCGACCACGACGCGTACAAGACGTTCCTCACCGAGATCGGGTACCTGCTCCCCGAGCCCGACGACTTCACGATCACCACTGCCGGCGTCGACGACGAGATCACCACGACCGCCGGACCTCAGCTGGTGGTGCCGATCCTCAACGCCCGCTTCGCGCTGAACGCCGCGAACGCCCGCTGGGGCTCACTCTACGACGCGCTCTACGGCACCGACGTGATCTCCGAGGACGACGGCGCCGAGAAGGGCGGCAGTTACAACAAGGTTCGCGGCGACAAGGTCATCGCCTACGCCCGCCGATTCCTCGACGGCGCCGCACCGTTGGCGTCCGGCTCCTGGAGTGAGGCGACCGGCCTACGCATCGACGACCGTCAGCTCCTCGTCGACCTCGGCGACGGCAACTCGGTCGGGCTGGCCGCGCCCGAGCAGTTCGTCGGTTACACCGGAGAGCTCGGCTCGCCGCAATGGTCGGTGCTGATGCGCAACAACGGATTACATGTCGAAATCCTCGTCGACCCGCAGTCGCCCGTCGGTTCGACCGACGCCGCGGGCATCAAGGACGTCGTCCTGGAATCCGCGGTCACCACGATCATGGACTTCGAGGACTCGGTCGCTGCCGTCGACGCCGAGGACAAGGTGCTCGGGTACCGGAACTGGCTGGGCCTCAACCGCGGTGACCTCACCGAAGAGGTGACCAAGGGCGGTGAGACCTTCACCCGCAAGCTCAACGAGGACCGCACCTACACCACCCCGGACGGCGAAGGCGAGCTGACCCTGCCCGGCCGCAGCCTGCTGTTCGTGCGCAACGTCGGCCACCTGATGACCAACGATGCGATCGTCAGGACAGACGGCAACGGCGAAGAGGCCGAAGTGTTCGAGGGCATCCAGGACGCGCTGTTCACCAGCCTCATCGCGATCCACGGCCTCAAGTCGGGCGACGGTAACGGTCCTTTGGTCAACAGCCGCACCGGTTCGGTGTACATCGTCAAGCCCAAGATGCACGGCCCCGACGAGGTGGCCTACACGGTCGAGTTGTTCAGCCGCGTCGAGGATGTGCTCGGGTTGCCCGCCAACACCCTCAAGGTCGGCATCATGGACGAGGAGCGCCGCACCACTGTCAACCTGAAGGCCTGCGTCAAGGCCGCCGCCGACCGGGTGGTGTTCATCAACACCGGTTTCCTCGACCGCACCGGCGACGAGATCCACACCTCGATGGAGGCCGGCCCGATGATCCGCAAGGGCGCGATGAAGAGCACCCAGTGGATCCAGGCCTACGAGGACCAGAACGTCGACATCGGTCTGGCCACCGGTTTCTCCGGCAAGGCCCAGATCGGCAAGGGCATGTGGGCGATGACCGACTTGATGGCCGACATGGTCGAGCAGAAGATCGGCCAGCCCAAGGCCGGTGCCACCACCGCGTGGGTGCCGTCGCCGACCGCGGCGACGCTGCATGCCATGCACTACCACGAGGTCGATGTGTACGCGGTGCACAAGGATCTCGAAGGTGAAAAGCGCACCAGCGTCGAGCAGCTGCTGGCGGTTCCGCTGGCCAAGGAGCTCGCGTGGGCGCCCGAGGAGATCCGCGAAGAGGTCGACAACAACTGCCAGTCGATCCTCGGGTACGTGGTGCGCTGGATCGACGCTGGTGTCGGCTGCTCGAAGGTGCCCGACATCCACAACATTGCGCTGATGGAAGACCGTGCGACGCTGCGCATTTCGAGCCAACTGCTGGCGAACTGGCTGCGTCACGGCGTCATCACACCCGACGATGTGGTGGCCAGCCTCAAGCGGATGGCCGCGATTGTCGACAAGCAGAACGAGCAGGATCCCGAATTCAAGCCGATGGCAACGGATCCGGACCACAACATCGCGTTCCAGGCCGCGCAGGAGTTGATCCTCTCGGGAGCCGAACAGCCGAACGGCTACACCGAGCCGATCCTGCATCGGCGCCGCCGCGAATACAAGGCCGCACACGGCGGTGCGTGATCCGGTGACCGGTCGGCGTCGCAAGTAGAGGGCGGAAGTGGGCAGGCACAGTAAACCGGATCCCAAAGATTCGGCAGGCGATTTCGGCGACCGTCACGACGAGTCGCAGACCGAACGCTTCGGCTACCTCGGCGACCGTCCGGAACCGGGGCCCGGAACTCAGGACGCGGGCTACGGCTCCGAGTACGGCGATATCGACCGTTCCGGCTATGCGGATGGTCCCGAAGGCCCGCGCTACTCGGATCACGAGGCCGACTACGCGGATCACGGAAGCGGTGGGTCGGCTCCTCCGCCGCGCTCGGGTCCGCAGCACAGCGGCGAGTGGGAGGGCGGCGAGTGGACGGGTAGCCATCGAGCGCTGACCCCGGGCAGGCGCGGCGTCAGCGTCGGAGTCATCGCTGCCCTGGTCGCGGTCGTGGTGCTCGTCGGCGCGGTCATCCTGTGGCGGTTCTTCGGTGACGCGTTGTCCGACCGCACCGATCAAGCCGCCGCGCGGTGCGTCGACGGTGAGCTGTCGGTCGCGGTGGTGGCCGACCCTAACATCGCCGAGCCGATCCAGTCGCTGGCCAACCGGTACAACGAGACCGCTGCCCCGGTGGCCGACAAATGCGTGAAGATCGGCGTCAAACCCGCCGAGTCGGACCAGGTGGTCAACGGCTTCACCGAGGCCTGGCCCCAGGGGTTGGGCGATCGGCCCGCCCTGTGGGTTCCGGGCAGCTCGGTGTCGGCGGCCCGGCTCGAGGCCTCGTCGGGAGCGCAAACCATCATCGACAGCCGCTCGCTGGCTACGTCACCGGTGGTGCTGGCCGTTCGACCAGAGTTGAAGAACGCTCTGGCGCAACAGAACTGGTCGACCCTGCCGGCCCTGCAGAGCAACCCCTCGTCATTGGACGGGCTGAATCTGCCCGGTTGGGGCTCGTTGCGGCTGGTGCTGCCGCTGAGCGGCGACAGCGATGCGTCGTACCTGGCCGCGGAGGCGATTGCGGCCGCGTCGGTACCGGCCGGCGCGCCGGCCAGTGACGGCACCCGCGCGGTGAACACGGTGGTGGCGGGCCAGCCGCAGCTGCCGGACAAGAAGACCTCTACCGCGTTCGACGCGTTGGTCAATGCATCCGATCCGGCGGCGGCCCCCGTGCATGCCGTCGCGATCACCGAACAGCAGCTGTATCAGCGCAGCACCGGTCTACAGAATGCCGCCGGTGTGGTCTCGGGATGGCTGCCGCCCGGCCCCGCGCCGATGGCCGATTACCCGACCGTGTTGGTGTCGGGCGATTGGCTGTCGCAGGAGCAGAAGAGCGCCGCCAGCGAATTCGCCCGATTCATGCGGAAGCCCGAACAACTCGCGGAATTGGCGAAGGCCGGTTTCCGCACCCCGGAGGGGACGTTGCCCGACAGTGACGTCGTGGACTTCGGGCCGGTGCCTGCTCCACTGTCGGTGGGCGACGACCAGACGCGCGCGCGGCTGGCCGACGCGTTGACCGCCCCGGCGGCCAACCCGGCGGTGACGATCATGCTCGACCAGTCGATGCCCACCGACGAAGGCGGACGGAGCCGGCTGCAGAACGTCGTCGCCGCGCTCAACGCGCGGTTGCAGGCGTTACCGGCCTCGTCGGCGGTGGGGCTGTGGACGTTCGACGGCACCGCGGGCCGCTCGGAGGTGAGCACCGGACCGCTGAGCGATCAAGTCGACGGCCTGCCCCGGTCGGCGGCGTTGACGGCGGCTCTGGACGAACAGTCCGCCTCCGGCGGGGGTGCGGTCTCGTTCACCACGCTGCGGCTGGTCTACACCGAAGCGATGGCGAATTTCCGTGAGGGACAGCAGAATTCGATCCTCGTGATCACCGCCGGGCCGCACACCGACCAGACCCTCAACGGAGAAGGGTTGCAGCAGTACGTCCGCGGCGCGTTCGACGAGGCCAGGCCGGTGGCCGTCAACGTCATCGACTTCGGTCCGGACTCCGATCGCGCGACGTGGGAGGCCGTGGCCGAGATCAGCGGCGGCAGCTACCAGAACCTCGCCAGCTCCGACTCCCCCGAGCTGACGGCCGCGATCGCGAATTTCCTCGGTTAGCCTGCCGCGCTATTCGCCGAACGTGGGTTACCCGCACGCTTTTCGACGCTTGAACGTGTGTCGAGCCCACACTCGGAGCTATGGGCGGGCGCTATGGGCGGGCGTCCGTCACGCGAAGGCCTCGACCGGCGGGCACGAGCACACCAGGTTGCGGTCGCCGTACGCACCGTCGATGCGACGCACCGGCGGCCACACCTTCGGGCGATAGTTCTTGCCCAGCGGATACGCCGCCTGCTCGCGGGTGTAGGCGTGGTTCCAGTCGTCCACCAGCAGGGACTCCGCGGTGTGCGGTGCATTGCGCAACGGGTTGTCCTCGGCGGGCCAGGTGCCGTCACCGACCTTGTCGATCTCACCGCGAATCGCGATCATCGCCGCGCAGAACGCGTCGACCTCGGCGAGGCTTTCGCTCTCGGTGGGCTCGACCATCAGCGTGCCCGCGACCGGGAAGCTCATCGTGGGTGCGTGGAAACCGTAGTCGGCCAACCGCTTCGCCACATCGTCGACGGTCACGCCGGTCTGCTTGGTGATGGTGCGCAGGTCGAGGATGCACTCGTGGGCGACCATGCCGTTCTCTCCGGTGTAGAGCACCGGGTAGTACTCGTCGAGGCGACGCGCGATGTAGTTGGCCGACGCGATCGCGGTCAGCGACGCGGCGCGCAGCCCGCCTGCACCCATCATCCGGATGTAAGCCCAACTGATCGGCAGGATCGACGCCGACCCGTACGGCGCCGCCGACACCGCGGACTTGTCCGGGAGTTCCTCGGCGAGCGGATGGCCGGGCAGGTACGGCGCGAGGTGCGCGCGCACCGCGACCGGGCCGACGCCGGGGCCCCCACCGCCGTGCGGGATGCAGAACGTCTTGTGCAGGTTGAGGTGGCTCACGTCGCCGCCGAACCGGCCGGGCCGGGCCAGGCCGACGAGCGCGTTGAGGTTGGCGCCGTCGACGTACACCTGACCGCCCGCATCGTGGACGGCCGCGCAGATGTCGGCGATGTCGTGCTCGTACACCCCGTGCGTCGACGGGTAGGTGATCATCAACGCCGACAGTCGATTCGCGTGCTTGCTCACCTTCGCGCGCAGGTCGTCGAGGTCGACGTCGCCGTTCGCCCGGCACGCCACCACGACGACCCGCATACCCGCCAACGCCGCCGAGGCCGCATTGGTGCCGTGCGCGCTGGACGGGATGAGGCAGACATCGCGGCCGGGCTCACCGCGCTCGGCGTGATACGCCTGGATCGCCAGCAGGCCGGCGTACTCGCCCTGCGAGCCGGCGTTTGGCTGCAGCGACACCGCGTCGTAGCCGGTGATGTCGATCAGCCACTGCTCGAGGTCCGCGATCAACTTCCGCAGACCCGGGGTGTCGGACGCCGGTGCGAACGGATGCTGGCGCGCGAACTCCGGCCAGGTGATCGGCTCCATCTCGGCGGCCGCGTTGAGTTTCATCGTGCACGATCCGAGCGGGATCATGCTGCGGTCCAAGGCGATGTCCTTGTCGGCCAACGACCGCAGGTAACGCATCATCTCGGTTTCGGTGCGGTAGCGCGTGAACGCCGGATGAGTCAGGAACTCCGACGTGCGCGTCGCGATGCGGGGGCCGTCGAACTCCGTATCGACCGGTGTCGCCGAGAAGGCCGACAGCACCGCCTCGACGTGTGCGGCGGTGGTCACCTCGTCGCACGACACCGAGACATGGTCGTCGTCGACCAGCCAGACGTTGATACCGCGTGCCTTGGCGGCATCGCGTACCGCCGCGGCCCGGCCGGGTACCGAAGCCAGAACGGTGTCGAAGAACGAGCGGTGCGCGATCTGCACCCCGGCCGCCGTCAGCCCGGCTGCCACGGCTCGCGCCCGCTCGTGCACCCGGTGCGCGATTCCGGTCAGACCGTCGGCCCCGTGGTAGCTGACATACATCGCGGCCATCACCGCGAGCAGCACTTGCGCGGTGCAGATGTTGCTCGTGGCCTTGTCGCGGCGGATGTGCTGCTCGCGGGTCTGCAACGCCAGCCGGTACGCCGGCGCGCCGTCGGCGTCGAGCGACACCCCGACCAGGCGGCCCGGCAGCTGGCGCGCTTGCTTGGCGTGCACGGCCAGGTATCCCGCGTGCGGGCCACCGAAACCCATTGGCACGCCCAACCTTTGAGTGCTTCCGAACGCGACGTCGGCGCCGATCTCACCGGGCGGGGTGAGCAGCGTCAACGCCAGCAGGTCTGCACCGATCGCAACCAACGCCCCGCGGTCGTGGGCTTGGGCTACGAGCTCGCTCCAGTCCACGACGACGCCGCTGGCCCCCGGCAGCTGCGCGACGACGCCGAAGAACTCGCCGTCGGGCAACCCCTGGGTCAGATCGGCGGTGACGATCTCGATGCCGAGCGGCTCGGCGCGGGTGGCCAGCACCGCGGCACTCTGGCGGAACAGGTCGGCGTCGACGGCCAGCCGGTTCGACGGCCCGCGTACGGCGCGGTGCATCAGCGTCATCGCCTCGGCCGCCGCGGTGCCCTCGTCGAGCATGGACGCGTTGGCGACCTCGAGGGCGGTCAGGTCGGTCACCATGGTCTGAAAGTTGAGCAACGCCTCGAGGCGGCCCTGGCTGATCTCCGGTTGATACGGCGTGTAGGCGGTGTACCAGGCGGGGTTTTCAAGAATGTTGCGGCGCAACACCGGTGGGGTCAGCGTGTCGTAGTAGCCCTGGCCGATCATCGACACGGCCACCGTGTTCACGCCGGCGAGTGCGCGCAGTTCGGCCAGTGCCTCCTCCTCGGTGGCGGCCGCTGGCAGCCGGTCGAGGCCCGGCGCCTGACCGTCGGCCGACAGCGCGTCGAGGATGCCCGACGGCAGCGCCTTCTCGGCGAGTGCGTCGAGTGAGGAGACGCCGATCGTCTCGAGCATGGTGGCGACGGCGTCCGCATCCGGTCCGATGTGGCGGTCGGCGAAGGTGGGCTGGTGGTGGTCGAACACTCGGGCTACTCCAGACGCGTGCAGGCAGAGGACCGCTGGCTCCTCCCCCTCTGTCGTCGGTGCCTGAGAGATTCGGCGTATCCGCCTTTCCCCATGGGCGGGTAAGCAGCGCGCTTACCGCTTTCCAGAGGCATCGGGGCCTGCGCGGTCCGGGTGCCTGAGAGGTTGACGGAGAGGTATTGCTCCTTCGGCGTCCGTGACTGGCCGCCACGAAACTCTCCCGCACAAGCGCGATGCGTTGACGAGTTTACCGGCAGTCAACCGATCGTGACGATTGCATCCGGAGTCGCGATTGGGCTGGTCCGATAGCGGCCGGAACGGGTCAGCCGATCTTGCGGTCGCGGTGCTTGCGCCGCGATGCCAGCTCGTCCTCGGGAGCCGCGATCGACTCGCCGCCGTCGGCGCGCTCACCCGGGAAATCTGCGATTGCGCCGGTCAACTCCCGCATGGCGCCCGAAACCGCGATGCCGAACACGCCCTGACCGCCCTGCAGCAGGTCGACGACCTCTTCTGCCGACGTGCACTCGTAGACCGTGGTGCCATCGGAGAACAGCGTGATGTTGGCCAGATCGCGAACCCCGCGCTGACGCAGATGGTCGACGGCGACGCGGATGTTGTGCAGCGAGATGCCGGTGTCGAGCAGGCGTTTGACGATCTTGAGGACCAGGATGTCCTTGAACGAGTACAGCCGCTGGCT
The DNA here is from genome assembly GCF_001500045.1 of Mycobacterium sp. GA-1199. Classification (GTDB taxonomy): domain Bacteria; phylum Actinomycetota; class Actinomycetes; order Mycobacteriales; family Mycobacteriaceae; genus Mycobacterium. Next base: position 119,283 of record NZ_LQIX01000004.1, read on the forward strand.
GCCTGAGCCGGCCGCGCTGCGGATGGACGGCACGACCAGTGATGTCCGTGCCCAGTAGTCGAGTTGGCGGTAGGTGATGCCGGCGATCTGACAGGCGCTGGGGCCGCGGTAGCCGACGAGCTCGTCGGGAACGGAGTTGTCGGGGAAAAGTCCGGCCTGGACGGGCTCTCCGGCCGGTTCCGGGGTCTTGGTCAGTTCTGAATCCGCGGGGCCGCTAGCAGCGGTGAGGTCCAGCTGCTCCTGACGTGGCGTGTCTCCCACTTCTAGATTCCTCTCGCCGATCGAACCCGCGTCTGTGACCTGCGTGGGGCACACATTTGCCAAGCCCGAGTGAGTCGAGCATACGCTTCTCGCCGTCTGTGGACTGCCCATCAGTGGTCCGGCCCCCAAAGTATGGCTGCCCAATCCGCCGATGGGAAAACCCTGCGCCGCGTGTCGAAGCGACGAGACGCTTCCGTGACAAACCCGCAGGGTGTCGATGGAGCTAGGTCGCCTTGAAGTCGTCCGGTGAGACGCTGTCGAGGAACTCCTTGAACTTTTCGACCTCGTCCTCGCGCACCGCGCCCGCCGCTTCGTCGTCGTTCTCGTCGGGAATGATCAGCCCGGCCTCGGCCAGCACCGCTTCCTCGACGTAGATCGGCACCCCGACCCGCAGCGCGATCGCCACGGAGTCCGACGGGCGGGCCGACACCTTGATGTCGCGGTCGAAGATCAGGTCGGCGTAGAAGGTGCCTTCCTGCAGGTCGACGATGCGCACCTCTTTGAGCGAATGACCAAGCGCGGCAATGACATCTCGGATCAGATCATGCGTCAGCGGCCGGGCCGGCTCGACGCCCTGCTGTTCGAGTGCTATCGCGGCCGCCTCCGACTGGCCGATCCAGATGGGCAGATACCGGTCACCGTTGGACTCCCGCAGCAGCAGCACCGGCTGGTTCTGCGGCTGCTCCACGCGAATGCCGACCACACGAACCTCACCCATCTGCGTCTGCCCTCCGCACCGAAGAAGCGAGCCTGTAAGCCATCGCTTCGAGTCTAATCCTCAGCGATCCAGTACGTCGCGCACCGCCGACTTGATCAACGATGTGTGCAAGGTGATCGCCAGGGCCGCCACTTCACGTGCCAGGTCGTCGGCCCGGTCGCGGGCGCCGGCCTTGTTGGCCTTGACGATTGGCCCGGCGATCTGGGCGATCAGATCGGACTGCCGATCAGCCGCCGACCGGAACGCCCGCAGATGCCGCGGCTCGACACCGTAATCCTCCAGGGCGCGCGCACACTGGGCGATCACCACCGAATGCTCGTCGAAGAATCCGCCACGTCCTGCGGTGATGATCCCGGCCTTGACGAGCGCACCCAGCAGTTCCTCTCCGACGCCCGAGCGCGCCAGCAGATCCTCCCGGGACAGCCGCACCTGCGTCGGCGCCACCGCAGCCGCACCCGCGGGATTGTCGGCGCCGTCAGCAGACACCGGAACCAAACGCGGTACCCCGTAGGCCGTTCCGTTTTCGGGCAGCTCGCCGTCGGGTTGTGCGTCCAGCTGAGCCTTGATCACCTTCAACGGCAGGTACTGGTCGCGTTGGGCGGTGAGGATGAACCGCAGGCGAGCGCAGTCGTAGGCGGTGAACCGCCGGTAACCCGACGCGGTGCGCTCCGGGGTGACCAGGCCTTCGGCCTCCAGGAACCGGATCTTGGAAATGGTCACGTCCGGGAAGTCCGGTCGCAGCAGATCGAGGACCGCTCCGATCGACATCCCAGTGAGCGCGGGAGTGTCGGGTGCACCCATCGTTACTCTTCGCGCATGCGCTGGTCGACCACTAGCCGGCCTGACCGCTGTCGTCGTTCTTCGGGCCGGTGAGAAACACCAGGCGGAACTTTCCGATCTGCACCTCGTCGCCGTTGGCGAGCACCGCGGAGTCCACGGGTTCGCGGTTGACGTAGGTGCCGTTGAGGCTGCCGACGTCGACCACCTGGAACTCGCCGCTCTCGAGGCGGAACTCGGCGTGCCTACGGCTCACCGTGACGTCGTCGAGAAAGATGTCGCTGTCGGGATGCCGACCGGCCGACGTGGTGGGCTGGTCGAGCAGGAACCGGGAACCCGCGTTCGGCCCGCGCTTGACGACCAGCAGCGCCGATCCGGCAGGCAGACCTTCGACGCCCGAAACGGCGCCCTCGGCCCCCGCCGTGGCCGGGGCGTCCAGTTCGTTGAGGAAGTCGGCGCGGAAGACGGATGTCGTTTCCACGGTGACTTCGTCAGACGTCTGGTCGGTCCCAGAGTTCTGGTCGTTTTCCGTCACCCGCTGCTCCTAACTGGCTGCTGTGGCGATACCGCGTCTCTGTTGTCGACCGTACCGCGCGGCGAGCGCGATTGTGCCCACCACCGCCGGATCCGCCCTAGTTGGCGTCCGGTCTGCAAAACCCTAACAACCCGTCACTCGCTCACTGTGCCGCGGTAGCCGTCGGCGTCCAGCAGCGTGCTCAGCCCCTCCCCCAGGGCGGCGGCGTCTGCCTGCAGCTCGACCAGCCAACCCTCCCCGTAGGGATCGGAGTTCACGAGCTGCGGACTCCCCTCGAGATCACCGTTGACGGCAACGACTTTCGCGGTAATGGGCGCGTACAGGTCCGACACCGACTTGGTGGACTCGACCTCGCCGAACGACTCGCCGGCGGTCACCTCGGCGCCGACGTCGGGCAGCTGGACGAACACCACGTCACCGAGCGCCGCCTGGGCATAGTCGGTGATACCGACGCGCACGGTGTCCTCGCCGGTGCGCAGCACCCACTCGTGTTCCTCGGTGTAGTGCAGGTCGGCTGGGATTTCGCTCACGGCGCTCCTCGTTGTTCAGCGGTTCGGCCCGGGTTGGCAACCGACCCTCATTTGACTGGCTGAGCGTATTGGCGCTGTTTCGGTTGCCGCAAGGCGGTGACGTCGACGCGGTCGGACTGTTGCACAGCCATGCTGCCGCCGACCCGTTCGACGCTGTCCATGGCGCCACCGGGGATGGTCATGGCCGCGGCCAGGGTGGGCGGATCCCCAATGGCCAGAACCGAATACGGGGGCCTCATGGTGATGTCGTCGATCACCAGCGCGCCCGGGTTGCCGACGACCCAGGTGTCGACGCCGACGCGCACAGCGGCCGGCGCGTCGGCGCCGCCACCGCGGATCTCCATCGCCTCGGCGCCGGCGTTGCGCAGTTCGTTGATGACGTCGAGCAGCGTTTCGGCGGGCACGCCGGGCGTGGTGTCGGTGATGGTCAACGTCACACCGGGGCCGGTCGCGGGCACCGTGCCGATCAGGATGGACAGCGCGGCCAGCCTGGCTTGGGCGTTCTCGATGGCGGCCTGGTCGCTGCTGCCGGACGCCTGCAGCTGCGCCAGGGTGCGCTGCAGGTCGGTCACCTCGGTGTTCAGCGCCGCCTCCCGCTGTTGCAGCGAGTCCAGCAGCACCAACAGGTCAGCGGGCCGGGCCGTCTCGAGCGAATCGCCGGATTCGTTCTGGCGAACCTGGGTCACGATCGCCACCCCGAGCAGTACGCACAACACCACGGCCAGCGCCCCGAACACCACCTGCGAGCGGCCCCGGCGCATCACCCCGGCGATTCCGCCCGCGCGCAGACCGCCGATCTCCTGTGACGGTTCGTCGGGCGGCAGCTCGTGGCGGCCGCCGCCGGCGCGGCGGGCGTCGGATTCGTCGGGGTCGGAGTGCTGCGGTGTGTGCTCACTCATGGGCCATGCCTCGTCGTCACGCGCCGAACAACCTGCGACGCAAAGCGGCTGCGTTGCCGAAGATCCGGATGCCGAGTACGACGATGATCGCCGTCGACAGCTGCGTGCCGACGCCCAACTGGTCGCCGAGGTAGACGATCAGCGCGGCAACCAACACGTTGAACACGAACGACACCACGAACACCTTCGAGTCGAAGATGCGCTCCAGGTACGCGCGCAGACCGCCGAAGACCGCGTCGAGCGCGGCCACGACCGCGATCGGCAGGTACGGCTGGACGAATTCGGGCACGTCGGGGCGGAACACCAGGCCGAGCACGACGCCCACGACCAGTGCGGCGATTCCGATCATGTGTCTGACTTCATGTTCGTGTCATTGCCCAATCTGCTTGGCGAAGTTGATTTCTCGGACCGAGCCCGCCGGCAGCTGCAGTCCGTCGCCGGCGCTCACGCTCACCCCGACACCGTAGGAGGCCTCCAGCAGACGCAGCCGCTGCAGGCCGGGGCTGCGGTCGAACACCTCCTGCATGGCGTGCGGCGGTCCGATCGCGAGGACGACGTAAGGACTGCTGATCGGTTGATTGTCGACCAGGATGCCGCCGCCCGCCTGTCGGATGGTCACATTGGGGCCGATCCGCACCCCGCCGACCGACAGCGCTTCGGCGCCGCTGACCCACAGCGAGTTGACGACCAGTTGCAGGTCGCGGTCGAGGATCACCTGCCGGCTGCCCGGAACCCGTTGTTTGGACACGTCGCTCAGGTCCGCCGAGGAGGCGCCCGGGTCGGTGACGGTGATCGTCAGCCCGGGCCCGATCACGGGGGTCGCCGCGGCGGCGAAGCTCGCCTCGTCGAGGCGGCTGAGCAACTGCTGGCCGCGCGCGTCGCCCTCCAGGCGCCTGCGCCGTTCGTCGTCTACGTCGGCCGCCAGCGTGTCCCGGCGCTCGGCGGCCGCGGTGGTGTCGGCCTGCGCGGTGCGCACGCTGCCGGCGAGCACGTGCTGCGTCTCGCGGACGCCGGGGGCTGTCGCGCGCGCCTGTGCCACCGCGGCGGCGAACACCACCACCAGTAGCAGGGCACCCGCCAGCTGCCATGCCCACTGTTGCCATCTCGGTCGTTCGCGGCCGGCGGCTCTCGCTTCGGCGGCCGCCGCGTACCCCGGGTCGAGGTGCTCGGTCAACAGCGACCGCAGCAGCGACGGCACCGGGATCTTGGTCGGCCGGTTCGCTTCATGGGCGTTGCGGCCCGAGTCGGGGTCGTAGCCGCCGAGCGTGTTGCGGAAGCTCTGCGTCATCGCGACACCTTCGGCAGTTGGCGCACCACCATGCCCACCTGGATCAGGTAGAGCATCGCCGACCACAGGTACATCAGCAGGCCCCAGATCAGAAAGCCCCACCCGATCGCCAGCACCACCCGGCTCCACGTGGCGTCCCACTGCCCCAACAGGATCAGCGGCAGACCCGACATCAACGCGAACGTGGCCGCCTTGCCGATATAGGTGACGGGAAGCGCGGTCAGGCCGCGGCCGCGCAGCAGCGGCAGCGTCGCGGCGAGTACGGCGTCACGCCCGATCAGGGTGAGCACGATCCACCACGGCAGCGAACCGTGAACCCCCATGGCGATCGGGACCGTCAGCATGTAGATGCGGTCGACCGCGGGGTCGAGCAACTCCCCCAGCCGCGACGACTGGTTGTCGACCAGCCGGGCGATCTTGCCGTCGGCCCAGTCGGAGAACCCGCTGAACATCAGCACGGCCACCGCCCACGCGTTGGCGTGCACCACGAGCAGGAGCCACAAAAAGACCGGCACCAGCACCAGCCGCAGCGCGCTGAGCACGTTGGGCACGGTGAGCACCCGGTTGCGGGCCTGACCCGCCTCGTCCGGCGGCGAAGGCACCCGGCCATGCGCCTCGGTCATGGGCTAAACCTAGCGGAATACGCCCGGCAGGCTCAGCGCCGACAGCGAGTCGTCGGCGAGCGGGTTGTCGTGCACCATGTACGTCCACGTCGAGGTCGGGCGGGCCAGCTTGGACAGGTCGACCCCGGGCTCGTCCTCGATCGAGGGGGCCGTCTCGAACGTCTGCTGGGCCGCCTCGATCGCGTCGGCGGCCAACGACGCGAACGCGTCGACGCCCATCCGGTGGAACTCGTCGATCGGCGTCTGGTTGCCCAGCGCCCGCAGGTGGATGCTCTCGCGGATGTCGGCGAGATACGCCAGGTGATCTGCCCAGCCCCGGTCGAGGTGATAGAGCATGATCAACCGGCAGATCGTCTCCAGCTTCTCCTCACCGAGCCGTTCGACGACCTCCTCGTACCGTTTCGGCGACAGCTCGGCGAGCTCCTCGCGCGCTGTGGGTGTGCGCAACAACGTGTTTCGCCGTTCGACAATGATCGCGCGCTGCTGGGCGATCAACTGGTTGTAGCGCCAGTTGTTGGCGTGGATGTCCAGCATCCGGCCTTCGGCGACGCGCTGTGCGTGGTCGAGCAGGCTGGCCGCCTTGGGGCTGACGACGCGGCCGGTCTCGTCGGTCTCCATCGGCAGCTTGTTGGGCTCCAGATGCGCGACCACGACGTCGTCTTCCCAGCTGGAGAAGAACACCGACGAGCCGGGATCGCCCTGGCGGCCGGCGCGACCGCGCAACTGATTGTCCAGCCGCTCGGTGTGGTGGCGACCGGTCCCGATGACGTGCAGTCCGCCGAGTTCAGCGACCTCATCTTTTCGGGCGTCGTGATCGCTCACGTCCGAACCGCCGAGCCGGATGTCGGTGCCGCGGCCGGCCATCTGCGTGGACACCGTGACGCTGCCCAGCTTGCCGGCCTCGGCGATCACCGCGGCCTCCTCGGCGTCGTTCTTGGCGTTGAGCACGACCGCGGGAACACCGGCCTTGAGGAGCTTCTCGTGCAACTCCTCGGATTCCGCGACGTCGCGGGTGCCGACGAGCACCGGCTGCCGGGTCTCGTGGACCTCCTTGATGTGCTCGACGACCGCGTCGTTCTTGGCGGCCGCGGTGACGTACACCCGGTCGGGCTCGTCCTCGCGGATGTTCGGCTTGTTCGGCTCGATCGGCGACACACCCAGCTTGTAGAACTGGCGCAGCTGCTCACCGGCCGCCAGCGCGGTGCCGGTCATACCGCACACCGTCGCGTACCGATTGACCAGCGCCTGGACCGTGATGGTGTCGAGCACCTCCCCGGTCTCGGTGGTCTCGATCCCCTCCTTGGCCTCGACCGCGGCCTGCAGGCCGTCGGGCCAGCGCTGCAGCTGCGCGATGCGGCCGCGGGAGGCGTTGATCAGGTGCACGGCGTCGTCGCGGACGATGTAGTGCACATCGCGTTGCAGCAGCACGTGGGCGTGCAGCGCCACGTTGATCTCGGTCAGCGTGCCCGAGACGTGCTCTTCGGAGTACAGGTCGATGCCGCCGAGTTTGGCCTCCATCTTCTGTGCGCCGATCTCGGTGAGGTGGACGTTGCGGCTGTCGGTGTCGGTGTCGTAGTCGACGCCGGGCGTGAGTTCACCGACCATGCGGATGATCTCGACCTTCGGCGTCTCGCGATGGGTGGTGCCGGCCAGCACCAGCGGAACCAGCGCCTCGTCGACCAACACCGAGTCGGCCTCGTCGATCAACGCGACATCGGGGTTCGGTGAAACCAGATCGGCGACGTCGGTGACCAACTGGTCGCGCAACACGTCGAACCCGATCTCGTTCACCGAGGCGTACGTGACGTTGCACTGGTAGGCCGTGCGGCGCTCCTCGGGCGTCGAACTTTCGGTGATCCAGCCGACCGTCAGGCCCAGCGCCTCCAGCAGCGGGCCCATCCATTCGGCGTCGCGGCGCGCGAGGTAGTCGTTGATCGTGATGACGTGCACGCTGCGCCCACCCAGGGCGTAGCCGGCGGCCGCGATGGCACCCGAGAGCGTCTTGCCTTCGCCGGTGGCCATCTCGACCACGTCGCCTGCGAGCATGCGCAGCGCGCCCAGAAGCTGAACGTCGAAGGGCCGCAGCGACGTTGTGCGCTCGGCGGCCTCCCTGGCGATGGCCAGGAACTGCGGGATGTCGGTGGACTCGGCGAGGTCGTCGAGGTTCAGCAACTTGGCGGCCTTGCTCAACTTTTCGTCGTCGAGGGCCGCGGCCTTCTCATCGAAGTCCGCCGACCTGCGCACCTGCGCCATCGACTGCGCCTGGCTGCGGTCGGTGCTGGCGCCGAGCAGCTTCCAGAACCTATTGCTGACACGGCCTGAAGTGCGGGTCTTCGTCTTTGCCACACCGCTACCGTACGCGCTGCGTTCCTCGGGGCGAGCGTGCGTGTCCGCTTCGCGACACGCCGCATTTCTGCAGCAGTCTGCGCACGTTCACGGTTGGTCGACCGTGCGGAAGTCGATGCGCGCGAATTCTGACACCGGCTCGAAGCCGATCTTCCGGTAGATCGCGTTCGAGGTCGGATTGGCACGATCGGTGAACAGCACCACCGCCACGTCGCCGCGGTCCAGTGAGGCCTGTGCGGCCGCGGCGGTGACGGCCGAGCCGTAGCCGTTGGTCCGGCGGTCCGCGGGCGTGAAAACCGGGCCGATGCGCGACACCCCCGCCGCGGGCGCACGCAGCAGCGCCGTGCTGACCGCTGTGCCGTCGACGTCCCACAGCAGGAACCGGTCAGCCCGGTCGGCGGCCGCGTCGACGAAGCGAGCCCCCGCGGTGTCGTCGCGAGGATGGCCGAAGGTCTCGGCGGAGAAGTGCTCCACCCAGTCGATCAACACCGCGCGATGGGTCTCGTCTGCCCATCGCGGCACCCCCGCAACGCCGGCCGGCGGCCGCAGGGTCCCCAACCGGTAGAGCCGCTCTTCGAGCGTGACGCTGCCCGCACATTCGCCGTGCGACCGCCAGGCGTCGGCGATCGCGACGGCGACCTCACGTGAACCGCGGACCCCGATCAGATCGGGCCGTCTCCGACGGAGATCACGGGCGACGATGCCAGCGCACCCTATCGGAATACCGTTGCACGCCAACGGGTATGGCGGGGTCTGCAGCGCGACGCCGACCACCTCCGAATCCCGCCACACCGACAGCAACAGCGCGTCGTCGGGCATCGCGGCGGCAAGGACCGTGAGCTCGATGGTGTTGGCGATCGGGTCGCGCCGGTACACCGGCTCGGCGATCGCGCGAAACTCGTCGGCAGAGTCGTGAATGCGCACCTCCATGAGCCCCAGCATGGCCGCGAAGACCGAACGGGTCGAGCGATTTTCGTCGCGCTCGCGCCGCCGCGAACGTGCCCGAAGTGCTGAGATTTCGCGGCGGGTCGTGTGCAGACCCGCACGCTCGCGGCAGAAGGGGCTGGAGAGAAGTCAGGCCAGGTTGGAGCGACGGGGGTACGCGACCGTCGGATCGGTCAGTACGTTCACCACCGCCGGCAGCGCCGAGGAGAAGGCCCGATCGAGGGCGGGCCGCAGTTCGGCGGGCGTCGACACCAACTCGCCATGCCCGCCGAGCGCGGTCACGACCTGGTCGTACCGGGTGCCCGGCCGCAGGTCGGCCACCACGGAATACCCGTAGATCGCTTCCATCGGATGCTTCTCGAGCGCCCAGATGCCGTTGTTGCCGATCACGGATACGACCTGAATTCCGTGCCGTACCAGGGTATCCCACTCCATGCCGGAAAACCCGAACGCACCGTCGCCCTGGAGCAGGATCACCTGGCGATCGGGCCGGGCAAGCTTGGCGGCCAGGGCGTAGCCCGGCCCCGAACCCAGGCAGCCGAACGGGCCGCTGTCGAGCCAGGCGCCGGGCACGTAGCTGTCGATCACGCGGCCGGCATAGGAGCCGAAGTCGCCGGCGTCGACCACCACGATCGCGTCGCGATCGAGCATGGCGCTGATCTCTGCGTACACCCGCATGGGGTGCAGCGGCGTGCGGTCATCGCGCAACTCATCGGCCTCGGAGGTTCGCATCGCGGTCTCGGTGGCACGCAAGTCGGCGATCCAGGCTTCGTGATCGTGCGCGCCGGCTGCCGAAAGGGCGGACAACGTAGCGGTGATGTCGCCGTACAAGCCGGCAGCGACCGGTCGCGGATGCGGTCGCTCCGGCACGCAACGGTCGACGGCGATCAGCGCGGTCTCGGACCCGAACACACCCCCGAAGCCCAGCCGGAAGTCCAGCGGCACACCGATCACCAGCGCAACATCGGCCTGCTTCAACGCTTTTGACCGTGCACGCGAGAATGCGAGCTGGTGGTCGGCGGGGACGGTGCCGCGGGCCATGCCGTTCATCAGCACCGGGATTCGAAGCGACTCGGCCAGATTCAGCAGTGCCGTCTCGGCGCGACCCCACCAGACGTTGGTCCCGGCCATGATGACCGGCCGCCGCGCCTTGGCCAGCAGGCCCAGCGCGACGGTCACCGCGTCGCCGTCGGCCTGCACCGCCGTGGCAGGTACATCCAGCGCACCCGGGGCGCCGGTGTCGGCGGCCTCGCTGAACACGTGGTCCATCGGGAAATCGACGAACGACACACCGGAGGGCCCTCCTGCTGCCCCGGCCGCGGCCCGCAGCGCGTCATCGACCAGTTCCGCAACGGCATCTGGCGACTCCGCGGTCGCGGCGAAGCGAGTCAGCGGCGCGACGAACGGGACGTGGTCGATCTCCTGCAGGCTGCCCTGACCCCATCGCATCGCCGGTGCGCGACCGCCGAGAACCACCAGCGGCGACTGATTCTGCTGCGCGGCAGCCATCGCGCTCATACCGTTCGTGACGCCGGGCCCGGCCGTCAACGCCGCGACGCCCGGCACGCGGGTCACCTTGGACCAGCCCTCGGCGGCGAACGCGGCGGTCTGCTCGTGGCGAGTGTCGATGAGCCGGATGTCTGATGCCCGGCAACCGTCGTAGAACGAGAACAGATGCCCACCAGAAAGCGTGAACACCGTGTCGATCCCGCTGGCGCGCAACCGGCGAGCGATCAGATGGCCGGCGTTCACGGCGGAGGGAGCAGGCGCGTCGGTGCTCATGATGGCAGCATAATCAGGCGTGCCGAGACCCGAGGAAACGCAAGTGTTGATCGCCGGTGCCGGTCCGGTGGGTCTCACCGCGGCGATCGAACTGGCCAGGCGCGGCATCGACTGCCGTATCGTGGACCCGCTCCCCGTGCCACCGCTGTACGCGAAAGCGGTTGGGGTGCAACCGCGTTCACTCGAGGTGTTCGAGAGCATGGGCATCCTGGGCCCGATCCTCGACGCGGCAGTTCCGATACACGGTCAGCTGGTCTACGTCAACGGCGTGCGGGTCGCGCAGGTCGACTTCGACGTTCCCGCCGACGTGCCCTTCGGGTTCGTCGCGATTCCTCAGTACGCTACCGAGCGCATCCTGGGTGACGAACTCGCGGCACGCGGGGTCCGCGTCGAGCGTGGGTGGCGACTGACCGGCTTCGACCAGGACAGCGATGGCGTGACCGCGACACTGAGCGCCGGCAGTGAACGCACCGTGAGCGCCCGCTACCTCGTCGGCGCCGACGGCGCCCACAGCATGGTGCGCAAGGCGTTGGGGTTGACCTTCGAGGGCGGTGCGTTCGCCGAGCAGTACATGCTCGGTGACGTCGAGGTCGACTGGTCGCTGCCGCGCGGCTACGCCATCCGGGCGATGCACCAGACCGGTGGCACCACCGACGATCTGCTGGTGTGCATACCGCTGCCGTCGCCCATCGGTGCCCGGGCGGACGCGGATCACCGCCGGTACCGGATGTCGATGCTGGTGCCCGACGAACTGGGGAGCGCCCCCGCCGCGGGCGTCGTGCATGGTTTCGAGGCCGCCCGCGCACCCGAACTGCATCACATCCAGGCCGTCCTGGATCGGCTCTCTCCCGAACCGGCGACGGCGCGCAACCTGCGCTGGTCGTCGGTGTTCCGGATCAGCCACCGCCTCGTCGATACCTACCGGCGCGGCAGGGTTTTCGTCGCCGGTGATGCCGCGCACATCCACCCGCCGACCGGCGCGCAGGGGATGAACACCGGCATTCAGGACGCCCACAACCTGGCGTGGAAGCTGGCGTTGGCGGTGTCGGGCGCCGCGGCGCCGGATCTGCTCGACAGCTACGACGCCGAACGCCGGCCGGTCGGCGAGGACGTGGTGGGACGCACCGTACGCAGCGCCCGCGACGGCATCGGCGCCGACTCCACCGATCCGCAGTACGTGATCCGCCGCGAGGCGCAGTTGCTCATCGATTACGCGGACAGCCCTATCGTCGCGGCGGGTGCGGGGCGACGCGCGAACGACGCGGCCGGGCTGGTACGCGACACCGTCACCGGGCCACTTCGGTTGTTCCAGCTCTTCGGCCGCCACCACACCACGCTGCTGTACGCGGGTCCAGGGCGCGGCGCCGCTGACGTGGCGGACTTCGAACGCGCCGCCGCAACAGCGATGACGGTCACCGGCGAGCGCATGACCGTGTACCTCATCGCCGCGCCCGACGCCGACGTCACCGATACGGCCTTACCCCTCGTCCGCGACGCCGACGGACAGTTCGCCCGCGCCTACGGCTGCGGCGAGCGAGGGATGTTCGTGGTGCGACCCGACGGCTACCTCGGCTTTACGGCCGCGCATGTCGACGCCGAGGCCTTGGCGGCCCATCTGCGCGCGACATTCGCACGGTGAGCGCAGGTCGCCACATTGGCGACCCGCGGATGGTCCTTCTGAAACGCCTGCGGCGCTCAGAGAAGGTACCTTGCCGGAGTGAATGAGGGAATGTTCACCCCGACGCTGGACTGGGGCAGTGAACTGTGGACGTCGCTGGTGTGGATCGCGCGGGGTTGGGCGATCGCGGCGGTGTGCACTCTGATCGTCTTGGTGCTCATCGCCAGGTTCACCGTGTGGGGCCGTCAGTTCTGGCGCATCACCGGCGACTACTTCAAGGGGCCGGAAAGCGTCAAGGTCTGGCTGTGGCTTGGCGCGTTGCTGCTCTCGGTGATCATCGGAGTCCGCCTGACGGTGCTGTTCACCTACCAGGGCAACGACATGATGACCAGCTTCCAGGTGGTGGCGTCCGGCCTGGGCAGTGGCGACGACGCCATCCGTAACTCCGGCAGGGACGGGTTCTGGCTGTCGATGATGGTCTTCGCGATCCTGGCCGTCATCCACGTCGCGCGGATCATGCTCGACCTCTTCATGACCCAGCGGTTCATGTTGGCCTGGCGGGTCTGGCTCACCGACCGCCTCACCGGTGACTGGTTGGACGACAAGGCCTACTACCGCGGCCGATTCATCGACGACACCATCGACAACCCCGACCAGCGCATCCAGTACGACATCGACATCTTCACCGCGGGGGTCGGCGGGCTGCCCAACACACCCAACAACACCTCGACCGCCACGCTGCTGTTCGGCGCGGTCAGTGCGATCGTCTCGATGATCTCGTTCACCGCGATCCTGTGGAACCTGTCGGGAACGCTCGCGCTGCCGATCATCGGTGACGTGCCGCGGGCGATGTTCTGGATCCTGTTGGCGTACGTCCTGCTCGCTTCGGTCTTCGCGTTCTGGATCGGGCGGCCGATCATCTGGCTGTCGTTCTACAACGAGAAGTTCAACGCAGCCTTCCGCTATGCGCTGGTGCGGCTGCGCGACGCGGCCGAGGGGGTCGCCTTCTACCGCGGCGAGGCGGCCGAAAGGTCCGGGCTGCGGCGGCTGTTCGCGCCCGTCGTCAGCAACTACAAGCGCTACATCAACCGCATGATGGGCTTCTACGGCTGGAACCTGTCGATGGATCAGATCATCGTCGTGCCGCCCTATCTGCTGCAGTTCCCCCGGTTCTTCACCGGTGAGATCACGCTCGGCGCGATGAGCCAGACCGCGGCGGCCTTCGGCAACATCGAGCAGGGCCTGTCCTTCTTCCGCAACGTCTACGACCAGTTCGCCGGTTACCGGGCGGCGATCATCCGGCTGCACGGCCTGGTGGTCGCCAACGACGAGGGTCGGGCGCTGCCCGAGCTGACCACCGCGCCCTGCGTGGACGGCACCGTCGAACTGTCCGCCGTCGAAGTCCGCACCCCCGATGGCCGACAACTGATCAGGCCGCTCGACATGCGGTTGGAGGTCGGCGACTCGTTGGTGGTCACGGGCAAGTCGGGCAGCGGCAAGACCACCCTGCTGCGCAGCCTCGCGCAGCTGTGGCCGTTCACCTCGGGACGGCTGACCCGGCCGTGTGGACCCAACGAGACGATGTTCCTCTCGCAGATGCCCTATGTGCCGCTGGGCGACCTGCGCACCGTCGTCAGCTACCCCAACGAGGTCGGCGAGATCGACGACCGGACGTTGCGCCACATGCTGCACAAGGTGGCGCTGCCGCACCTCGCCGACCGTCTCGACGAGGTCGACGACTGGGCCAAGGTGCTCTCCCCCGGCGAACAGCAACGCATCGCGTTCGCGCGGATCCTGCTGACCAAACCCAAAGCGGTGTTCCTCGACGAGTCCACCTCCGCGCTCGACGAAGGTCTGGAGTTCATGCTCTACCAGTTGGTCCGCACCGAGCTGCCCGACACCATCCTGGTCAGCGTCAGCCACCGCAGCACAGTCGAACAGCACCACACCCACGAACTCGAGCTGCTGGGCGACGGCGACTGGCGACTGGGCCGCGTCGAGGGTGACGAACCGGCAAAGGTCTAACGCGCGCCCGCCCGACCGGCTCCCTACCCCC